>JARKPR010000050.1 GCA_029975165.1 Selenomonadales bacterium
TGGAAAGTCCCACATGACCGCTGTCGGTCATGTCTGCCGCAAAATGACTTCCATCATTTTTGCTGTTCTTCGGGACAACGCTCCTTATCTCCCGGCCATGTAACGTTCCTTCCCACTTGACTTTTTATAGCCGGTCTTAAAAAGGCCTCTTGCCGTTCGTCTCCTCCACAATCTTTATAAGTTCCGCGATGAAGCCGCCGATGCCGGGGATATTCAGAAGGATGACCCGTCGCAAGATCTCGACCATCAACGCGAAAATCAGCGTCGCCCCGATGGCGATCCCCAGGCCCCGCGCCAGCCCGGCGGCGAAATTCAGGAACAGCAGCCGCGCCGGCCGCTGCATCAGCTCCACGTACCCGGCGACATTCATCTTTTCCAGGTAGCACGCCAGCCGCTCCAGCTGGGCCACGATCACGTTCGCCTTATCAGTCTCCACGGCCATCGGCAAACCTCCATACAGCCCTAGTATCTCCACGCCGGCCGCAAATAATTAGGCCCGACGGGCGGCAAACTATCACGCCGCTGACAGGATTGTCGCCCCGGCCAGCGAAATATCCTATACGCGCCCTCGCCGCTCGCCGGTGCCGAGGATCAAACTACGAAAGAGTGAAGAACCATGCCCTACGGAGAATCAACGCCGGAATTCGCCCTGTTGTCCCTGCCCTGGATCAACTCCCCCGACCCCTCGCCATGGGAAAACATCCTCGAACTGGCCAGCAGGCGCAATTACCGCAAAAACGAACTGATAATCCGCTCGGGGCAAATACTCGAACACCTGTATTATTTGCGGAACGGCGAAATAAAAACGCTCGCCGTGAGCGACGACGGCCAGCAAAAAACTGTCTGGTTCCTGGCCGCCGCCTGCCTGTTCGGCGAGACGCCCCTCTTCAACCGCAAGCCGTGCGCCTACTTTTTTCAGGCGGTCACTGACTGCGAGGTATACCTGTTCGCCCGCGAGACGCTGCACGAGCTGTTCGCCCGCAACCCGGCCGCAGCCTTATCGCTTGTAACCACCCTGACCCGCAAGGTGCACATCCTCTCCTGCCAGATTGAAGACTCCCTGTTCTGCAAGCCGGTCGGCCGCGTCGCGAAACTCATCTACCTCCTGTATCAGACGAAACAAAAGGCAGGGAACAATTCCCTGCCCATAACGCAAGAGGATATTGCCGCCGTTCTTGGCCTTCACCGCGTGACGGTCAACCAGGCGATCAGAATCATGAAACACGAAGAAATCCTCGGCATCAGGAACCATCAGATATTCGTCCGCGACGTAAACAAACTCAGTATCCTGGCGTCAGGGACATGAACCGGCGGGCGGCTATTGGCCGCTCGCCGCCGGTTTTTCCGGCCTGCGGGCCGGCGTGCCGTCGCTGCGCCAGATTCCTATGCCGGTGTAGCCGTACAGGATGGAAAACAGCGGCACGATCCAGTTCAGCAGGGCGTACGGGGCGAACTCGTACGCGCTGACGCCGAGGACGGCCGAAATGTAAAAAGCGTGCACGCTCCACGGGATCAACGGGCAGCCGATCGTGCCGCCGTCCTCGCAGGTCCGGGACAGGACGCGCAGGCTGATGTTCTTCTCCTTGAACACCGGCACGAACGCCCGGCCGGGGATGATCACCGCCACCATCTGGCTGCCTGTCCCCAGCAGCATGATATAGCTCGCCGCCAGGACGGAAACCACCAGGCGGCCGGTATTCTTGGCCCAGCGGGCGGCCGCCTCGATCAGGACCGCGAGGGTGCGGATCTTCTCCAGCACGCCGCCGAAGGCGACCCCGGTGATCAGCAGCACCAGCGTACCCATGATACTGTTGAGCCCGCCGCGGGTCAGCAGCACGTCCACCTGCTTCACGCCTGTTTTCGCCACATACCCGGACATGCACGCCTGAATCATATCCTTAACCGTGCTCCCCTGCAGCACCCACGCCACCGCCAGGCCGACGGCCACGCACAGGAACAGCAGCGGCACCGCCGGCATGCGGCGGTAGGCCAGGATCATCAGGAGCGCCGGCGGCAGCAGCGTCCACAACGAAAGATTGAACTTGCCGGCGATCGCCTGCAGGATGACCGGGATGTTGCCGGCCTCGGCGCCGCCGGCGTGCTGCATGCCCATCGCCAGATAAATCAAGGCGGAAACTACGGCCGCCGGGATAGTCGTCCACATCATCGACGCGATATGCGGAAACAGCTCCACCTCGCAGATCGACGCCGTGATGTTGGTCGAATCCGACACCGGCGACATCTTGTCGCCGAAATACGCCCCGGCGACGATCGAGCCTACCACCATCGGCAGCGGATACCCCAGCGCCTGGCCCACGCCCAGCAGCGCTACGCCCACCGTCCCCATCGTCCCGAAGGACGTGCCGGTAGCCGTCGAGGCGACCACGCACAGCAGGAAAGTGGTCATCAAAAAGCTGCTCGGCGAGATCAGCGTCAGGCCCCAGTAAATGATCGTCGGGATGGTGCCCGCCAATATCCAGGCGCCGATCAGCATCCCTACGGCGATCAGAATGAGAATCGCCACCAGGATCCGCGAAATAGCCTCGAACATGCCGGTCTGCATCTCGTCCCACGAATAGCCGAACCAAGCCCCGAAGCCGCAGGCAATGGCCGTCGCCGCCACCAGCGGCAGGATTGCGCCGACTTTTAGGATAGCAGTCCCGTACAGGATCACCGCCACCGGAATCACGAACGATATAAAGGCTAACAGCGGCGACGGTTTTCTGTCCACGCAGTTCATCCATCTTCCTCCTCGCAAAATCTTTCGCCACAGCTAAACGATCAGGCAGGGAAACTCCATCTTCGCGGCGCCTGTCGGGCACTCCTGCTCGCACACGCCGCAGTACCAGCAGTCGTTCTTGTACTTATTGTACGGCAGCTTCCGGCGCCGATCCATGCGGATCACGTCCCCGGGGCATTCGTCCGCGCAACGCCCGCAGCCGACGCACTTCTCCTTGTCCACCTTTATACCCATATTATCGCTCCTCCCGGCCGTCAACCGCGGTATTCGGGAACCGGCTTCGCATACGTGACCATGCCGCCGGTAGCCATATCCTTCGCCACCACGGCGTATTTCTTTGCCCAGGCGGCGTCCTTCTCCGGATGCTCGATACGGTAATGCCCGTACCCCCACCGGCTCTCCTTGCGGGCCAGCGACGCGCGCACCGCCATCTCCAGGGTATCGATGATCGCCGCGACCTCCACGCACTTCATCACCTCGTGGTAATCGCGCGCCCTCACCTTGTCCATATCGGCGCGGAACCCTTCCACCGCCCGCAGCGCCGCCTGCAGCCGCGCCTCGCTCTTCGGCGACGTCAGATGCGGCTTGATAATCCGCCGGACCTTATACTCCATCTCCTCGGGGTCGAAGCCGTCCTCCCGGCCCAGCGGCGCCCGCAGCCGCGCCAGCTCCTGCGCCACCTCCCGGTTGTCCGGGGCCGCGAACGCCAGTGCCGGCATACGGCCGGCAGCGTCCTCGGCCGCTACGGTGCCGAAAACCCAGGCCGCGCCGACGAACCCCCACCCGGTCGACGCCACGTCGCCGGCGGCGTACAAGTTCTCCACCCGCGTCTCGGCGTTCACGCCCACCAGCGCCCCCGTCGGACCATGCCCGCCGCACATATTGGGGCCGGACAGCGTCAACTCGATCAGATCCTTGCCGATATCGATCCCCTTGAGGGCGAAAAAATCCTTCTCCGTCGGGCGCTCGGCCGCGAAAATGCCCTCTTTGATAAGCTCGACCGTTTCTGGCGACAAATGGCGGAGATCGTAATAGATCGGCCCGCGTCCCTCCCTGAGTTCGGTGCGCATCGCCCGCTCGCGGATACCCGATGGCGCCCGTTCGAGGAACTCGGGGGAATACTTCGCCATGAACCGCTCGCCGAGGGAATTCACCAGATAACCGCCGTGGCGGATGAAGGTCGAATGGCCCGGGCCCTCGTAATCCTTCAGCATCGGCGACACATCGTTGTACTCCATGTTGGCTAGCTCCCCGCCGGCATGATACACCATCGCGTACCCCTCGCCGGCATTGAACGGGCAGTCAAAGGTCCCGAACAAATAGCCCGAGTCCGGCAATCCGAACCGCCCCTGGCCGCCCGTACAGAGGATGACCGCCTTCGCCCGGCATAACTGGAAGACGCCGCTGCGGATATTGAACAAGGCCGCGCCCGCGACCCGGCCGCCGGCAGCGAACAGGCGGGTGGCCATCGTCCGGTTCAGCACCCGCACGCCGCGCTCCGCCAGCAGCTTGGCCATCGCCGGCTTGATGTCGCCGCGCATCTCGGCCAGGAAAGCGCCTTTGGGATGAAACTTCTGCACCATATAGTTCCCGTCGGCATCCCTGGGGAAGGTCGCCACCCCCCACTCCTCCAGCTCGCGGAGGATAGCGAAGCTTTTCTCCGCCACGACCTTGCTGATGTTAGGATCGGCAATCCCGTCGCTCATCAGGTCGATCGAGTCGATATACTGCTGTACCGTCGCCACGCCGGGGACGGTGACATTGTTGAACGCGTCCATGCCGCGGCAGATCGAGCCGCCGCGCCGGACAGTGGCCTTATCGACCAGCAGCACATCCAGGGCCGGGTTCTTCATCTTCGCTTTCAGGGCCGCCATCGGGCCGGCCGTGCCGCCGCCGATGACCAGCAGGTCGGCCGCCAAGTCCTCCTTGCGGACAATTCTCATGGCATTCCCTCCTTTCCTAATAGGATAACCCAGGATATCCCAACAAGTCTGTAGTCGTATTTACATTCTCCCGCCGAACGCCACCTTTTCAGCCCTCCAAACGCTTCACGGAAACACCCTCACAGCAACCGGCCCCTCCCCGTCAATAGCCGCTGCCATACAAAAACCCCCGGGACTTCCGTTCCGGGGGTCTCAGCTTTCGCCCTACAGCCGCCTCACGGCCGCCGCGCACCGCGGGCACAGCGCCGCGTGGTCCGCGTCCGTCCCCACCGCCTCGTTGTACATCCAGCACCGCTCGCACTTCGCGCCCGTCGCCGGCGCCACGCCGACGGCCAGGGCCAGCTCCGCGGCGCGGTACGCGGCCGGCGGCGCCGTGGCCACGCCTTCGGCCACCTCCACCTGCGACACGATCAGGATGGTCGCCAGGTCGTCCTTTACCGCCAGCAGCTGGCGGTAATCCTCGCCGTCCGCCCATAGCGCGACCTTCGCGTCCAGCGAATGGCCGATCGTCTTGGCCCGGCGGGCGTTCTCCAGCGCCTTGGTGATCTCGCCCCTCAGCGCCAGGATTTTGTCCCACTTCGCCTCCAGGGCGGCGTCCAGGTACTCGGGCCGCTCCTTCGGCCACAGCACCATCTGCACGCTCTCCGGCATATCCGCAGGTTTAGGCATGTGCTGCCAGACCTCCTCGGTCGTGAACGACAGCACCGGCGACAGCATCGCCACCAGCGTCACCAGGATCTCGTACATCGCCGTCTGCGCCGCCCGTCGCTCGCTCGCCCCCGGCACCGCCGTGTACAGCCGGTCCTTGAGGATATCGAGGTAAATGGCCGACAGGTCGACCGTGCAGAAATTGTGCACCGTATGGTAAAGGAGATGGAACTCGTAATCGTCGTACGCCTTCGTAACCTTCTGGCGCACCTGCTCCAGGCGCATGAGCGCCCAGCGGTCGAGCTCCAGCAGCTCGCCGTACGCCACCCGGTCCTTCTCCGGGTCGAAGTCGGCCAGATTGCCGAGGATGAAGCGGAAGGTATTGCGGATCTTGCGATACACCTCGGCCAACTGCTTCAATATATCGTTCGAAATGCGGATATCGGTCTTGTAGTCGGCCGACGCCACCCACAGGCGGAGGATCTCCGCCCCGTACTGCTTGATGACCTCCTGCGGGAAAATGCTGTTGCCGAGCGACTTGCTCATCTTGCGGCCCTCGCCGTCGACCACGAACCCGTGGGTCAGCACCGACTCGTACGGCGCCCGGCCCCGCGTCGCCACCGACGTCAGCAGCGACGACTGGAACCAGCCGCGATGCTGGTCGCTGCCCTCCAGATACATCGACGTCGGCAGCTCCAGCTCCGGCCGCACCTCGGCCACCGCCGCCCAGCTCGACCCGCTGTCGAACCACACGTCCATGATATCCGTCTCCTTGCGGAACTTATCATGGCCGCACTTGCCGCACTTGAAGCCCTGCGGCAGGATTTCGGCCGCGTCGTACTGCCACCACGCGTCCGAACCCTCGCGGGCGAACAGCTCCTTCACCGCGTCGATCGTCGTATCGTTCACCACATGCTCGCCGCACTCCGTGCAATAGAAAATCGGGATCGGCACCCCCCAGACGCGCTGGCGGGAAATGCACCAGTCCTGGCGGTCGGCCACCATATTGTGGATGCGCTCCTCGCCCCACGGCGGGATCCACTGCACGTCGGCGATCGCCTGCAGCGCCTGCTCGCGGAACCCCTCCACCGACGCGAACCACTGCTCGGTCGCCCGGAAAATCACCGGATTCTTGCACCGCCAGCAATGCGCGTACTGGTGGCGCAACGACCCCTTGCCGAGCAGCAGGCCCCGTTCGGCCACCTCCTTGAGGATGGGCACATTGGCGTCCTCGACGAACAGCCCCTTGAACTTGCCGCCTTCGGCCGTGAACCGGCCGGCGTGGTCCACCGGGTTGATGACCGGCAGGCCGAACTTCACCCCGGTCTCGAAGTCCTCCGCCCCGTGCCCGGGAGCGGTGTGCACGCAGCCCGTGCCCGCCTCCAGCGTCACATATTCGCCGGTGACGATCGGCGACTCGCGGTCCACGAACGGGTGGCTGAACACCATCCCCAGCAGCGCCGCCCCCTTCATCGGCTCGCCGATGATCTCGTACTCGCCGAGGTTATTGGCCGCGGCCACGCCCTTCACCAGCTCGGCCGCCAGCAGGTACACCTCGCTGCCGAACCGCACCCACACATAGTCGAACTCCGGATGCACGGCGATGGCCGTGTTAGCCGGCAGCGTCCACGGCGTCGTCGTCCAGATGACGCAGTACACGCTCCCGGCGTCCACCCCCACCGGCAGGTTGCCCTTATCGTCAATCAGCGGGAACTTCACATAAATCGAAAACGACTTCTTCTCCGCGTACTCGATCTCCGCCTCGGCCAGCGCCGTCTCGCACGTCGTGCACCAGTACACCGCCTTCAGGCCCTTGTAAATATAGCCCTTCTTGGCCATCGCCCCGAAGACCTCGATCTGCTTGGCCTCGAACGACGGCTTGAGCGTGATGTACGGGTCGTCCCAGTCCCCCTGGACCCCCAGGCGCTTGAAATCCTCGCGCTGCATATCCAGGCACTTCAGCGCGTACTGCCGGCACTCGCGCCTGAGATCGAGGGCCTTCAGCTCGCTGCGGTTCAGGCCGAGAATCTTGATCGCCGCGTGCTCGATCGGCATCCCGTGCGTATCCCAGCCCGGCACATACGGCGCGTCGAAGCCCCGCAGCGCCTTGTACTTGATGATGATATCCTTCAGCACCTTGTTCAGCGCCGTGCCGATATGGATATTGCCGTTGGCGTACGGCGGCCCGTCGTGGAGGACGAACTTCTTCTTGCCCTTCGACGCCGCCTGTTTCTTCCAGTAAATTTCGTTCTCCTGCCAGTATTTCAAAAGCTCCGGCTCCCGCTCCGGCAGATTCGCCCGCATCGGGAACTCCGTCTGCGGCAAAATCAACGTCTTGCTGTAATCCACCCCAGCCACCTCCGTTTAATATCGCACTACAATAATTCCAAACTAACAAACATCCTATCCGCAGCCCCACCGTATTCCGTTATCCTTGCGCCGCGGCCGTTCAGGAGTGCCCAGATGCAAGGCAGGTCGAGGACACGCCGCGACGCGTATCGGACGTACGCTAGCAAGTACCCGCAGACCTAACGCCGCAGATGGGCGCTCATCAACGGCCGCCAAAATAAAAAGCCTCCTCCCTAAAGGGACGAGGTTATCTCGCGGTACCACCCTACTTGCCTTCTGCCACTCGAAACGTCTAACGCCCGTCACGCGGCGGAGCCTACTGCCTTCGGTCCGCGGCTCGGGAGTGATCTTCGCCGCATCCGTCCTGCCGGGCTCCCACCGCCCCCGGCTCGCTGTGAAGACTCAGACCGCTATTGTCTCCGTCATTGCCTTTGCCCTATGGAAATACTGTATACACTGTATTATATACGACCGGGTCGCAATTAGTCAAACTTTACCGTCGCCAGCGCAGCAAAAAGGGCCGCCTTATCCAAGCCGGCCACCTGCAGCGTCTTATTGCGGCTCTTCAACCCGGCGACAATGCTCACGCGGCTTTTGGCCACCCCCAGCAGAGCCGCGAAAAACACCGTGCAGGCCGCGTTGGCCGCGCCCTCCACCGGCGGCGACGTCAGGGCCACGCGGACGGCGTCGCCGGCCAGGCCGGTCACCGCCGAGCGCGACGCGCGCGGCTGGACGCGCACCTTGAACGTCACGCCGGCAGGTCCCTCCCGCACGTCAAGCGCCGCCCAGTCCACCATCAGCCGTCGCTCTCTTCCGCCTTCTGCAGCATCTCCATCTGGGCCTGCAATAGCGCGCGCATCCGCGTCTTGGCCACCTGGACCTGGCGCTGCAGTTCCTCATACTCGGACTGCACGCGGCGGACCTTGGCCATCGACTCTTCCACCAGCTTCTGGGCGCGAATCTCCGCTTCCTTGAGCTGGAGCTCGCTCTCCTTCCGGGCGTTGAGCTTGACCTCCTCGGCCGTCTCCTGGGCGATGACCAGCGTATTGTGCAGGGTGCTCTCCATCGTCTGGTAATGCTCAAGCTTGCTGTTTAACCTGTCCACCGTTTCCTTCAGCTCGATGTTCTCGCGGTACAGCTTCTCGTAATCCTTGACGACCTCGTCGAGGAACGAGTCCACCTCTTCCTCGTTGTAGCCGCGAAAGCTACGGCCGAACTCCTTATTGTGGATGTCCAGCGGTGTTAGCAAGTGCCACACTCCTTTGGCGACCGGTTATAAAGCCCAGCTGCGGCGTCCGCCTTGCATCGGGGCTTTCCCATCAGTCGCTGCTATTCTCCCCTATATAAACCGTTTGAGGTATATACTCGTACGGCCCTTTTTGGTCTGGCCGAGAATCTCCACCACCTCGACCCGGCCGCGGCCGCGCATCGAAATGACATCCCCCGCCTTGACCGCCTGGGCGGGTCCCTTGGCATCCTGCCAGTTCAATTTCACCTTCGCGGCCTCGATCTCCTCCGCCATCTGGCTGCGCGACGTCCCGAAGCCGGCCGCCGCGACCGTATCCAGCCTGAGCGACGCCACCGTCGCGCGGATCTCCTTCACCTTCTCCTCGCGCGGCGCGATATCCGCCAGCGCGATATCCGCCGGCTCCACCGGCGCGGCGCCGATCTTGCGGAGATTATCCTTGATGAACTCCGCCAGCGACGCGTCGCACACCATCTGGCAGCCCCGGCCGCCCATCACGATATCGCCCACCACCTCGCGCTTCACGCCCAGGGCCAGCACCGCCCCGAGCACATCGCGGTGGCCGATGCTGTAATAACGCACATCCACCTCGGCCGCCAGCGCCGCCAGCTCGAAATCCACCTTGCCGCGGAAATCCTCCGCCGCGAACGCGACCCGCAACCGTTCCGCCCCCGGATAGCCGCCGTCCGCCTCCAGCCTCACCCGCGGATAATGGGCGGCCACCGTCTCGGCGATACTGTAGCCGAACGGATCGAGGAACTCGCTCACCTTATACCGTCTGCTCCTTAAAGCTCCCTCGGCCAGGTCCACCAGCCGGGCGGCCAGATCGGACTCGCCGCTGGCGCGGTAAAAGCGCAGAATCTTTTCCCGTTCGCTCATTTATGCTTCTGTCCCATCTCGCGCGAACGCTCCGTAGCGGCCACCACCGCATCCATCAACGCGGCCCGGACGCCCTTCTGCTCCAGCACATGCACGCCGGCGATCGTCGTCCCGGCCGGCGACGTCACCATATCGCGCAGCCGCGCCGGGTGTTCGCCCGTCTCCAGCACCATCTTCGCCGCCCCGAACAGCGTCTGGGCCGCCAGCGTGATCGCCAGCTGGCGCGGGAAACCCACCCGTACCCCGGCGTCGGCCAGCGCATCGATCATCACATAGGCAAACGCCGGCCCGCTGCCCGACAACCCCGTCACAGCGTCCATCGCGTCCTCATTCACCTTCACCGCCCGGCCCACGGCAGCGAACACCGCCATCGCCACATCGCCGGCCGCCGCATCGGCGTGCGCGCCGAGGGCGATCGCGCTCATCCCCGCCCCCACGGCCACCGCCGTGTTCGGCATCACCCGCACCACCGGCACCCCGGGCAGCTTCGCCTCCAGCGTCGCCAGCGTAACGCCGGCCGCCACCGAAATCACCAGCGTCGTCTTCCTCACCGCCGGCGCGATGAAATCAAGCACCGAACCGATAACCTGCGGCTTCACCGTCAGGAACAGCACGTCCGCCTTGGCCGTCAGCGCGGCCGTATCCAGCGTCGTCTTGACCCCGTAAGTCCCGGCCAGATACTCCAGCCGCTCTGTCGCCACATCGCCGATCGTCACCTGGTCCGCGGCCACCAGGCCGGCCTGCAGCACCCCGCGGGTCAGCGCCTCGGCCATCGCCCCGCCGCCGACGAAACCTATCTTCTTACCTGTCAGCATACTCTTCCTCCCGAATAAGGCGGCCGGAAAAATGGCTACTGCTTACTGCTCCAGGGCAGGATCGTCCGTTCCAGGTTCTCCTCGCGGCTGTTGTAAGCTACATCCACATTATTGGGCGCGCACAAGAAAATATTGTTGCCGATCTTCTGGATCTGGCCCCCGAGAGCATACGTCGTGCCGCTGATGAAATCAATCATCCGCTTGGCCACGTCCTTGTCCGTATTCTCCAAGTTTACCACCACCGGCTTGCGGTTCTTCAAATGGTCGGCGACATGCTGGGCATCGTCGAAAACGACCGGCTCCACCACCATCACCTTGATCTGTTTGGGCTGGGCTGTCGGCAAATTCACGATATTCCCGCCCCTCTTCCCTTTATTTTCCGGCTCCTCCAGGCGGGGGCGCTCCTCCTCCACCGTCTCGACCGGCTCGAAAAGACCCAGGCTGCCCCAAATCTTCTCCATAATCTTCACGACGTATACCCCCTTCAATAGTGGCGCGGCCCGAAGATCGCCGTGCCGATGCGCACCAGATTGGCCCCTTCCTCCACAGCCACGCTATAATCGTTCGTCATCCCCATTGACAGCCATTCGATATCCGTATTGGGCAGCGCGGCCGCCCGCAAGGCCGCGAACATCCGGTACAGCTCGCGGAACACCGGCCGGGCCTCCTCCACATCCTCGTAAAAAGGCGCCATCGTCATCAGCCCGCACAGCCGCACATGCGGCAGGCCGCTCACCAGCGCCGCCAGAGCCGTCATTTCGTCCGGCGCTACGCCCGACTTAGTATCCTCGCCGGCCACATTCACCTGGATGAGCACGTCCTGGCGCTTGTCCGCCCTGGCCGCCGCCCGCTCCACCTCCAGCGCCAGCCGCTCGCTGTCCAGCGAATGGATCAGCGAAAACAGCGGCACCGCCTGGCGGACCTTGTTCGTCTGCAAATGGCCGATCAGATGCCACTCCGCCGGCGGCAGCAGCACGGCCTTGGTCGCCGCCTCCTGCACCCGGTTCTCGCCCACCGCCGTCGCTCCGGCCGCCAGAACTTCCCGTACGGCCGCCGCGTCGCGATTCTTCGTCACGGCCACCACCTTGACGCCGGGCCCCGTGACGGGCGCTTCCCGCCGCCTGGCGGCGGCTAAATCTATATTATGCCTGATGTGGGCCAGATTAGCGCCGATAGACATGGAAAACCCTCCAATGGGAATACTATTCGCCCATAAACATAATTTTCCTCTTAGTATCTGCCATTAACATAAAAATATCATACAAAAACGGCGATAAAAGCCCCGTCTGCCGTATCACGGCTGCGGATGCCCCCGCCGCCCGTCGCCCGCGAGCATCTTCCCGGCATGTTCGAGGAAATCGCCGCTAGAAAACCCTAACCTGCCCATAGGCCCCGCGCCCGCAAGGCGCGGGTTTTTCTTTCCCCGCCGAGGCAGACTATTACCGGAGGTGGTAACAATGCCGCAACGGCGCAAATCCCCCTGGACGGCGGTCGACAAAGACCAGCTCGGCTACGAATCGAACTTCAACCCCCAAGGCCAGTTCCACGACGGCCCCCGCACCGCCGACAACGACAAAACCATAACCGTCGGCCAGGACGACCGGCAGCTGACCTAGCCCGCGGATGCAATTTTATCGGCCGCCCGGCAATACTAATAAAAACTGCTCTGCCGGGAAGGGGCGCGGCCAGTGACACTCACCCCCGAACAAATAATCACCGCCGCCGCCGCGGCAATAGCCCTGCTGCTGTTCGTCTTCGCCGTCGACTGGCGCTATTTCCGCGACTGGGTGGCAATCTTCCTGTTCAAATGCACCCTCGATTTCATCTGGGGCAGCGCCGTCGTCAGCCTCGACCTGATAGACTATCCCTACAGGCTCCTCCCGCAGTACTACGATACCAGCATCCTCTTCGAGCTGTGGGTCTTCCCCGTCCTGTGCATCCTCTACAACCAGGTGACAAGGACGCGCGGCCTCCCGGCCATCGTCGGCTACGCCCTGCTCTATAGCGCCGGCATCACCGCCCTCGAATACCCGCTGGAGCGATACACCGACCTGATCAAATACCTCAACTGGACCTGGTTCACCAGCTTCTACACCCTCACTCTCACCTTCCTCATATCGCGAATCTTCATCGCCTTCTACCGCTGGGGCTGCACCCGCTTCGGGGACGGTGGCTACGGCCGGCCCCGTGGATGACAAGCCGAAAACCTGCGCTGCGCCGCGCCGGCCGCCGCACCGTGCACCCACGTACCGCCGCAAATAAAAACCCCCTCCGCCTTTTCGGCGTAGGGGGTTTCGCCTGCCTGGCTACGGATTGACCGTCGCCTTGTAGACCTGCTTGCCGTCCTTGAACTCGATGATGACCGCGCTCTTGACCGCGTCATGGGTCGCGTTCAGCGTCAGCTTGCCGGTCACGCCCTCGAAATCCTTGGTCGCGGCCAGCGCCTCGCGGATCTTGGCCGGCTCCGTGCTGCCCGCCCGCTTGATGGCGTCCGCCAGCACGTACGCGGCGTCATAGCCCAGCACCGCCATGGCGTCGGGCACCAGGCCGAACTCCTTCTTGTACGCCTCCACGAACGCCTTCGACTTCGGGCTGGTATCCTCCACCGAATAATGGTTCGTGAAATACGTGCCGTTCAGAGGCGCAGCGCCGGCGATCTCCGCCAGCTTCGGCGAATCCCAGCCGTCGCCGCCCACGAACGGGACGGTTATGCCAAGCTCGCGGGCCTGCTTGATGATCTTGCCCACCTCCTCATAATAGCCGGGCACGTAGACCATCTCGGGATTGACGGCTTTCACCTTCGTCAGGATGGTCTTGAAATCCTGGTCCTTCTGCAGGTAAGCCTCCTCGGCGAGGATGGTGCCGCCGCCCCTAACGAACGCCTCCTTGAAGAACTGAGCCAGCCCCTTGCTATAGTCGCTGGAATTGTCGATCAGCACCGCCACCTTCTTCACCTTGAGCGTATTCAGGGCGAAGTTGGCGCCCACCGTGCCCTGGAACGGGTCGATGAAGCACACGCGGAAGGTGTAATCCTTGGCCTTGCCGGTCTGCTCGTCGACGGTCACCTTCGGGTTGGTGGTCGCCGCCGCCACGAAAGGAATCTTGCTCGCTTCCGCCACCGTCGAACCGGCGATGCCGTTCGAGCTCGTCGTAAAGCCGGTCACCGCGATGACCTTATCCTGCGAAATTACCTTGGTCATGGCGTTGGTCGACTCGGCCGGCTCGCTCTTGTTATCGGCCGCCACGGCCGCAATTTGCTTGCCGAGCACGCCGCCCTTGGCGTTGATCTCCTTGAACGCCAGCTTGGCGCCGTTGCTGGCCGCCGTGCCGAACGTGGCCGTACCGCCGGTCAATTCGTATACGACGCCGATCTTGATGTCGTTGCTACTGCTGCCGCCGCAGCCGGCGACAAGCGCGGCCAGCATAAACACTGCCGCGACGATGCCAGTCACGCGTAAATATCGTTTTTTCACACCATTGCCTCCCTAATTAACCGCATGATAAAATTGCCCGTCCGGCCCTGCCTCGGCCGCTCCTCACCTCCGGCCGACAAGCCTGCCTGTCCTGCGGCGCACCCCCGCAGAAAAAAAACGAAACTTTTTAAAAAGCAAATTTTTTGCCCTCTAAAAAGCCTCGTTGCTCGCACACTTGTCTCTTATGATTATACATTGTATTACGCTACCGGTTATTTGACAAGTGTTTTTTATGAATTTCCATATTTTTTTACATAACGGCTATGCTCACAACGGCAGATAAGTCAGGACAGCCGTCCCCGCCAGCGTCGCCGCGACCGTGAAAGCCCAGTTCTGGCGGAAGCTGGCCGCAATGGGATCGCCCCTGGTAAGGCTGACGACGACAAGGCTGATTATCGAAAAAGGCGACATATTCGCGTACGCCACATAACCCATCGTCAAAGCTCCCGCCATCTGGACCGGCGTCAGCGCCACGCTGCCCGGCGGCAGCGCTATCGCCAGCGTCGAAATGGTGAGGAACGGATGCAAGCCGAACAGGCACGGAAAAGCCGTCAGAAAAGTGATCAGCGGGATGAGCGTCAACGGCGAATCGAAGCCCAGATACTCGATAACGGGCACGATATAATGCTTCACGTCCGTCAACCCCAAGGCATAACCGCAGAAACCGAACGCCGTGAACAGGATCATCTCCCCGTAGGCATTCGGCAAAGAGACCTTGAAATACTCCCGCAGCCGGGCGCGATAGACGCCCAGGCGGGAAAACAGCAGCGCCAGCAGCAGCGGCCCGGCGAACGACACCAGCGGCACGGTGACGAGCGCGCTCTTGCGGGTAAAATACTGGAGCAGGGAGATAACGACGCTCAGGACCGCCAACTGGAGGAAAAGCTTCCCCATCATCACCGCCAGCCGGCCATCCGTGCCTTCCCCGTCCTCCTGCCCACGGCCGGCGAACTCCACCGCCCCGAACGCCAGCGCGACCGCGAAGGTCGCAACCGCCAGCGCGGCGCCCCCGGGGAGCATCTCGAACCAGGTGAGGCCGGCGTACTGCATCACGATCGCCACCGAAATGAACGCCGGCGACCAGAGCATATTGGCCGAAATACCCCGGATCAGCGACTTTTCCACCGCCCCGGCGGGGTACTTCCCGGCCACATCCTTAAGCAGATTATAGACGAACGGCAGCCCCCCCACGTTCAGCAGCGACGTCAGCGCGGACGTAAACCCCAGGCTGACCGCGTAAAACTGGAACGGCGACCTGGCCAAGCGGGGCAGGCTCGTGCACAACACCTCGTGATAGCGCTCGAAATGGAGCGGGATGGTAAACAGCGACACCGCCAGCAGCAGGCTGATGATCGAGGCGTTGTTGAGCATGGCGGCCACCCAGTCCCCGGCCGATGCCCCGCTCACCACGAGCAGCGCCGTTCCCACAACCGTGAGCACCGCGCTCACATACCTGCTGGCCCTCTTCATCTTGCCGTAGGCGATGGCATGGACGCCGGCCATCGCGGCCAGCATCACGCCGCGGCCGGCGGACGACGGATAAAACGCGTCCACGAGATACGTCACAAGATAAACGAACAGCAGCGCGCTCAACGCCTTTGCCTGCATCTACCGCTTGTCCTCCCTCCGTAGCGAAGGGGCCGCCCTGCAGCCCCTGTCAGCGTCATAATTCTTTGCCCCCCTGCCATTTCCTGCCTGCGGGGCAGGAAAAATTCCCGCGGACCGCCGTCGGGGCACCATGCGGAATTGACCGTCAACCGAGATACTTGCTCCCCTCGCGCACGCTCAGCGGGTGCAGCCTATGTCCGGCCACAAAACCCCGCACCCACTCCCGGTCGGTCTTCGAATACTCTCTGAGCGCCCAGCCGATCGCCTTATTGAGGAAAAATTCCTTCGTACCGCCCGTCAGGCCGATCACCCGGGCCAACACCCGCGTATCGGTCCTTTCCTTATACTTGAGCTGGAACAGGATGGCCGTCCGCGCCAGCCAGATATTCTCCCCCGCCGCCCACGGCAGCATATGGCTCGCCACCAGCCCCGGATGCCGCGCGCACAGCGGCCCCGCCACATTCGCCGCCAGCGCGTCCACCGTGTCCCACCAGGATTTATCGGCGATCAGCCCGGCCAGCAAGCCGATGTCCTCCTTCGCCAGCCCGCCACTCAGCGCCGTCAGGTAATCGACCGCCAGATACTGGAACTCCCGCTCCGGCAGCGCCCACAGCCGCGCCACCAGCTCCCGGTCCACCGGCCCCGCCTGCTTCGTCCCGCGCAGGAACCCCCGCTGCAGCCCCGCCCGCTCCGGCTTCCCTATCCCCAAAAACGGAAACTGATTCTTCATATACGCCGCCATCCCCCGCGCCCGTTCCTCATCGCGGCCCGCGTAAAACGCCTTTATCAGTTCATCCGCTTCCGTCAATTTTGCCACCGCCCTTTAATGCGTAATAACGTTTTGGTTCTTCGCCGGTAAAATATTATCCTCCAACAGCAAAGTCGGCGCGGGCTGGCCCCGCGCTTCCGGCGGCGAGTTCCCCTCCCCCATTTGACGCCCGCCCCTTCCCAGAATTATACTGTTCAATAGAATAGAATCCACCCCAAAGGAGGCTGACAAAATGGCTGCCGACGACATCTCCGGGCGCTTCCGCCGCCACGCCACGGACTGGGATCTATACGAACAGGCGAAAAACTATGCCCTCGACTACATGCGCACCGTATGCGACCGGCCCGTCTCACCTGCGCCCGCAGCCCTCGCCGGGCTCGAAGCCTTCCGCGAGCCGCTGCCCGACGGACCATCCGACCCGCACGACATAATCGCCACGCTCCACCGCCACGGCTCGCCGGCCACCGTCGCCCAGACCGGCGGCCGCTACTTCGGCTTCGTCAACGGCGGCGTCATCCCCGCCGCCCTCGCCGCCAAATGGCTGAGCGACGCCTGGGACCAGAACGCCGCCCTGCACGTCATGTCGCCCGTCGCCTCCGTGCTGGAGGAAGTCTGCGAAGCCTGGCTCGTCGACCTGCTCGGCCTGCCGGCCGGCACCGCCGCCGGCTTCGTCGGCGGCACCTCCAACGCCAGCCTGTGCGGCCTCGCCGCCGGACGCGACCACCTCCTCCGCCGCCAGGGCTGGGACGCCGGCGCCGCCGGACTGTTCGGCGCCCCCGCGCTCCGCGTCGTCCTCGGCGAAGGCGCCCACTCCACCGTCTACAAAGCCCTCGGCATCCTCGGCCTCGGCCGCGAGCGCATCATCAAAGTGCCGGCCGACGACCAGGGCCGCATGCGGGCCGACCGGCTGCCGCCCCTCGACGACGCCACCCTCCTCATCCTCCAGGCCGGCCACGTCCAGACCGGCGCCTTCGACCCCTTCGCCGCCATCTGCCCCCGGGCCCGCGAAGCCGGCGCCTGGGTCCACATCGACGGCGCCTTCGGCCTGTGGGCCGCCGCCTCGCCCGCGCTCCGCGCCCTCACCGCCGGCATCGAACAGGGCGACTCCTGGTCGGCCGACGCCCACAAAACCCTCAACGCCCCCTACGACGGCGGCATCGTCCTCTGCCGCCACCGGGACGCCCTCGTCCAGGCCATGAGCATGACCGGCTCGTACATCGTCTACAGCGACCACCGCGACGGCATGCTCTACACCGCCGACATGTCCCGCCGCGCCAGGGCGGTCGAACTCTGGGCCGCGCTCAAGGCCCTCGGCCGCGCCGGCGCCGGCCAGCTCGTCGACGACCTGTGCGCCAAGGCCCGCTACTTTGCCGCCGGCCTGCGGCAGGCAGGCTTCCGCATCCTCAACGACGTCTGCTTCAACCAGGTCCTCGCCGCCTGCGGCGACCCCGCCGCCACGCAAAAGACGCTGGCGAACGTCCAGCAGTCGGGCGAATGCTGGTGCGGCCCGTCGGAGTGGCAGGGCGAGACCGTCATCCGTATCAGCGTCTGCTCCTACCGCACCACCCTGGCCGACATCGACCGCTCGATCGCCGTCTTCGTCAAAGCCCGCGAAGCGGCAAAATAATCGATACAAACGCCAAAGCCGCCATGTAGCCATACCATGGCGGCTTTCCCGTTCCCCTAAAAAAGACCGGTCAAAATCACCGTCGCCGCCGCCGTGACGGCGAACGCGTACGGCCAGTTCCGCAGCAGGGTAGCCTTGAGCGGCTCCTCCTTCGTCAGACCGAGGATGACCAGGTTCACCGCCGAAAACGGCGACAGGTTGCCGTAGCACACATACCCGAGCAGCAAGACCCCGGCCATCTGGAGGTTCGACAGCGCCACGCTGCCCGGCGGCAGCGCGATCGCCACCGTGGAAATCGTGATCAGCGGATGGATGCCGAACAGGCAGGGGAAGGTCGTCAAAAAGGTGATCAGCGGAATGAGCACGAGCGGCGAATCGAATCCCAGAAACCGGATGGCGAGCGGGATATAATCCTTTACAGCCGACAGGCCCAGCGCATACCCGAAGAACCCGAACGACGTGAACAGGATCACCTCGCCGTACGAATTCGGCAGCGACGTCCGGAAGTACTCTCCCAGCCTCGCCGCCCAGACGCGGAGGCGGGAAAAGATCGCCGCCAGCAGCAGCGGGCCGGTGAACGACACCAGCGGCACGGTCACAAGGGCGCTCTTGTGAGTGAAATACTGCAGCAGGGCGATGAACACCATCAGGATGGCGAGCTGGAGCAGCAGCTTCCCCAGGATGGTCGCCGAAGCGCCGTTCCCCTCTTCCGCCTGCGCCTGCATCCCGCTCCGGAACTCGACCGCCCCGAACGCCAGGGCGACGAGAAAAGCGGCGACAGCGACGAGTATGCCGCTGGGGAGAAGCTCGAACCAGGAAACATTGCCATACTGCATGACGATGGCCACCGAAATGAACGCCGGCGACCAGAACATATCGACGGCGGTGGCCCGGATAAGGGCTTTCGCCACCGCCCCCTCGCCATACCTGGCGGCCGTCTCCTTAAAGAGATTGTGGACGAAGGGCAGGCTCGCCACGTTGAGCAGCGACGCCAGCGCCGTCGTCAGGCCGAGCGTAAGCGCGTAAAACTGGAACGGCGATTTGGCCAGCCGGGTCACGTTCGTGGCCAGCGCCTCGTGATAAGGCTCGAAATACAGCGGGATGGTGAACAGCGACACCGTCAGCAGCAGGCAGATGACCGGCGCGTTATTCAGCCAGGCGTTCACCCAGTCGTCCGCCGCCGCCCCGTTGCCCGCCATCAGCAGCACGCCCAAGAAGGTGAGCGCGGCGCTGATTATCTTGCTCGCCCTCTTCACCCTGGCGAACGCCAGCAGATGGACGGCGGCCAGGATAGCCACCATCAGATAGCGGGCGCCGGCCGACGGGGAAAAAGTATTGGCGATGAACGCGGCGAGGTACAAAAACAGGAGCGCGCTTAAAAGCTTCGTCATTATTGCCGTTTTCGCCCACTTTCGAAGGCGATGGGCTGCTTGCGCAGCCCATCATTCTTACCTTTTCAGGCCCGCTTCGGCGAGAACCGCCTGGACCTTCGGATAAAAAGCGTCGAGAAACTTGATGAAATCCTCGGGGCTGCGGTAGTAAATATCGAACTTGGCCTTGTCGGCCGTTTCCTGGAACTCCTTGTTGTTATACGCCTTGGTAAAAGCGTCGCTAAGCACCTTCTTGACCTCGGGCGGCGTATTCTTCGGCACCGCGATCGCCCGGAAGCTCTCGTGCACGGTGTTGTAGCCGAGCTCCTTCAGGGTCGGGGCGTCGGGGAAGCGCGGGCTGCGTTTCTCGCTGGTCACGGCCAGCACGCGGAACGTCCCGTTCTTGACGTGCGAATCGAGCAGCGTCAGCGTATTCACCTGGACGTCGACATGGCCGCCCAGCAGCGCCGTGTTGACCTCGGCCGCGCCCGGGAACGGCACGACGCGGAACTTGGCGCCGGAATCCTTTTCCACCATTGCCAGCGCCTGGTGGTAAATGCCGCCGAGCGGCGTGGTCGCCACCCTGATCGTGCCAGGGTTGGCCTTGCCCGCCTTCAACAAGTCGTCGAGCGTCTTATAGGGCGAATCGCTCTTCACCACGAAGGCCAGCGGCTGGGACGTGAACTGGAGGAGATACTCGAAATCGTTGTACTTCGTCGGCGAACGGCCGAGGGCCTGGTTGGTCATGATGTCGAACGTGACCATTACGATAGTATAACCGTCCGGCCTGGCTTTCACCGCCTCCGCCCACGCGGTGGCCCCGTTGGCGCCGTCCTGGTTCACCGGCGTTATCGGCTGGCCGAGCTCCTTTTCGGCGTACTTGGCCAGGGCGCGGGTGGAAAGGTCGCTCGCCCCGCCTGCCGGCCACGGGATGATCAACTGGATCGGCTTGGTGGGGAAGTTTTTCTGCTGCGCCTGCTTCGACCCTCCACAGCCGGCCGCGATCAGGCCGAAGATGGCGATGGCGACGATCAGGGCAACCCAAACGAAATTTTTCTTGCTCAACACATTTCCCTCCTATGTTATGATGGATTGTCCAACGCCTTATTGGGCTTTCCCTTGGCAAGGTTATACAGGGAAAAGGCGACCATCAGGCAGGCAATCGTCAAAAAAGTGACCGAAATCGGGCTGGCGAAGAAAATCGCGAACGACGAACCCGACATCGACAGCGCCTGCCGGAAGGACTGCTCGAGCATCGGCCCGAGCACCAGCCCCAGAATCAAAGGCGCCATGGGATACTGCCAGCGCTGGAGAATATAGCCGGCTATGCCGCACGCGAGCATCACGGTCACGTCGAACATATTGTTGCGGGCGCCGAACGCGCCCAGCACCGAGAACACCAGCACGAGCGGCGCGAGATAATGGTACGGGACCTGGATCATCCGCGCCCACAGCCCCACCAGGGGCAGGTTCAGGATCAGCAGCATGATGTTGCCCACGTACATGCTGGCGATGACGCCCCACACGAAATCCGGTTTTTCCTTGAACAGCAGCGGTCCCGGCTCGAGCCCGTAAATCATCAGGCCGCTCAGCAGCACCGCCAGCGCGGGCGCCGTCGGCAGCCCCAGGCTGAACAGCGGCACGAAGCCGCCGCTCGTGGCCGCGTTGTTCGACCCCTCCGCTGCGGCCACCCCGTCAAGGGCGCCCTTGCCGAACAGCTCCTTATTCTTCGAAAACCGTTTTTCGAACTCATAGGCGATGAACGCGATCGCCCCGGCCGTACAGCCCGGCAGCAGCCCCAGGAAAAAGCCGACGAAACCGGAACGCACCGTAGCGCCGGAAATAGCCTTAAGCTCCTCCCTATTGGGGTAAAGCCGGTTGATTTTTTGGAAAACGACCTCCGTGCCCCCCTCGCAGTTGGAGAGAATCTCGCCGATCGCGAACACCCCCACCACGATCGGCACCATATTGATGCCGGACAGCAGCTCCGTCGAGCCGAACGTGAAGCGGGGAATGGCGGTCAGGGGGTCCTGGCCGACCATCGTGATCAGAAACCCGCTCAGAGCCATCACTATCCCCTTGAGCGGCGAGCTTCCCGACAACCCGATCACCAGCGTGAACGCCATCGTCATCAGGCCGAAATACTCCGGCGGCCCGAACTGCAGCGCCATCTGGGCCAGCGGGGGCGCAAAAAACGTCAGACCGAGAATACTCAGCGTACCGGCGAAGAACGACGAAATCGCCGCCACGGCGAGCGCGACGCCCGCCTTCCCCTGCTTGGCGAGCTGATACCCGTCGAGAGTAGTGACGACCGAGGCCACCTCGCCGGGGATATTAACGAGGATGGCGGTGGTCGACCCGCCGTACATCGCGCCGTAATAAATTCCCGCGAGCATGATCGTCGCGCTGATCGGGTCGCTCGTGCTCGTCGCCACCACCGGCAAAAGGATGGCGATCGCCGACGCCGGCCCGATGCCCGGCAATACGCCGGTAAGCGTGCCCAGCAGGGCGCCGATGAACGCGTACAGCAGCGAAACCGGTGCAAGCGCGATGCTGAAGCCGTTGGCAAGCTGCGATAACGCCTCCAGCATCACAACACCTCCTGAAATTCAAACAGGCCGGCCGGCAGCGGCATCTGCATCCACGTCTGGAAAACAAGCGCGAACACCACCGCCGTGACGACCGCCGTCAAAATCGCCTTCCCCCAGCTTTTCGCGCCGAGGAATTTGGTCAGGTACGCCACGAAAACAAAAGTTGCGATCATATAACCAAGGAACTCAATCAAAATAGCATAAACAACAAGACCCGCGAAAACCTGAAAAAGCTTCCAGACCTGCCCGGCGTCGAGCGATTGGTGACTCTGGGCGACTCTCCCGGCGGATAAAATCTGATACACGCCGCACAGCACCAGGCAGCCGCCGACGATCAGCGGGAAGAGGCCCACCCCCATATCCTCGTCGTTGAGGCGAAACCCCAGCGTCACCGCGTGCGCCATTGCCCCGGCGCCGACCAAAACGGTCGCCGCGCCCAAAATCCGTTCACCAGTAAGCTGCTTCATAAAATCCTCCGTTTTCTGCAAACTGAAAGATCCCGTTCCTTGCTTCCCGCCAGGCAGTCCCTCCTTGCTTGATCCGACAAAATATTATTTATACGCGTCCCGCCGCTCATCATAAATGAGCAATAACAGGCCGCATACCGCCCCGGCGCCCGACCGCATCCCGCGGCCAAATAAAAAAGCAGCTATACCGGCTCACCGATATAATACTGCCTCTTCGCATTACTACCAGGCACGTCCTCGGCGCGTCGTCACCAATCGACTATAGCAACATCCAGGTTACTCATCTCGCACAAGGGATTTGCTCCATACAGCCTCGGCATACCTGCTATATTTTTATCTTGTTCACCAGAATTCGCTAACCGTCGACCAATTCCTGCCGGCCGCAAAAATAAATTCGCCTTTAATCTTTGAGCTTATTGAGATAACGGTAGATGGTAGGCTCGGACAACTGCATGCGCCTGGCCAGTTCGCTCACCCCCCCCTTCAAGAGGAACAGACCGTTCTCGCTCAATGCCCTGACCACCGCCAACTTCTCCTCCACCGACATCCTGTCGGGCGTAACCTCGTACCTGCCGAGCACACCGTCGATAATCGCCGTCAAAACGTCATCGACGGAAGAATGGAGATTTTCGAAAACATCCCCCCCGTCATCCGTCCTGTCCGGTACCGGCGCCTGCGCCCCGCCGCCGATCATAAGCTCTAGCAGCTTTTTCGCCTCGACGAATTTGCTCACGTCGACGTTGACGCACAGCACCCCGGCGATCCTGTTGCCTTCGTCCCTGATAAAGAAGCTCGACGACCGGCAGATGATGTTGTTCATATTCCGCGCGTTGTAGTTCGCGATATAGGCGTCCCCGCCCTCCAGGCCCTCCTTCAGTATCTTGAGCACGAGATCGGTCGACGGCCCGCCGATCTTCCGGCCGCTGATGTGGCCGTTGGCGATGGCGATGATCGAATGCTCCGGGTCGGTCAGGTCGTGCAGCACCACCTCGCAATTCGGGCCCAGGGCCTTGCCCAGAAAATCCACGAGAGGAACGAAATTTGCCAGTACACCCATCCCACAACCTCCAGCCCACAAGAAACTCCCGATAAAATTTTATCGTAAAGATAAAAAAAATGCAAAACCTTTTAACCATCTATTGACAACAAAAATTTACCGCATATACTATAATTAGCTATAATAAAAAATTATCGCGGTAAGAAAAACCAATCAAAAGAACGGAGGTCAGAGCATGGGAACCATTATCGCCCTCATCGTAATCATCTGGGTTATCTACATGATCATCAAAAAGTATCTGCCCCAAGCCATCCTGTTCACGGCCGGCATCGTCCTTCTCCTGGCGGCGTTCCTCCTCGGCGTCAGCCCCCTCGACGCCAAGCAGTCGTCCGGCTCGGCATTCCTCGACATCTACCACACCATAACGGTCCTGCTCAGCTCCCGGGTCGCGGGCCTCGGCCTCATGATCATGTCCATCGCCGGTTTCGCCAAGTACATGGAATATGTCGGCGCGAGCAAATCGCTGTTCGCCGTCGTGGCCGCGCCGCTCAAGCTCATCAAGTCCCCTTACATCCTCCTCGTCTTCGGCTTCTACGTCAGCCAGTTCCTCGTCCTGTTCATCCCCAGCCACGCCGGCCTGGGGCTGCTGCTCATGGTCACCATGTACCCCATCCTCATCCGCGCCGGCGTCAGCAAGCTGTCCGCCCTCGGCGTCATCGGCTGCGCCCAGTACATGGACGTCGGCCCCGGGTCGGGCAACGCCATCCTCGCCGCCAAAATCTGCAACCTCGACCCGGCGGTCTACTTCGTGCAATACCAATTGCCGATCTTCGCCACCACCACCATCATCCTCGGCGGCGTCCACTACTTCGTCCAGAAATGGTGGGACAAGCGCGAAGGCTTCGCCGGCAACGAAGAAACCATCAACCTCGTCGAAGAGGACAAGACCCGCCCGCCGCTGATCTACGCCATCCTGCCCATCATCCCGATGCTGTTCATCCTCGGCTTCAGCCCCCTCTTCCACAGCAAAATCAAGATGGACGTAGTCACGGCGATGTTCCTCAGCACCTTCATCGCCATGATCTTCGAATATGTGCGCACCAGGGACCTGCGCGGCACCTTCCAGAGCCTGAAGCACATGTTTGACGGCATGGGCGCCAGCTTCGCCACCGTCGTCACGCTCATCGTCTCCGGCGAAGTCTTCGCCGCCGGCCTCACGAAGATCGGCGCCGTCGACGCCATGATCAAAGGCGCCCAGGGCCTCGGCCTCGGCATCCAGTTCCTCATCATCATCTTCTGCCTCGTCATCGCCGCCTGCGCCTTCCTCATGGGCTCCGGCAACGCCGCCTTCTTCTCCTTCTCCGCCCTGGCCCCCAAGATCGCCGTCGCCATGAAGATCGACATCGTCACCCTGCTGCTGCCGATGCAGATCATGACCAGCTTCGGCCGCGTCGTATCGCCGATCACCGCCGCCATCGTCGCCATCGCCGGCGTCGCCGGCGTGTCCCCCGTCCAGGTCGTCAAGCGGACCGCCTTCCCGATGATCGCCGCCGCGCTCATCAACATCGCCTTCATCTTCATCAATTCCTGACCGACATCCAATGGCAAGGAGGACCAGCGTTATGTTGAAACACAACTTTGACGAAATCGTCGACCGCCGCAACACCGAATGCAAAAAATGGGACACCTACGCTGCCGACGTCATCCCGATGTGGATCGCCGACACCGACTTCAAATGCCCGCAGCCCGTCGTCGACGCCATGGTCAAACGCGCCCGGCACGGCATCTACGGCTACCCGGTCAACCACAAGAACTTCGAGCAATCCATCGTCAACTGGCAGAAAAAACGCTTCGACTGGGACGTCGACCTCGACTGGGTGGAATACACGCCGGCCGTCGTCCCCGCCATCGTCTACGCCCTGCGCGCCTTCACCCAGCCCGGCGACAACGTCGTCATGCAGATGCCCGCCTACCACCCCTTCCACGACATCATCCCCCACAACGGCCGCCACATCCTCGGCAACCAGCTCGTCCCCCAGGCCGACGGCAGCTACGCGGTCGACTTCGAAAACCTCGAAGCGCTGCTCAGCAAAAAGCGCACCACCATGCTCCTGCTCTGCAGCCCCCACAACCCGGTCGGCAAATGCTTCACCCGCGAAGAGCTGGCCAAAATGGCCGAGCTTTGCCTCAAACACAACGTCTTCGTCGTCTCCGACGAAATCCACAGCGACATCGTCTACAAAGGCAGCGAGCACATCCCCTTCGCCAGCCTCTCGCCGGAAGCCGCCGCCAACAGCCTCGTATGCGTCAACCCGAGTAAAACCTTCAACATCGCCGGCGTCAGGACGGGCGCGGCCATCATTCCCGACCGCCATAAGCACGACCTCTTCTACGCCCGCATCGAGGACAACAAAGCTTACGGCCGCACCATCTTCGGCACCCTGCCGATCGAGGTCTGCTACAACGAGTGCGACTACTACGCCGACCAGCTGCTGGCCTATCTCGAAGACAACCTCGCCTACCTCAACAAATTCGTCGCCGAACGCATCCCCAGACTCAAAGTCACCCCCACGCAGGCCACCTACCTCGTCTGGCTCGACTGCCGCGGCCTGAACATGGGCCCGAAAGAAATGCAAAACTTCTTCCTCCAGCAGGCCAAAGTCGCCATGAACGAAGGCTCCACCTTCGGGCCCGGCGGCGTTGGCTACATGCGGATGAACATCGCCTGCCCGCGCTCGCAGCTGGCCGAAGCGCTTGCCAGGATGGAAGCGGCCGTCAACAAACTATAAACCATAACAAGGAGTAGACCATGAAACAGGTTATCAGCACCACCGCAGCCCCGGGCGCCATCGGCCCCTATTCGCAAGCCATCAAGGCCAACGGGTTCGTCTTCGTCTCCGGCCAGCTGCCGATCGACCCCGCGACCGGCCAGTTCGCCGCCGGCGGCATCGCCGGACAGACGAAGCAATGCCTGGAAAACGTTCAGGCCATCCTCGCCCAGGCCGGTTGCACCCTGGAAAATGTCGTGAAAACCACCGTGTTCCTCAAGAACATGGACGACTTCGCCGCCGTCAACGAAATGTACGCCCGGTATTTCACCGCCGGCTGCCCGGCCCGCGCCTGCTTCGAAGTCGCCCGCCTGCCCAAGGACAGCCTGGTCGAGATCGAAGCCATCGCCGCCTGCGAATAACAGCCAAACATCAAAGCCGCCATGGCGCCATGGCGGCTTTCTCTCTATCAGGAACGCTCCTTTTTTAGCACCGTCTTGATCCTCGTCAGCTCGGCCGCCTGCCAGCTGAGCGCCGCCAGCGAATCCTCCACCGCCGCCAGCAGCCGCTTCCGCGCCGCGCCCTCCAGCGCGGCCAGCGCGGCTATATCCTCCGGCGGCAGCGCCCGGTACGCGGTGATCATCGCCAGCAGCTTGGCCGCCTCCGCCGGCAGGCCATCTGCGAACGGGCCTGCCGCCGCCGGCTCGGCCCCGGAAGCCGCGGCCGGTTCCGCAAGCGTTACGGCGGCCGCTGCCGGACAAACCGCCTCTCCCGCAGCCTGACCCTCCGTCGCCGCCGCTGTTGGTCCGGCCCCGCAGGCGGCGGGCCCGGGCTCCGCCGCCTGCTTCGTATCCACCGCCGCCTGCGCCAGCTCCTTGCGCCGTTCGTCGTCCACACTCAGCGCCACCAGCTCGTGGCAGGGCATCCGCAAAAACCGCTCCTTCGCTTTGTCGTCGAAGGCCGCGTCGCAAAACAGGGCGGCGATCCGCTTCACATCGCGGACGCTGCGCCCGTCCTTCGCCACCTTTTGCGCCAGCGAATCGCGGAACGCCAGCGGCACATCCTTCAGGCCGAGGGCCTGCTCCTCCGACAACTGGCCGGCGACGATCGCCGCCCCGCTGCGGATCAGCTTCCGCACCTCCGGCCCGAAGACCAGCAGCGCCAGCTTATTGGTGATATACTTCTCCGTCTTGCCCAGCCGGCTGGACAAATACTTCTTCGAAACCTGCCACTTCTCCCCGGCCAGCAGCCGCTGGAACCCCTCCGCCTCCTCCACCGGCGTGAAATCCTTGCGCTGGATATTCTCGGTCAGCTGCTCGAAATAAATATCCAGCTCGTCGGTATTGTCGGACAGGATGCACGGCACCTTGCGGAAGCCCAGCAGCTTCAGCGCCTTGTAGCGGCGGTTGCCGAACACGATCCTGTAGCGCCCGTACTTTGCCTTATACACCTTTATCGGGTTGAGCAGCCCCACCTCGCGGATGCTCTCGGCCAGCTCGTCGATCGCCGTCTTGTCGAACTCCCGGCGCGGCTGCTCGCTATCTTCATCGATCAAATTGATATCGATCTCGACCAGTTTCACCCTGTTATCCTCTCCCGCCTGCAGACATCGGCCTCTAAATTCGACGGCGCCCACCTTATTCCTGCCGCGGGCGCCGTCCCTATTTCCCCGTCATCTCATATTCGCCGCCGCGCCATCCTTGCCCCGGCCGTCAACAACCTCCCGTCTGCCGAATAACATATAACATAATAGCTACCAAAATAATCACCGGGAGGTCGAAAAATTGGACCAGGAAAATGACCGTCGCTTCGTACCGGCCGGCAAACACCGCCTGCCGCCCCTGCCCTACCCCTACGACGCCCTCGAACCCGTCATCAGCGCCGACACCCTCCGCTTCCACCACGACCACCACCACAAAGCCTACGTCGACGGCCTCAACAAGGCCGAAACGGCGCTCGTGGCGGCGCGGCGCGAGAATAACCTCGCCAACGTCAAATGCCTGGAAAACGAACTGGCCTTCAACGGCTCGGGCCACATCCTCCACAGCATCTACTGGACGATCATGGCCCCGGAAGACTGCGGCGGCGAACCCGGCCCGGCCGTCGCCAAAAACATCTGCAAATACTTCGGCAGCCTCGGCGCCTTCTGCAATCAATTCGTCACCGCCGCCGCCAGGGTCGAGGGCTCGGGCTGGGGGATACTCGTCTGGAACCCGGCCTGGGGCCGCCTGGAGATCCTTGCCGCCGAAAAACACCAGAACCTCACCCAGTGGGGCTCCATCCCCATCCTCGTCCTCGACGTCTGGGAACACGCCTACTACCTCGACTACCAGTACGACCGCGAAAAATACATCCGCCAGTGGCTCAAGCTCATCAACTGGGTCGAGGTCGAAAACCGGCTGCTCATCGCCATGCAGGGCGGCCTACCGCTGCTGCTCGCCTGCGAACCGGAATAAACCCCTCCCCGGCCTTCACCTGATTTTACGCCGCCGGCTCGGGCCGCCGCCGGGAAACAACCGCAAATTCGTCACCGTCGCCGCCGCGCGGTCCCCACGGCCCGGGCCGTGGGGCGGGAGCCAGCCCTTGGCCAGCAGCAGGTCGACCGTCTCGCCGTACAGATCAATCGCGGTCCGCAGCTGGTCGGCCAGCGTCGCCCGCACCGCCTGGTCCGTCGCCGCCGTCAGCGCCAGCGCATAGTTCTGCACGCCGTTCCTGGCCGCCGTCAGAAAATCCATGGCGATCGCCGCGTCGGCCAATTCCGGCATCCCCATCGCGCCGGCGTCGTCGCGGCAACCGTTTTTCGCCCTGCCGCCGTACGGCGCGCCGGCGGCGGCCTCCCCGCGGTACAGGCTCTCCAGTGCGGCGATCGCCGCCGCCCCGAGCGCCGCGTCCCTCGCCACGAGCGACCCGAGGTCCCGGTCGAGCACCACGCCGGCCAACAGCCTGGCCTTCACCAGGCAGACCGCCTTGAAATTCAGCAGCTCGTACAGCTCCACGCGTCCACACTCTCTTTCCCCCAATTTCCCGCTATTCTGCCCCGCCTCCCTCCCGCCCATGCGGCCGCCCGGAACCTTTTTCCATTAACCCGAAGTTTCGCCATATAAGCCCGTAATTGCCGGCAATCGCGCCCTGCCGCCGCCGTTCTGGCCTGTCGGCGTGTTGAACTCCCCCCGCCCTGCGGCTATAATGAATTCCAAAGCACCACGCCGGCTCAGGGCGCGGCCCTGCGTCCGCCGGCTTCATCCAGGAGTCCGTATGTCGATAATGCCGTCGCTCTTCGCCAACAGGCAGTTTCAGGTCATCGCCTTCGTGCAGATCATGCTCCAGTTCGCCACCAACCTGCTCAACCCCGTCCTGCCGGTCCATTTCAAGCTGACGGGGCTAAATGAATCCCAGATCGGTTTCGTCATGGGCATCGTCTCGCTCGGCGCCTTGCTGGTAAGGCCCTGGGCGGGAACGAGCGCCGACGTGCGGGGCAGCCGCTTCACCCTCCTGTGCGGCCAGGCGATGACCAGCGCGGGAATAGCGGCCTACCTTTTCGTTTCCGGCTTCTGGCCCCTCTTGGTGGTGCGGTTTTTCCAAGGAACGGCCCTGGCGTTCTCCGGCACCGGCGCCATCACGTTCGCCAGCTCCGTGGGGACGCGGGAAACCACCACCGCCGCCATCGCCTACTACGCCCTCTGCACCATGATCGGCCTCGGCCTCGGCACAAGCGCCGGCCCCCTGGTCTATAACGCCGCCGGCTTCACGCCGATCATCGCCGCCAGCCTGACCGCCGCCCTCTGCGCCCTGGCGGCCATGTGGCTCTACTCCCAGCCCACGCCGCCGCGCGCCGGCGAAACTCGCGCCCCCTTCCGCGCCGTCCTGGCCTCCAAAGTAGTCCTGGCGCCCTCCGTCTGCCTGTTCGCCTCCAATTTCACCCTTGGCACGGCATTCACCTTCGTGCCCCTGCTGGCGCTGGCCCGCGGCATCGGCAGCTTTTCCGCCTTCTTCCTCGCCTTCAGCACCGCCGTCGTCCTCTCCCGGCTGGGCGTCCAGGCGATAAACAACCGTCTGGGTTCCATAAAGACCTCCGCAGTCGCCGGCATGGTCAACGCCGCCGGCGCGCTCCTGCTGGCGGCCGTGCCCTCCACGGCCGCGTTCGCCGTCGCCGGCGTCCTCATCGGCACCGGCTTCGGCATCATCTTCCCGACCCTGGCCGGCTACCTGGTGCGGAACGTCGGCGAAGCCAACCGGGGCTCGGCCCTCAGCGTCCTCTCCGGCGCAGGCGACATCGGCAACGCCCTCGGCGCCTCGGTCCTGGGCATAGTCGCCCAGACGCTGGGCTTTACGGCCGTGTTCGCCGCCGACGCCCTCGTCATCCTCGTCTGCACCGGCTACTTCTATACCGCCCTGCGGAACACCGCCCGGGAATAAAAACAGGCTGACGATAAAGGTCCGGTGCGCCTTGCATCCGGACCTTTATCACCAGCCTGGCTTCGCTTATGTCCGCCCGCAGCCGCAGCCCTCGATAAACCGCGCCAGCTCGGCGGTGAACTTCTCCCGCTCGTCATAGAACAGCCCGTGGCCGCTGTACTTGAACGGCACCAGCGTCGAATCCCTGATCCCCTCGTGCTGGGCGATCGCCAACGGGAACGGGCAAACCTTGTCATGGATGCCATGGAGGATTATCGTCGGCACGGCGATCGCCCCCAGGTCGGCGAACAGCCTCTCCTCGCCCAGCCACGTGGCGGCGACCGCCGCCGTCGACCAGCCCGCCGCCTGCAGCCCCATCTGGAAAAACCAGTCCACAAAAGGCTGCGAAACATGCTGGAAAAAGAACATCTCCCCGAAGCCCCGCAGCATCGCCGGCCGGTCGCTCAGCGTATCCTCGATGAACTTCACCACCGTCTCCCGCGTCTGGCCATGCGGGAAATACGGCCGCTGGATGAGACTGGGCGCCGCCGCCGCGCACAGCGCCAGCCTCGCCACCCCGCAGCCCCGGTGGCGGGCAATGTAGCGGACGGCGATCGCGCCCCCCGTCGAATGCCCCGCAAGGGTGAAACCCTCCAGCCCCAGCTCGTCGACCACGCAGCGGACATCGTCCGCCAGCGTGTCGTAGTCGTAGCCGCCGCACGGTTTGTCGGAATTGCCGAACCCCCGGGTATCAACGCCCACGCAGCGGTACCCCAGCTTGGGCAGCTCCGCGAACTGATACTCGAACATCCTGTGGCTCGCCGGCCAACCGTGGAGGAATAAAATGGCCTTCCCGCTTCCCGGATTGAGATCCTCCACATACATCCTCACATCCGGCCCGACCTTGACAAAAAAACCCATACCACACCTTCTCGCAACATTTTACATAATATGCTATGCGCCTGGCGGCCATATTGCGCCCCCGTGCGGCAGCCCGCTTCCGCCGCCCGGCCGATTATTAATTTGCCGTGCTGATTTGCCGGACCCTGGAGAAATCCCGGCCAAAAATCTTGCCGCCGGCTATTGACAGAAGATATGTATACTGGGATAATGTATACAATATTACATTTTAGCCCAATCCGCCGCGGGAAAACCGGCCGCATTGACAGTCGCGCCCCCCGGCCGCAAACCGCATAACGCCAAAAGTGATGCTTGGGTCCGGGCGACGGACATCCCGCTTAAGAGAGCCGGTGGCAGGTGCGAACCGGTGCGGCCTCCTCGCCGACTCCCCCAAAAACTCTCCCGCCGAACGGCCGCCGGCCCAGTAGGCGGCAGCGGCCCCGCCCGTTATCCGGCGGCTGCCCCCGAGGCAGCGCGAGTATAATATAGGGTGGTACCGCGTCGGTGACGCCCCTATCGGTGCAGCAGCGCCGATGGGGGCTTTTTATTTTCTCTTTGCCAGAGCGCCGGGGCCGTCGCCGTTCATCCCAAAAGGAGGAAGCACTAGTGGACAAAACAAGGAAACTCCGCAAACTGCTGGCGGAACCGGAAATCATCACCCTCCCCGGCGTCTACGACGCCCTTACCGCCAAAATCGCCGCCGCGGCCGGCTTCAAAGTCCTGGTGGTCGGCGGCTACAGCATCGCCGCCAGCCGCCTCGGCGAGCCGGACGTAGGCTACCTGGCGATGCCGGAAATGGCGGCCGCCGTCAAAACCATTGCCGACGCCACCGACCTGCCGCTCTTCGCCGACGGCGACACCGGCTACGGCAACGCCCTCAGCGCCCGCCGCACCGTCCGCGAATACGAAAAAGCCGGCGCCGACGCCATCATTCTCGAAGACCAGGTCTGGCCGAAACGTTGCGGCCACATGCAGGGGAAAGCCGTCATCGACGCGGCCGAACACGCCCAAAAAATCCGCGCCGCCGTAGACGCCCGCCAAAACCCCCACACCCTCATCGTCGCCCGCACCGACGCCCGGGCCGTCAACGGCCTGGCCGACGCCATCGAGCGCGGCCGGCGGTACCTCGCGGCCGGTGCCGAAGCCCTCTTCATCGAAGCTCCCCAGGACGAAAAAGAACTGGCCGCCGTCGCCGCCGCCTTTCCCGACACCATCCTCCTCGCCAACATGATCGAAGGCGGCCGCACCCCCATCCTCACCGCCGGCCAGCTGCAAAACATGGGCTACAAAATCGTCTTCTGGCCCTGCACCGCCCTCTACGCCGTCGTCCGCTGCCTCACCGAGGTATACGCCGGCCTCAAGAGAGACGGGACCACCCAGGCCTCCTGGGATAAAATGCTCACCTTCAGCGAATTCAACCGGTTCATCGGCGTCGACAACTACCGGGAAATCGAAAACAAATACAAAAACAACGGAGGAATGCGAAAATGAAAATGACGAAAACGAGCCGCCTGTTAGTCATCACCCTTGCGGCCATGGCCATGCTCCTCGCCGCCGGCTGCGGCGGCAAAACCCAAGACGCCAAACCCGCCGCCCAAGCCCCCGAGAACGTCACCATCAAGCTGGCCCACAACCTGCCGGTCACCCACCACCTCGCCCGCGGCATGGAAGACTTCGCCAAAAAAGTCGAAGCCAAATCCCAGGGCAAGATCAAAGTCAACATCTTCCCCTCCGGCCAGCTCTACAACGACAAAAGCATGAACGACGCCATCATGGCCGGCGGCATCGAAATGGGCCTCAACTCCTCGGCCATGTGGTCCTCCGTCGTCCCGGCCATGGAAATCTTCGACGTGCCCTTCCTCTTCCCCAGCTACGAACGGGTCGTCAAAGCCCTCGCCGGCGGCATCGGCGAAAAGCTCTCCCAGGAGCTCGAGAAGAAAGGCGCCAAAGTCCTCATCTGGGCCGACTACGGCTTCGTCCAGTTCGCCAACAGCAAACGGCCGATAACCCAGCCCGCCGACTTCAAGGGCCTCAAACTGCGCGGCTACGGCGAACTGCCCTCCGAGACCATCAAAGCCCTCGGCGGCTCCCCCGTCACCATGGGTTCCGGCGAAGTCTACATGGCCCTGCAGCGCGGCACCATCGACGGCCAGACTTCGGGCACCACCGCCATGTACGACCGCAAAATGTACGAAGTCAGCAAATACCTCACCGTCACCAACCACGCCTTCCCCGAATTCCTCGTCGCCGTCAACCTCAAATTCTGGAACAGCCTGTCCGCCGACCAGAAAAAAATAGTTCAGCAGGCCGCCGACGAAGTGCAGGGCAGCATCCGCGCCCAGACCAAGACCGAAGACGAAAAAACCCTCAAGGGCCTCAAGGATAAAGGCATGGAAGTCTACGTCGTCCCTGAAAGCGAGCTCGGCAAATGGCAGGCGGTCACCGAACCCGTCCAAGCCATCTACGTCAAGCGCGTCGGCCCGGTCGGCCAGGAACTCGTCGACCTCTGCAGAAACCTGAAATAAGCCTCAGCCAAGGAGGAGACCGGAAGTGACCAGAATCCTGTCCCTGCTGGACCGCGCCGTCCAGGCCATGACCGCCCTGGCGACCGGCGTCGCCGGCCTGTTCATCCTCGCCACCGCTCTCATCGTCACCTACGAGGTCGTCATGCGGGCCCTGTTCAACGCCCCCACCGAATGGGTCATCGAAATCTCCGTATACCTCATCGTCGTCGCCGGCTTCCTCGGCTTGGCCATCACCTACGCCGACGACAAGCACATCAAAGTCGACCTCCTCACCCTCAAGCTGCCGGTCAAGGCCGGCAAATACCTCGAAGTCGCCGTCAATCTCGTCGCCCTGGCCTTCAGCCTCGTTTTCCTCGTCGAAAGCTGGGACATGATGGCCACCTCCTTTGCCATCGACCGCACCGCCGCCAGCAGCATCCGCATGCCGCTCTGGATACCCCAGGCCGCCCTGCCCATAGGCTTCGGCCTCCTCCTCCTGCAGATCATCCGCAAACTCATCGTGGACATCCGCGACCTGGCCGCCGGCCGGCTGGCCGCCGCTGGTCCCACGCGCCGGCTGGAGGGTTGACGACATGCTGACCTTCTGCGCCCTTCTCATCCTGCTGTTGCTCTGCGGCCTGCCGGTCGCCTTCAGCCTCGGCTTCGCCGGCCTCGCCGGCATGCTCTTCTTGGCCGGCGGCACGGCCTCCTTAACCCAGTTGCCCATTATCGCCTACAAATCCCTTGACGACTTCGTCCTCACCGCCGTGCCCCTCTACGTCCTCATGAGCCAGATCCTCCTCACCGGCAAAATCGGCGGCGACCTGTACGAAGTCGCCGCCAAATGGTTCCGCCACCTGCCCGGCGGCCTCGGCGTCGCCACCATCCTCGCCTGTGCCGTCTTCGCCGCCATCTCCGGCTCCAGCGTCGCCACCGCCGTCACCATCGGCGCCGTCGCCATCCCCGAGATGCTCGCCCGCGGCTACGACCGCAAGCTCGTCCTCGGCTCGGTCGCCGCCGGCGGCACGCTCGGCATCCTCATCCCGCCCAGCATCCCCATGATCCTCTACGGCTCCGTCACCGGCGAATCGGTCGGCGAACTGTTCATGTCCGGCGTCGTCCCCGGCATCGTCCTCACCGCCCTGTTCATCGCCATCATTGTCCTCCGCTCCCGCCGCCTGCCGCGCCAGGAGCCCGCCCCGTGGGCCGAACGCTTCGCCATCCTCCGCCGCTCCGCCCTCGGCCTTTTCCTGCCCGTCCTCGTCGTCGGCGGCATCTACGCCGGCATCTTCACCCCCACCGAAGCGGCGGCCGTCGGCACCGTCTACAGCCTCATCATCACCTTCCTATGCTACCGCACGCTCACCCTCCGCGACCTGCCCCTCATCCTCAAGGAAACCGTCAAAACCACCACCATGATCTTCGCCATCATCATCGGCGCCATGCTGTTCGGCTTCGTCCTCACCGTCCTCCAGCTGCCCCAGCACATGACCGAGCTCGTCACCGCCGTCGAAAGCAACCGCTGGTTCGTCTTGGTCGCCATCAACCTCCTCCTCCTCCTCCTCGGCTGCTTCCTCGAGACCATCTCCATCATCCTCATCACCCTGCCCATCCTCTACCCCGTCATCCTCAAGCTCGGCTTCGACCCCATCTGGTTCAACGTCGTCCTCGTCATCAACATGGAACTCGCTCTCATCACCCCGCCGGTCGGCATGAACCTCTTCGTCATCCAGGGCATCGCCAAAGACAGCAACATGGCCGAGATTACCCGTGGCGTCTACCCCTTCGGCCTCGCCATGATGGCCATCATCGCCGTCCTCGCCCTCTTCCCGGCCCTCGCCCTCTGGCTGCCGCAATTCCTGAAATAGCGCCTATACAAGCACAAACCCGCGTACGCCGGTACGCGGGTTCTTTATCTACCCTGCATATATCGCCCTCCCCAAAAAATCGATACGCGCCGGCAGGGTAACGCAAGGGTACGGCGAGCATCATGCCGAACGTCTACAATAGCAGACCGGAAAAGGAGGATGTTTTTCGTGAAAATCGCCCACCGTCATACGCCTCCAAGGCTTCTTGCCGTCTTCTTCGCCGCAACGCTCCTGCTCGGCACCGCAACGCCGAACAGCGCCTTCGGCGCCGAGGCGCCGGCCCGGCCGCAGGCCACGGCCTTTTACCGCATCACGGTAGGAGACTTCGCGGTAACCGCCCTGTCCGACGGCGCGGCCAAGCGGCCGGCCGAGCAGCAGCTGCAACTGCTGTACGGCGACAAGGAAAAAATCACTGCCGCCTTGCGGCGCGCCTACCCGGACGGGCAAATCCCCACCGCGGTCAATGCCTATCTGATCGACACGGGAGCCAAACTGATGCTCATCGACGCCGGCAATGGCCGCATGGGCAGTCCGGCCATGGGACAGATGATCGACAATCTGCGCGCTGCCGGCTACCGGCCCGAGGACGTGGACGAGATCTACCTCACCCATATGCACGGCGACCATGTCGGCGGCCTGGTAGCGGAAACGGGGCGCGCCTTCCCGCAGGCGACGGTCTACGCCGCCAAGGCCGAAGCCGAATACTGGCTGAACGACAGCAACCTCGACGCCGCCCCCGACGCTGCCAAACGCTCCTTCCAGGCGGCGAAAACAGCCCTCGCCCCCTACATAGCCGCCGGCAAATTCCAGACCTTCGCAGGCGGCGGCCCGTTGACCCCGGGAATCAGGGCCGAAGCACTACCCGGGCACACACCCGGCCATACCGCGTACTTCATAGAGAGCAAAGGCCGGACACTGCTCCTGTGGGGCGACATCGTCCACGTCGCCGCCGTGCAGTTCGCCGACCCCGCCGTGACGATCGCCTACGACAGCGATAGAGCGGTTGCCGCGGCAACACGCCAACAAATTTTGGCCGCCGCCGCACAAAACGGCTGGCTCATCGGCGGCGCCCACATCCTATTCCCCGGCTTCGGCCGCGTGCGGGCCGACGGCAACGGCGGTTACGTCTTCCAGCCGCTCGACGAATAACCTCCCCCACCCGCACACAGCGAAACCCGCGTACTTCCCGTACGCGGGTTTCTTATTCGCCGCCAGCGGCTACTCCTTATCCTTTTGCAGCGCCAGCCGCGCCGGGATATCCTGCATATCGGGGCGGTGCTTCTCCATCCAAATGGCGAAGGCCACGTTCCACAGCGCCGCCCGGAGATGCGGCTCGTCGTTCATCCCGCGGAGATAGCACGACAGGTGCCTGATCGCGCTGTCGATCAGCGAATGCATCGGGATGCCCTTCTCGCAATTGCGCTCGCCGTATTTCTTCGCCCCTTGCTCGCAATGGATCGCCAGCTCGTGGATCGCGTCCCAGGGAATCAAATCGTACCGCCCTTTCCCTTCATGGAAATCCCTAACAGCCCCGGTGTCGAACTTCGTCCTGTTCCCGCTGTCCTTAATGTCCATGCTCCACCGTCCATCGAAGTGTAATTCTTTTTTCCACCTATTCTGCAACCCGGCCAGTTCTTCCTTCTTATCGCGCGGGTTTTGCCGGTTTCCGCCGGCCGGGCCGGCGGCCGCTAACTCCCCGCGGCCGGGTCCACAAGCTTCGTGCCGCAATCGCGGCAGACGGCGGCCCCCTCCTGCCAATACTCCACCCGGCACTTGGGGCACCAAAGACGGCCGCTCCCGCCCGCCGCCGGCGGGGCCGGTTCAGGCGGGCCGCCGGCATCTGCGCCGGTCCGCCCGTTGTCCCCGGCCAGCTCCCGCACGCTGTCGACCACGTCCCGGGCACTATCCAGCAACTCCTCCGGCACATAAATATCCACCCCGGCGGCGCCGGCGACCTTCACCGCCGGAATCCCGTCCTCGTTAAGCCGCTCCTCGAGCAGCCCCGCCTCCGGCCAGCCGGCCACCGTCACCAGACGGGCGTCACAGAAGGATTTTACCTCGTCCTCCTCCCCGGCCTCGTCCTCCTCCGCGATCTCCACCGGCCCGGCCACAAGCTCCGCGCCGCAGTCGCCGCAGAGCGCGAAGCCCCGCCGGTACTCCGTCCCGCACCGCGGGCAGCACAGGCCGTCCCCGGACGGCGCCACCCGCCGCCGGCCCCGCCTTGTCCGCCCGTATTCCCCGGCCCCTTTTCCGCCGGCTCCCTGCCGGCCATAGCTGCCGCCCAGCTCCGCCGCCGCGTCGTCTTTCGCCGGCGGCGGCAATTCGTCGACAAGCTCCGCGCCGCAATCGATGCAGGTTTTGAAACCGTCCCGGTACTCCTCCCGGCAGTTCGGACACCACGGCATGCCGTTCCCTCCCAATTACCATAATATTGCCTAATGAAACTATACGACAATCTGCGCCGATATCCTGCTCAGGCGGTTTCGGACCGGCTCCCCCTCCCCCATGCCATTTTGTATTTTGTATTTTCTGCGGAAAAAACCCCGCGGCACAAGGAAATGCGCACCGCCCTGCGAATATACAAGGAATACCCCAGTTCCCGAGAACAGGAGGTCGGCTTATGATTGGACACTATCTCATCGGACTACCGGTCGAACAGCTCCCCACCCCCGCCCTGGTGCTCGACTACGAAGCCTTCATGGCCAACATTGCAACCATGGGCGACTACCTCGCCAAAGCCAAGGTCAACATCCGCCCCCACGCCAAAACGCACAAGACCCCGGCCATCGGCCACATCCAGATGAATGCCGGCGCCATCGGCCTATGCTGTGCCACGATCGGCGAAGCCGAAGTCATGGTCTATGCCGGCATCGGCAACATCCTCGTCGCCACCGAAGTCGTCGGCGCCGCCGCCATCAGGCGGCTCGCCTGCCTCGCCCGCCACGCCCGGATAATGGTCGTCGTCGACGACCCGGCCAACGCCCGCGACCTCTCCGCGGCGGCGACGCAATACGGCGCCACCCTCCACGTCCTCGTCGACCTCGACGTCGGCCAGGGCCGCTGCGGCCTCCGCAGCATCGACCGGCTCGTCGACCTCGGCAAGCTCGTCGACAAACTGCCCGGGCTGGAATTCCGGGGCGCCTTCGGCTACGAAGGCCACGTGCAATTCATCCCCGACCGCGCCGAACGCACCAAACAGGGCCAAGCCGCCAACGCCCTCCTCGTGCAGGGGGCCAAGGCGCTGGCGGCCGCCGGGCTGCCGGTCGACATCGTCAGCGGCGCCGGCACCGGCACCTACGACATCGCCGCCGCCTTCCCCGGCATCACGGAAATCCAGGCCGGCTCCTACATCTTCATGGACGGCACGTACCAAAAGCTCGGCCTGCCCTTCAAACAAGCCCTCACCGTGCTGGCGACGGTCGTCAGCCGGCCGACCGACGACCTCGCCATCTGCGACGTCGGCCTCAAGGGCATCTCCCCCGAACGGTTCAACCCGTCCGTCCAGGGGCACGAAAACGCCATCGAAGTGCAGAAGCTCTCCGAGGAGCATGCCAACGCCCGCCTTAGCGGCGGCCTCGACCCCCGTCCCGGCGACAAGCTGCATTTCATCCCCAGCCATTGCTGCACCACCGTAAACCTTTACGACAACCTGTTCGTCACCCGCGGCGGCATCGTCGAGGCCATCTGGCCGATCGCCGCCCGGCGGGCGTAAACCACTATAACGAAGAAAAGGTGGCGGGTGTTTTGAACAAACTGCTCATACGCAACGCGACAATCATCGACGGCACCGGCCGGCCGGGTTTCCCGGGCGACATCGCCGTCGACGGCGACACGATCGCCGCGGTCGGCGCCAAGCTCGACGCCGCGGGCCGGACCGTCCTCGACGCCGCCGGCCTGGTCGCCGCCCCCGGCTTCATCGACCTCCATACCCATACCGACCGCAAAATCTTCGACAATCCCCGCGGCGACAGCAAAATCATGCAGGGCGTCACCACCGAAGTAACCGGCAACTGCGGCGTCGGGCCCTTCCCGGCGCGGCCGGGCCGGCTGGCCGAACTCGAAACCTACCTCAACACGCTCAGCGGTTCCCTGCCCGCCGCCGGCATCACCTGGACCGACTTCGCCAGCTTCGCCGCCACCGTCGAGAAGCTCGACCCCGGCATCAACCTGGCGATGCTCGTCGCCCACGGCGCGCTCCGGATCGCCGCCGTCGGCCTCGCCGACCGGCCCCCCGCGGCCGAAGAACTAGCCCTGATGGAGGAAATGCTCGCCACCGCTCTCGAGCAGGGCGCCTGGGGCATGTCCACCGGCCTGGTTTACCCGCCGGGCAGCTTCGCCAAAACCGACGAACTCATCGCCCTCGGCAAGGTGCTGGCCAAGCACCGGGCCCTCTACACCAGCCATATCCGGGGCGAAAGCGCCACCCTCCAGGCCGCCGTCGACGAAGCGATCGCCATCGGGCGGGAAAGCGGCGTACGCGTCGAAATCTCCCACCTCAAAGCCATCGGCAAACCCTTCTGGGGCCAGGGTCTCGCGGCGCTCCGCCGCATCGAGGAAGCCCGGCGGCAGGGCGTCGACATCTGGGCGGACCAATACCCCTACGAGGCGACCGCCACCGCCCTCACCCGCCTCGTGCCCGACTGGGCCCACGACGGCGGCACGAACGACATGCTCAAGCGCCTGCAGGACCGCGACCTGGTGCCGCGGCTCGACGAGGAGATCGGCCGGGAGATGAACGTGCGCGGCGGGCCCGAGCGGGTCAAAATCTCCTACCTGACCACCAAAGGCAACGAACGCTGGATCGGCAAAACGATCGCCGACGTCGCCGCCGACCGCAACATACCGGCCGTCGAGGCCGTTCGCCAACTACTCCTCGAAGAAAACGGGCGGGTCAACGCCGTCTACTTCTCCCTCGGCACCGACGACCTTGAAGGCATCATCCGCAACCCGGACGTGGCCGTCGGCAGCGACGGCCAGGTCATGAGCCCGGAGCGGGACGGGCTCGAAAACGTGCATCCCCGCTCCTACGGCACCTTCCCGCGGGTCCTCGGCCGCTTCGTGCGGGAACAAGGGCTGCTGCCGCTCGAGACAGCCGTCCGCAAGATGACCGCCCTGCCGGCGGCCATCCTCCGCCTCCCCGACCGGGGGACGATCAAACCCGGCTACAAGGCCGACATCACCCTGTTCGACCCGGCCACCGTCCTCGACACGGCCGACTTCGACCAGCCGCACCGCTACCCGGCCGGCATCCCCCACGTCATAATCAACGGCACCATCGCCGTCAAAGACGCGCGCCTCACCGGCGACGGCCGGGGCTCCGTACTGCGCAAGACACGCTGATATACCCGGACAACAGAGACGTTCCAAAATAATTAGATGGAGGGTTCAAAAAACATGGATGCGGGATTTAATATCTGGTGGGGACTTGTCGGCCTTATTCCTCTGCTGCTCTACATCGTGCTCGTGCTGCGCGAAATGGACCCGCTGCCGGCCACCATCCTTTGCGTGGCCCTCGGTGCGATCATAAACGCCAAGAGCATGGTCGCCATCGGCGCCGACCTGACGAAAGCCATGGGCTCCTTCCTGGGGCTGGTCGGGCTCATAATCATGCTCGGCCGCGGCCTCGGCGAAGTCCTGTCCGAGACCAGGGTGGCCCACACCCTCGTCTACAAAATCCTGTACGGCATCGGCGTCAACACCCAGAAAAAAGCCATGCTGGGGATAATGGCGGCGACGCTGGTCATCGTCGGCCTGCTGGGCACCATGGCCGGCGGGGTCGCGATCATCGCCCCGATCGTCAACCCCATCGCCGCCACGGTCGGCCTCACCCCCGCAGTGGTGGGCGTACTCTACCAGGCTGTCGGCGAGGAGGCCCTCACCCTCGGGCCGTTCACCCCGCCGGTCGTCACCCTCGTCGGCCTCACCAAGCTCGACTACGGCACCATGCTGATCACCACCGCCCTCCCCATCGCCGTCATCACCCTGATCGTCACCTGGGTCATGGCCCAGCGCATCCAGCAGCGCACCAAAGAAAAAGAAAGCTTCGAAATAGCGGCCGCCCCGGCGGACGATCCCGCCGCCTACGCCACGCCGCAAAGCCGCCGGGCGACCAACGTCTTCCTCGTCCTCTTCCTCGCCCTCATCGTCTACGGCATCGCGATCAAAGCGGCCACCCCGTACGTCATCACCGTCATGCTCGGCCTGTCCTTCGTCGTCGGCCTCGTCGGCGGCATGAAATTCGAACAAATCTGCAAGACCGTAGTCAAAGGGATGGCCGGCAACGTCGGCCTCTTCCTCCTGTTCATCCTCCTCGAGCTCTTCTTCAACTACGTCGAACTGGCCGGCGGCTTCAAGGCCCTCACCTACCTGCTCATGCCGCTCGTCAACATCGGCGGCAAGGTCGCCGTCGTCATCGCCGGCGGCGTCCTCGGCGGCTTCGGCATCGCCGGCGCGGTCGTCGCCGAGCTCATGACCCTGCACAAGGTTTTCAGCCATCTGCTCACCGAATACGGCGTCTCCATGATCGCCTGGAGCGTGGCCCTCATCGTGGCCACCAGGGTCACGAACTTCATCATCCCCGGCGCCAACATGGTAGCCATGATGGGCTTCGCCCAGTCCAAAAACCTCAAAGCCATGATGACCAACGGCTGGGTCGTAGCCATCGCCCAAACCGTCCTCCTCGTCATCTACGCCCTCGTCTTCCGGTAAACGCCGCTTCAAAGCCCAACCCCCGCGTATTCCATACGCGGGGGTTTCTCTTTCCGCCGGCCGGAGCGGCAGCCGCAGTTTATCTTTTCATCTTGCCACCATAACGCCAAACCGCCGTCTATGCGCTGTTCCTGTAGTGCGCCGGCTGTCTTGGCCGCAAACCCCCATTAAAAATTTATGTAAATTTATAATTTATAAATAATGCGTGTAACCAATAATATATACGAGGTAACACAATCTACTTATGTTACTCGATAGTTATTTCCCCAGAGCTAAAATTCATCTTTTTTTCATATTTCTCCTTTCTTTCGACATATTTTTTATTATTAATTTACCCATCTTTTTCCGCTTCACAAATGTCTTCATAAATTTAGCGTAATATACACATTATCCAATTCGTCCTTGGTAATTCCCAAGTAAGCCAGCGTTACACTGGGGGCCGAATGATTAAGCAGCTTCTGAATTTTCGTCACGTCCACCCCGTTCTTATATGCCCAGTAGCCGAACGTTTTGCGCAAGGTGTGCGTTCCGATGGCCTCTTTGATATTTATCGAACGCGCCGCGCGATTTATGATGCGATAAGCTTGGATTCGCGTGATAGGGCGATCGCCCTTTTTGCTTTTAAATAGCCAATTGCTCTGATATTCAATATTGTCAAGGTACTTCTGAATCGCCTTTTTGCATGTATCGGAAAGAGGGAAATCCTTGATTTTGCTGGTCTTTTTTTCCCGGAGGACAATTCTGTCCTTTCCCTTCACATCATCTATTTTCAATGACAATAAATCGGAAATCCGCAGACCGCTGTTGATACCTAAAACAAAAAGCAGGTAATCGCGCAGACTTCTGCTCTCTAAATAATATTTAATGGCCTCGATCTGTTTCTTGCTGCGAATCGGTTCTACATACTCCATTCTGATCACATCTCCTAAAGTCGCATATTATTTTTGAGTATATAATATGTTGCCGGCGTTGGCAAAACGGCGGTAACGCCTTATCGGGCAAAGTAACATAAGTAGATTGTGTTACCTGAGAACAGCCTGCGGGGGCAAAAACTCTCCCCAAAGTATCACTTGGGGAGAGTTTTACATACAAAAATCTATTATCACGGAATTTGTTGGAGGTGTATTCGATGTCATGGTTTCGCAATTTCAAAACAGCGGTCAAAATCATCATTCTCATCTCTGTTACTGCGGTATTCCTGGCAGGAGTCGGGTACGTAGGCTATTATTACAGCGGAAAACTCAGCGACGACCTGGAAAAAACGTACAAGGACAGCCTGCTGCCGATAAAATGGCTGAACGCGGCCCGCGGTCAGTCCAGGGCCGTCGAAGGACTCGTGCTGAAATTGGCTCATCCCGACTCGACAAAAGACCAGGAAGCCGCCTTCCTTAAAGAAATCGAGGAGCGGACCCAGGGAATCAACCAATTGCTGGCTGAATACGAAAAAACAGTCAATACTGACTTTGAAAGGCAGAATTTCCCCGTCGTGAAGGATTCGCTGAATAAATGGCGCCAGGAGAGAGCCAAAATAATCGAACTCGCCCAGGCCGGAAAAAAGGCGGAAGCCTTTGATCATTACCGCAAATACGGCGACGAGGTTATGGATACCCTCAACGGGACCTTGGAAAAGCTGGCCGATTTTAACGCCGCCGCAGCCGAAAAGCTGCACCAAAACGGTGAGAAGGACGCCGCAACCGCCGCCAGGATGATTGTCGGCATAAGCGTGGCGGCGGTGCTCCTGGCGTTGATGCTGGGCCTTACCATAGCGAGGATGATCGCCAACCCGCTCAACATAATGCTGGAAAACGTGCAAACGGTTGCGGCCGGCAACCTTACGGTCCGGCCGCTCAACATGAAATCCCGGGACGAAGTGGGGCAACTGGCCGTGGCCTTCGATACGATGGTGGCCAATTTGCGGACCGTTGTCCGTCATGTGTCCCAGGCAGCCGAACAAGTGGCGGCCGCCAGCGAAGAACTTACCGCCAGCTCGGAACAATCGGCGCAGGCCGCCAACCAGATTGCCGCCTCCATCACCGGCGTCGCCAACGGCGCCGGCGAACAACTGGCGGCAGCCACCGAAACCTCCGCGGTCGTTGAACAGATGTCGGCCGGCATCCAGCAGGTGGCGGCCAACGCCAATCAGGTGGCGACCCAGTCGGCGCAAGCCGCCGACCAGGCCGACGCCGGCGGCGCGGCGGTGGAAAAAGCAGTCGGCCAAATGGGGACAATCGCCGATTCTTCCCAGGTTGTCGCGGAAGCGATCGGCAAATTAAGCGACAAATCCAAGGAAATAGGGCAAATCGTCGATACGATAGCAGGCATCGCCGGCCAAACAAACCTCCTGGCCCTCAACGCCGCCATCGAGGCCGCCCGCGCCGGCGAGCAGGGCCGCGGTTTCTCGGTGGTCGCCGAAGAAGTCCGCACACTGGCCGAGCAGTCCCAGCGGGCCGCCGAACAGATCGGCGCCATCATCGGCGACATGCTCGGCGACATCGGCGGCGTCGTCCAGGCCTTCGCCGGCACCAGCGCGGCCGTCGGCAACGGCGTCGCGACCATCAACCGGGCCAACGCCAGCTTCGGCGAAATCACCGCCAACATCGGCGTGACCGCCGACAAGGTCGCCGAGGCCGTCGCCATGGCCGACCGCCAGTCGCTGGCCGCCGCCAGCATCAAGGAAGCCGTCCAGAACGTCGCCGCCGTCGCCGAGCAGTCGGCCGCCGCCACCGAGACCACCGCCGCCAGCGCCCAGCAGGTCAACGCCGCCATCGACGGCATCGCCGCCAGCGCCCAGGACCTCTCGCGGGTGGCCGACGAACTCCAGCAGTCGGTGCTCAAATTCAAACTGTAA
>JARKPR010000060.1 GCA_029975165.1 Selenomonadales bacterium
CCGATTCGATTCCGCGAGTGATCTGGGCGTTCGATTACGACGAGGCCAGCGGCGATATCAGCAACAAGCGCGAATTCGCCCGCGATCCCGCCGGCTATGTGCCTGATGGCGGATGCATCGACGACGACGGCTGCTTCTGGGCGTGCAAGTGGAATGGCTCCCGGATCGTGCGTTACACACCTGACGGTCGCACCGATCTGGTGTGGGAGCTTCCCGTGCATAACCCGACGAGTTGCACATTCGTCGGCCCCGATCGCTCAGTGCTCGCCATTACATCCGCCCAATCCACAGATCCGTCGTGCGCCAGCGAGTTCGATGGTGCCGTACTGCTGATCCAGACAAGAACGGCCGGTCCGACGATGACCCTGGCCCGGTCCAAATAGGAGGAAAGATGATTCATCAGTTCAGCCGCCGCAGTCTGCTTCAAGCAGGACTGGCGATGGGAATCGCGGGTGTGGCCGCCGGATGTTCCACCGCGGGCAGCGGAGGTTCAGGCGGCTCAGCATCTGCCTCGGGCGCCAACCACATGGTGGCGCCGGTCGATGGCAAACTCGTCGTCGGCCTCGCCAACGGCTGGGCCGGCAACTCCTGGCGTTCGCAGATGGTCGCCGAGTTCAAGTACGCGGCAGAGAACAAGTTCGCCGACGACATCTCCCGCACCATCATCACCGATGCGAACCAGTCGGTCGATCAGCAGATCTCGCAGATCAACGACATGATCACTGCCGGCGCGAACCTGATCCTCATTGATGCGGCGAGCGCGACCGCCCTGAGTGGTGTGGTTCAGCGGGCCCAGGAGGCGGGCATTCAGGTCGTGTCCTTCGACAACGCCGTGGAGAGCGAATACAACATCATCATCAACACCAGCGCCGCCGAGTTCGGCCAGATCGGCGGAGAATGGCTTGCCGGTGTGCTGTCCAGCGGTGACGAGGTCTTCATGCTCGACGGCGTCTCCGGCACGCCGAATGACTCGGGCCGTGCAGGCGCGGCCCGTACGGCACTGGAGGCCAAGGGCATCAAGATCGTAGCGAACGCCGCTGGCGACTGGGATCAGGCGAAGGCCCAGGCGGCTGCCGCCAACCTGCTGTCCGCCAACCCCAATGTGAAGGGCATCTACTCCCAGGGCGGCGCCATGTCGCT
>JARKPR010000063.1 GCA_029975165.1 Selenomonadales bacterium
GGAAAGTCCCACATGACCGCTGTCGGTCATGTCTGCCGCAAAATGACTTCCATCATTTTTGCTGTTCTTCGGGACAACGCTCCTTATCTCCCGGCCATGTAACGTTCCTTCCCACTTGACTTTTTATAGCCGGTCTTAATAACCGACGGCCGACCAGACGATGTCGCCGGCGACAAGGTTTCCGACCGCGTCTTTAATCTGGATGTAGAAGCCGGCATCGGTGATGCTGACGATGTCCGGCGAGCCGGTGCTTCCACCCCGGAGCTGGACCATGACTTCCGGCGGAGCGAAGAATCGCACCTTGAACGGGACGAAGGTGGCCGCCGCCGGGATAGTCCGTGTGCCGCCGTCCGTCCGATCGGGTACGTCAACCGTCAGCTTCCACTCGTTTACCCGCGGCCGGCCGGCTGTCAGCGGGCCGGCCAGGACGATGGCGACGAGCGCCTTCTGGTACTCCAGCTCGCCGGGAATGAACGGGGAGAACGGCCCGTAGCCGGCGGGGGAGGAAACCAGAGCGGCGAACTGTTCCACGGTCAGGTCGCCCGACTCGAAGGCCAGGTCGCTGATTACCGCGTTCGCGTTCCGCAGATACGCCTCGTCCAGGGCCAGGGCCTCAAAAACGGCCTTAACCTGCGATTTGGAAAGACCCTCGGCCAGATGGCAGGCTTCCGTGAAAAGCCGCTGGAATGTGCTTCTGGTCGTCGCCGTTTCACCGATGTGGAGGCCGACAGGAACCGTTTTAGTTGCCGCCGCGGTGCGGGCCTCGGCGGTGCGCCAAGATTCCCGGAGCGGCCGAGTTACGTCATTTGCCGGCATTTCGGCCGTCGTCCACCCCCCGACGAAGGTGAGGAAGTCCACCCAGGTATGGGTCATCGTTTCGGCGTTCACCCAGGCTTCCAAGAACGCCATCGCCACAGTCCAGAGCGGCGGCGCGTCGGTGATGCGCCAGGATTCCCGGAGCGGCCTGTCTACCGCCCGTCCGTCCAGCTCGGCCGTGTTCCAGCCCTCCTCGGGCGAGAGGCCGTACTGCTGCGCCAGATCGTCGCCGATGCCCCAGCCCTCCTGCGGGTTAAGTTGCGGCGCCCGCGAGGATGCCTCGGCGAGCTGCCAACCCTCGGCCTGGGGGAGGGTCGTCGCGTTCCCCAGCGCCTCGGCCGTGGCCAGCACCTCGAAAACCCGGAGCATCGGCGCCCAGACGTCGGCCCAGCCCTCGCTCATCTGCCAGGCTTCCTCGACCGTGTGGGCAAGGGTGTTGGCGAGCTGCTCGGACAGGCGGCAGCTTTCGCGGGGAGCTAGGGTATACTGGTGCTTTTGCTCCTCAGCGACTGCCCAACCCTCGCCTACACTCAGGGTGTAGGTGAGGGGGTAGGCCGTCGCCCAGGTCTTGATGCCGTCCAAGCTGTCCCAAGCGAATCCGGCACCGCCCCAGGTGTAGGGGGCGCCGGCCACGGACGCCACGTCAATCGTCGTCGGATAAGCCACGGAAACCTACCCCCTTCCGAGCCTAATTAGCTCAAAGTGAACTGGAATTGTGCCGTCAGGGTGTCGTTCGCGCCTTTGTTGATGACCGAGTAGGTGACGCGGTCGAGCATGGTGCCGGAGCTGGCGGCGGTGTTGTTGAACACGCCCGCCTCGGTGATGGCGCCGGTGCCCACACCAGGGTTGAAGGTGGAACTGAGAGTGAAGGTCTGCGTGCCGTTCGTGTGCGCGTAGGTGGCCGCCTGCCGGCACAGCTCGGTGGTCAGGGCCGTCTGGGAGGCGACCGGCGTATTGCTGCCGGTGCCGAGGGCGATGGCCTGCATGACGGCAGCCGGTACGCCGGCAACCTGGGCGCAGATGAAATCGAAGCCCGAGTTGACGATGATATTGTCCTTCTTGCGAACCTCGACGGAGCCGTCTTCCTTCTGGAGAGTGAGCGTGAGCGTGCCTGTCAGATGCAGATCGTGGTTTTCCATGGGTGCCTTCCTCCTTGAAATGTTTTTTTTTAAGAGAGCTTAGGGTATAGAAAAGCGGCCGTGAAGCCGCCGACCGGCCCAAAGGCCATTTCGGAGGCACCGACCGCCCCGGTGCTGAAAGAACTGACGAATAGCTTCCGCGTGGTCGCGTTCTGCGCTATCCCGAAGGAGAGCCAATCCGTCTGCTTGAACTCGGCGCGAACCGTGTTCTTGTTGCCGAGGTTATCCTGGAGGAAGAACCCCAGCTCGGGGTCGTAGCCGACCATCAGATAGCCGGAATCGCCCCGCAGCGTCAGGAAGACCACGCTGTCGACGGCCGGCTGGCTGACGGCCACGCTGAAAACGGTGTTGAAGGTTTCCGGGATGTTCGCCGCCCAGGAGAGCCGCGTCAAATCCCCGACGAACGCCCCCTGCTTGAAACGGCCGTGGTCGTAGGTGACATTGACCGCCTCCAGGGCCGGGGTGCCTTTGTCGCCGGCGGCCGAGCCGTCCAGCGGGATGGATTCGATGATGTCGGGCGGCAGGCCGGTGTACAGGGAAATCTGGTTCTCCAGCGTTACCCCGGTGATGTCGCCGTCTGCCTCCCACGGAGCCTGCGCCTCGACATCGGCCCAGGTGAAATTCGCGTCGCCCCAGGTGATGTCTGTGTCGGCCACGCCGATCATCCCGGCCAGAACCATATTCCTCGCCGTGAAAGACTTACCGAGATCCACTTCGACGATGTGCTGGCCGCGCACCGCGCCGTCGGCGAGCTGCAGCCCGCCGCCTTTGACGTAGGTGTTCATCGAAACGCCCGGCCAGCCGGTGGCCACCGGGTCCACGGCGATGACCGCGTTCCGGCCGCCGGCGTCCACGATGACGACGCTGGCGTTCCGGGCGTTCGCGCTGTAGTTGCCGTAGCTGTCAATGGCCTTGATGTAAAACTCATGGTCGCCCGGCGTCGGGAACAGGCAGCTGAACTGTGTATTGGTCGAGCGGCCGATGCGCTGGCCTTTCGCCCAGCTGCCGCGGCGAATCTCGTAGGCGGCGGCGCCGGGCACCGGCTGCCACATGAACGACAGATTGTCGCCCTGGCGCACCACGTCGAACCCGGTGACGTCTGCGGGCAGGGAAAACGAGGCCAGGACGGTGGTCGGCACCGGCGACGGGTTTCCGCTGGTGTCCACGGCTTCGACGTGGAAGGCATAGGTGCCGGCCGCCTCGATCGGGACGAACAGGCTGGTGGTCATGATTTGCTGCGCGACGACGGTGCTGCCGCCCATGGAAGTGCCCTTGTCGCCCTGGAAGACGTTGTAGCCGGCGATGTCAGGCTCGCTGTTCGCCTGCCAGGACAGGAGAAACCCGCCCAAGACCTCCCGGTAGGTTAGACCGCGCACCGGGTCGGGCGGCGTGTTTTTGCCGGTCACATAGACCGGAGGTGCGATGACGCCGGCAGAAGCGACGCCCGCGCCGTTGATGGTGGCGACTTTGACGAGATAGGTGGCATGCACTTTTACACCCGTTATCGTCGCGGTGGAGGATTGAGTGCCGCCGGCCCACAGCAGCCATGTTTCCCCGTCGTCGCTGCTGTACCAGACGTTGTACTTCGTGACAAACCCGGTGCGCGGTACGGCCCAGGAAACGTTGAGGATAGAGAGAATGGTGCCGTCCTTCTGCCGGTAGGTTTCCTGCGCGACATTCAGCCCCGTAACCTCGACCGGGGAGGCGTCGTGCAGGCTGTAGTTGACGACCGGCGCGGAGATACTCTCCTCGTAGACGGCCGGGACATACTCGATGCCGGTGATTTTCACCTTCTGGTCGCCGCTTTTGGAGATAGCCGTGATTTTGAAAGGCTTCGTCTCCTTGCCGACCGGGCCGAGCGCGTAGACATCGTACCGTTCCGGAACCTCCGCGAGCAGCGGGACGGAAATCGTGTCCGAAGTCAGCTCCAGACCGTAGGAGAGGACCGGCACCGCGACAATTTCGTCGGTGGCCAACCGGAACTTAATCGCGTAGCTCACGCCGGCCGCCAGCGTGACCGGCTTGTCCAGCGTGATCGATGTCGGCGTCGCGGCCGCGATACGGCCGCCGGCCAGACCCCACTTCGGAATGTCGTGCTGCACGTCGACGACATCGCCGAGCGTGCAGGCGATGGCGTCGATGTCGGCCTCCCAGCTTTCCGTCCGAACGAGGTACTGATTGCAGCGCGAGAGATAAGCGGCCTCGGCATAGGCGTGCTTGTAGTCCGTGATGCCGTAGTAGGTGGCCTGCACCGGATTGGCGACGACCGTCGAGGATTCGTAGTCCGGGCCGTAATAGACAGCCTGGTCGGCCGAATACTCCCTGGCCTTGTTGTAAAACGTAACCTCGATACTCGTGGCCCGGTCCCTGGTGCTTTGAAAATCGCCCTTGAAGGATTTGGCGGCAATATTGCCGACCGTGAACAGCTGCACCGGGTCGCTGGGCCTGTCGCAAATACAGCTGTACTGCGTGCCCTTGGGGATGACCGTGCCACGGCCGGTGATGGCGAACCGGGCCAGAGCGTCCCAGAAGCTGATGCCCTCGGACAGGTAAATGTTCAGATTGAAGCGGTAATCGCCACCCACCTGGCCGTCGGCGTAGGCTGCCGCGGCCGCGAAGGCGGCGTAGTCAATCCGGGCGGGCGGGTTGCCATCGACGACATACTCGTACTGCCCGGTGTTGACGTTCATCAGCCGCTTGCATTGGTGGATAAGGTCGTAGCAGGCCCAATAGGGGTTTGACGCCCGCTGCGTTTGGTACTCCTGCGTGTAGGGGTTCCAGATAAAGACCGTCGAGCGCGTCTGCTTCCAGGTCACGCTCGGGTCGGAATTGGAGAGCTGGCTGGTGGCCAGAGCTTTGATGCCGACCAGGACGCGGTTCGGGTAAGCGAAATCCTGGTAGATGATCTCCGAAAGCATCGTCCAGAAGACGCGGGTCGTGTCGCGGGTAGTCGTGCCGGATTTGCCAGCGCAGCGGACGCGGACGACGTACTGACCAGGCTCCAGGCCGTCGAGCCGGAAAGTTGCCCACATGGTGGTGTTCTGCGAACCGCGGACGACGCCGCCGTCTTTGAGCGACCACGCACGCCAGCCAACCTCGTCCGCCCGCCGGTACTGCGCCTCCACCGTTACCGACGCGCTGCCGAGGCTTCCGTCATCCTGTATGTGCCCGAGGCCGCCGGGGAATTCCAGCGTGAGCTGGAGGCCCTGCGCCGCGGTCCCCACGGTGGTCTGCGTGGACCAGTCGCCGGCGGTGTTCAGCTCATAGCCGAGCCGGTAGTCGGTGATGGTGTCGTTAAAGTTCGGAATCGGTTCCTGCTCGTTGGTGCCGAGCCGGATGTCGCAGACGACATCTTTGTAGTTGCCGATGGGATTGCCGTCGATCAGGATGTCCTCCACGGAATCGACCGGACCCTCGCCGCCGGAATACAGGAGATTTAGGTACTGGTTGTTGCCGTCGGACGTGACGAACCGCGCCAGCAGCACCGGCGCGATGCGGACGGTGCCGTAGGTCTTCGCCACCGGCGTGCCCGGCTCGGCCGTCGGCTGCGGGCCATTCCAGCCGTAGGTGGTGGACTGTTCCTGCGACTTAAAATCCTGTTTCGGCGGCGGCAGGATGGCGTTGGCGACCCGGCCGCCGACGTAGGAACCGACGGCACCCCAGACGCCCTTCATAAAGGAACTCGCTCCGCCAAGCGGAGCGAGCAGAGATGCGCCGAAGGCCATCATGGCGACGTCGAAAAGGGTGCGGAAAAAGTTCGAGGCACCCTTGCCCAGGACGGGGTGCAGCACCAGGCTGTCGTCGTCACCGGGGATCAGGGTGTCCCATTCTTCGCGGAGCAGCTGGTGGCCGTTGATACTGACAACGAAATCGGTATCCGGCCAAAGCCGGAGAATCGGCGCGATATGCTCGGCGACGGTCGGCCCGGGGGCCAGGTGCTGTATTTCCCGCTGGTCCGGGAAAACCGGATTGCGGATAAATATCAGCTTCAAGTCAACCAGCCTGACGCGTAATAACCCTCAATGCGCCGCTTCCAGAAGATGTGGTCGACGGCGGTGATCACCACGCCCGCCGAGCTGTGCGCGTGGATGAATTTGCCGCCGCCCAGGTAGACGCCGACGTGGTCGGCGACGCCTGCTGTGGTGAAAACAATGAGCGCGGGCGCCGGCACTTCGCCGACACACCGCGTCCACTTGTCGCGATTATCCGTAACCCCACTGGTAACTGTCTCGCACGTCAGCCGGTAGTCGGGAATCACGATGCCGTACCGGCGGAACACCTCCACGGCCAGGCCCCAGCAATCGTAGCCGTCCGGGCCTTTGCCGCCCTCAGCAAAAGGCTTGCCGACAAGGTCATATATTCGACGCATAAAACCCTCCCATTCCGGGGGCGCCACCGAACCTTTTCGCGTTACCCCGCGCCTTGCAGTCGGCCAGCGTGTGGCCGCAAGTCGGGAACTGCAGCAGCGTCGCCGCGGACACGCCGCACTTCACCTTGCCATACTTCCAGCAGCAGAAGTCCGGAAGATACCTGTCCGCGAGCGCCCGGTAGTACATCCAGAAATCTGCGCCGAGCGTGAACGTCACCCACTCCTCGTCGTAGGCCGTGCTTTGTACGTTGAACGATTCCTCGATCTCCGCGACCGGGTTGTCCAGGTGCGCCGTGTGGATTAGCCGGATGACGACCACGCAATCGACCAGGCCGTTATACTGCTCCAGATACGCCTGGATGACCCCGGACACGTTGGACACCTGGACGGTGAAGGTCGACATCGCCTTCATATCCTGCGTGGTGTCCGAGAGCAGTACCGGAATCGGTTCCCAGACCGCGCCCCGCCAGGTTATAGGCTCGTTGTTTTTCGCCAGGTACGCGCTCGTCCCGTCGGGCAGTTGAATCTCAAAAAGCACAATCCAGGGGTGGTCGTTGGCGAGCTTGTTTTTTTCTATCAGACCTGCGCTGGAAAAAGGCAGCGGCATAAGCTACGCCTCCATAATTGAAATTTCCACATGCCAGTAGCCCAGGAAGGTCTTCGTGGCCTTCGGCGGCGACGCGAACTGCATGTTCACCGGCAGGCCGGTTTCCTGGTCGGTCCAAATAAAAATGTTGGCGTAGTTCGCCAACACAAAGGATTTGAAGCGTGCGTAATCGTCGTTCGTCATCGCCGCCCAGGTGTAGTTCTTACCCATCGTCGCCCTGGTGAAGCGGGGGCGGCTAATGGTGTAGCCGCCGTCCGCCGAGGAACTGATGCGGTTATCCTGGAACACATCCTCCTGCGGGCCGGAAGGCGACAGCGAGGGAGGCGCGATGTTCGGGAATACCGGGTAGCCCATCCTTAACCCCTCCCAAAAAGCAGGTCGCGGGACCCCGCTATATTCCTGGAGATACCGTCCACGAACATCTGCATCAGCAGGGTGTGGGTGGCCGGGTCGTACTTGGCCTGCTGCGACACGGAGAGCTGCTGGCCGCTGCGGTTTACCACGTTGACGTTGACGTTCGGGCTGCCCGAGCCGGCCTGCGCCGACCCGATCAGGGCCGCCGATTGGCCGGCCGTGTAAATATGGGCGGTGTTGCCGAAGTACGCCAGCTCCGGGCCTTCCTCGCCGACGATGGCCCACCCGGAAGCGGCCCCGCCATCCGCGTATCCGCTCAGGGGCCTGGAACCCGGATTCGGGATATATGGCGACGACGTCGGTGCGACGCTACGCGACACCGTGGAGCCGGCGCCGGGGGTGCTTCCGCCGAACGCACCCCCGATGATGCCGCCGAATATCTCCTGGAGCGGCCCCATGATGTACTTCTCCGTCCACATCCGGAGGAACATCTTCTCGATGTCCGCCACGACCGTCTGGAACACGTCGCGCAGAATATCCGTGGCGGATTTGCCCTCGTCCACCATCTTGTCGAAGACGGACGCGGTGGTGTTGTGAATATCGTTCCAGGTGTTCACGATGATGTCGGCGTAGTTGGTCTGCTGGTTCTTGATTTCGTCCAGGGCGACCGACCAGGCCGTCTCCACCTTCTTAGAGGCGAGTTCGTTCTGCTGCGCGATCGCGTCCGAGAGCTGGCGCTGGATGGCCAGCCGGCGGTCGGCGTTGTCGCCGGCGGCGGCGAGCTGGGCGTTCAAGTCGTCGATGTACTTCCGCAGGCCCTCCTGCTGGATGGCGTCCACCTCGGCCTGCGTCTTGCCGGCGATAGAAACCTGGAGCTGGGCACTCTCCAGATAATCGCGGTCCATCTGAAGGAGGATGTCGCCTTTTGCATGATCGCGTTTTTCGGCGGCCGCCCGGCGCTTGGCCTCCGCGTCGGCGTTGGCCTGGTTTTGGGCCTCCTTGTCGCTGCCGTTTTTGGCGATGGCGTCAAGCTCCGCCTTGCGCTCTTTTTCAATCCGGGTCAGCGCGATCTGGTACTCGGCGTCGGCTTCGGCCATCTTATCGTGCCGGAGCTGGGCGTTCACCAGGGCCGCCTGGTCTTTGACATCCTGCCAGGCTCGCCGCCAGGTGTCCACGACCTTAGCCGATGCCACTTTTTGATACTCGGCGATTTTATCGGCGAGGCCCGAGGCGTCGCCGCCGTGCTTCGTGATCTCGGCGACCTGGTTGTTCATCCGCTGCACTTCGGTCGTGATGTTGGACATCGCGGCGTCGTAAGCAATCTCGCTGTCGCCGGCAATCCGTTTGTTAAGGTCGGCCATGAGCTGCGCCGCCTGCGTGTTGGCGCGCTGAATGGCCGCCGTTTTGTCGTGGACCTTTTTGTCCTTGCCCTCCCCCAGAATCCGCGCCATTTCCTCGGCCAGCTTGGGGTCGACGCCGTCGCCGTTCTGGAGCCATGGCTTCTGGTTTTTCTGCTTATCAGACCACGCCTTCCAGGCGGCGTGTTCTTCCTCCTCCGCGTCCGTCATGGCGACCCGCTCGGTGTGTTCCGGCATATAATAGCCGCCCATTTCGGTGCCGGGCGCGTCGACCCATTGACCGGCCACCCGGCGACCGACCAGGTGCTTGCCGGGCCGATTAGGGTCGTCCCACACCTCGGCCTTGGGGTCGTAGCTTTGCACCTTGTGCAGGCCGTCCAGATACTCCACCAGGGCCTTGATAGCGAATCCTGTGGCCACAGCGACGCCGAGCCAACCCCCTGCCAGGGACCAGAGGTTCGACAAGAAGTTGCCGGTGGCCACCCTGGCCGTCGCCATGGCGCCGACCGTCTTCTGGCCGGCGACCGCGGCGGCGTTTCCT
>JARKPR010000069.1 GCA_029975165.1 Selenomonadales bacterium
CGCACCGTCACCGTAAACCCGGCCGGCCGGCCCGTCTTGGCCGCGTCGTCGGAAAGCGAGTACTGCGTCTTAGCCATGCAGATGGGCGTCTTATCGAAGCCCAGCGCCGTAAGCTCGGCGATCGTCTTGTCGGCGGCCGCCGTATAGTTCACGCCGTCGGCGCCGTAGATCTCGCGGGCAATGATGTCGATCTTGTTCTTGATCGGCAGCTTTTCGTCGTAGAGGAAGCGGAAATCCTTCGGCTTGTCGATCGCCGCCAGGAGCTTTCTAGCCACCGCCTCGCCGCCGGCCCCGCCCTTGGCCCACACTTCGGACAGCGCCACTTCGGCGCCGAGAGCCGCGCATTTTTCGGCCACGAATTTGAGCTCGTCAGGGGTATCGGTCGGGAAGGCGTTGATGGCCACGACGGCCGGCAGGCCGAATTTGCCGATGTTCTCGATGTGCTTGGCAAGGTTGGCCAGGCCTTTTTCCAAAGCGCCCATGTCGGGCCGGCCGAGGTCGGCTTTGGCCACGCCGCCGTGGGCTTTAAGGGCCCTGACCGTGGCGACGAGCACGACGGCGTCGGGCTTAAGGCCGGCGAAGCGGCATTTGATGTCGATGAATTTTTCCGCCCCCAGGTCGGCGCCGAAGCCGGCCTCGGTGACGAGGATGTCGGCCAGCTTCAGGGCGAATTTCGAGGCCATGACGCTGTTGCAGCCGTGGGCGATGTTGGCGAACGGTCCGCCGTGGATGAAGGCGGGGGTGTTTTCCAGGGTCTGCACGAGGTTGGGTTTGATGGCGTCTTTGAAAAGGAGGGTCAACGCTCCGGCCACCTTGAGGTCGGCGACGGTGACCGGTTTGCCGTCCAGGGTGTAGGCGACGATGATGCGGCTGATGCGTTTTTTCATGTCTTCGAGGTCGGAGGCCAGGCAGAGGATGGCCATCATTTCCGAGGCCACCGAGATGTCGAAGCCGCTCTCGCGCGGCACGCCGTTGGCTTTGCCGCCCAGGCCGAGGACGATGTTCCTTAAAGCCCGCTCGTTGAGGTCCATGACCCGCCGCCAGGCGATGCGCCGCTGGTCGATGCCGAGGGCGTTGCCGTGGTGGAGGTGGTTGTCGATGACCGCGGCCAGCAGGTTGTGGGCGGTGGTGACGGCGTGGATGTCGCCGGTGAAGTGGAGGTTGATGTCTTCCATGGGCACGACTTGGGCGTAGCCGCCGCCGGCCGCTCCTCCCTTGACGCCGAAGCAGGGGCCGAGCGAGGGTTCCCTGAGGGCGATGACGACTTTTTTGCCCAATCTCCGCAAAGCGTCGCCGATGCCGACGGTGTTGGTGGTCTTGCCTTCGCCGGCCGGCGTGGGGTTGATGGCGCTGACGAGGATCAGCTTGCCGTCGGGACGGTTTTTGAGCTTCTCCCAGGCGCTTAAGGATACTTTGGCTTTGTATTTGCCGTACAGTTCGATTTCGTCTTCGGTCAGCCCCAGTTCGGCCGCTACCTGGGCGATGGGCTGCATTGTCGCTTCTTGGGCTATTTCCACGTCGCTCTTCATCGTGATTCGCCTCCTAGTTTATGCCTAGCTGCATTTTTGTGGCTTTGACCGTATTGAAGAGCAGCATGGCGATTGTCAGTGGTCCGACCCCGCCGGGGACGGGGGTTATCGCGCCGGCAATTTCTTTGACGGCGCCGAAGTCGACGTCGCCTACCAGTTTGTCGCCCACCCGGTTGATGCCGACGTCGACGACGGCTGCGCCGGGTTTGACCATGGCGGCGGTTACGAAGCGGGGCTTGCCGATGGCGGCGACGAGGATGTCGGCTTCGCGGGTGACGGCCGGCAGGTCGGCGGTGCGGGAGTGGCAGACGGTGACGGTGGCGTTTTTGGCCAGCAGGAGGCTGGCGAGCGGTTTGCCGACGATGTTGCTGCGGCCGATGATGACCGCCCGTTGGCCGGCGATGGCGATGTCTTCCATTTCCAGCATTTTCACGACGCCGTGGGGGGTGCAGGGCACTAATGCGTCGCGCCCGAGCGTCAGGTTGCCGACGTTGATGGGGTGGAAGCCGTCGACGTCTTTGTCGGGGCGGATGTGGTCGAGCACTTTGTCGGCGTCGAGATGCCGCGGCAGGGGCAGCTGGACGAGGATGCCGTTTATGGCCGGGTCGGCGTTGAGCCGGTCGATGTGGGCGATAAGTTCGGCTTCGCCGCAGTCTGCCGGCAGACGGATGACCTGCGAGGCGATGCCGAGCGCCTCGCAGGC
>JARKPR010000079.1 GCA_029975165.1 Selenomonadales bacterium
GCGCTCTTCCGGTGCGCCTTGCCTCTCGGGGCTTCTGAACGCCCGCTCGCAAATTAAGAACGACGAAGTAATAAAACCGCCGCAAGGCAGTTTTTCGCTATTTATAGCAAACGGGAGGAAACATGAAACATTTAAGGAATATAAAGGAATATATAGGAAGATGACGGAAAAGAGGGTGACAGCTTGATTTCCCCCAAACTCCGGCGTTTCCGCTTCCGCGACCTGTTGCTCTACGACCTTGCAGGAGTGGTGGCAACACTTATCGCCGCGTGCTTCTTCCAATTGATAATCGAGACCTACCATCATGAAAGCTCGTCATTGCTGCTTCTTGCCGCGCTGCCATACCCCTTGATAATGCTGCTGCTCATCCGCCGCAGGCTTGACAGGCTCGGCATCACGCCGGACGAATTCCTCGGCCTGCAACCAAAACGCTCGAAACGCACCATCGCCTGGCGCGAACTGCTGACCATATCCGTCTGCACTCTCGTCGCCGTTATTTCCATCCGTCAGGTCTTCGCCTTCTTCGCCGGCATCCAAGCGCAATCGCCCAAATTCGCATATCAACCTTCTTCAGACATCCTATTACTAGTAATATTAGTTTGGATGCTCATAATTCCGCTATTAACTATTTTCACCGAACTGCACGGGATGGTTCTCCTGATCCGCCTTTCGCGGCGATGGGACGCCCGGGTAGTGACGCTTTGCTTGCCGTTCCCTTTTTGCCATTCGGTTTTTTCGAAGGATGGGTGTTCTCCTTCTTTCTCTATTCGCTCGTCATGACTTTGATGTACATCAGGTATGAAACCATCATCGCGCCCATTGCGGCTGGCAGTATCAGCGGTATGCTATCGATACCCCTGCTGGCCTGGGCCATGCGGAACAACATCGAAATCTACAGCCTGGCTTTCGTCGCCCGCTACTCCTGGCTGTTCATCGTCGGCGCCGTCGTCTCGCTCGTCCCTGTCCTCAATTTCATCATCCTCGCCTGGCCGCCCGCCGATTGGGGCAAAGAAACGGAGGGCGGGGAGGAAGCGGCCGGCATCATGGGCGGCCATTGACAAGAGCCCGACCACGGCCCGGGCTATGCCCGCGCCGTGGTCGGGCTGTCCGCGCCTCGCGGGCGCGGAAACCCACCAGCCGCCCCCCCGCAACAAAAAAACCGCCTCTCGGCGGTTTTTTTGTTGCGTCACTTCTTCTCGATATCCACGATACCCTCGATGGCGCACAGCTCCTTGATCACCTGGTCCAGTTGGTACTTGTCCGGCAGCTTCACCGTCAGCGGAATGAAAATCCTCCCCGGATCCTCCGCGTCCTCGATCTGGATCTGAAGGATATTCACCCCCAGGCCGCCGAGCAGCGACCCGATGCGGCCGATCTGGCCCGGCTTGTCCAGCGAAATTATCAGCAGGCTGGCCTCCGCCGGGCTGCGGCTCGCGTACAGGCGGTCGATCCGCGGCAGCACCTCCAGCGCCAACACCACCAGCACCGTCGTCGCCACCGCCCCCGTCAGCGCGCCCACCCCGGCCGCCAGGCCCACGCTCGCCACCACCCACAGGCTGGCCGCCGTCGTCAGGCCCTTGATCGTCGGGCCCTCCTTCATGATCGCCCCCGCGCCGAGGAAGCCGATGCCGCTCACCACCTGGGCCGCCAGTCTGGCCGGGTCCGCGTTCGTTTTACCCTCCACCCCGGCGTACATATTTATCGACAAAATCGCCACCAGGCACGCCCCCAGGCACACCAGGATATGCGTCCTCAGCCCCGCCGTCTTGCCGCGCTGCTGCCGCTCCAAGCCGATGATCCCGCCCAGGATGACCGAAAGCACCAGACGCATTACCGTCGTAAAATCGTCAACCACCATTCGTCCCGCCTCCCGCCGCGGCCTTCTTCTTCAGCCGCTCGCCCCGGACGATATAAAACACCAGCTCGGCGATATTCGTCGCCCGGTCGCCCACCCGCTCCACATAGCGGATCGCCACATGATAATCCATAATCGTCTCCTGCGCCCAGGGATGCACCGACAACACGCACACCATATCGCGAAACAGATCGCGGTTGCTCTTGTCCACCTTCGTATCCTTCGCGATCACCTGCTCCGTCAGCCCGCAGTCCAGGCACCGGTAACAATCAAGCGCCCCCCGCAGCATCTCCAGCGACTGATCCTTCATGCAGGCCAGCGAACCGTGCAGCGGCGCCAGCGGCTTCATATCCTGCGAAGCGAACTTCCGCTGCACCAGCTTGGCGATCTGATTGGCGTAATCGCACGTCCGTTCCAGCTCCATCGCGATCTTCAGACTGCTGATCACGAAATTGACCTCCTCGCGGCTGCACGACCCGGCGGCCAGCGCATCGAGGCAATCCTCGTCGATCCCGTAATACATCGCGTCGACCTGCTTCTCGATCTCCCGCGCCCTGGCGGCCGTGGCGGCATCGTTCCCCACCAGCGCCTGCACCGCCAGATCCACCGCCGCCGACGTCCTGTCGCCCATCGCCAGCACAGCGTCCCTCAGCCACGAAAAATCGCCTGTCATCAGTATCACCTCTCGAACCAATACCAATACCACATATATATTCCACACCCGGAGGGAAATACCATGCAAATCTTCTGAAAATAATCCAGATGTCTAGACTGTTTTTTGCATTATTTTCCGAAAAAAGAGAGGATTGGCAAGCCTCCTTAGCGAAGATAACCCCTATTAACCGGAACAGAGTGGTTCTTACGATGCGCCGACTATCCGACATACGCTGCTTTCTCCTCGACATGGACGGCACCTTCTACCTCGGCGAGCGCCTCTTGCCGGGGGCGCTCGACTTTATGCACCACCTCAAGCATAGCGGCAGGGACTACCTATTCCTCACCAACAACTCGTCCCGGACCGCTGTTTTTTATGCCGCCAAACTCACCGCCATGGGCTGGCCGGCCGAACCCGCAGACATCCTCACCTCCGGCGAAGCCGCCGCCCTCTACCTGGCGCGGCGTAAAAAAGGCGCCCGCATCTTCCTCCTCGGCACCCCCGACCTCGAAGGGGAATTCGCCGCCCACGGCTTCGTCCTCACCGCCCACGCCCCCGACTTCGTCGTCCTCGGCTACGACAAAACCCTCACCTACGACAAACTCGTCACCGCCTGCACCCTCATCCGCGAAGGCGTCCCCTTCATCGCCACCCACCCCGACCTCAACTGCCCCACCGAAAACGGCTTCATCCCCGACTGCGGCGCCATGATCGAATTCATCGCCGCCGCCACCGGCGTCCGTCCCCACATCATCGGCAAACCCCACCGCGACATCGTCGACGCCGTCCTCGCCAAGAAAAGCTGCCGGCCCGAGACCACCGCCATCGTCGGCGACCGCCTCTACACCGACATCGCCACCGGCAAAAACGCCGGCATCACCTCCATCCTCGTCCTCAGCGGCGAAACCAAAGCCGCTGACCTCGCCGGCTCTCCCGTCGTCCCCGACCACATCTTCACCGACCTCGGCACCCTCATGCTGGCCCTCGCCGCCGGCGACCGGGAGAAAAACCCCCCTCGTGCCGGCGGCTGACCACCGTTCCCTGCTTGGCAAGATTTTATTTTATGGGAGGTAAAACTGTGAAAAAACCCTGGTATCTCCTCGTCGCGCTCCTCGTCATCTCCGCCCTGGCCCTCACCCTCGTCGCCGGCTGCGGCGGCGGCGACAAAAAACCGGCCGAAGCCCCCAAAGCCAAAGGCCCCTCCGGCACCGTCATGATCTACACCTCCATCTACCCCGACATCATCGAACTCATCAAGCCGTCCCTCAAAAAACAGTTCCCCGACCTCGACATCCAGTGGTTCCAGGCCGGCACCGAAAAAGTAATGGCCAAAATCGCCGGCGAAATCGAAGCCAAGAAAATCCAGGCCGACCTCATCATGGTCGCCGACCCCTCCTACTACCTCACCCTCAAGAATCAGGGACTGCTCCTCAAATACGACTCCCCCAACCGCAAAGACGTCAAAATCAACAAAGACGCCGAAGGCTACTGGACCGGCGTCCGCATCTCCAACATGATCATCGCCTACAACCCCGAGAAAACCCCCGCGCCCCCCAAAACCTGGAAAGACCTCCTCGACCCGAAATGGAAAGGCAAAATCGCCATGCCCAGCCCGCTGCTGTCCGGCACCGCCTACGTCGCCGCCGGCGAACTCTCCGACAAATACGGCTGGAAATACTTCGAAGACCTCAAAGCCAACGGCCTGAAAATCGAAGAAGGCAACTCCGCCATCCAGAACAAACTCCTCCGCGGCGAATATGCCGCCGTCATGATCCTCGAGGAGAACATCCTCAAAATGGCCGGCAAAGGCGAACCCGTCAAAGTCATGTACCCCGATGACGGCACCATCGTCGTCCCCAGCCCGATCGCCATCTTCAACACCTCCAAAAACCAGGAAGCCGCCAAAGCCGTCCTCGACTTCTTCCTCTCCAAGGAAGGCCAGGAAGTCATCGTCAAAGGCTGGATGCACTCCGTCCGCGACGACGTCGCCCCGCCCCAAGGCGCTCCCGCCCTCAGCACCTTCATCGACAAAGCCATCAAACCCAACTGGGAAAAACTCTCCAAAGAAAACGAGAAAACCAAGGAAACCTTCCGCAGCAAGGTGCTTGAAAAATAGCCTAACATAACGGCAGGGGAGGGGGGATTTCTCCCCCCTCCCGTAAATTCTCAATCTATGGGGAACGCGAATTTCCCCAAACTCAGGGGGTACCCGTGGAAAAACCGAGCATCCTCCAGAACTTCGACGCCAAATGGGCGGCCATCGCCGCCGCCGTAGGCATCCTCCTCCTGTTCGTCGTCCTCCCCATGCTCTACCTCATCTGGCGGAGCGTCTTCATCGAAGGCTCCTTCCACTTCGAAACCTACCGGCAGGTCTACGCCCAGTCGGCCAACTGGAAAGCCTTCATCAACACCATCTACGTCTCGCTCGCCGTCACCTTCGTCAGCGTCGCCGTCTCCTTCCCCCTCGCCTGGCTCGTCGGCCGCACCGACCTCCCCGGCAAAGGCTTCTTCCGCACAACCTTCATCGCCTCCTACATGATCCCCCCCTATGTCGGCGCCATCGCCTGGACCCAGCTCACCAGCCCCAACGCCGGCTACCTCAACGACTGGCTCATGGCCACCTTCGGCCTCGCCAAAGCCCCCTTCGACATCTACGGCATGGGCGGGCTCATCTGGTGCCTCACCCTCTTCTACTCGCCCTTCGCCTTCATCACCATCTCGCGGGCCCTCGAAAAAATGGACCCCAGCCTCGAGGAAGCCTCGCGGATCGCCGGCGCCTCGCCCCTCGGCACCCTCTGGCGCGTCACGCTGCCCCTCATGTTCCCCAGCGTCATCGCCGGCGGCGTCCTCGTCTTCATCGGCGTCGGCTCGGCCTTCGGCATCCCGGCCATCATCGGCATGCCCGCCCAGATCGAAGTCCTCACCACCCGCATCGTCACCTACGTCTACCTCGGCACCGGCAAAGGCGTCCGCGACGCCACCGCCCTCGCCGTCTCCCTCATGCTCGCCGCCAACTTCATCCTCTACGCCTCCACCTGGCTGCTGGCCCGCAAAGACTACGTCACCATCAGCGGCAAAAGCACCCGCCCCGTCCTCGTCGAACTCGGCCGCTGGAAATGGCCGCTCGCCGGCCTCGTCAGCCTCTACGGCTTCATCGCCATCATCCTTCCCATGGGCTCCATCGTCATCACCTCGATGATCAAATCCCTCTCCCGGCCCATCACCCTCGACAACCTCACCTTCCGTAACTGGCTCGCCGCCCTCCACAACGACCAATACATGACCCCGCTGTGGACCAGCTTCGTCACCGCCGCCGTCGCCGCTACTGCCGCCACCGCCATCGCCGTCTTCGTCGCCTACCTGCTCATCAAAACCAGGACGCGCGGCCGCACCATCCCCGACAGCCTCTCCACCCTCGGCGGCGCCACCCCCAGCATCGTCATCGCCCTCGCCCTCATCATCACCTTCTCCGGCGAATTCGGCCTCAACCTCTACAACACCCTCGCCATCCTCATCGTCGCCTACATGGTCAAATACCTCACCATGGCCGTGCGCACCATCGCCGCCTCCATGAGCCAGGTCCACTCCTCCCTCGAAGAAGCCGCCCTCAACTCCGGCGCCACCTGGCTCCAATCCCTGCGCGACATCATGCTCCCCCTCATCGGTCCCTCCCTCGTCGCCGGCTGGTTCCTTGTCTTCATGCCCTCCTTCTATGAACTCACCATGTCCATCATCCTCTACGGCTCGAAAACCAAGACCATCGGCGTCCTCCTCTACGAACTCCAGACCTACGCCGACCCGCAGGACGCCTCCGTCCTCGCCGTCATCATCCTCTTCATCATCCTCGTCGGCAACATCATCCTCCGCAAGGTCTCCAAAGGGGCCATAGGAATATGAAACGCCACACCCGAACCAACAACGGCCTGAAAAGGAGCGAGCGATAAATGGCGGAAATCAGGATAAACTGCGTAACGAAAAAATTCGGCGAAGTCAAAGCCGTCGACAACTTCTGCGCCACCGTCGGCGACGGCGAATTCGTATCCATCCTCGGCCCCTCCGGCTGCGGCAAAACCACCATGCTCCGCATGGTCGCCGGCTTTGAAAAACCCACCGCCGGCGAAATATACATCGGCGACCGCCTCGTCAGCTCGCCGGACAAAGGCATCTACGTCCCCCCCGAAAAGCGCAGCATCGGCATGGTCTTCCAGTCCTACGCCGTCTGGCCCCACATGACCGTCTTCGAAAATGTCGGCTACCCCCTCAAAATAAAAGGCCTCGCCAAAAGCGAAATCGCCGTCCGCACCAACAAAGCCCTCGACCTCGTCCACCTCGGCGGCCTGGCCCAGCGCCTCCCCAGCCAGCTTTCGGGCGGCCAGCAGCAGCGCGTCGCCCTCGCCCGCGCCCTTGTCGCCGAACCCGACCTCCTCCTCCTCGACGAGCCCCTCTCCAACCTCGACGCCAAACTGCGCGAATCCATGCGCTTCGAAATCAAAGAACTCCAGAAAAAACTCGGCGTCACCGTCCTCTACGTCACCCACGACCAGGCCGAAGCCATGGCCATGTCCGACCGCATCGTCGTCATGAACGCCGGCGTCATCCACCAGATCGGCGACCCCGTCCAAGTCTACGAAACCCCGGCCAACAAAGTCATCGCCGACTTCATCGGCCTCGTAAACTTCCTCGACGCCGAAGCAGGGGAGGGAGGGGTCAAAATCCCCGCCCTCGGCCGCACCGTCCACGCCCCGGCCGGCCTCGGCGGCAAAGCCGTCGCCGCCGTCCGCCCCGAAAACATCGCCCTCGCCGCCCCCGGCGCCGGCCTCACCGGCACCGTCATCCACAAATCCTACCTTGGCGACACTGTCGACTGGCGCATCGAGCTCGGTGGCGAACAAATCCGCGTCATCGCCCCGGCCTCCGCCTTCCAAGAATACTCTGCCGGCGACAGCATAGGGTTAAGCGTTGATAAAGTCATGATCTTCCCCGCCTAATTTTTACTGTTTGCTACATACGTCCAAATACGAACCAGTGGTCCCGCGGGACCGCAAACGCACGGCGACTTACGTAGGATGCTACGCGCCGTTGGCGAAGCAGGCCGGTAACACAACGTACGCCCGGCCATGGACGGCCGGGTGAGGAGCCTACGGTCAGGAGACCGTTGGCGACGGTACGGCAGTGTCGGCCCGAGCCGTACGGCGCGTGTATCCGCAGTACAGGAGCCGAAGTTTGGCGGTCCCGCAGAACCACGGGGTATATCGAGCGAACCCAAGAAGAGGGGGGAGGACTACCATGTCCGATCTCATAAAAACGCTTTGCCCGGGCCCGGTCATCCCTGCCGCCCGCACCTACGCCGACCTCACCCACGCCCTTGCCGCCACCGCCGCCCCCGGCGTCATCCTCCTCTGCGGCGACATCAACACCCTTCCCGGCCTCCTCGCCGAAACCGCCCGCCATGGCAAACGCCTCCTCGTCCACCTCGACCTCCTCGACGGCATCGGCAAAGACAAGGCCGGCATCAAATGCCTCGCCAGGCTGGGCGTCACCGCCCTCATCACCACCAAGCACCAGCTCGTCAAAACGGCGCGGGACGAAGGCATGATCGTCGTCCAGCGCCTCTTTCTCATGGACAGCGAAGCCTTGCGCACCGCCGTCAAAATCGTCAACCAGGCCAAGCCCGACGCCGTCGAAATCCTGCCTGCTTCCGTGCCGGCCTGGGTCTTCCGCGCCATCGGCCACCAGACCGGCCTGCCCGTCCTGGCCGGCGGCCTCGTTGACACCAAAGCCGACATCGCCGCCGCTTTAGCCGCCGGCGCCGCCGCCGTCAGCGCCTCCAACCGCGCCCTCTGGTAACTTCCCGTCAGCAACTCAACCCCGGAGGAACACCCCATGTCCACACTGGCCCTCGCCCTCGTCCTAGCGGCCGCCTTCGCCCACGCCGCCTGGAACTACTACGCCAAAAAAGCCTGCGGCGGCACCCCCTTCATCTGGCTGTTCGCCATCACCGGCACCTGCATCTATGCCCCGGTCGCCGCCTGGGTATACATCACCTACCAGCCCTACATCGGCCCGTGGCAGCTCCTCTTCATCGCCGGCACCGGCGTCCTCCACGCCGTCTACTTCTTCCTCCTCGACAAAGGCTACCAGAGCGGCGACCTGTCCGTCGTCTACCCTTTAGCCCGCGGCACCGGCCCCCTGCTCGCCGTCCTCTTCGCCGTCCTCTTCCTCGGCGAGCGGCCCTCGCTCCTCGCCATCGCCGGCGCCCTGGCCATCGGCGCCGGCATCCTCGTCCTCACCGGCAACCCCGCCAAACTCAAAACCACCGCCGACCGGCGCCCGTTCATCTTCGCCGTCCTCTGCGGCGCCACCATCGCCGCCTACACCGTCTGGGACAAATACGCCGTCAGCGTCCTCCTCATCCCGCCCCTCCTCTACGACTGGACCGCCAACTTCGGCCGCCTCCTCCTCCTTACGCCCGCCGCCCTCCGCGACTGGCCGGCCGTCCGCGACCAATGGCGGCGGAACAAACTCGCCGTCGTCGTCGTCGCCGTCCTTTCGCCGCTCGCCTACATCCTCGTCCTCACCGCCATGGTCTTCAGCCCCGTCAGCTACATCGCCCCCGCCCGCGAGCTCAGCATCCTCATCGGCACCCTCGCCGGCGCCGGCATCCTCCACGAAGGGGCCGTCAAGCCGCGCCTCCTCGCCGCCGGCACCATGGTCGCCGGCCTCGTCGCCCTCGCCCTGGGGTAACAGGACAGTCAACTAATCCCCCTGTCCCGCATATAATCGTAGAGACAAGTTCAGACAAAACCCGCAAGGGGGGAACAGCGGTGGACGCCGTAAAAGAGCCGCCCGTGGCCGACAAAGCCGCGGCCTGGAAAACCTTCGTCGCCTCCGGCGAGATCATCCCCGCGGCCGTCCCGTCCCTGATCGCCGACTCGTGGCGCAAATGCGCCCAAACCGGCGTCAACCCCGCCGACGGCACCGGCAGGATCATCCTCGAAAGCGCCGCCCTCAAACGCCTCCTCGAAAAAAACGCCACCGTCATCGGCATCGCCAAACCCTTCATGCAGAACCTCTACCAATTCTTCCACGCCTCCGGCTTCATCATCGTCCTCACCGACGCCGCCGGCAACGTCCTCGAAACCTTCGGCGACAGCGACCGCCTCAAAAGTGCCCGCACCATCAACTTCCTTCCCGGCGCCAACTGGCAGGACATCAGCGTCGGCACCAACGCCATCGGCACCGCCCTCGCCACCGGCCGGCCCAGCCAAGTCTCCGGCCACGAACACTTTTGCCGCCGCCACCACTGCTGGACCTGCTCCGCCGCCCCCGTCACCGACCACGACGGCGCCATCGTCGCCGTCCTCGACATCTCCGGCCCGGCCCAGGCCAGCAACTCCCACACCCTCGGCATGGTCGCCGCCGCCGCCGGAGCCATCTCCATGCAGCTCGCCATCCAGCAAAAAAACCTCGAACTCACCATGGCCAACAGGCGGCTCACCAGCATCTTCAACACCATGTCCGAAGGCGTCGTCCTCATCGACCGGCGCGGCGTCGTCAACGAAGTCAACGCCGTCGTCACCAAAATCACCGCCAAACCCGGCGGCGAACTCGTCGGGCTGCCCATCGAACGCCTCTTCGGCAGCGTCGCCCCCTTCACCCGCCGCATGCTCGCCGACAAAAAACCCTACGCCGACATCGAACTCACCGTCACCGGCAAAAACGGCGCCAGCCAGTGCCTCGCCTCCGGCGAGCCCGTCGCCGACGGCCGGGGCGGGATCAGCGGCGGCGTCATCGTCATCAGGCCCATCAACCGCGTGCGCAGCCTCGTCAACCGCTTCAGCGGCTACTACACCTCCCTGAGCTTCGACGACATCCTCGGCGCCAGCCCCGCCCTGGCGGAAGCCGTGCGCGTCGCCGCCATCGCCGCCGCCGGCTCGTCCACCGTCCTCCTCCAGGGCGAATCCGGCACAGGCAAAGACCTCTTCGCCCAAGCCATCCACCACCGCAGCCCCCGCAGCGACGGCCCCTTCATCGCCGTCAACTGCGGCGCCATTCCCCGCGAACTCGTCGGCAGCGAACTGTTCGGCTACGAAGAAGGCGCCTTCACCGGCGCCAGCCGCGGCGGCCGGCCCGGCAAATTCGAGCTCGCCGCCGGCGGCACCATCTTCCTCGACGAACTCGGCGACATGCCCCTCGACCAGCAGATCGCCCTCCTCCGCGTCCTCGAAGAGAAAAAAACCGTCCGCATCGGCGGCGCCCGCCTCATCCCCGCCGATGTCCGCATCATCTGCGCCACCAACAAAAACCTCAGCCGCGAAGTCGCCCAAGGCACCTTCCGCCAGGACCTCTACTACCGCCTCAATGTCATCGCCATCACCATCCCCGCGCTGCGCGAGCGGGGCGACGACATAACCCTCCTCTTCGGCTACTTCCTCGCCAAGCTCGGCAAAGAGCGCGGCCGCCAATTCGCCGCCGAGCCGGCCGTTTATGGCGCCCTCCGGCGTTACCGCTGGCCCGGCAACGTCCGCGAACTGCACAACGTCGCCGAACGGGCCGTCAGCCTCGCCGAAGGCGATGCCATCGCCCTCGGCCACCTGCCGGCCGAGATCCGCGGCGACGCCGTGCCGCCTGCCCCCGCGGGCTTCGCCGCCGCCGGCCCGCTGCCCCTGCGCGAGCAGACCCGCCGCCAAAAAGAACAGGAAGAGCGCCGCGCCATCGCCGCCAGCCTCGGCGAATGCGGCGGCAACATCAGCCTCCTCGCCAAGCGCCTCGGCGTCGCCCGCAGCACCATATACCGCCGCCTCCGCCACCTCGGCCTTGATGGCTAGGTGTGTAGCGGGGGTACTGTTCTGTGGGTCATACATAAACGCTACACCCCCGCTACACAACGGGGGCGGCCGTTGATATGCCCCCATCTGCGGCGTTGCTCCTCAGAGCGCTTGCTAGCGTACGCAACCAAGTACGCGTCGCGGCGCGCTCTTCCGGTGCGCCTTGCATCTGGAGGCATCTGAACGGCCGCTGCTCAATTCCAGAACACTAACCACCCATTTGGGTGGCTTTTTATTTTTGGCACGCCTGTTGCAATGGACAGCCAATACAGATTGTTTAGAGAAAAAGTGGGAGGTGAACCAATGGGGCTTGAACGCTACATCGTCGAAATCGGCCTGGGCGCCGACCTGCACGGCGGCGACGTCACCAAGGCCGCCCAGCGCGCCGTCAGGGACGCCGTCTCCAGAAGCTGCCTGTGCGGGCTGTTCGACATCCTCCACCTCGACGACCCCGGAAAAATGCACATCGCCGTCAAAATCGGCTGCCCCGACCCCGGGCGGCTGGAGCGCGACCGCGTCCTAGAGGCCGTGCCCTTCGGCAGCAAAACGCTCGAAGCGGTCGAAGGCGGCCTCGGCGTGCGCGGGCTGGCGCTGCCCGCCCTCGGCGCCGGCGACACCATCGTCATCGCCGTCGCCGCCCTCACCGTCTACGTCGACATCGCCCCGTAAACCGGACCGCCGGCCGACACCGGTGGCAACAACGAAGGAGGGAAAGAAATGGCCCTGACCCCCAAAGACCTGCTCGCCTTCTACCGCACCATGGTCACCATCAGGACCTTCGAAACCAAGGCGGCCGAACTGTTCGCCGCCGGCAAACTGCCCGGCTTCGTCCACCTCTACATCGGCGAAGAAGCCGCCGCCACCGGCGTATGCGCCAACCTCACCGACGCCGACTACATCACCAGCACCCACCGCGGCCACGGCCACCTCATCGCCAAAGGCGGCCGCGTCGACCTCATGATGGCCGAACTCTACGGTAAAGCCACCGGCTACTGCAAAGGCAAAGGCGGTTCCATGCACATCGCCGACGTCGACCTCGGCATCCTCGGCGCCAACGGCATCGTCGGCGCCGGCCAGCCCATCGCCGTCGGCGCGGCCTTCGCCTGCAAGTACCGGGGGAACGGCACCGTCGCCGTCTGCTTCTTCGGCGACGGCGCCGCCAACCGCGGCACCTTCCACGAAGCCCTCAACCTTGCCTCCATCTGGAAGCTGCCCGTCGTCTTCATCTGCGAAAACAACATGTACGGCATCTCCAACTGCCAGCGCGACCACATGAACATCGTCGACATCGCCGACCGCGCCGCCGCCTACGGCATCCCCGGCGCCACCGTCGACGGCAACGACGTCGTCGCCGTCTACGAAGCCGCCGCCGAAGCCGTCCGGCGGGCCAGGGGCGGCGACGGCCCCAGCCTCATCGAATGCAAAACCTGGCGGTGGCGCGGCCACTTCGAAGGCGACCCAGGCGCCTACAAAAACCCTGACGAGCAAAAAGCCTGGCTCGCGAAAGACCCCATCCCGCGGCTGGCGCAAAAGCTCATCGACCTCGGCCACGCCACAGCCGCCGACCTCGCCGCCATCGACGACGAAGTCAAAGCCCAGGTCGCCGCCGCCGTCGACTTCGCCGAACAAAGCCCCGACCCGGACCCCGCCGACGTCCTCACCGATGTCTACGCGAGTTAACGCGGACGAGAAAGGATGACGATCATGAAAAAAATGACCTACGCCGAAGCCATCCGTGATGGCCTGCGCGTCGAAATGCAGCGCGACCCGAGCGTCTACCTCTGCGGCGAAGACGTCGGCAAATTCGGCGGCTGCTTCGGCGTCACCGCCGGCCTTGTCGACGAATTCCCCGGCCGGGTGCTCGACACCCCCATAACCGAAACCGCCATCATCGGCTCGGCCGTCGGCGCGGCCGCCGCCGGTCTCAGGCCGGTCGCCGAAATAATGTTCGTCGACTTCACCGGCGTCTGCATGGACGAACTCTTCAACCAGGCCAGCAAAATGCGCTACATGTTCGGCGGCAAAGCCAAAGTCCCCATGGTCCTCAGAACGATCTGCGGCGGCGGCCTGGGCGCGGCCGCCCAGCACTCCCAGTGCATGGAAGCCTGGTTCGCCCACATCCCCGGCATCAAAACCGTCCTGCCAGCCACCCCGGCCGACGCCAAAGGCCTCATGGCCGCCGCCATCCGCGACGACAACCCCGTCGTCTACATCGAACACAAACAACTCCTCGGCCTCAGCGGCGACGTCCCCGCAGGCGAATACCTCGTCCCCCTCGGCCAGGCCGACATCAAGCGGGCCGGCGGCGACGTCACCATCGTCACCTGGTCGTGGATGGTCCACCGCGCCCTGGCCGCCGCCGAAGCCCTCGCCCGCGAAGGCATCGCCGCCGAAATCATCGACCTGCGCTCCGTCGTCCCCCTCGACAAAGAAACCATCCTCAAATCGGTCGCCAAAACCAACAAACTCGTCATCGTCCACGAAGCCGTCAAAACGGGCGGCTTCGGCGGCGAAGTCGCCGCCGTCGTCGCCGAAGAAGGCTTCGACCTCCTCGACACCCCCATCAAGCGGGTCACCGCCCCCGACACCCCCGTCCCCTTCAGCGCCGTCCTCGAAAAAGCCTACCTGCCCAGTGAAGGAAAAATCATTCAAGCCGTCAAAGAACTATTCTAAACGCCATCGGCCCGGCGGCGCAGCCTCTGCCGCCGGGCCTCCCCCGAGGAGGAATAACGTGGCCACGGTAGGAATCATCGCCAACCCCGCCTCCGGCAAGGATATCCGCCGCCTCGTCGCCTACGGCACTGTCTTCGACAACCAGGAAAAAGTCAACATCGTCCGCCGCATCCTGCTCGGCCTCGCGGCCGCCGGCGTAAGCCGCGTCCTCTACATGCCCGACTACTACGGCATCGTCCCCCGCGCCGTCGAGGGCCTCAGCAGCCGCGACCGCCCGCCCCTCGACCTCGCCGCCGCCGACATCCGCCTCACCGCCACCCAGGACGACTCCATGCACGCCGCCGCCGCCATGGTCGAGGCCGGCGCCCGCTGCCTCGTTACCCTCGGCGGCGACGGCACCAGCCGCATGGTCGCCAAAGGCTGCGGCGACGTCCCCGTCCTCGCCCTCTCCACCGGCACCAACAACGTCTTCCCCGTCATGCTCGAAGGCACCGCCGCCGGCCTGGCGGCCGGTGTCGTCGCCTGCGGCGCGGCCGGCGGCCCGGACGTCGTCCGCCGCGCCAAAAAGCTCACCATCCTCAAAAACGGCCGCCCCGCCGACACCGCCCTCATCGACGCCGTCGTCCTGGAAGACAGCTTCGTCGGCTCGCGGGCCATCTGGGACGTCGGTCAGCTCAGGCAAATCGTCCTCACCCGCGGCGAACCCCACAACATCGGTATCTCCGCCATCGGCGGCCAGCTCGCCCCCGTCGGCCCCTTCGAGCCCCGCGGCCTCGCCGTCGCCTGCGGCGCCCCCGTCGCCGCCGTCCTCGCCCCCATCGCCCCCGGCGTCGTCGTCCCCGTGACCTACGAGCATTACCGGGAAATCGCCCCCGGCGAAGAAGTGCCTGTCGCCCGCACCCCCTGCATCCTCGCCCTCGACGGCGAAAGGGAGGTCGAAGTCCGCGCCGGCGAACAAGTATCCATCCGCCTCGACCTCGACGGCCCGGCCGTCGTCGACCACAAAGCCGCCCTCGCCGCCGCCGCCGCCAGCGGCTACTTCCGGCTGCCGCCGCCCGCCGCCCAAAACCCGGGAAGGAAACCATGACCCGCAAAGCAGCGGCGGCGACCTCTTCGCCTGACCGGCCCCAACATATTGGGTCCTACTTTTCCTCCCGTTGCCGATAATGGGAGGATGTTTTTTGGCCGCCGTCGAAAACAACAGCACCAACCTAAAAACGGCAAAAAAGAAGGTACCCCCATGAAGCGCCTGAACATCCTTTTCCTCCTTGCCCTCCTGTTGCTGCTGGCGCAGCCGTCCACGGCCGCCCAGGAAAACCCGGCCGCGGGCCAGTGGTTCGAAAAAGGCTGCGCCTACCTTGACGCCGACGACATCGACAACGCCGAGGCGGCCCTGCAGCAGGCCATTAGGCTCAAGCCCGACTACGCCGAAGCCTACCAGAAAATGGTCCATGTCCACATGGCCCGTAAGGATTACGCCCCGGCGCTGGCCGCGATAAACAAAGCCATCGGGCTCGCCCCCGGCGACGCTGGCTTCTACTCCGACCGCGCCGGCCTGTACATCCTCTTCAAGCGTTACGACCAGGCCGTCGCCGACGCCACGAAAGCCCTCGGCCTCGACCCCCGTCACGTCGCCGCCTACCATCACCGCGGCCTCGCCTACCTGCTGCAGAAGGATTACGACAAAGCGCTGCCCGACTTAAGCGCGGCGCTCGACCTCAAGCCGCAGGCGCTCTACTATTACTACCGGGCCTACGTCTACGACGGCAAAAAGGACCACGCCGCCGCCATCGCCGACTATACACTGGCCATCGAACTGGGCTCCAACGCGCAGGACATCTTCCGGCGGCGGGCGCAAGCCTATTACCAGTCCGGCGACTACGCCGCCGCCGAAAACGACCTCGCCAGGCAGCTCGCCCTCCAGCCCCGCGACGCCCTCGCGCACCGGGCGCGCGGCCAGCTGTACGACCGTCGGCAGCAATACGGCCCGGCCATCGCCGCCTACGGCGAAGCCATCGCCATCAACCCCCAATACGTCGAAGCATACTGCCAGCGGGCCGTGGCCTACGGCAAAACCAAGCAATACGACCTCGCCTTTGCCGATCTCGACCGGGCCCTCCTCCTCAATCCCCCCTGGAAATACGAAATCCACGAAGTGCGGGCCTCGCTATATCACGCCATGGGCAAACCCGCCGAGGCCCTAACCGAATACGGCCGGGCGCTCAGCCTGGAACCCAGGGGCGCCAGGGCCTACTTCGAGCGCGGCCAGGTCTACGCCGCCACCGGCCAATACGGCCTGGCCGTCAAAGACTTCGACACCGCGGTGCAGATCAACCCGGCGGTCAACTACCGCGCCTACTTCTTAAAAGGCGACGCGCTCGAAAAGGCCGGCCACACCAAAGAAGCGCGCCAAGCCTACGAACGCTACCTCAAGCTTGCGCCCCCCTCGGCCCCCGAAGCCGCCCAGGCCCGGCAGCGGCTCGCCGCCCTCGGTGGCCGGCCATGACCGCAGCGTGCAGGCCCTGTTTGCGCCACGCCGTCGCGCTGGCCGTCCTGCTGGCGCTGGCGGCCGTTTCCCCGCCCGCCTTCGCCGCCGACGCCCTGCAATGGTTCGCCAAAGGCCAGCAGCGCTGGCTCGCCAAAGACTACAAAGGCGCCGTCGCGGCCTTCACTAACGTGCTCGCGGCCGACCCGCTCTTTCTGCCCGCCTACATCGTCCGGGGCGGCTGCTACATCCAACTGCACGAATACGACCTCGCCGTCGCCGACTTTTCCCAGGCCCTCGCCATCGACCCGCGACAAGGGGACATCTACCTAATCCGCGCCCGGATATATCGGGCCCAAGGCGCTTACCGGCAGGCGCTGGCGGACTACGCCACCGCCCTCGGCCTTGACGGCAACAAGCCGTCGCTCTACGCCGAAAGAGGGGCGCTGCACGAAGCCATGCGGCACCCCGACGCGGCGGTCGCCGACTACACCGCCGCTCTCGGATACGACCGCGGCAACGAAAAACTATACCGCAGCCGCGCCCGGGTCTACATAAAAACCGGCGACCACGCCGCCGCCCTCCGCGACCTCGACACCGCCGTCGCGCTCGTCCCGGACGCCGCCGCCGGCTATCTTGAGCGGGCGGCGCTCCGCGCCCGGATGGGCAAAAACTACGCCGCCCTGGCCGACTACGACCGGGCGGCCGAACTTGCCCCCGCCGACGGCGAAACCTACCTGGCCCGCGCCGAACTACTGCACCGCCTGGGCCAGAACTACGCGGCCATCAAAGATTACGGCCTCGCCATCCGCCATAAAGCCCGCCGGGCCCACTGGGCCTGCTATCTCCTGGCGCGCTTGCTGGAAGACGTGGGCAACGCCGCCGCCGCCCTCCCCGCATACCGGGACGCCCTCGCCCAGGCCCCGCCCGGCGACACCCTCTTCCCGGCCGCCTACATCAAACAGCGCATCAAAGCCCTCGAAGCCCTCGCCACACAGCGCGCCGCCGCCAAGGAGGACCAATGAACCTGCTGGCCCGTACATTAGCCGTTCTTTTTTTGCTCGCCGCGTTCGCGGCCCCGCTGCCCGCCGCCGCCGGCCCAGGCGCCGTCAGCTTCGTCCCCGCCTGGGCGCCGCGCGACACCGCCGTCTACGAAATCACGAAAAGCAAGACGGTAAAAGGAACGATCCGCTCGGCCACCACGACCGTCACCGTCGCCGTCGTCGGCAAAACGGCCGACGGCTACCGTTTCGAATGGCGCTGCGACGACCTTCGGCCCGATGCCTCCCTCCCGGACAACCATAAAAAAACGCTTGTTTCCCTCGTCAAAGGGATGAAGATCGCCTACACGACCGACAAAAACGGTGTCTACCAGAACATCGTCAACCTCGACGAAGTCCGTGCCTGGCTGCAAGCCCTGGTCACCCAGGTTATTGCCGCTGTTCCCGGCGGCCAGCATCAGGACGCGGCCCGGAAACTCCTGGGAAGCATGCTGGCGAACGATGCCATAATAAAATCCGCCGACAGCGACATCCTCATCCTGCACAACCCCTACTTCGCCGGGCAGGCGTTCGACGCCGACGAGCCGTACAGCGGCGAGGTCGTCCTGCCGAACGTCTTCGACTCCTCGCGGCCGTTTACCGGTTCGATAGTGCTGGTCGCCAAGAACGCCGGCGGCTTCCGGCAGATGACCATCCGCCAGGAAATCGACAAAGAGAAATCGGCCGCGCTAATAAACGACATCTTTCGGAAAATGGCGGCAGCCATGGGGAAAAGCCTGCCTGACGACCAGTCGTTTATTGACAGCATCGCAGTAACCGACATCATGCAATACACCTACGCGGAAACCGGCAACTGGCCCGACAGGATCTCCCATACCCGCACGATCAAGATTGCAGGCGAAATACGCGAAGAGAAGGTCGAATTCGTCCGCCGCCGCTGAGCCCACCCCAACGAAATCACCCCACAAGGAGGCCTTGCCATGCCGCTCCGCCGCCAGCCCGTCATAATCCTCGGCATCCTGCTCGCCTTCCTCCTCGCCCTCGCGCCGGCCGCCGCCGCCGGCGCGCCCCAGACCGCGGACCAGTGGCTCGCCCAAGGCAAAGCCCTGCTCAACAGCCGCGACTACGACGGCGCCCTCGCCGCCTTCACCCGGGCCATCGCCCTCAATCCCCGTGACGCGCAGGCCTACGTCGGGCGGGGCACGGCCTACGCCAACAAAAAACAGTACGACCTCGCCGGCGGCGACTTCACCCGCGCGCTCGGGCTCGCCCCCCAGGACGACTACATATACAGCCAGCGGGGCATGACCTATTTTATGGCCGGCAAATACGACCTCGCCCTGGTCGACCTCACCAAAGCCATCGCCTTCAAACCGGACAATCCACAGTACCTTATCTACCGCGGCATGATATACCGCGACCAAAAAGACTACGCTGCCGCCCTGGCCGACTTCGACGGCGCCGCCGCCCTGGCGCCCGCGAGCTTCCAGCCGCACCTCGAACGCGGCAAATTACACAGCCGGACCAACCAACATGAAAAAGCCCTGGCGGACTTCACCAGAGCCATCGAAATCAACCCGGCCGTCGGTTACCTCTACATCTTCCGCGGCAACGCCTACCGCGAAAGCGGCCAACACGCCCTCGCCCTCGCCGACTACGCCACCGCCATCGACATCGAACCGGCCGCCGTATACAAAGCCGCCGCCTATACCAGCCGCGGCGTGCTCTACACCATAACCGAGCAGCATGCCCTCGCCATCGCCGACTACACCGCCGCCCTGGCCCTCGTCCCCCAGGACCCTTTCCCGTACTTCGCCCGCGGCTGGGAGCATTACCTGACCGGCAGCTACGACCTCGCCATCGCCGACTACGACCGGGGGCTGCAGCTCCGTCCCGGCTACAACAACGGCCGGCCGTACTACGAGAAAGCCCGCGCCCTCGAAAAAGCCGGGCGCACGCGCGAAGCGCTCGAAACCTACCGGCTGTATATCCGGACGGCGCCTCCCGGGTCGCCGGACATCGACCGGGCCCGGCAGCGGATCGCCGCCCTCGAAGGCCGCTGACGGCCCCCCGCCCGCCTCACAACTGCGCCAGGTCGTACGGCGTCTCCTGGTACACGTAATAGTTCAGCCAGTTGGCGAACAGCATGCTGGCCGAACTGCGCCAGCGGACGACCGGCTCGCGGGCCGGATCGTCGCCGGGGTAATAATTCATCGGCACATTGATCGGCAGCCCCTGGGAAACATCGCGGTCGTACTCGCTCTTGAGCGTCAGCGGATCGTACTCCGAGTGGCCGGTTATGTAGAAATTCCGGCGCTGGGCGTCGGTCACCGCATACACGCCGGAAATCTCCGACTCCGACAATATCTCCAACTGCGGGTGGGCGACGATATCCTCGCGGCGGATCTCCGTATGGCGGGAATGGGGCACATAAAAAAGATCGTCGAACCCGCGGAAAAGCTTCTCGTACCTGAGGCTGAGGGTGTGCGGGAAAACGCCGAACATCTTCGCCGGCAGCGGATACTTGGGGATGCCGTAGTGGTAGTACAGCGCCGCCTGCGCCCCCCAGCACACGTGCAGCGTCGAGAAAACGTTCGTCCTGGTCCACGCCATTATCCGGCACAGCTCGTTCCAGTACGCCACCGCCTCGAACGGCATCTGCTCGATCGGCGCGCCGGTGATGATCATCCCGTCGTAACGGCGGGCCTTTACATCCTCGAACGTCTCGTAAAACTTCACCAGGTGCTCCTGCGGCGTGTGGGTGGGGGAGTAGGTGGCCGTATAGAGCAGGTCCACCTCCACCTGCAGGGGGGAATTGCCGAGCAGGCGCAGGAACTGGGTCTCGGTGGCGATCTTCGTCGGCATCAGGTTGAGCAGCAGGATCTTGAGCGGGCGGATATCCTGGTGGTACGCCCGGTCCTCGCGCATGACGAAGATGTTCTCGCCCTCCAGGATATTGGTCGCCGGCAGATTGTCGGGAATCTTGATCGGCATGCTAATTCCTCCCCTATAAGTATCATACGGAAGGAGGCATCCGATTCTTTGGCAGGCAAAAAATCGAATGCCTCCGGTTTTCCAGTCAGCATATGGTTAATAATCATTTTAGGTCCTGGCAGTGCCGCTGTCAACGAAAAAAAGATTGACAGCGCGCCGGTCCCCGTGCTAATATCAAAAACAATCGAATATCCCACTCTTATCCAGAGAGGTCGAGGGACTGGCCCGATGACACCCGGCAACCGGCGGCGACGCAGTGGTGCCAAATCCAGCAGGAGCAATCCTGGCAGATGAGAGGAACGGCTTTGCAGCGAACGCCCTTCCTCGGAGGGCGCTTTTTAATACGGCTCTAACTTGGCTGATCAGAAACACTGAAGGCCAAGGCACTCCGGCAAGGGGTTGCCTTGGCCTTTTCATATACCCCAATACCTATAAAGGACGGAGGAAGAAAAAATGAAAAAATTAGTTTCCCTACTGGCGATCCTCGCCGTCGCGGCGACGCTGGTCGCCGGCTGCGGCGGCCAGAAAGCGGCCGCGCCCGCCCCGGCGGCGGAAAAGAAGAGCATCAAGGTCGGCGTCACCGCTGGGCCGCACGCCGAAATCATGGAAACGGTCAAAAAGCTCGCCGCCAAAGACGGGCTAGACATCCAGATCGTCGAATTCAGCGACTACATGACGCCCAACATCGCCCTCAGCCAGGGCGACATCGACGCCAACAGCTACCAGCACCAACCCTTCCTCGACAACCAGCTCAAGGACCGCAAGTACGACATCGTGGCCATCGGCAAAACCGTCATCTTCCCGATGGGCATCTACGCGAAAAAAGTCAAAAATATCGCCGAAGTCAAAACCGGCGCGACGGTCGCCATCCCCAACGACCCCAGCAACGGCGGCCGGGCGCTGCTGCTCCTCGAAAAAGCCGCCCTCATCAAGCTCAAGCCCGACGCCGGCATCAAAGCGACGGTCGCCGACATCACCGCCAACCCCAAAAACATCAAAATCAAAGAAATCGACGCCGCCCAGATCCCCCGGTCGCTCGACGACGTCGACATCGCCGCCATCAACACCAACTACGCCATCCCCGCCGGCCTCGTGCCCACCAAGGACGCCCTCGTCATCGAAAACGCCGACTCGCCTTACGCCAACCTCATCGCCGTGCGGACCAAGGACAAGGACGACCCCGTCTTCCAGAAACTGCTGAAAGCCTACCGGTCCCCCGAAGTCAAACAGTGGATCGAGGAAAAATACAAAGGCACCTTCGTTCCCACCTGGTAACGGCAGGGAGGGAGAGACCATGATCGAACTTCACGGCATCGAAAAAGAATACCGCGGCGCGGCCGGGCCGATCCGGGCCCTCAGAGGCGTCGACCTCGCCGTCGCGGCCGGCGAAATATTCGGCATCATCGGCAAAAGCGGCGCCGGCAAAAGCACTCTCATCCGCTGCATCAACATGCTCGAAAGACCCTCGGCCGGCCGTGTTCTCGTCGACGGCCGCGAGCTCACCGCCCTGTCCGGGCGGCAACTGCGCGCCGCCCGCAAAAAAATCGGCATGATCTTCCAACACTTCAACCTCCTCTCCTGCCGGACAGTATTCGACAACGTCGCCTTCCCGCTCGAACTCGACGGCAAAAGCCGGCGGGAGATCGAGGCCGAAGTCGCGCCGCTGCTCGAACTTGTCGGCCTCACCGACCGCCGCGGCCAATATCCGGCCCAGCTCAGCGGCGGCCAGAAGCAGCGGGTGGCCATCGCCCGGGCCCTGGCCAACAACCCCAAAGTCCTGCTGTGCGACGAAGCCACCTCGGCCCTCGACCCGCAGACCACCCGCTCCATCCTCGAACTGCTCAAGAACATCAACCGCAAGCTGCGGCTCACCATCGTCCTCATAACCCACGAAATGCCGGTCATCAAGGAAATCTGCGACCGGGTGGCGGTCATCGAGGACGGCCTAATCATCGAACAGGGCACCGTCACCGACCTGTTCGTCCGTCCCCAGACCGCCACCACCCGCGACTTCATCCGCACCATCGTCAACCACGACCTGCCCCCCGGCCTCGCGGCCCGCGCCTTTTCCCCCCTCCCCCAGGAAGGCAGCAGCCTTATGCTGCGGCTCTCCTTCCTGGGCGGGTCGGCCGAAGAACCGGTCATCGCCAGGCTCATCCGCAAATTCGACGTCGACGTCAACATCCTCTTCGGCAACATCGACACCATCCAGGATACGCCCTTCGGCACGCTCGTCGTCGAACTGGCCGGCGAGCAGGCGGCCGTGAGCGGCGCCCTGAACTATCTCCAGGCGCACGAACTGGGAATAGAGGTGATCGGCTATGTCGCCCGAAATGCTCGCGCTGTTGGCTGACTCGTTTGTGGAGACCATCTACATGGTCGGTGTATCGGCGTTCATCGCCACGCTCCTGGGCATCCCCCTCGGCATCGTCCTCGTCACCACCGGCCAAGGCCACATCCTGGAAAACACCAAGCTCAACGCCGTCCTCGGCGCCGTCGTCAACGCCACCCGCTCCACCCCCTTCATCATCCTCATGGTGGCCATCATCCCCGTCACCCGGGCCCTCGCCGGCACCTCCATCGGCACGAATGCCGCCATCGTCCCCCTCAGCATCGCCGCCATCCCCTTCCTCGGCCGCATCGTCGAAGCCGCCATCCGCGAAGTGGACCACGGCGTCATCGAAGCCGCCCAGGCCATGGGCGCGTCACCGCTGCAGATCATCCGCAAGGTCCTCATCCCCGAGGCGCTGCCCGCCCTCGTGCTCGGCCTCACCATCACCGTCGTCAGCCTCATCGGCTACTCGGCCATGGCCGGAGCCGTCGGCGGCGGCGGCCTCGGCGACCTGGCCATCCGCTACGGCTACCAGCGCTTCCGGCCGGACATCATGCTGGCCACCGTCGTCATCCTCATCGCCACCGTGCAGCTCGTCCAGTCCTGCGGCGACCGCCTGGCGCGGCGCCTGAACAAACGCTAGTATAAAAAAGATTCATCCCCTATATTGACTTTGCATATGATTACGTGTAATATCAAAGCAACCGAATAAACCACTCTTATCCAGAGCGGTCGAGGGACTGGCCCGATGACACCCGGCAACCGGCGGCAACGCAAGGTGCTAATTCCAGCAGGAGCAATCCTGGGAGATGAGAGGAGAGGCGTATCGCACCGCAACCTTTCCTCCGGGAAAGGTTTTTTGCTTGCCCTGGCCGGGAAACGATAATGAGCGTGAGGGGGAAGAGATATGGCGCGTGAAAAGGATACTCCCGCCCAGGACGGCCTGCCGCCGCGGGTGTGGGAAAAGATCGAGGCGGCCGTCCGCAGCATCGGCTACGGCTCGATCACCGTCGTCGTCCAGGACGGCAAAGTCATCCAGATCGAAATCAACGAAAAAATCAGGCTCGCCTGACGCCGCCGCAGGGGGGAAGAAACGATGGACGCCGGGAACACGAAGGCCGGCGGCGCGGACTTTCCGGCCCTCAGGGCGGAAATAGCGCGCGCGCTCCGCGGCCTGCAATACGGGCAAGTGGTCATCCTCATCAAAGACGGGAAAGTGACCCAGATCGACAAAACGGAAAAACGGCGCCTGCCGAACCTTCAGGGGGTCAACGGCGAAGGCATCTGATTTCAGGCCGATCAGACATACTGAAGGTGAAGATACAACAACAAAAGACAGAGGAGGAAAAACCCCCATGGCATTACCGGAAAATCTGCGCTTCGACACCCTCGCCGTCCACGGCGGCCAGGAGCCCGACCCCACGACCGGCTCGCGGGCCGTGCCCATCTACCAGACCACATCCTACGTCTTCAAAGACAGCGACCACGCCGCCAACCTCTTCGCCCTCAAGGAATTCGGCAACATCTACACCCGGATCATGAACCCCACCAACGACGTCCTCG
>JARKPR010000081.1 GCA_029975165.1 Selenomonadales bacterium
GTTTCACAATCGTACCCGGGCCTACGACATCCTGCAAGCGGTGAAAAACATCCGGCCGCGCATCGACGTCGAAAGAGCGAAATACTTCACCGAATCCTTCAAAGAAACCGAAGGCGAACCGCTCATCCTGCGGTGGTCCAAAGCGATGAAACACATCGCCGCAAACATCTCCGTATACATCGACGACAAGAAGGACCCTGACAAGTACCGGGGACTGATTGTGAGGATAGCCGGCTACAGCGCCTACTTCGTAGACCTGTCGCCCGACCTGCAGGACGACCTGATCGCCCGCACCGAACACGCCGCCATCTAGCGCCTGCCATGGCGATGTAAGTCCCGTTTCCGGATTGCGGATTACCGGGGCGGGACTTACACGCCTTTTTTACCTAAGTTTTGTCTGAGATATGGACAACAGGATATTCGCTCACCAACCGCGAACAATGGGCAGAAGAAGTATCCGGACCCATGTTCGCCGAGCTTGCCGGGTGCGGGCCGGATGGAACGTGTGGTTAAATATGGGGGGCGTTTATCTGATATGGCAGTTAAGGCGGTATATTTCAGCCCGACGGGGACGACGAAAAAAATAGTACTTGGCATAGCAGGGGTGCTCTCCGGTAATAGCGGCGGAGACGTGGCGCATGTTGATTTCACATTGCCGCGCGTCCGGCAGCAACCGGCGGCGTTTTCCGCCGACGATATCGTCGTCCTGGGCGTTCCGGTCTATGCCGGCAGGGTCCCCAACATATTGCTGAAATACTTAAATTCACTGGCCGGCAACGGCGCGTTGGCGATTGCTGCCGTTGTATACGGAAATCGGAACTACGACGATGCCCTGATTGAATTGGCGGATATTCTTGCTGCAACCGGCTTTAGGGTTATCGCGGGCGGCGCTTTTATCGGCGAGCATGCATTTTCGAAAACTTTGGCGCAAAGCAGACCGGACGATAAAGATATGGCCATGGCGAGGGAGTTCGCCGCGAGGCTGGCCATAAAAATATCGGCCGGAAATACCGTGAATGTGACGGTAAAAGGTAACCGGCCGTACCGAAAATACTACATGCCGGTAAATGAAAGCGGCCAGCCGGTCGATATCAGAAAAGTGACCCCAAAAACAACCGACAAATGTATCGATTGCAAACTTTGCGCGGCGAAATGTCCCATGGGCTCGATCGATTCCGAACAAGTATCGCGTATAAACGGGATCTGCATAAAGTGCGGCGCTTGCATCAAAGCTTGCCCTGCGCAGGCAAAGTACTACGACGATCACGATTATTTGCGCCATAAGCATGAATTGGAAAGAGACTATGCGCTCCGGAGAGAACCGGAATTATTTTTATAAGCGGAACCGATTTTTTAAAAAAGCCACTATGCCGGCAATAGCATAACGTCTGCGGCCGGTTATTGGCTGGGCGGGAAGACGTACGGATTTTTCGGCTCCGGGACCTGTTTCAGGGAAGTAATCTTTATGGCGGGGACCGGTCTGTCCTCGTAGGTGGTTCGCTGGAGGAATCCCTTGATGGACAGCCATGTTCCCTCTTCATACTTGGCCGCGTCCGGCAGCTCGCACAGGACGCCGTACGGCAAGGCATCCGCCGTGCAGCACATCACCACGTAGCGGACCAGCGAGAACTGGTTATCGGCGCTGCCGGGCGGCCTAAAGACAAAGCCGGTCATCACGATTTCCTTGCCGATGTAGTCCTGGGGAAAAAACTGGATTTCGCTCATTATTTCAGCGTAGTCCCGGTCGATGACCTCGATCGAGGACAGTTGACGAAGCTGGGGGGCCAACGGCCGCGACATTTCATAAGTGGAAACGGGAGCGGATAATTGGCTGTTGAACCCCTTGGCGTTGACGAAGCTGGCGTTGAGAGTACTGTTGGGGAGCGCGAAGGCGAGTCCCAGCACGAGCATAAAGGGGATATACATCAAGCGGCCGAGGTGGCTATGGTGATGATTGTGAAAGGCGTTGGCAGGGCGGAAGACGGTCAGCGCCTGGGTCAGAAACATGGGCAGCAGGAGATAGCTTGCTATTTCGACCAGCACGGTAAATTTGGGATTGATATACAGGGTCAGTTGCTGCGTCCTTACAAGCCACATGAGCAGAACCACAAACCCGAGCAGGATGACGGCCCGCAAAAAAGCATCGAAGTCGAATAGATACCTTTTCTTCGACCTGTGCTTCAAGACCCACACTCCTCTATAACAGATTAATTAAATAGGCGGCAGCGCCGCACAAGAGCGCCACGACAACCGACAGCCAGAGGATAAAGCGCGCCCGGAAGGCATGCAGCAGCATCAGGGTATTTTTAAAGTCGATCATCGGCCCGAACACCATGAAAGCGATCAGCGATCCCGGCGAAAAACTGGTGCTGAAGGATGCGGCGATAAAAGCGTCGGCCGCCGAACAGACCGAAATGACAAAAGCGAACAGCATCATCACCCCGACCGATGCCAGGGGATCCCGGCCGACGGACAGGAGCAGCGCCCGGGGCAGCACGATCTGGGCCAAAGCTCCCAGCATCGCCCCCATCAGCAAGTACTTGCCCATTTCGAAAAACTCGTTGCTGGCGTCGTGAACGGTGCGGACCAGCTTTTCGCTAAAAGTGAATGCGGCGATAGCGTTATCCTCAGCATGATGGTCGCAGCAGCCGCAGGCGTGATGGTGAATAGCGGCGTTTGCTTTCAGTTCATTGCCGCGGAAAAAAACGCTGGTCAGCCAACCGGCCAGGCAGGCGACGAAAAAGGTCGTTGCCAAGCGATATACGACCATGTCGCCGTTGGTCCGGAAGGCGAAGGCGGTGGCGGCCGTCACCACGGGGTTGATAATCGGCGCGGCCAGCATGAAAGACACGGCGGCATGCAGGGGAACCCCCTTCATAACCAGGCGGCGCACAATGGGAACCATGCCGCAGTCGCATACCGGGAACAGGATACCGAGCAACGACGCCGGTACGATACTGAACAGCTTGTTTTTGGGGATCAATCTGCGGATCATATCCTCGGTGACAAAATTATTCAAGATTGCCGAGACAAGAACGCTGATCAGCACGAAGGGCAGCGCTTCAAGCACAATGCTGAGCAATATGATTTTAAAATTGGCGATATTATCCATGTTAATGGCGTTTAGAACAGTAGTGGATATTGCCGGCAAATTATCCAAATATTTCGCCACCATCCTTTCGGAGACAGGCCATGATTGGTTTCAATCATCATTATATTCCACAATTTTGCGGATATGCAAAAGCGATTTTAACAAAGCGTTGCAATGTGATATATTTAAAAATATGCATAGAATTCGAAAGGGGGCGTTTCGCATGAACAGATTGCAATCCAAAATACTTATCGTGATTTTTTTGCTAGTGCTTCCTGCTCGACAGGCCTTTGCCTGAGGCTGTGACGACGGCCCTTTGTATAAGGGCTTTCCTCTGGCCAAGGCCACCGGATATTTTGCCAGGGAGTTTGACAAAATAGCTCCTGCGCCGGGGATGGACTGGACCGATGCCGCGTATCTTTGGCTGGACAGCGCCGCCCAAAAAGGTTGGGTAGTGAAGAAGTCCTTCATGGATGCTAAACCGGGGGCACTGATCGTGGGCTTGGACCGGTCCCGCAATGACCTGGTCGGTATTGTGCGGGAGGTACGGGACGGCAAGATTTCCTATGAAACATTGGACGAGGCGGGAAAAGTGGTCAGGCATGAAATTGCTGCGGAAACACCGGGACGGGACATTATCTTCGCCGGCTACATCTGGCCAGAACGAGCCGGGGACGGCAAGCCATAGGCGCTACACACCCTGATTGCGACTGGAACTTGTTCCAGTCTTTATTTATGGCCAAACGCCGATATATATTGCCGATTGAGTATTAAAATAGTAAAATTATAAATAATATTATTATTAATTGGGAGCGTGCTGCAATTGATGGAAGACATTATAAAAAAACTCAAAGACAAAGGCTGTAAAATTACGCCGCAGCGCCGGGCCGTGATCCAGTCGCTGGCTAAACTTGCCAAGTTCCCGACGGCCTTGGAGCTTTGCAACGATATCAGGCAGGCTAACCCCGAGATCGGTCTGGATACTGTTTATAGGAATCTTAACCTGCTTGCCGACATGGGGGTAGTCAACCAGATCAACCTGCCCGGCAAGGACACGAAAGTCTTTGAACTGGCCCTTGGGAAGCACCATCATCACCTGGTCTGCCTCGGCTGCGGGAAAGCCAACTGCCTGGATTATTGCCCGGTGGACGAGCAAGAATTGCAAAAGGCGGCGGGGTCAAAATTCGAGATCGTCGGCCATTCTCTCGAACTATACGGATATTGCCAAAAGTGCCGGACGGCAAAATAGGGGAGCAAACAATGAACGCTTTTGAATTCGAGAACGTATCTTTCGCCTATCCCAATCATAACGTTTTTAGCCACCTGAACCTCAGGATCGCCGTGGGCGATTTTGTGGCCATCGTCGGCGGCAACGGGGCAGGTAAATCCACCCTGCTGAAGCTGTGTGTCGGCGCGTTGACGCCCGATTGCGGCCAGATAAGGATCTTCGGCCTGCCGGTTGCGGCGTACCGGGATTGGTCCAAAATCGGCTATGTCCCGCAAAATCCGCTACGGGACAAATCGTTTCCCATAACGGTTGAAGAGATTGTCGCCATGGGCCGGGTCGCCGGCCTCGGCATCGGCCGCAGAATGCGCAAGGGCGACCGCGATATCGTCACCCGCGCCCTGCGCTTAGTCGGCGTCGACAATCTCCGCTCGCAGATGATCGGCAACCTTTCCGGCGGCCAGCAGCAACGCGTGATGGTCGCCCGCGCCCTGGCGGCCGAGCCGGAAACGCTCATCCTGGATGAACCGACCGCCGGCATTGATGCGGCAGGTACGGAAGGTATTTACTCCCTCCTGAAAAGCGTGAACAAAGACCTCGGCATCACCGTACTTCTTGTCTCCCACGATTTGGAGCGGGTAGCCCGATATGCTGGCACGATCGCCAACCTCGACGAGGGGTTGAATTATTACGGTGCTGCCGACCGTTTTTGCCGGCGGCAGGCATACGCAAGGACCGATGCCGCCTTAGAAGGAGAAGCTGTGAACCATGCTTGATATGTTGCAGTTCGACTTCATGCAGCGGGCGGTCGTTGCCGGTTTGGTGGTAGGACTGATTTGCCCCGCTATCGGGATATTCATCATTCTCCGCAAGCAGTCCCTTATCGGCGACGGCCTGGGGCACATCGCCTTTGCCGGGGTGGCCACCGGCTGGCTGTTGGGCATATACCCGGTCATGAGCGCGATGGTGATTACCGTCCTTGCCGCAGCGGGCATCGAGGAATTGCGGGCCCGGCGCCCTGCTTACGGCGATATGGTGCTGGCCATTTTCTTTTATACGGGCATCGCCTGCGCCGTATTGTTCAGCAGTCTGGCCAAAACCAACAGCGTCAGCCTGTTCGGTTACCTCTTCGGCAGTATCGTCACCGTAAGCGTGCAGGATGTGGCGACAGTCGGGGCGCTGGCGATAGCCGTGCTGCTTACCCTTGGCGTTATGTTCAAAGAACTTCTTTTTGTCACCTTCGACGAGGAAGTCGCCCGCATAAGCGGCCTGCCGATAAAAAGGATCAATATGATTCTCGCGATACTGACCGCTCTCACCGTTTCCATCGCCATGCGGGTGGTCGGCATCCTGATGGTCTCCGCCCTGATGGTCATCCCGGTCGCGGCCAGCCTGCAAATCTCCCACAGCTTCCGCAGTACCCTCGTCAATGCCGTTATAATATCCGAGGCAGCAGTTGTCATCGGCCTGACGGCGTCCTTTTACCTGAACTTCGCGTCCGGCGGCACGATTGTAATAACAGCCGCCTTGCTGTTTCTCGCCGCCTTCGTGCTGCGGCAGGTGGTCCTGGAACGCCTGGGACGGGCGAAAGTCATGAAGCATTGCTAATTTTCTGGCGCCAAAATCTTCTTCAGGCTTGACAAGGAAAAAATTGGTACATATACTGTAGATAGGAATATTATTAATTAAAAATATTCCTATCTATTATTATTATTCGGGAGGAGATTGTATGCGGAAAACCCTGGCCAAAATTTTGTGTCTGACCTTAACGGCGATGTTTTTATTGTCCGGTATCGGTTTCGCCGCCTTCTGGAACGCAAAACCGACCATTGTCACCACCATTTATCCTTTGTACGAATTTACAAAACAGGTGGTCGGCGACAAGGCGGAAGTTATTCTCCTGGTACCTGCCGGCGCCGAGCCGCATGACTGGGAGCCGGCCCCGGCCGATCTGATCAAAGTCAAGAATGCCGCGATGATCGTTTATAACGGGACAGGCATGGAGCCGTGGATTGATAAAATGGCAAATACGGTTTTGACCGGCAAGAAAGCCGTCGTCGCCACCGGAGCAGTCAGCCTTCTCCCGGCTCAATACAACGAAGAAGGCGGTCCCGCCGAGTCAGGGGAAGCTGATCCCCATGTGTGGCTTGACCCGGTCAACGCCCAGGCCATCGTGCAGGCGATAGCCGCGGCCGCGGCGGAACTCGATCCCGGCAATGCCGGCTATTATCAAGCCAACGCCGCTGCCTACAACCAGCAACTCGCCGCTTTGCACGAAGAATACGCCGCTGCCCTGACGCCGGCGCCCCGGCGCGTGTTCATCACCTCCCACGCCGCTTTCGGCTATCTGGCCAACCGCTATGGCCTTAGGCAGGTCGCGATAATGGGCCTGGCGCCCGACGCGGAACCGACCCCGGAAAGAATGGTGGAGATTATCCGCTATGTGCGCCTTGCCGGCATTAAATACATATTCTTCGAGACCTTGGTCAGTCCCAAGCTTGCGGAAGTAATCGCCAAGGAAGCCGGGGCGCAGACCCTGGTACTGAACCCCATCGAAGGCTTAGCCGACGAGGAACTGGCCCGCGGCGAAAATTATCTGTCCATTATGCGCATGAATCTGGTTAACTTGAAATATGCTTTAGGGGTTGACTAATTCAAAAACTGTACAAGGAAGGGTAGATATGAAGAAATTCATCGTCGCGGTGCTGGCGGGGACAAGTATATTGCTTACATCCTCCGCCTTTGCCGAACAGGTTGAGGTAACCGGCGAAGCCACGGTCAAGTATGAAAGAGACACCGCGGCCGGCGATCCGGCCGTATCCGGCACGATGAGCACGCTGAAGCTCACGGCCGAGGCTGATTTAGGGGCTGGCTGGTCGCTGTACGGGCGGTTGGGGGCGCAGTACGCCACCCAGCCGCTGGTCGCCGACTTCAATAGCGACGCCTATCCGGCCGGCCGGAAGGGGGTCGCCGGCATTGACCAGTTCGGTCTGAGCTACAAGGCCGGCGGATGGGCCTATAAACTCGGCCGCCAGGACGTAAACTTCGGGCTTGATGGCCTGTTGTACTGCCGTAAGGATGAAAAGGTCGGCAAGCGGGTCTTCGTTGACGGCCTGTCTGTTGCCGGGACCAGCGGGGCGACCGATATCTCGGCCGTCTTTGCGCAGGAGGACAACGTCGGCGCCCAAGACAACCGGCTGTACGCCATCCGGGCCGGCTACAACCCGAGCGAAAGGCTGAACTGGGGGCTCACTTTGGGGCGCTATCAAAATAGCGGGGCCGACAGCACCAACCATTGGGCGGTGGACGGGCTCTACAAGTTCGGCAAGGCCAGCCTGGCGGCCCAGTACGCGCAAGCGAGCAGCGCCGCCGACAACAAAGCGTACGCCGCAAAAGTGGATTACGATTTTGACGGCAAGACAGCGGTTTCCGTCACCTCTTTCCGGGTCGAGGCCAACGGCGCCATGGGCGGGCAAAGCGACTTCGACGGCGGCAACAAGGGGCTTCATTACGGGATGACGTACAAACTGAGCGAGACCGCCGGCCTGGAAGCGGTCTATAAGGATCAAAAGGCTATTGGCAGCGGCCAAAAAAACACGAAATTCGAAATTACGGTAAGCCAAACATTTTAGGCCGCGTTTCTTTGCCATAGGCGGCAGTCGGTCCAGACGGACCGCACGGCTTAAGACGCATATATCGCCGGTATGGATCATATAAAGTATAAAAAAATACCGGCAGGGTGACGCTGTTGGGCGACTAAAGCGCCAGCCTGAGAAGGGGGTAGGCCAAATGCTGTCGCCCAGCTTGGAGGACTATTTGGAGGAAGTATACAGATTCTCCGTCACTCAAGACGTGGTACGGGTTTCCGATATCAGCCACAAGCTGAATTTTGCCCTGCCGTCCGTCTCCAAAGCGCTAGGCAAGCTGCGGGCCAGAGGGTACATAACTTACCAGAAATACGGGTTTATCGGCCTTACGGACAAAGGCAGGCAAATGGGCAGCTACCTGGTTGAGAGGAACAAAGTGCTGCAGGATTTTCTCGTAATGCTGCGCACTCCCTGCGATGTGGCGGCCGAAGCGGAAGCCATGGAACACTACCTGTCGCGGGAAACAATCGACTCTATCCAGGTAATGATGGGTTTCATGCGGGATAAACCTGAGGTATATGAGGCTTTTGTGGATTATGCCAACGAGCGTAATAAGAACAAATGAGAACAACCGGGGTGCGCTTCACTGCCCCGGTTGTTCCTTTACCGGCATTAGGGAACAGCAAGTATCAGGCAAAACCAAGGCTCCGGGCGGCCTGCGCCACGACGAAGCAGACGGCGAAGGCGATGACGGTCGGGATAGCGAAAGCGGCGAAGGTCCACTTCAGGCTGCCGGATTCCTTATAGGCCGACAGCAGAGAAGTGGTACAAGGCCAGTGGAGGAGACAGAAAAGCATCGTGCACACCGCGGTGAGCCAGGTCCAGCCGTTATTGACGAGGATGGCGCGCAGCTCCTCCAGGCTGTCGAATTCCAGCATAAAGCCGGAGGAAAGATAGCTCATCAGGAGGATGGGCACCACGATCTCGTTGGCCGGCAGACCGAGAATGAAGGCCAGGAGAATGAAGCCGTCGAGGCCGACGGCGTAGCCCAGAGGCTGCAGCCAGGCAGCCGTATGGCCGATGACGCTCATGTCTCCTATGTAGATGTTGCCCAGTATCCAGGTGATGGCGCCGGCGGGCGCGGCCATGATGACCGCCCTTCTCAGGACGAACAGGGTGCGGTCGATGATCGACCGGTAGATGACGGCGCCGATCTGGGGTTTGCGGTATGGCGGGAGCTCAAGGACCAGGGCGGACGGCTCGCCTTTCAGGATGGTGTGCGACAGTGCCCAGGATACGGCAAAAGTCACGGCAATGCCGATCAGGACCAGGGAAGTGATAACACCGGAAGCTACCAGTGCATCGTACCCGGTCGCCGCCGCTCCTCCCATGAAGATGGTGGCAACGGCGATGAGGGTGGGGAAACGGCCGTTGCACGGCACAAAATTGTTGGTGATGATGGCAATCAACCGCTCGCGGGGCGAGTCGATGATCCGGCAGGATACGACTCCCGCGGCGTTGCAGCCGAAGCCCATGCACATCGTCAGCGCCTGTTTGCCGCAAGCCTTGCAGGCTTTAAACAAATGGTCGAGGTTGAACGCCACCCGTGGCAGGTAACCGAAGTCTTCAAGCAGCGTGAAGAGAGGGAAGAATATCGCCATGGGCGGCAGCATGACCGAAACAACCCAGGCCAGCCCGCGATAAAGGCCGAGCACCAATACGCCATGCAGCCACTCAGGGGCGCCGGCCAGTGCGAACCACTCGGACAACTGGTCCTGGAAGGCGAACAAAGCGTCGGCGATCATGCCTGACGGTACATTGGCGCCTTCGATGGTGATCCAGAAAACCAGCCCCAACAAGGCAAGCATGATCGGATAGCCGAACAGGCGGGAGGTCAGGACATCATCCAGCTTCGCATCCCAATTTGATTTGGCGTCGCTTGTCTGGCAGACAACCTTGCGGACGATGCTTTCCGCGTTGGCATATATATCGGCAACGATGGCATCGCCGAGCTTGCCGCCGCTGCCGAGGCGGATGGACTCCGCCTCGGCGCACACCTCTGCCAGGGGACTTATCGGCTTGACCGTGGCGCTCATATCGCCACCTCCCGCGCCGCTTCGCTGACCACTCCCGGCTTGGCCTGCGAATCCAGGTGCAGGCCGATGCTTTCGATGAAGGCCCGGTCGCCGTCCAAAAGCCGTAGCGCCACCCAGCGGGGATTGAGCCTGTTGCCGACCAGACGCTGTATGGCAGGCAGCAGCTTCTGCACGGTATTCTCCACCTGCTCCGAATATGTTATCCGACGCGGATATAATTCAAGCGTACCTGCCGCCACCTGATACATGGTTTCCCGCAATTCATCCAGGCCGTCGCCATTGCGGGCGGTGGTGGCTACCACCGGCACACCAAGCTCTTTCTTCAACAAATCGGTATTGACAGTGATATTTTTCTTGCGGGCTTCATCCATGAGATTGACGCAGACGACCATATTGGGGGTGATTTCCATGACCTGGAGGGCTAAATTGAGATTGCGTTCAAGGCAGGTGGCGTCAAGGACGACCACGGTAACGTCCGGGCAGCCGAAGCAGATGAAATCCCTGGCGATTTGCTCCTCAACCGTGTGGGCCAGGATGGAGTAAGTGCCCGGCAAATCCACCAGCAGGAAGGGCTTGTCGCGGAAAGTGAAAGTACCCTGGGCGTTATCCACCGTTTTGCCGGGCCAGTTGCCGGTGTGCTGGCGCAGGCCGGTGAGAGCGTTGAAGACCGTGCTTTTCCCGACGTTGGGGTTGCCCGCGAGCGCCACCACATATTGGCCGGGCGCCGCGCCGACGCCGAAATGCTCCCGGAGCACACGCCGGGTCACGTCTTGTGTCTGCATGCCAAAACCTCCTAAAGCGTTATATTAAAGAAACCTTAATTTGACTCGCGTCGTCGTGCCGGAGGGCAATCGTCGCCCCCCGCACGCCATAAGCGGTGGGGTCGCCGGACGGGCTCTTGCGGATGCACTCGACAACGGTGCCCGGTATGATGCCGAGGTCGAGAATCCTTCTCTTTAACAAGCCCGCCAGTTCCACGGAGCAGACCTGGCATGAGGAGCCGACCGGCAAATCGGCGAGCGAAAGCCGAGCAAAATTGTTTTTCATGGTCATCCCCCCTATGAATTAGCCTAAGCTAACAGCGGTCGATAAATATGGCGTTAGTCGCCACCAACATAATTAGCTGGAGCTAACACTCGATGTATAATATGACGGAGTCCTAATTTTGCCACCGGGAAGAAAAAATCGGCGGCAGATTCGGCGGGCATATTAGCCCAGGGGGCTTTACTAAAGCAGTGCGCCGTGTTGACAGGCGAAACCTCGAGCAGTATACTTGAGACAAGTGAATATTGATGAGATAGGTGCCCTACAGGGCTTAATAGGGAAGACCGGTTTAAAGCCGGCGCGGTCCCGCCACTGTATTGGGGAGCAAACCCGAGTTGACGCCACTGGGACAGATGTCCTGGGAAGGTTCGGGAGAGCGAAGATCCAGAGCCAGGAGAACTGCCTATCTGACAATCGCCGCTATTACCCACGAGCGATGGGAAGGAGATTCTCGACGCACCCTTTTGCGCTGAATCCTTCCCGGCATTTTTGCCGGGATTTTTACTGGATGCAGTCGCCGCCGGTCATCGAAGAAGCCTGCCGTCTTTCGGAAGGCTTCTTTTCATTACGGGCCTGCTGGCCACATTCGTTAGCCATTGACGATATGCATTGCTTGCTGCGCCTGGGCAGCGCAGCGCCGTCCCTTGCAAGGAGGGACACCCTTTTTAAAACACTAAATTGATATATCTAATCCACAGGTAAGGAGTGATTATAGCCGCAAACCGCAAGTTGCCCAGCGCCTACTTAAGCAAAGGAGAGATGTCGAATGAAAAACATTTCATGGCTGGTGGTAATCATGGTTATGTCTGTATTGATCGGTTCTTTGGCCGTAAATCATAAAGCCTTTGCCGCCGAAACAGCCCAAAAAGCCATTTTGGTGGTCAGCTTCGGCACTACATACGATGATACCCGCAAACTGACCACTGACGCGGTGGAAAACAAAATCAGAACGGCTTTTCCCGACTACGAGGTCCGCCGGGCCTTTACCTCCCGGATCATCATCAAAAAACTGGCTGAGCGCGACGGCCTGCAAATCGACACCGAAAAACAAGCCTTGGAGCGATTGAAGGCCGAAGGATACAAAGAAGTCATCGTACAGCCGCTGCACATCGTAGCCGGGGCCGAATATGAAAAAATCAGCCGGACGGTAGAGGACTATGCTAAAGCCAAAGCCTTCGACCGAATCGTGCTGGGGCGCCCCATCCTCTACTACATGGGGCAGGAAGACAAACCCGACGATTATCTGGCCGCCATCAAAGCTGTCGAAACCCAACTTCCCAAACTTGGCCGACGGGACGCCGTCCTATTCATGGGCCACGGCGGCGTCCATCCCGCCAACACCGCCTATGCCGCGCTGCAAATGAAAATGCAGGACGCCGGCCTGGACAAAGTATTTGTATTCACCGTGGAAGCCTATCCCACGCTCGACGGCACCATCGAAAAATTAAAAACCAACAAAATCAAAAACATAGTACTGATGCCCTTCATGCTGGTAGCTGGCGACCACGCCAACAATGACATGGCCGGCGACGAAAAAGACTCGTTCAAATCCCAACTGATCGCCGCCGGATTCAAAGTAGAAACCTACGTACACGGCTTGGGAGAAAACGCCGCTATCCAGGATATCTATGTACAACACGTAAAAGACGCCATCGCCCCGAAAGACTAATGCAAGCGGCGGCCGCTGCGAAAAAGGATTCACCGGCGATAACCGTGAAATACGCTTTTTGGTAAACTGATAATAGTAAACGAAAACAGGGGTGCGAATCAACTCCGGCCATGTATTTAGCTGGGGTTGATTTTGCGCTTTGTTTCGGGATGTAGGAATTTACGATGCGGAGGCCTATATGGCAGGAATTTTTTATGGCGTAGGGGTTGGACCGGGGGATCCCGAATTATTAACCCTAAAGGCTGTCAGAGTGATTCAAGACGCCGATGTCATCATCGCCCCGAAAACCGAAAAAAAAGAAGACAGCGTGGCCTTGTCCATTGCCAAGCCTTTCCTGAAAGAGAACGTGGCGATAGCGAAACTCGTTTTTCCGATGGTGTTCAACGCCGATGCCCTTTCCGAGGCGTGGGAAAGCAACCGGCGCGCCATAATAGCTTTGCTGGCCGCCGGCAAGAAGGTAGTCTTCCTGACCCTGGGCGACCCCATGTTCTACAGCACTTACATCTACATCTTCCGGCTGCTGGAAAACTGCGGTTACCCGCTTGAAACCATTGCCGGGGTGCCCGCTTTTTGCGCCGTAAGCAGCAAACTCGGATATCCGGTAGCGGAGGGCAACGACGTTTTGAGCGTCATTCCTGCCACCGTCCCCGAGGACAAGCTGGACAAAGCGCTGGCCCTGGCGGATAATATCGTACTGATGAAGGTGTATAAGAACAGCGGCAAGGTCGTGGAAAAACTCAAAGAGCATGGACTGGCCGAGCATGCCGTGCTGGTCAGCCGCTGCGGCCTGGATGACGAGCAGGTGGTCCGCAATCTGACCGACCTCGGCGACCGGAAGATAAACTACTTGTCCACCATTCTGGCCCGCAGGAATAAAGGGTAGCGGAGCTTAATAAAAACACGGGGCACTCGTCCGACGATAAGGAGTGAATACGCCTTGGGACGGAACAGTCATGGCAAAGCGCTCACATTACTGATTGCTGCCGCGTTATTGCTGACAGGCTGCGGGACTGGCAAGCAGGCCGCGCCGGAGGCGGCGAAGCAGGCGAGCTATCTGGCGATAAAGGATGACGCAGGACGGGTAGTCGTCCTTCCGCATAAGCCGGATAAAATCGTCGTATTGTCAACGTCATTCCTCGACCTGCTTTATGCCGTGGACGGCAAGGCAGCCGGCCGGCCCAACTCGAAGACTTCCGCCGTGCCTCAGCAGGCGCGGGCGGTGCCGGAAGTCGGCTATGTATATAACGTCAGTCTGGAAAAAGTGGTTGCCTTGCAGCCGGACCTGGTGATCGCCGTGCAGGGGATGCATGAGAAGCTGGTGCCGGTACTGGAAAGTGGCAATATCCCGGTAGTCCTGCTGCGCTTCAAAACCTATGACGACACTCTGGCCAAGATCAAATTATTCGGGGATATCGCGGGGACGCCGGAAAAAGCGCAGGCGGTGACCCGGGATATGCAGGCCAGGCTGAAGGCCATAACCGATAAACTTCCCGGCCGGACCACCAAAATCGCCATTCTGCACGCGACCGCCAAAAGCGTCACCGTGGAGCTGGACAACAGCGTCGCCGGCAGCATGGCCATGATGCTGAAACTGCACAACGTCGCCGCCGGCGCCCAACCGCTGGAAGCCGGCGCGGATACCACCCCATACAGCCTCGAAAAGCTGGTGGAGAGCGATCCCGATATGATCTTCGTCGTTACCATGGGCGATGCGGCCGAAGTCGGCAAAAGAATGCAGGCCGATGTGGCAAGCAACCCCGCCTGGTCCAGCCTGCGGGCGGTGCGGGACAAAAAAGTGGCTTTTCTCCCGTCCGACCTGTTCCTGCTGAATCCGGGACTCAGGCTGCCCGAGGCGGCGGAATATATGGCCAGGCAAGCATATCCCGAGGTATATGCCGATGGCCAATAACAGTGCCCCGCCGGCGGGCGGCTTGATCGCCGGCATGGCCAGACCGGCTTGGCGGATGTTTATTTTCGCGTGTTGCGGCGCCGTCGCCCTTGCCGGCATAACCCTCAGCCTGGCCAAAGGAGCGATGAACATCCCGGTAAGCGATATTGCCGCCGTCATCCTCGGCCAAACAGCAGACGCCAAGGGACAGGTGATCTGGAATATCCGCCTGCCGCGAACGCTGGTCGGCGCCCTCGTCGGCCTGAACCTGGCGCTGGCGGGCGCCATCCTTCAGGCGGTAATGAAAAACCCCCTGGCCGACCCGCATATCATCGGCATCTCGTCCGGGGCCGGGCTGGCCGGCGTGGCCGTTTTGATCCTTTTCCCGCACCTGGAATATCTGATAACGCCGGTGGCCTTCCTGGGGGCGATGGCGGCGGCCGTGCTTATCTACATAATGGCCTGGAAGGGCGGTATCCGGCCGATAAGGATCATCCTGGCCGGGGTGGCTGTTTCCGCTTTCCTGGGAGCCGGCATTTCGGCCCTGCTGGTCTTTTACAGCGACCGGGTGCATGGCGCCCTGATGTGGATGGTGGGCGGCCTGTCAGCCAGAAGCTGGCCGCATCTATATATTATCCTGCCATATTCGGCGCTGGGCGCGCTGTTGGCCCTGGTCGGGGCCGCCCGTCTTAACGTCCTTAACCTCGGCGACGATGTTGCCCGGGGACTGGGGCTCGATGTGGAAGCCACCCGGCTGACCATGACGGCGGTGGCGGCGCTGCTGGCGGCGAGCGCCGTGAGCGTGGCCGGGCTGCTGGGGTTTGTCGGCCTCGTGGTGCCGCACGCGGCGCGGCTGCTGATCGGCTCGGACTACCGGTTCCTGTTGCCGGCCGCGGCGCTCCTGGGAGCCGGAGTGGTAACGCTGAGCGACACCCTGGCGCGGACGATGTTCGCGCCGGTGGAACTGCCGGTGGGCATCATCATGGCTTTTGTCGGCGCGCCCTTTTTTCTCTACCTGCTGAGGAGGGAACCGTAAATGCTCGAAGCGGCGAAGTTGTCCGTAGGCTTCGGCGGGGCGCCGGTCATCGACAACCTGTGCCTGACCGCCGAACAGGGAAGGATTCTGGCCATATTGGGGCCGAACGGCTCGGGCAAGAGCACTTTGCTCAAGGCGTTATCGCGAACCCTTAAGCCGGCCGCCGGCGCCGTTTATCTTGACGGCAAAAATATCCGCTCCTTCAGCGCGAAAAGCCTCGCCTGCCAACTGGCCATCCTGCTGCAGTCGCCCCGTGCCCCCGGCGACCTGACGGTGCGGGACCTGGTGGAATACGGCCGCTTTCCCCATCAGCATTGGTGGCGGGGCGACCTGGAAGAGGACGGGAGGCTGGTAGAATGGTCGCTGGCCCAGACGCGCATGGCCGACATGGCCGACCGGCTTGTCGCCACCTTGTCGGGCGGCGAGCAGCAGCGGGCCTGGATAGCCATGGCGCTGGCGCAAAATCCGCGGGTGCTGCTGTTGGACGAACCCACCACCTTTCTTGATGTCTGTCACCAGTTGGAGATTCTGGACCTGATCGTCCGGCTCAACCGGGAAAATGGCATAACAGTCATCATGGTGCTCCACGACATCAACCATGCCGCCAGATACGCCGATACGGTCGCCGTGCTGCTCCAGGGCAAAGTATTCGCCGCCGGCCGTCCGGCGGACGTCATAAATGCCCATATGCTGCGCACGGTCTTCCGGGTCGAGGCCGACATCTGGCTGGACGGCGCCGGCAAACCGGTATGCCTGGCGCGGGGGCTGGCCGCCGGCGAATGAATTCTCGGGACAATCTCGCGGAAATCGGAGACTGCAAATGATTATTATCGACGGTTTGGTAAAAAAATTCGGCGACCGCACGGCTGTTGACAACCTGACGCTGAACATCGCCAGAGGCGAAACCTTTGGCCTGCTCGGGCCGAATGGCGCCGGGAAAACTACGACGATCCGGATTCTCACCATGCTCACCCGTCCCACCGCCGGCGCCTTAACGATAAACGGCTGGCGGCTGCCCGCCGAAGAATTGCAGATCAAAGCCTTCATCGGCGTCGTGCCGCAGCACCTCAACCTCGACATCGAACTGACCGCCCGGGAAAACCTCGAGCTGCACGGGCGCCTGCACCATATCCCGGCCGCTGAGCGCGGCCGGCGCATCGACGAACTGCTGGAATACGTGGAACTTCAGGGCCGCAGTGACGATATGGTCCAGACCTTTTCCGGCGGCATGAAGCGGCGGCTGATGATCGCCCGCGCCTTATTGCACCGTCCTAAAATACTGTTTTTGGACGAGCCGACCGTCGGCCTGGACCCGCAGGTGCGCCGCCGGCTGTGGGACCTCATCCGCCGCCTGAACGGAGAAGGGCTTACCGTCTTGCTGACCACCCACTACATCGAGGAAGCGGAAAGCTTATGCGGCCGGGTGGCGATTCTGGACAAAGGAAAACTGATCGCGCTCAACACCCCGGCGGCTTTATGCCGCCGGTTGGGCGAGTATGCGGTGGACTGGGCGGACGGCGAAGGGCTTAAAACGAGCTTTTTCCCCGGACGGGCGGAAGCCGCGCAGTTTGCCGGCACACTGACTGCCGCGGCCACCATTCGCCGCTCCAACCTCGAAGACGTCTTTGTCGAGCTTACCGGGCGGAAGGTGGCGGGATGATGCTGGGCGATATCTGGACGGTGTTCTGGCGGGACTGGATTGTGCTAAAAAGGCGCCTGAGCCGCTATATTCTGTCGCGGATGATCACCCCGATGCTGTATCTGGTAGCCTTTGGCTGGGGCTTGGGCAGGGGCATGCAAACAGCTCAAGGCAATTACCTGGACTTCATCGTGCCGGGCGTGATAGCCCTAAATTCGATGACCATCAGTTTTAACGCCGTCGGAACGCCGATGAACATGAGCCGCCTGTACCATAAAACCCTGGAGGAATACCTTGTCGCTCCTATCGGCGCGGCGTCGATAGTCATCGGCAAGATTTTGTCGGGAGTTTTGCGGGGCCTGATTTCATCTGTCGTCATAATTCTGCTGGCGTATGCTTTTGGCGCCAGGTTCTCCGTTACCGCCGGCTTCTGCCTGGCGCTGGTGTTGAACTGCGCAGTTTTCGCCGCTCTCGGCCTGGTCGCGGCTATGCTTATGGACTCCCACGAGGAAATGGGCAATTTCAACACATATGTCCTTACGCCCATGTCCTTTCTCTGTGCTACTTTCTTTGTCCCCGACCATTTGCCGGCGCTGCTGCGCCATGTAATCGAAATATTGCCGCTTACCCATGCGAGCTATGCGCTGCGGGCCGCCGGGCAGGGCGGAGGTGCGCCCTGGCTGTCGATAGGGCTTATGACCTCATATGTCGCCGCTTTCATCTGCATAGGCGTATGGACAATGAAAAAAATCCGCGATTGAGTATCGGTCGTCTGTATGCCCCTGAACCAAAAGGTGCATAATAATACAATCCTAAAGAAATCGTAGCGGGGTTCATTTGTTTTAAGATGATTTGAACGGAAAGGAGGGGGAGGGTCTGCTGTAATTCGATAACAAGGAGAGCGATGTAACGCTTGGGGAGCAACCTAAAGGTTCTGTCAGCGACGGCAGTAGGGGATCTTTAGGCATGCTCTTTTTAATATATCTACGGAGGAAATAAAAATGGTTACCATACATTGACAACCAAAGGGGATAATGCTATCATATAACTGAGAATGATTCCCATTCTCAGTTATATGATAGCATTATTGCGCGGTTCCAAACGAAAAACATTGAAGGCAGGGTGATGGTGAATGTCGATCGTGGTCATTGGCGGAGATTACCTCGGAGGAATTGAAAAAAACCTGTACTCAATGGGGGTCACCGAGCTGGTACATATCTCCGGCAGGAAATCGCTGGAGAGGAGCAAAATCAGTTTGCCTAAGACCACGGCCTTTGTCCTGGTGTTGACCGATTACGTGAATCATGGCACGGCGCAAACGATTAAATGTATGGCGAAGTCCAGGTCAATACCGCTGGTTTTTGCCAGACATTCCTGGCGGGCGGTAGAAGAAAAACTGAAGGCAACCAATCTGATCGGCACGCTCGGTACGGGAAGCGTGCAGTAACCTGCGTAGGGTGAAAATAAAGAACAGGGACCCTATTTTATATTTATGGAAGAGATAGTATTTGTTCGGCTCCTTATGGCGACGGACAGTGGATGCGCGATTGGGCCCAAAGGCTGGGGGCAAAGCTGGCGGCAGCGATTAAATAGGGAAACTGAAAGTTTTCCATACAAGCATTAGCCAGGCAGTTGCCCCTTCTTGGACGTTCGTTTTTACAAGGGTAAGGTCAGAGTGCTACACCCGGAACTTGGATACCGCAGATTGTAAATCGCTAGCCAACATAGCCAGGCTTTGGCTTGAAGCGGCGATTTCCTGCATGGCGGCGGTTTGTTCCTCAGTGGCGGCCGAAATGGACTGCGATTCTGCCGCCGAATTCTTGCTCACGGCGTCAATTTCCCGGATGGCGGTGAACAGAGACTGATTGCCGGCAGCCATCTGATTTATCGCCGCAGTTATATCCTTTATTTGCGCGGATAATTGGAGAACATCTTCAACAATATTCTTAAACGTTCCGCCTGTGCTATTAACCAGGCGGATGCCCTCTTTAATGCCTGCGGTTCCGGCTTGCGTAGCGGCAACGGCCCGCTCCATATTGGCCTGATTTTGCTGAATGAGACTGCCGATCTTTCGCGTGGCTTGATTCGACTCTTCCGCTAGTTTGCGGACTTCCTCGGCAACAACCGCGAAGCCCCGGCCCGCCTCGCCGGCCCGTGCCGCCTCGATGGCAGCGTTGAGGGCAAGCAAATTTGTTTGGCTGGAAATAGAGGAAATCAAGGTGACGATTTCGCTGATTTCTTTAGAGCCTTTACTCAGTTCGCCAATGGCCGTTTCGAGTTCTGCCGATCCTTTGCCGACTTCACCCATTTGTTCTTCGGTGCGGTCCACCGCCTGCCGGCCTTGCTCGGCCGCCTGTACCGTGGAAAGGGCAATCGAAGACACTTCTTGCGCGGCAAGCGAGATCTGCTCGGTTCTGGCCGACAATTCTTGGGCCACTTTTACAACGTGGCCAGCCGTCGCCGATTGCTGCTCCGACCCACTCGCGATCTCGGCAATGGAACCGGCAATCTGGTTGGACGCATTTGCCGACTGCTGGGCGCTTGCGGTCAATTCTTCACTTGACGCCGCCAGTTGTTCGGATTGCGACAACACTTTGGATACAAGAGCGTGCAGGCTGGTCCGCATTTCGCCGAACCCCCGGGCCAATTGCCCGATCTCATCGCGGGAGGAAACATTGCTTGTCTGCGCCCGTAAATCGCCTTGCGCCAACAGCAGGCATTCGTCGCGGATCAACGCGATAGGAGCCGTGATGCGCTTACTTATAATAACAATAAATATGACGGCCAGAACAATGCACGTTAACGACCCCCAGAGCATGGATTGTTTCAATGCGCTTAATTCATGGATTGCTTCGGCTTCCGGCGCCGTTACCATCATAAGCCAGCGTTGGCTGCCCAATAGATTAATCGGTGCGATCGTGCCGATTCGGTCGACGCCGTCGACGAATTTATATTTGCCGCGCACCGTCTTTCCTGAAGTAGCAGCTTCTTGAACCAGCTTTATCAGCCGGTCGTCCAGTTCGGAGTGTTGCAGCTTTAAATCGGGATTGATTTTCTTCTGGCTGAGATTGAGCTTGCCCTGCATCTCGGGGAAACGGGGATGGACGATAACAACGCCGTTGGAATCCAGCACCAGTGCATAACCGGTTTCCTGGAATTTTGCTTCTTTAACCAACGCATTTAACTTTTCTATCGAAACAGAACCAGTCAGTACGCCGGTTAATTGTCCTTCGAAAAAAACCGGAGCAGCAACATTAATGCCCGCTTTGCCGGTGGTCCTATTCAACTGGATGTTGGATACCGTCGGTTTTTTTGTGGCCATTACCTTCTTGAAATATTCCCGGTCCCCGAGGTCGACCGTGCTGCCGTCAGGCCGCAACGATACGCCGTTGGGCGCGATATAGGTTATATTCTCCAGAACATCGAGTCGCGAGGCGCAGTCGGACAACGCTTCCTGAAGTGCTTGCCTGTCAGCAGGATTGTATATTCGTTTAATGCTGGCAAACGATTCTAATTGAACCTTCGCGCTGTAAACATGCCCGGAAATACGGGAAGCATAATCGGAACTCATCGCGGCTGCCGTTTCGTCGACACTGGTGCTGAGGGCTTGCTGGGCCAGATAATAACTGATCCCGGCCAACGCCCCGAAAGACAGAATAAAAAGGGGCAATAAAATGATGAGCAACCTTGTTTTCATACTCGTGATTTTCATAGACCAATCAGCTCCTATTAGTAAATTTGTTGCTTTTGTGCTGCCGGCAGCCGCCTTCACTTTTCAGCATCCGGCATTTTGATTACGGTGTTTTTTAGCATCTTTGCTTTATATAAGGCTTGGTCGGCCTTTATTAAAAGCTCTTTAAAATTTTGTCCCGGTTCTAGCGGCGCTAAGCCCACGCTTATAGTGAGGCCGTAGGAAGGATAAAAAGTGGCTTCAACCTTGCCGCGGATCCGCTCTACGACCTCATAGGCGATTGATGGAGAGGTGTTTAATAAAATGATGGCAAATTCGTCTCCGCCCCACCGGGCGACAATATCGCTGCTTCTGGTATTTCCCTGCAAGACATTCGCAACCTCCGATAATAACACATCGCCTTTAACGTGACCGTATATATCGTTGATTTTCTTAAAGTCGTCAATATCGAGTAATGCTATACATAATTGCCTGCTCTTTTGCGATGCATCCAATCTTACATGAAAATATCTTTTATTCCATAAACCGGTCAGGAAATCTATATGGGAGGTTAAACTTAGTCTTTGGATTAACTTCCCTGTTGCCAATCCGGTAACGATTAAACTGATGGAGATTATCAGCCATATCAGCAGTTCATGGTCGCTGTGACAGACAAATATCAAGTAGTAGCCGGCTAAACTTACTGTTACTCCCCATGTCGCGAGGATTAGTGTAGCATAATTATAAAACATTATCTTTTTCTACCTTTCTTCTAAGACATCGGAGCAGACTTTCATACGAGGCTGACAATCGAAATATCTCTGTTTACTTCCAAATCGATGAATCTTCCGTCGCGTGTGCAAACGGTAGGATACGAATGGTTGCCTTGATAAACAATCTCCGCCTCTTCGCCATCGCTCAGCAATACCTTTGTGCCGATAAAATAATCTAATATATTGCGCATAAACGTCATGCAAATGGCCGGATCAAGTTTGCCAAAGGTATCCTGTCTTATTTCCTCGATTACCGTGAAAGGCGTCTGTTTTTTGCGATAAACCCGGTCTGACGTCATGGCGTCATATATATCCGCAACAGCGATAATTCTGGCGAAAATGTGAATTTGCTCGCCGCTTATCCCAAAGGGATAGCCTGTCCCGTCAGTTTTCTCATGATGCTGCAATACCCCGTATAATATATCTTCATTAGTGCCCGGTTCTTTCAGCAGCATTTTATAGCCCTCGATCGTATGGCTTTTCATAATTTTCATTTCTCCCTGCGTCAATTTGGACGGTTTATTTAATATTTCCAAAGGTATCTGCGTCTTGCCGATATCATGCAATAACCCGGCAAAAATCAAGTCCTTCAGTTTTTCCCCGGACAATCCGATCCACTTGCCCAATATGCCGGAAATGCTCGCGACATTGATGGAATGGCGGAAGGTGTAATCGTCCTGTTTTCGTATGGTGTGCAAATAGCTGAATAACCCGGCCGCATCCATCATCAAATTGATTGAGGTATCAACCAGTTCTTTCATCTGCATCAAAGGAACTTCTTTGAAATATCGCATAGTAGAAAAACAACTTTCGATTATTTGCAACGTATCGTCATATACCGCATCAAAAGCCTCGGCGGTTGCCAGAACGGCAGGCGCTTCCTCGGCGGGTTTTGCCGCGATATTCACGAACTCGAGATTCATAAGCTTGAGCTTTTCTATGAAGGTCGCTGTTAATACCGTGTCCTCGGCAAGAATGATTTGGCCGCTTTCCGTCAGTATCGAGGATGCCAATTTCATGCCTGGCTCAACCTCGGCAATAGGATATTTTTTGGTAGTCATACTTTCCACCTCATTGATAGCAGGCGCGTATTTCAATAAATTCCGCCAATCTCCGACCTGTCAACACTCGAAAGGTTTAGGTCCAAAATAATTATGCCATCGGCTGATTTAGCGAACAATCTCCTGGCGAAGAAGACTTTAAAGAGAAATATTCGCCGTTACTATCCCGCCGGGATAGTAACGGCGAATATTTCTCTAATAATAATTTGGCAGGAGAAAATAATGTCGATCACGAAACTAGTTGACAGCTATGACTTTTGTAACATTTTTAGGATAGGGGGAGTGATATTATGGGACGAAAGTATGAGTTTAATTGGAGCTTATTGGGGGATATTGCCGAAGGCAGGCCGAACTTGGGGCCTATGGTTAGAACTGAGGTTTACCGCCTGATGCAGTTTTGTTTTCGCGATGTTCTCGAAAATAACTACAATACTGAAACGGCGGATAAACTGTTTTATGAGGCGGGGCTTCTGGCAGGAAAACAGTTTTATCAAAATGCCATGAAGGAAGCGGTGGATTTCAACGATTTCGTTCAATCATTACAGTCGGTTCTTGCCGATAAAGGCATCGGTATCTTGCGTATTGAAACGGCGGATTATGAACAAGGAAAATATGTAATGAGTATCTCGGAAGATTTGGACTGCTCCGGCCTGCCCGAATTGGACTACGAAATATGTGTGTACGATGAAGGTTTTATCGCCGGCCTGCTGGAAAGCTTTACCGGGGAAAGATTTAAAGTCAAAGAAGTAGATTGTTGGTGTACCGGCGATCGCACCTGCCGGTTTGTGGCTGAAATATCCAGGTGATAATCCTGTAGCAGAGAGGGCGTTTCCTTGAAGCCGGAATTAGAAAACGAAGTTAATGAAGTAATCCAGCAAATAAATAATGTATTGCAAAGCAAAGCTCTGCCGGCAAGGCTTGACGAGTATGCGGACAAATATCCCGGGTTTGCCGAATTGGTGGAAAAACTGCTGGCATTGCGCGAATTCACTTTTGCGTTATCCGACGGCGATTTATCGCATACGATGAACCTGCGGGGCTATTGGCCCGGGTCATTGAAAGCGTTACAATCCAACCTTCGTCATTTGACATGGCAGACCAGCATGGTTGCCGCCGGCGATTATAGTCAACGCGTCGCTTTCATGGGGGAATTTTCCCAGGCGTTTAATACAATGATTGTTCGCTTAAAAGATGCAACGGAAAATGAGCAGAAATATATCGCCGAACTTGAAAGACATCAGGCGGCCCTGCGGGAAAGCGAACGAAAATATAGGCTCATTGCCGAGAATACCGATGATGTGATATGGCTGCTGGATAATGAAATGATTATCCGCTATATCAGTCCTTCCATCGAAAAACTATTAGGATTTGCTCCTGCGGAGGTTGAAGAAAAGGCAATAAGCAATGTACCCTTGCCATTTTTGCAGGTTGTCTTTCAAAGTGCAACCGTTGACCTTTTGAAAACCGAAGAAGCTCATAACCCGGTTATTATCGAATGTGAACAGCTTCGCAAAGACCGGAAAGTGATCTGGCTGGAATCGTTGGTAAATGTAGCCCAAAATAGTGACGGCGATATTATCGGGTTTACCGGCGTTACTCGGAATATAAGCGAGCGGAAAAAGGCGGAAAACCTTTTACACCAGGCCTACGAACGCAGAAAAAAACGCGACTTTTTCAATCAGCTTGTCCAGAGAAATGATAGTGACGATTCCGAAGTCCTTGATTTAGGCTGGCAGAACAAAATATATCTCCCCAAAGATTTTTCCTTCTTCTTCCTCCTTATCGACACTATCGATATGCTGCCAATCAATGAAGACAATATCTATCGCAAACAGCAAATTATTGACACCTTGGTGGACCAACTGAACCGTAAGGAAAGCACCAACGCCTGGGAAACTGCCAGAGGTATCGGGGTCATATGTCCTGCCCCGGCCGGTACGGCCCGTAAGGAAAAGGAACTGGCGGCAGCCGCAGACTATAGCAGATATATTTCCATGTACTTGCCGGATATACAAGCTTATATCGGCACTGCGAATTACTCCGACGGCTGGAAGAACTTCGCCAACCGCATGAAAAACGCGGAAACAGCCGCGCGAATCGGCAGACAGGTCTGGCCGGCCCAGAAGATATATCATTATGAAGATTGTGGAATTTACCAGGTTCTCGCCCCGTTCTCCGTAACAGATGAAGCGACCGCCTATGTTTCCCAGCTGATCGGCCCGCTAACGGAATACCCCGAGTTGTTGGAAACATTGGAAAAACTCTTATCGGGACTGAGCTTCAAAGAGATAGGCGCACAAATGTATCTGCACCACAAAACAATCCAGCTCAGAAAACAACGAATCGAACAGCTGCTAAATGCTTCTCTCGATTCTCACGAAACAAGAATAGCACTCACAACCGCTCTCCAACTGATGAAACTTTTAAGTGGCAGGTAAATGTCCGGCTCGCGCAGAGGACATTAAAAGCAGCCCCAGGGCTCACAGGCTGTCGACAAAAGTATTGTCGGCAGCCTTGTTATATCTCGATGCCTGGATGCAAGATTTGTTGACAAAAATTGCATTGAAATGCAAATTTACCATTTCTTTTCTAAAGAAATCATCGGTTCGCAGCCTGATAATTACCGATATTGCTTAAAAGTCCGCAATCCCTTATAAATGGCATATTTCTTGCTTTTTAATTCTATTAAGGGCAACCATTTATTAGGAGGAGTGTCGGATGACTAACCATTCCCATGCACCGGACGAAGTTGTGGAACAGATTCTGCACGATGTCTCCATTATGGTGAAAAATAAATATGGGCCGCTGTTATCGAAAACGGAGCTATTCAACCTAAGCAAACTGGAAGCCCTGCTCGGGGCGCAGTTTAAGATAGCCCGGCAAGCCAGGCTTGAAGGCTATGTAATCCAGGACTGCGATATGTGTTCCTCTTGGGACAAGGGGTTAAGATACTGCAATTACTACCAGTTCCAACAAGCTAGCCAGACTAGGCTGGACTACTATTATCAGGCGTTGTGTCCGGCGCTTACCCTCAAATAATAATTTCGCGGAGGTAGCAGAAAATGATAGCAAGGGAAAAGGTTGTCGAGATGGTAAGGGCCCAATTGGCTCACGCGACCGAGGAGGTAATTAATCGGTTGGCTGACGATATCGTCAGAGATACCGAACATAAACTGTACTCCCTGATAAGAGAGGTGGTGGCCCATGAGAGGGAAACCGCGCTCGCAAAAATGAAGGACAGATAGCTGAACATCGTATACACTCGCAATCAGCCCCAAATTGCCTGATATTCATGGCCTGTGCTTCCGGGTTACAGCCGTCGCGGGCACAAGGAGATAATCCCCGGGCGGCGAAGTTACCCTCAGACAGCTGACTGACGGAGGAAATGTGAAGCGGCTACTGATTTTACTCGTTATTCTGGTCGCAGGGCTTTCGCTTACCGCCACCCTGGACTGGTTTCATTGCCGTAACGAATATGCCCGCCACCAACACAACCTGGAATCGCTGGCAGAAAAATTCCAGAGTGTCGTCATGCACCGTCTGACTGATCTCACGGCGCTTGGCGATTTAAAGGCCTTTCTGGTCGCCCGCGGCGAGCTGCCCGACCGGGCGGCCTTCGATCGCTATGCCGCGGAAACGAAAAGATACTATCCCACAGTCACGTATTTCGGCCTCGCGCATAATAACGGCGAGACCATGTACGCGCATTACGCCTCCGGACAGCCGGGGACGGAGAACGGGAACAGGGAGGGAAGAGGGCGCGCGCTGGCCACGGCAACCCGGACCGGCACAATGACGCTTGCCGAACCGGTCTATATTAAGGACCATCTTATCAGCATAGCCGTCGATCCTCTCTACCGTAACGCGGACCTCATCGGATTCGCCGAGGTTCACTTTGACATCGGGGCGATTTTCAATCAGGCAATGTCCAGTTTAGGTATCGACGACCAGCGGTACTATATCCGGATTGCCGCTGCGGACGGGAATGTCTTCTGGGAGAAAGGGCAACCCGACGACGAAACCGCGGCCATGGTCCGCAGCATGGCTATTCCCGTGGGCAATGCGCACTGGGACGCCACCGTAGGCTGGCAGCGGTTGCCCGATAATAACTTTTATATCCGCAGCCTCATCTGGGGCGGCGGCTGCCTCGTGACGGTATTGCTGCTGATCATCGTCAACGGGGTCTGGCAGCGTCAGGCCTGGCTGACCAAACAAGTCGACGAGAAGACAACGGAACTGACCCTCAAGAACAAGACGATCATCAAGGCGAAGGAGGCGCAGGCCCGTGTGGAGAAGCTCTCCTCGCTCGGCTCGATGGCCGCGGGGGTTTCCCACGAGATCAATCAACCGCTGAACTCGATCAAGATTTTGTCAAGCGGTATTCTCTATTCGCTCCATACGGACGGGTGCTTCAATCCGGACGAGATCCGCAAGGTCGTCGAAGAGATTTCCCGCCAGGCGGATCGCATTGCCAGCATCATCAATCACATGAGATCGTTCATCCGCCGCGACAACAACACCCGGGTGCCGTGCAACGCCAACGAAGCTGTCAAACAGTCGCTGGGGTTGGTAGGGACGCAGATAACGAACCACGGCATCGATATACGCCAAGAACTTTCCCGGGAACTGCCTACCATCCTGGTGCCTCCCACCGCGCTTGAAGAAGTGCTGGTCAACCTACTTGTCAATGCCATGCAGGCCCTCGACAAAGTCGCCCGGCCGGATAAGCGGATTACGATCCGGACCTGGCTTGAGGATGGGGTCACGATTGAAGTGGCGGACAACGGTCCCGGCATCAGTGAGGAAATCCGCGATAAAGTCTTCGAGCCCTTTGTTACGACTCAGGCCGACGGGGAAAATTGGGGGCTAGGATTACCGATCGCCCATGCGATAATAACCGCCTGCAACGGACATATCAGCGTTACCACCGGGGAGAACGGCACAACCTTTAAAATTCAAATCCCGGCGGTTGCCGAATAACATAGCGAGGTGCTTGGTATGGACATTCTGGTTGTCGACGACGACCGCGCCAGTCGCGAAGCGGCCAGTTGGTTTCTGAGCAGACAGGGCCATCATGTAACCACCTGCGGCAGCGGGGCCGAAGCTCTGGCGTTGATGACCGACGCCGATTACCCCATGGTGCTGTCCGACATAAAGATGGCGGGGATGACCGGGCTTGAGCTTCTGGCGGCCGTAAAAGCCCTGCCGGGAGGTTGGCGGACGGACGTCGTCCTGTTTACCGGCTATGGCGACATGGCGTCGGCGATCCAGGCGCTTCGTTCCGGCGCCTACGACTATCTGCTTAAACCAGTGGACGCCCAGGAGTTGGCGGCAACCGCCGAGCGCATCGAAGAACACCAGGCGCTGCTGCGCGAGAACAGATACTTGTCCCAAAATTTGGCGCATGAGATCAAGGCGGCCACGGCGGAAAAAGACCAGGAATTGTTCCGGGTCAAGAGGCTTGTTACCGAATCGCTCTTCGGGCAGATAGGCATCTTTTCCGAAAAAATGCGTAATGTCGTCGCTCTTGCCCAGAAATATCATAACGACCGGACTATCCCGATCCTGATCGAAGGGGAAACAGGCACAGGCAAGGAGATCATCGCCCAAATCGTGCACTGGGGCGATGTCCAAAGAGGAAACGACCCGGGGCCCTTCATCGATATAAACTGCGCCGCCATCGCCCCCAGCCTGTTCGAGAGCGAACTGTTCGGCTATGAAGCCGGGGCGTATACGGGCGGACAGAACCGGGGCCAGAAGGGGAAGCTGGACCTTGCATCCGGAGGCACGCTGTTTCTGGACGAAATCGCCGAAATATCCCCGGAGATGCAAGGCAAACTGCTCAGGGTCATCCAGGAGAAAGAGTACTATCGCGTGGGCGGGCTTAAGAAGCTGCCGGCGGACGTCCGCATTGTCTGCGCCACCAACGTGGACATGAAGAAAAACATCGACGAGGGGAAATTCCGCCGCGACCTGTACTACCGTTTCCAGCTCGGCCATATAACCGTCCCTCCCCTGCGCGAACGCCGCGAGGAGATTATCCCCCTGGCCAACATGTTCTTGCTGCAGGGCGCCAAGCAGCGGGGCAAGAAATTTAAAGGCATCAGTGATGAGGCCGCCAGAATCCTCGAAAATTACGAATGGCCGGGAAACGTGCGCGAGCTGAAAAATGCGCTTGAATTCGTCGTCTTTATGTACGACGATACGGAAGTGCGGCCCCAGCACATCCACAAACTCGACCGGGTGGCCGCCGGGGAAAACACCGGGATTGGTTCTTTGCAGCCGGACGAGCCGCGCTTGTCCTTGCCGTTCCCCCGGGAGGGCTTTACGCTGAAAGATTATACCGACTATATTATCAAAGAAGTATTGAACGCCCATAGCGGGAACCAGATGGCCGCCGCCGCCTACCTCGGCATTTCCCTGCGAACGCTGGCTTACCGTATCGCCAAGATGAAAAAAACGGACAATAAATGACAATACCAAAACTTGCAGAAGATTCTCGTATTTTCTGCAAGTTTTCGTAAGAAATCTTCGCCCGGAAAGCTGCTTAATTCAGTGGCAGTTTCGACAAACACAGCAAAATCGCCAATCTGCGGGTACAATAGGCAAAACGCATACGAATGGCATGCGTTTTGCTTTTTATATTGGCATCGAGGTGAAAAAGCGAGAAAAGAAAGGATCGACGATATGCCGAGAAGAGTATTCATCACGAATGCGGACAAGACAAGGCTCCTCGACTTCATCAGCCGCGTGAGGGAGTTCGGCGGCGGCGACAGTGAAAACCTGAAAGACTTGGAATATGAAATAAACCGGGCCCACATCTCGGTTGCCAAAAACATACCCAAAGATGTCGTAACCATGCACTCCAGGGTGCAACTGCGGGATATGGACAGTGGCGAGGATGTCGTCTACACCTTGGTCTACCCGGCCGAGGCTGAGCTGGCGGAAGGAAAGATATCCGTTCTTGCCCCCATCGGTACAGCCATTCTCGGTTACAGGGTAGGCGACGTTGTTGAGTGGACTGTTCCCGGCGGGACCGCGCGCTACAAAATCGAAAGCGTTCTTTTCCAACCGGAGGCTGCCGGCAAACAGTCCCTGTAGCGGCTTTTGCTGCAGGAAACCCCATTGGGAGGTGATCGCGTTGACAACGGGAATAACCCCCTTATTGTCAGTGAAAGATATACAAGTCAATACAGACTACTTCGTAAAAACTCTCGGGTTTAAGCTGGACTTCGTCACCGGCGACGGTACAACGGCAATTCTTAATTACCGCGGGGCCCTGCTGATGCTGCAGGCCGACGGCGGGGACGAACCGCCGGCCTTGGCGGATAATTTAACCGAGCTCCAAGTAAGGGTAGGCAACATAGAAGAAATCTACGCGAGCGCCCTGTCGCGGGGGGCCATCATCAGGCGCTACCTTGAATGCACCACGCATAAGGACGGTACGGTCGCCCGGCACTTCACCGTGTCGCTGCCGGACGGCTATCCCTTGACCTTCATCAAAGACGGGGAATCTTAAACTATTGACTTCAATTATTCAATAACCACAAGAGGAGGCATACAATCATGAGTAAAGCAACCTACAATGCCTACGACGAGGCCAAGGCGCAGTTCGACCAGATAGCGGAGAAAATAGGCCTGGACGAAGCTACGCGGCAGTTTCTCCGGCGGCCGATGCGCGAATACCACTTTACCATCCCCGTGCACATGGACGACGGGAGCCGGAAACTATTTTGGGGGTATCGCGTCCAACACAACGATGCCAGGGGGCCGGCCAAAGGCGGCATAAGGTTTCACCCGCTGGAAACGGTTGACACGATCCGGGCGTTGGCAATGTGGATGACCTGGAAATGCGCGGTTGTCGATATTCCGCTGGGCGGCGGAAAAGGCGGCGTTATCTGCGACCCGCGCAGTATGAGCGATCGTGAACAGGAGCAGTTGTGCCGCGGCTGGGTAAGACAGATTGCGAAAGACATCGGCCCTTGTATCGACGTTCCGGCCCCTGACGTTATGACAAACGCCAAGCACATGCTCTGGATGTTGGACGAATTCGAAACAATACACGGCGGCAGATATCCCGGCTTTATCACCGGCAAGCCTGTCGGCATGGGCGGTTCGCTGGGCCGGAAAGAGGCCACCGGCTTCGGGGTCATCTACACATTAAGGGAAGCCATGAAAGAATTGAATATGAGCATAAAAGACAGTACCGCCAGCATTCAGGGGTTTGGCAACGTCGCCCAGCATGCGGCAAAATTGTACCAGCAGCTTGGCGGGAAAATAATCGCAATCTCCAGTTGGGACAACACCGACCAGCAGGCCTATACCCTCCGTAAAAAAGAAGGCCTTGATTTCAATGATTTAGAAACCATCACAGACCCCTTCGGCAGCATCGACAAAGAAAAGGCTGGCGGCCTAGGGTATGAGATTCTGTCCGGCGATGCCTGGCTCGAACAGGACGTAGACATTCTAATCCCCGCCGCTTTGGAAAACCAGCTTACCGCCGACAACGTGCACCGCATCAGCAAACAGGTGAAAATCGTAGCCGAAGGGGCAAATGGGCCGACAAGCGGAGAAGCAGACAAGGTATTGGTACAACGCAACATATTTGTTATCCCCGATTTCCTCGCCAACGCGGGAGGAGTCACCTGCAGCTACTTTGAGCAGGTCCAGTCGAATACGAATCACTATTGGGAAAAAGACGAGGTGATTCAGAAGCTGGACGCCAGAATGACATCGGCCTTCAAGGCAGTGATCGATTTGGCCAGAGAGAAAAAACTGCATATGCGCGACGCCGCCTATATTATCGCCATCAATCGCGTCGCATTTGCCGTAAAAAGCCGGGGTTGGGTATAAACCGGTGGTAGTTGGCGGTCCCGGTCAGGCGGAGGAACCTCTAATTGCCGATGAAAGCCTGCTCGACATCCTCAGGGAGAGAGAAAAAGAATTAAACTGTCTATATAAGGTTGACGAGATACTGAGCAATCATCAGGCATCTTTACCGGAAATACTTGCGGCTGTCATCAACGTCATCCCTGCGGGCTGGCGATTTCCGGGTTCGTGCCGGGCAAGCATCACCTTAAATAACTGCCTTTACCGGCCTCCCGACTTCATCGCTTCACCTCTGTCGGCAGAATGTCCCATCAAATCCGATGGGGAAATAATCGGCAGCATAGAGGTAATATATTTAGATAATGTACCGGAGACTGCCGAAGGGTTTTTTCTGGAGAAAGAACGTAAACTCATTCAGGCAATCGCCGACCGTATTGGGCAATTCGTTTTCTACAGGAATACGAAACTGGTTTTAAACGAACTGGATACCGCCCAGACGGCGAGCACCCCAAACGACGCGATGTATAGGGAGAACGATTACCGCCGGACGGACGGACAAGCGTGGCGGTGGCGCCAATATATGGCCGAACGCTTGGCGGCAGCGCTCGACGCCCAGCGCTTCGGGGTGAAGTCGGTCTACTTATTCGGCAGTACCAATGACGGAACAGCGGGCCTGAGAAGCGACATTGATCTGATAATACACTTCGCAGGCTCCGAAGCGCAAAAGGCAGAGCTTTTCAACTGGTTTGAGGGGTGGAGCCTATGTCTGGACGAGATGAACTACTTAAAAACAGGCTACCGAATGAACGGGTTATTGGACATACACATAATCACCAACGATGATATAAGCAAGCAGACGTGTTTTGCAGTAAAAATCAGCCTCGCCGCAGACCCGGCCTGCCGGTTGCAGTTGAAAGGCGAAATCCACTCAGGCTAGGCCTTCCGGAAAGGGCCTCCAGGTTTTAACCGCGGAGCCCTTTTTGTTTTGTCTAACATATCGCTAACGAACCTTTTTACGAACAGCAAATGCCCTTTTGCGGGAAGCGCGGCAATCCTCGATAGGGATTCGGGGCCTGATGTCGAAGAATTAACGGCTGATGAGATTACAGGAGGGCAGATGAGATGGTACGTCAAAAGACCAAAATTATTCTTCTGTTATGCTTGCTGTTCACATTTGGGTGTTCAATCTGCGCGGCTGCGCCGCCAAACCTTCCCCCCAAAGCGCCGCAGATAGATTATGTCGAAGGGGTTGTCGTCAGTGTTCAACCGCTGGACAGGCCTACCGGAAAAAGGCTCCCCGGAATGGAAGGCGCCGACTCGGTCGTTATCAGGTTGACGTCCGGCCCGGAAAGCGGCCGGGAAGTAACCAGCATCCATCACAAAATGAGCATGCCGGGCATGAATATCGAGCCCAAACCGGGCGATAAAATCATCGTTGCCGTTACGCAGGATTTTGGCCGTAGAGACTACCATGTCGCCGATTTCGAACGCCAGACCTACATCTACGTGCTACTGGGAATCTTTGCGGTGGTGTTGATTGCGGTCGGCGGGCGGGTCGGCCTCAGATCGCTATTTGTAATTTGTTTCGCCGTCTTCGTGATTTTGCAAATCATGATACCGCTCATTCTGAAAGGCGCGTGGAGCATAACGCTCATAACCTTCGCGGTTAGCGCGGTCATAGCCCTGGTTACCCAGGTAACGGTAAGCGGCTGGAATCCCAAGACCTGGGGAGCGGCGCTGGGAACGGTCGGCGGCGTGGCAATCGCCGGGCTGCTTGCTTCCGCCTCGATTGCTTTTATGCACTTGACGGGGCTGGACAGCGAAGAGGCGATCATGCTCAAAGTGACCTCTCTGGCGGCGGTGAATTTTCAGGACGTCCTGTTCGCCGGCATAATCCTGGGCTCCTTGGGGGCGGTCATGGACGTTGCCATTTCGATTGCCTCCGCCCAGTACGAGCTCAAACACTCCTGCCCGGAACTGAACTACCTGGAACTGCTGAAAGCCGGGCTCAACGTGGGCAAAGACATCATGGGGACGATGTCCAACACTTTGATTTTGGCCTACCTGGGAAGCTTTCTGCCGCTCATACTGCTGCTGACCTCCCAGAAAAATATGCCGTTGATTAAAGTGCTGAACCTTAACCTGATCGCAACAGAAGTCGCCAGAGCCATTACCGGCAGCATCGGCCTGATTTGCGCCATTCCGGTCACGGCGGCGATAACGGCCTTCTTCCTGAGCCGAATCGACAACAGGCGGCAACGCCGGACAACGACAAGGTAAGGGAGGGTGTCGCGTGATTATTGATTTGACGGTTAAAGTCAAGCAGGAGATATGGCACAAAATCTCAGGCAGCGGCAAAGTCCCGACCTTCGGCCATATCGGGACCCATTTCGACGTCATGGATAAGGAATTCCCCCTGGAATACCTCAAAACGAACGGCAAAATCATCGACCTGCAAGGCATAGGCGACCGCGACATCGCCAGCGAAGATCTCGGCCCGGCAGAAATCGGCGAACAGGATTTCGTCATTTTTCACACCGGGTTTTTAGCGGCCAAGCAGTACGGGACAGCCGCCTATTTCGACCACCATCCCCAGTTGTCTATGAACCTGGTTCGGCGCCTGTTAGACAACAAGGTAAGCATGATCGGCATTGACGCTCCCGGTATCCGCCGCGGCCAAGAACATACCGAAACCGACCAGTATTGCGCCGACCATGGCGTGTTCGTCGTCGAGAACCTGGCCAATCTGGCCACCCTTGTCCGGGAAGCGGGAAAAAGACCATTCGTCGTTTACACTTTTCCGATAAGCATGGAAGGCATTTCCGGGCTGCCGTGCAGAGTGGTAGCTGAACTTTGACCCGCACATTACAGTGCCCGCTTGGCCAGCGGGCAATCGCCGCAGGTTCGGGCCGGGCGGTCGCCATGACCTCGCCCGGCCCGAGCTTTTTTTGTTTCGCGCCGAATACCGGGACATAAACGCATTTTAGGGCTTGACAATACCAAAAAATGAGAGTATTGTTATAAAGTAAATGAGAATCGTTCTCATAAAAGGTGAGTAAATTCATGGTTTTACAACAAGCGGAGGATTTACTGCACGATTACCTGATGGCCCGCGAGCAAAAACTCACGTGGCAGCGAAGGACCATTCTGGCTATATTTTTTGCGGCCAGAACGCACCTGACCATTGAAGAACTATATAAAAAAGTCAGGGAACAAAACCGGAATATCGGCGTGGCTACGGTGTACAGAACAGTTAAGATCCTTTGCGATTGCGGCCTGGCCAGCGGCTTCAAGGACGCTGGCGGCAACGTCAAATACGAGCTGGGGCAGGAATATCACGAACACTTGGTATGTGTCAAGTGCGGGCGGGTCATCGAAGCCGTCGAAGCTGTTTATCAATTGCCGGCGAAACTTTGTACCGCGAAGAAGTTCAAGGTACTGCATTCCCGCCTGGAAGTGTACGGCATATGCCAAGAATGTTCCAATCCATGTTCTTGCGCCGGCAAAGCGTAGTTTGCCGCAGACTATCTTCCCTTGGGCGGAAACAACCTAACGCAGTGATTAGGCCGGTAAATCAGCATGGTATACCTTGACAAATAGAAGGGGCTGGTATATTCTCTGAATGAGAATGATTCCCAAAGTCCTGGCTGCATGGTGCAGAAAACTGCGGGCAAGCAAGGTTATCAAATGATAGATGAGAGATAGGTGAGAGAAAGGAGGGAAGGAGATGGAATCGTTCATACTTACAGGCATAGGTCTCGCGGCACTGGGGTATATCTTTTACGTTATTTGGCGAAGTGTCCGCGGTAAAAACCGCTGCAGCTGCGGCAGCTCGGGCTCTTGCCCTACAGAGGGCTGCTGCAGCCCCAAGCCGGCTTCGCACAAATAAGCAAACTTTGAAAAAGGGGTGGATTTATGAAAAAAGGGATTGCGGTGCTTGTTGCGGGTATGATTGTTGCGGGGGCGCCGGCGGTTTACGCCGAACCGGTCAAAATTACCGGTGAAGTGACCGTCAAATACGAACGGGATACCGTTGATGGCGACCCTGCCGTTTCCGGTACCATGTCGACCTTCAAACTCAATTTTGAAAAAGATCTGACACCGAATCTTTCGCTGTATGCCCGTCTGGCTGGACAAAGAGCCACCCAGCCGGCCCTGGCCGATTTCAACACCGCCGCCTATTCGGAAAATACTCAAGGAGTGGCGGCCTTTGACCAGTTCGGCTTTATTGTCAAATCGGGCGAGCTTTCGTTCAAGCTTGGGCGCCAAGGGGTGGCGATCGGCACTGAGGCGCTGTTGTACAAGCGCGATGACGACGGCGTCGGCAAACATGTCTTTGTTGACGGCCTTACCGTCGACGGCAAGGTAGGCGCGGTCGACCTGTCGGCTTATGGCGCGCGCGAGGACAACGAGGCCGGCAATCCCCGCGGCAAAATTTATGCCATCCGCGCCGGCTACAGCCCCGTGGAAAAATTGAACTTCGGCCTGACGCTCGGCCGCTACCAGAACGAGGCCGCCGGCGACACCAACCACTGGGCGGTGGACGGTACATACGAGATGGGCAAGAGCAGCCTTGCCGCTCAGTACACGAAGTCGAGCGCCGATATCGACAACAAAGGCTATGTGATGAACTATACCTATGACTTTGACGGTAAGACCGCCGCTTCCCTGATCGCCTTCAGGATGGAGGCCAACGGCGCCATGGGCGGGCAGAGTGAATTCGACGGCGACAACAAGGGCTTCTACTACGCGTTGACCCACAAGCTGAGCGAAGCCGCCAACCTGGAGCTCGTTTACAAGGATCAGAAACAGATAAGCGACGGCACGAAAAATGCCAAATTCGAAGCCGTAATGAGCTACACCTTCTAAACGCGGGCGCCCCGCTGATCGCGGCGTAAAAAACTATTTTTTTTATTGATTCAGTGAGAATGATTACCGTTATCAATGAATGTTCCCTAAGATGCTGGCGGAAGGGGGTGAAATGATGCGTAAATTATTGCTCGTTTTTGTGCTGCCGCTGTTGCTCGTGTTTGCCGTGCAAAATACCGCCCTGGCGGCACCGGCCTGGGGCAAGGTGGTCGACCAGATCGAGAAAACGCTGGTGCAGTCATTGGCGCTGTATAACAAGGGCGATGTCGAAAAAGCCAAAGAGGTCGTCAACGAGGCCTATTACGGCGTCTTCGAGAAAGAGGGCATGGAAATCGCCGTCAAGTCCAAGATATCGGGCAAACGGGTCGGTATCGAGGAATATAAGTTCGTGGCGATAAAAAAGTTGATGACCAATAAAGCGCCGGAGGCCCAGATAAAAAAAGAGATTGACGGCCTGGTCGCCATGCTGCGGGAAGACGCGGCGCAAATGGGCGGCAAAGCCGAGAGCAACCCGATGGAGACCCTCCTGGCCGCTTTCCTCATCCTGGTCCGCGAAGGCTTTGAAGCCATCCTGGTAATCGGGGCGATCATCGCCTACCTGATCAAATCCGGCCACGGGCAGAAAACCCGCGTCGTATATTACAGCTCGGCAGCGGCCGTTGCGGCCAGCCTGGTGACCGCCGTCCTGCTGCAGTCGGTTTTCAGCATCAGCGGCGCCAGCCAGGAAATCCTCGAAGGCGCAACGATGCTGCTGGCGGCGGTGGTGCTTGTCTCCGTAAGTCACTGGATGATCGGCAAGGTGAGCGCCAAGGCCTGGCAAAATTACATCGAGGGCAAGGTCCAGGAGGCCGTGAGCGGCGGCAGCATGCTGTCGCTGGGGGCAGCCGCCTTCCTGGCGGTCTACCGCGAGGGCGCGGAAACGGTTCTTTTCTACCAGGCCCTATTCAGCGATGCCGCCGACCAGGGAGCGATGATCTGGAGCGGGTTCGGCCTGGGCTGCGCGGCGCTGGTGGCGATTTTCCTCATCGTCCGCTACGGGAGCATGAAATTGCCCCTCAAACCGTTCTTCCTCGGCACGAGTATCCTGATGTACGTTCTCGCCATCAGTTTCGCCGGCGGCGGCGTCAAGGAGCTGCAAGAAGGCGGCGTCGTCGGCATGACGGCTATCGCCGGGATGGATTCCATCGAACTGCTGGGTATTTATCCTACCTGGGAGACGCTGACGCCGCAGATAATCCTCGTCCTCATCGCCATAGCGGGGGTGATTTACCAGCGGCGTAAGCAAGACCCCGCGATGCCGGCCTAGCAAGCTTAGGGTAGTTTACACTCGTCAATGATGAGTGAAATAGAAGGAGGCTACATAATGAAAAAGAGATTGAATCTGCTGGTGGTCCTGGTTACCATGCTCACCCTGGTGGCGACGGCGGCCGTGGGCTTCGCGGCGCCGGGCGAAAAAGGCTTCCAGGAATATCCCCTCGGCGACGAGCAGGAAGCGCATGGCCTCGTCATCGCCGGCGTTTACTTCCAGCCCGTCGACATGGTGCCGGCCGGGATGGGGCTGACCAAGGAACAGGCCGATATGCATATGGAAGCGGATATTTCCGCCGGCCCTGACAACAAGTACGGTTTTGGTGTGGGCGACTTCGTCCCCTTCCTGAGCGTCAACTATAAAATCACCAAGCTCAATACCGGCGAAGTGGTCGAAGGCAGCTTCATGCCGATGAACGCCAGCGACGGGCCCCACTACGGCGCAAATCTCAAGCTGCTTGGCGCCGGCCGCTACAAAGTGGAATTTATCATCGATAGCCCGGAAAAAACCGGCTATATGCTCCATACCGACAAGGAAACCGGTGTGGAAGGCCGCTTTTGGAATTCGCCGATCACGGTAGGCTGGGAATTCGATTGGATCCCGAGGAAGTGGTAGCAATGCCGGGGGGTCCGGGAATGGCTTCCCGGACCCCCTTTCCGCTTTGAAGCGGCGCTTGAATGGTAGGAAGAGGGGGGGATGGTATGCTGCAAACGCTGTTGCAAAATCTCCTGCCGGGGTTGCAGAACGCTACTGCGGTCGCGATTCCGCTGGCCGTGCTGCTGGCCTTCGTTGCCAGGCGCCCGGGCGGCTTGACGAAGTGGCTCCGGAGGAGCGCGGCACTGGGAACGGCAGGCGCGCTGGCGCTGGCGGCCATGCGCCTGGCCAGCGTTCTGGGCGATCGGGAAGTTCTCGAAGGCTGGGTTCTCGTATGGGCCATAGTGGCCGAAGCACTGATGCTCGTTTATCTTTGGCGGTCATATAAGGGCGGCTATCCGGACGAAGGGACAAACATTCCCGTTTGGGCGGTCTTGAGCGTCCCCGCCGCGCTGATATTGGCCAAGGGACTGGACTTTTTCCTGTTCGCGGGCCGATTTGTTATGCCGGCTGCCGATGTCGTGTGGCCGGGTTATGCTTTGCAGCCGGGCGGCTTCCTCGCGGGGACGGCCCTGGGCCTGCTGGCCGGGCTGGCGGTTTTCCGCGTGGCGTCGATGGTGTCGGTGCGCGAACTGGTGCGCGGCGCCACCGCCATCTTCGCCGTGGTCATGGCGCAGCAAGCGGTGATCGTCATCCAGGTGCTGCTGGCCAGGGGTATTTTACCAATGAAGAAGTGGCTGCTCGCCCTGATGGTGCCGCTCATCAATCACCAGAACTGGTTTTTCTGCGCGCTGCTGGCCGTAACGCTCGCCCTGCCCGCCTTCCTGTTCCTGCGGCGCAGGCCGGCGCCGGCGCCGGGCCTCAACCCGGCTCAGTATCGAAAATTACTGGCCGCCGTCCGCAGGCAAATGCGGTGGGGGGCTGTCGTCATAGCGAGTATTTCGCTGGTATTCGGCCTGGCTACTGTCGGCAAAGCGTATGCCGACCAAAAACCGGAGCTTTCCCCGGCGGTGCCGGTGGTGGCGCAAAAAGGCGAGATCGCCATTTCCCTGGACTCGGTGGCCGACGGCAGGCTCCACCGCTATTCCTACACGGCTTCCGGCGGCACGGTGATGCGGTTCATCATCATCAAAAAAGGCGGCTCGGCCTACGGCGTGGGCCTGGACGCCTGCGACATCTGCGGTCCGACCGGCTATTACGAGCGCGACGGACAGGTGGTATGCAAACTTTGCGATGTCGTCATGAACAAAGCCACCATCGGCTTCAAGGGCGGCTGCAACCCCGTCCCCTTCCCCTACAAGATCACGGGCGGGAAAATCGTCATTGCCGCCGAGGCGCTGGAAAAAGAGAAGAAAAGATTTCGCTGAGCTGGGAGGATAAAAAATGTTTTGGCGGATGCTTGTTGGCGCTCTTGTCAGGCAGCGGCGGCGAATGCTCATGGTGGCGCTCACCATTGCCCTGGGCACCTCGCTGAGCACGGCCATGCTCAACGTCATGCTGGACGTCGGCGACAAAGTGAACCGGGAACTGAAGGCATATGGCGCTAATATCACGGTCATCCCCAAGTCGGCCTCGGTGCTCAAGGACCTCTACGGCATAGAGGCCGGTCCGGGAGCAGCGGGCCAATATCTGGCCGAGGCCGACCTGGGCAAAATCAAAACGATTTTCTGGGCGCACAATATCGTGACCTTTGCCCCTTTCCTGGAGAATAAAACCGTCCTCGGCCAGGGCGGCCGCGAAGTCACGCTGGTCGGGACCTGGTTCGACCACTCGCTTGAATTGCCGACCGGCGAAGTTGCCGAGACCGGTGTCCGGCCGCTGAAAACCTGGTGGCAGGTCGAAGGCGGCTGGGTGAAGGACGACGACCCCCGGGGGGCGATGGTCGGCAGCCTGCTGGCAAGCAGCGCCGGGCTGCGGACGGGTGACGATTTCGAAATAACGCCGCCGGGAGGTGCGGGCAAGGAGCGGCTCACGATACGCGGCATCGTAAGCAGCGGCGGCAGCGAAGACGAGCAAATCTTCGTCCCGCTGGCAACCGCCCAAAAGCTCGCAGGCTTGCCGGGCAAAGTAGGCAGGATCGAAGTGAGCGCGATCACCACCCCGGAAAATGACCTGGCCCGCAGGGCCGCGCAGAATCCGAAAAGCCTTTCGCTCAAAGATTGGGAGACCTGGTACTGTACCGCCTATGTAAGCGCCATCGCCTATCAGATCGAAGAAGCCGTAGCCGGTTCCCGCGCCAAACCCATCCGGCAGGTAGCGGAGTCGGAAGGCGTCATCCTGCAGAAAACCCAGCTGCTGATGCTGCTGATCACCGTCCTGAGCCTGATCGGGTCGGCGCTGGGCATTTCCAACCTGCTGATCGCCGGCGTCATGGAGCGCAGCCGGGAAATAGGCCTGCTGAAAGCGCTGGGCGCCACGGACGGCGCCATCCTGTGGCAGAACCTGGCGGAAGCGGTGGCGGCCGGCATTGCCGGCGGCGGGGCCGGCTACTTTTCCGGCCTGGGGTTTGCGCAGGTGATCGGCCGCAGCGTTTTCGGCTCGGCGGTAGCGGTCAATGCCATGGTCATCCCGCTGGTGGCGGTCCTGGTAATACTCGTTATCCTGGCGGGCAGTCTCCCGGCCGTGCGGATGCTGTTATCCCTGCGTCCGGCGGAAGTTCTTCATGGCAGGTGATAACTAACATGACCAAATACGCGATGTTCGGCAAGCTGGTGATCCATGCGCTGCTGCGCCGCCGCTCCCGCATCCTTGTCGCGCTGCTGGCGGTGGCCACCGGGGCCACGATCCTGTCCGGCCTGATCACCATCTATTACGATGTCCCCCGCCAGATGGGCCGGGAATTCCGCTCCTACGGGGCCAATCTGCTGTTCATCCCGGCCGGCAGCAACCAAATGCTGCTGGCCGACGATCTCGCCCGCGCCGGCGGACTGTTGCCGCGGGACAAGGTTATCGGGATCGCCCCCTACCTTTACGAACGGGTAAAAGTGAACGAACAGCCGCTCATGGCGGCCGGCACCATATTTAAGGAAGTAAGGAACGTAAGCCCGTATTGGCATATCAGGGGCCAGTGGCCGGAGAAGGCCGATGGCATCGTCGTCGGCGCCGAAGTTGCCGAACTGCTGAAGCTGGAACTCGGCCAGAAGATTACCCTGGCGGTCGCCCATGCCAGCACCGAAAAGACCTTGACGGTCGAAGGCATCGTCCGCACAGGCGGCCAGGAAGAGAACTTCGTCTTCACCGACCTGGCGCTGCTGCAACAACTGTTAAATAAGGAAGGGCAGCTCAGCATCGCCCAGGCCAGCATTATGGCGACCGAGGACGAACTGACGGCCCTGAGCCGGAATGTGGCCCAGAACGTCGCCGGCGTCAGCCCGCGGCTGGTCAAGCGCGTTACCCAGTCCGAGGGGCAGGTGCTAGGCAAGCTGCAAGCCCTGGTATACCTGGTCACGATCATAATCCTGCTTCTGACCCTGATCTGTGCCGCCACCACCATGATGGCGGTCGTGACCGAACGCCGGAAGGAAATCGGCCTCAAAAAAGCCTTGGGGGCGGAAAACAGCGGCATAATCCGCGAATTTTTGGGCGAAGGCCTTGTCCTGGGCGGACTGGGCGGCGCCATCGGCACGGTACTGGGGTTCTTCTTTGCCCAGGCGGTCAGCCTCAATGTATTCGGCCGGGCCATCTCCTTCCAGCCCTTCATAGCCCTGGTGGCCTTTGTGGTGTCGATCGGCGTTTCCGGGCTGGCCTGCCTGATTCCGGTAAAAATCGCCATCGATGTTGAACCGGCGATTGTTCTGCGCGGCGAGTAAAGGAGGCTGAATGATGAGTCTATTGGCATTGCGCGATATTTCCAAGATATACGGGAGCGTGAAAGCCCTCCAAAACATCAACCTGACGGTCCAGCGGGGCGAATGGCTGTCGATCATGGGGCCGTCCGGCTCCGGCAAAACGACGCTGATGAACATCATCGGCTGCATGGACAAAGCGTCCGGCGGCACGGCCATCCTCGACGGCGTCGACATATCCACCCTCAATTCCCAGGGGCTGACCGCCATCCGCCGCGACAAAATCGGCCTCGTGTTCCAGCAGTTCCACCTCATCCCTTACCTGACGGCCCTGGAGAATGTGATGGTCGCCCAGTACTACCACAGCATGCCTGATGAGCAGGAAGCCATGGCGGCCCTTGAACGGGTCGGCCTTAAAGAGCGGGCCAAGCACCTGCCGAGCCAGCTTTCCGGCGGCGAGCAGCAGCGGGTATGCATCGCCCGCGCCCTTATCAACTATCCCATGCTGATCCTGGCCGACGAGCCCACCGGCAACCTCGACGAAGCCAACGAGAGCATCGTTCTCGGGCTTTTCCAGCAGCTCCACCGCGAAGGACACACCATCATCACCGTCACCCACGACCCGGAAGTCGCCGAACTGACCGAACGGTGCATCATCCTCGAGCACGGCCGGATTGCCGACCAGCGGAAATCCAGGCCGATAAGCGGCGCGGGGGCGGGCGCATGAGAAAAGCGGCCACAGCGCTGATCGCCTGCCTGGCGGTGGCCGGCCTGCTCGCCGGCTGCGGTGGGCCAAAAGGCGGCGCCCGCAGCGACGACCATACAGCTCCCCTTCCCAGCGGCGGCTATAAGGACGGGACGTACACTGCCAAGAGCGGCACGGACGAACTCGGCGGCGTGGGAGTTATTACCCTCACGATCGAAAATGGCCGGATCACCAAAGCCGACTTCAAGGGGATTCAGGTGACCGGGCAGCCCAAGGACGAGACATACGGCAAAACGATCGGCAATATCAACCAGGAATACTATAACAAGGCCCAAAAGGCGGTCAAGGGCGCGACCGCTTATGCCCCCAGGCTGGTCGAAACACAGGACATCGGCAAAGTCGATGCCGTTTCCGGAGCCACCGTTTCGCACGGCCAGTTTGTCGAAGCGGTGAAAAAAGCCCTCAGACAGGCGCAAGGAGGCCAAAAGCCTTGACCGCTGACCGGCGACTGTACCTGGCGACATAGCGCCACCGCAAAACACACTCCTCACATGGGAGTGTGTTTTATAATGTTTGCAAAAGAATACCGCGGGAAAGCAGGAGGAACGGCCAGGTTACTCTAAGTAAAAAGAAGATGAAACCTATTCGCTGATCACAAACGCAATTAAGGGAGGCTGCACAGTGACGGTAAGAATCGAGCGCATAAAAGAAAGATTGACGGCTTTGGCTTTGATCGGCAGGGACGAAGGCGGCGGGACAACCCGCCTTTCCTATACGCCGGAATACCGGCAGGCGACCGAGCTTGTCAAGGAATACATGCAGGCGGCGGGGATGAAAGTCACCATCGACGCGGTCGGCAACCTGATCGGCCGCTATGGGGGAACATCCCCGGAACTGCCCGCGGTGCTCACCGGCTCCCACCTCGATACCGTTCCCGACGGCGGAGCGTTCGACGGCGCCGCCGGCGTTATCGGCGCCATCGAATGCGTGCAGGCGTGGCGCGACGAAGGCTTTATCCCCGCCAGAAGCGTAGAAGTCATCGCCACCGTCGAGGAGGAAGGGACACAATACGGCCTGGTGCTGGGGTCGCAGGCCATCGCCGGCTTGCTCAACGAAAGCGACCCGGAGCAAATGCTCAGCCCCGCAGGGCGGTCCCTGGCAGCGTCGCTCAGCGGCTTCGGCCTCGACCCGGCAGCAATGCGGCAGGCCGCCCGCGACCCGCGCTCCATCAGCTGTTTTTTGGAACTGCATATCGAGCAGGGGAGCAACCTCGACGACGAAGGCCTGGCCTGCGGCATTGTCAGCGGCATTGTCGGCATCGACAGGCGCAGGATCACAATAAAAGGCAGCGCCAATCACTCCGGCACCACCAGGATGGACCAGCGCAAAGACGCGCTGGTCGCGGCCGCCCGCTTCATCGGCAGCGTGTACGAGCAGGCCCGGAGCGGGGACGGCCGGTATGTCGCCACGGTGGGAACACTGGCGGTTCATCCCAACGCAGTCAATATCGTCCCCGGCGAAGTGGAATTATCCTTCGAAATCCGGTTCGTCGCCGGCCGGGATCGCGACGCCGCCTACGCGCACGCTTTGGGCTGCCTGCGCGATATCGAAAAGGAATACGGCGTAACCGTATCTATCATACCCATGCAATACGCCGCGCCGGTCGAGCTCGACGCCGGCATCGGCAAGCTGCTGGCGGACGCGGCCCGCGAACTGGGCGTCCCGCACCGGAGCATGCCGAGCTGGGCGGGGCACGACGCGCAGGTCTTCGCCAAACTTGTGCCGACGGCGATGCTTTTCGTGCCGAGCGTCCGGGGGATCAGCCATTCACCGCAGGAAACGACCCGCTGGGACGATATAATCATCGGCGTAAAGGTCCTGGAATCCGTTCTCCGCAAACTTGCCCTAACCTGAAGACGAACACCGTCAACTGCAACCGGCCCGGGCCGGTTGCAGTTTTTTTAATTACAAAAATAACGCAATAATTTGTTAAGATGGCTATCTGTCATTAAGAAATGTATGATTAAATAGAAAATTTCGTCTAAATGATCCCACTTCGGCAGGGCATGGCGGACCGATGCCGAAATAAAATCCTATGGAAGCTTATTCTGTTGTCGCACTATGCCGCAGCACGCCCCGGAGATAACCCGGCGCAAGTCAGCGGGACCAAAAACCACACCCGGAAGTAGGTGCTGAAAAAACTCATAAAAAAAACTCATATAAAGGAGAGATGTTTAGTGAACAAAAACCTGCGTAACGGATTGATCGCGGTAGCCGTGGGCATCATCATCTGGTTCTTACCCGTTCCCGCCGGTCTCAAACCGGTAGCCTGGCATCTGTTCGCCATCTTCGTCGCCACCATCCTCGGCTTCATCCTCCAGCCCCTGCCGATCGGCGCCATCGCCTTCATAAGCCTCGGCCTCGCCGGCCTGCTCAACGTCCTCAAACCGGCCGAGATCCTCACCGGCTTCGGCGACGTCACCATGTGGCTGATCGTATCGGCCTTCGTCTTCGCCAAAGGCTTCGTCAAGACCGGCCTCGGCCGCCGCATCGCCTACAAGGTCATGGCCGCCATCGGCGACAGCTCGCTCAAGCTCGCCTACGCCCTGGCCCTCAGCGACCTCATCGTAAGCCCGGCCACGCCCTCCAACACCGCCCGCGGCGGCGGCATCCTCTTCCCCATCGTCAAAAGCCTTTCCTCGGCGTTCGATTCCGAGCCGGGGCCGTCCTCGCGCAAAATCGGCGCCTACCTCATGAAATCCACCTTCCAGTGCAACACCATCACCTCGGCCATGTTCCTCACCTCGTGCGCGCCCAACTCGCTGGCTGCCGCCCTCGCCCTGAAGACCTCCCAAGTGACGATCACCTGGGGCGCCTGGGCCCTTGCCGGCATCGTCCCCGGCCTCATCTCCCTCGCCATCGCCCCCTACCTCATCTACAAGCTCTACCCGCCGGAAATCACCAAAACCCCGGAAGCCAAAGTCATCGCCGAGCAGGAACTCGCGAAAATGGGCCCGACCACCTGGGGCGAAAAAGTCGTCGCCGCCACCTTCGTCCTCGCCCTCCTGCTCTGGGGCACCTCGTCGTGGACCAACATCAACGCCACCGTCGCTGCCATCTGCTGCGTCGGCGTCATGCTGCTCGGCCAGGCGCTCGAATGGAAAGACATCCTCGAAGAAAAAGGCGCCTGGGACACCCTCATCTGGATGGGCGGCCTCATCAGCCTCGCCGGCGCCCTCACCAAGGTCGGCTTCATCGGCTGGTTCGCCAAGCTTGTCGGCGTTTCGTTGACCGGCTTCTCCTGGACGGCGGCCCTCGCCATCCTCTTCATCGCCTACATGTACACCCACTACGCCTTCGCCAGCATCTCGGCCCACGTCACCGCCATGTACGCCGCCTTCCTGGCCGTGGCCGTCGCCGCCGGCGCGCCGCCCTTCCTCGCGGCCATGGGCATGGGCGTAATCTCCGGCCTCATGGGCGGCATCACCCACTACGCCACCGGCCCGGCGCCCATCTACTTCGGCGCGGGTTACATCCCCCAGAACACCTGGTGGCGGATCGGCTTCATTGTGTCGGTCGTCAACATGATCGTCTTCATCGGCTTAGGCAGCATCTGGTGGAAAGTCGTCGGCCTCTGGTAACCGGTTGCCGCCGAGCCGTCTCCGTATCCCAACGCCATAAAAAATGCATGGGTTGTGCGATGTTTTACGTATGCGCCTAGGGAACCCATCAGCCCTGGGCATATACCTCCCCATGGCATGCCGCCAAGCGACATGCCATGTTTTATCTGCGGTCGCCCATGACCTCCAGGCGCCTATCGTCGACGAAAGGAGGTGGTTATCGTGGTAGCGATGTACACACTGGACACGAACATGCCGGAAAAAATCGTGCCGACCGTCGGCGGCATGTTCAGCCGCCGCCGGGCGAAGAAGCGGAAGATAGCCGTCATGCGCTCCATTGCCCAACTAAGGCTGGTCAATGGCTTCACTTGACGAACATCTTTGCATACCCCGTTGCCGGCCTTCAAGCGGATCGTATCTACAAAGCACTAAGAACGGGATATGTAAGGAGGTAACTTAATGGAATCGTTGACAGATAAGCAACAACAAGCAAAAATCGAATCCACGAGCAAACTGACGGAAGCGGAAGAAAAATTCGACCGGCGCCGCCGGACTACCGGCTGGTTCCTCGGCCCCATCCTCGGCCTCCTGGTCTTCTTCACCCCCATAGCCGGCCTCAAGCCGGAAGGCCACATCCTCGCGGCCATCATGACCTTCGTCGCCACCTGGTGGATATGCGAGCCCGTACCCATCCCCGTCACCTCGCTCATCGGCCCGGTGCTGGCCGTCCTCTTCGGCGTCGTGCCGGCCAAGGCCGCCTTCGCCCCCTTCGCCGACCCCCTCATTTACCTCTTCATGGGCAGCTTCATGATTGCCACGGCCATGATGACCCACGGCCTCGACAAACGCTTCGCCTACGCCATCCTCTCCATGAAATGGGTGGGCTCCAGCCCGGTCCGGATCATGCTCGCCGTAGGCCTCGTCACCGCCCTGCTCTCCGGCTGGGTGAGCAACACCGCCACCACCGCCATGATGTACCCCATCTCCATCGGCCTCCTGATGGCCATCAAGGACATGTACAAAGCCAACGGCGAGGACCTCGACCTCAACACCTTCAAATACGCCACCGGCATCATGCTCATGACCGCTTACGCCTCCTCGGTCGGCGGCGTGCTGACCCCTGTGGGCACCCCGCCCAACATCATCATGATGGGCTTTTTAGAGCAGCTGGCCAAAGTCAAGATCACCTTCTTCCAGTGGATGGTCTGGGGCTCGATCGCCATGGTGCTCTACTTCATCCTCATGTTCATCGTCCTCAAACAAATGTTCCCGGCCGGCATCACCAGCATCCCCGGCGCCGAAAAGCTCATCGCCGACAAGCGCAAGGAACTCGGCCCGTGGTCGGCCGGCGAGCGCAACGCCGTCATCGCCTTCTCCATCGCCGTCATCCTGTGGGTTACGCCCGGCATCCTGGCGATAATCTACGGCTCCGACGCCGCCATCCTCAAAACCTACGGCAAATACTTCCCCGAAGCGGTCGTCGCCATGGTCGCCGGCCTGTCGCTCTTCGTCATGCCGGTCAACTGGGGAAAACGCCAGTTCACCCTCACCTGGAAGGAAGCCAACAAAGGCATCGAGTGGGGCACCCTCATCCTCTTCGGCGGCGGCCTGGCGCTCGGTTCGATGATGTACACCACCGGGCTGTCGAAATGGATCGGCGACGCCATCGTCAAAACCACCGGCGCCAACTCCCAGGTCATGATCGTCACCGTCTTCTCCATCCTGTCGCTGTTCATGTCCGAGCTGACTTCGCACACCGCGGCCACCAACATGGTCGGCCCGCTCGGCATCACCGTGGCCGTCTCCGCCGGCCTCAACCCCATACCGGTGGCCGTGGCCATCGCCCTGGCGTCCTCGCTGGGCTTCATGCTGCCGGTATCGACGCCGCCCAACGCCATCGTCTACGCCAGCGGCTACATCCCCATCACCAAAATGATCAGGTCGGGCGTCATCATCGACATCATCGGCCTGGCGCTCATCACCATCCCGCTGGTCGTCTACCTCGTCACGGCAGTCGTGTAACGGAGAACCATATAGCTCCCACCCGAAACCGGCCTGGCGCAAGCCAGGCCGGTCTTTTGACGCACCTCCATCTATGCGTGGATTCCCAGCCGCCGCATCTTGCGCCAGAGAGTCGAACGATTGATGCCAAGCAGGCTGGCGGCCTTGCCCGGCTTACCGCCCGCCTGGGCGAGAGCTGCGGTGATAGCGGCGATTTCCCGGGGAGCAGTGGCCTGACAGTCGGCCCCAATATCCGTCGTATCGAGACATTGAGCCAGGGTCGCTTCGTTTACAAGGCGAGTCTTGTTGACCACCGCCACCCGCTCGATCGTGTTCTGCAATTGCCGGACATTGCCTGGCCAGTCGTGTTCAACCATCATCTGCAGCGCGGCGGGCCGGAAACCGAGGGCCTGCCCGTTGGTCCGGGCATACTTTTCCAGGAAGTTCTTGGCATAGAGCGGGATATCCGCCTTGCGTTCGCGCAGCGGCGGCAGCTGCAGCCGCAGGACATTGAGGCGATAAAAAAGATCGTCGCGGAACTTCCTTTGGCCGACAGCCTTGTTGAGGTCCCGGTTGGTGGCGGCGATTATTCTCACATCCACCGGGAGCACGCGGTCGCTGCCCAGGCGCGTGACCACCTTTTCCTGCAAAACGCGGAGCAGCCGGCCCTGGTTGGCGTAGTCCAGTTCGGCGATCTCGTCCAGGAACAGCGTGCCGTCGTGGGCCACCTCGAACAAGCCTGGCTTGCCTTCGCGGTTGGCGCCGGTAAAGGCGCCCCGCACATAGCCGAACAGCTCGCTCTCCAGGATCTGGGCCGGCAGGGCGGCGCAGTTGACGGCCACGAAAGGGCCGTGGCTGCGCTGGCTGTAATTGTGAATGCTCTGGGCGAAGACTTCTTTGCCGGTACCTGTCTCGCCGAGGATCAGGATGTTCGCGCCGGTGCGCGCATAGTCCTTGGCCATGTTTACCGCCTGCCGGATCGCGCCGCTTTTGCCCCAGATATCCGCGAAGGTGAACCTGGCGACATGGCCGGCGGCGTAAATCTCCCGGCGGATGCGGGCCTCCAGCTGCTGAATCTGGCTGATGTCCTGGAAAGTGGCGATAGCTCCCTCCGGCCGGTTGTTGACGATGATCGGCACCTTGTTGCAGTGGATTTGCACCTCGTTGATCCGGTCGAGCCGGTTGAGCTGCTCCTTGCCGGTGGCGATCACCTTCTCCAACTCGAGGGACGGCCACAGTGCGCCGATCTTTTTGCCGGCCGCGTTTTGCCATTTGGTTATCGCGGCGGCGGCCGGATTGATGCTTGTTATGACCCCGGCGGTGTCGATGGTGATGATGCCGTCGTGGGCGAAATCCAATACGGCCCCGAACAGCGTGCGTTTATACTTTTCCGTTTCGATGGCTCGCGCGAGCCGCAGTCCTTCGAAGGCCGCCTGCAAGATCGAGGCCCGGCTGGATTCGATGAAAACATGGGGCAGCTTATGGGCCCGGCAGGCCTGCGCCGCCAGTGCGCCGCCAACGACGACGTCGTAGCCCCGGGAAAAAGCCTGGCAGACTATTTGCTCGATCGCCTCGGCATTCTCGATATAAAAAAAGCCTATTTCCACGCCCAGGATCTTGGCGGCATATTCGATGCCTAGCACCATCGACTGAAAAGCGACGACGGCGATGCGGTTGCCGTAGATTTTCGCTTTTTCCACCGCCTGGATGATATCGAAGCCGGTTATCGGCAACTCGACCACCGTGAGATCGAAATTCGCCTCGCGGATAACCCTGGCGGTGCCGGCGCGGGCCACCACCACTTCCAAGCCGTGGGCCAGGTGCTTCTTCACGATGGCCACGCCGTTGGACCACAGGCCGTGCTCGATCGGGATATCGAGCCCCGCCTCCCCGAGCACGCCGGCGGCATACCCGACCATTGTTGCATCCGATACGATAAACAGCATTTTTCTGTCGGTCAAAACGCATCAACTCCACCATAAAATGCAACGCCTATAAAATAATTATCCACAAACGACGGAAGTTTTGCAACAAGCCCCCGGAACAAGCCGGACAAATCGCTCCGGCACCGGCCTGGAACGCTTTTTGCATAGACAGGAAAGCGGTTAATACTAGAGAAGAGGTGATATTATGGCCATGCACGCCTTGCACAAGATTATGGCGGCTAAATCCGGCCAAACCGCCGTCGCGCCGGGGGATATCGTCACCTGCGCCGTCGATGTGGCTGGCATCAACGATATTTACCTGATGGTGGTCCACGCCTTTCGGGCGATGGGCGGCAAACGGGTGATGCGGCCGGAGCGGGTGGCGATCTTCATGGACCATAACGCCCCCAGCCCAAGCGTGCAGGGCGCCGAGAATCAAAAAGCCTTCCGCGAGTTTGCCGCCCGATACGGCATCGGCCATGTCTTCGAAATCAACGAAGGCATCTGTCACCAGCTCCTGCCGGAGGCGGGCCTGGTCAAGCCGGGCGACATCGTCGTCATCACCGATTCCCACACCACCACCCACGGCGCGTTCGGAGCCTTCGGGACAGGCGTGGGCTCGACCGACATGGCGGTCATCCTGCTGGAGGGCAGCCTGTGGCTGCGGGCCCCGGAAATAGTCAACGTCAAACTGGCAGGCAAACTCAGGCCGGGGGTCATGGCTAAAGACGCGGCCCTGTTCATCCTGGGAAAACTCGGCACCGATTTCGCCAACTACAAGGCCATAGAGTTCTCCGGGGCAATCGTACGGGCCTTGCCGGCGGAGGAACGGATGGTGCTGTGCAACATGGCCGTGGAAATGGGGGCCAAGACCACCTATATCGCCCCGGACGACACGACCATCGCCTATCTGCGGCAATACAGCGACAAACCTTTCGCCATACCGGCGACCGATGCCGATTTCGTATATGAAAAGATCTACGAATTCGACCTGTCCGGCCTGGAACCGCAAGTGGCGCTGCCGGCCAGCGTGGACAACGTCAAGCCGGTCAAGGAAGCGCTGGGCACACCCATTGACCAGGTCTTCATCGGTTCCTGCACCGGCGGCAAATTCACCGATATCGAAGCGGCCGCCAAGTATCTGCGCGGGAAAAAAGTGGCCAGGGGCACCCGGCTGGTAGTCACCATGGCCTCGAAAGCGACCCTGGGCAAAGCGATCGCCGCCGGCCACTACCAGACCCTGCTAGCAGCGGGGGCCGCTATCACCGTGCCAGGCTGCGCGGCCTGCTACGGCGGCCACTCGGGGCTATTGGGCGCCGGCGAGCGGTGCGCGACCACCTCCAACCGCAATTTCCCCGGGCGGATGGGCGACGAGTCGTCCGCGCTGTACCTCGTATCGCCGCTGACCGCGGCGGCTACCGCCGTCGCCGGCAAACTCACCCACCCGGATTACGAATAAGGAGGCGGCAGTAGCTATGGCAATCAGAAGCAAAGCCGTCGTGCTGCGGCAAAACAACGTAAGCACCGATCAGATATGGCCGGGCAAATATGTCAATATCTCCGACCCCGGGGAAATGGCGGCCCATGTGCTGGAAGGCGCCGACAAGACGCTCCGGGACCGCTTCAAAACCGTCGGCCGGATACTGGTCACCGGCAGCAGCTTCGGCTGCGGCTCCAGCCGCGAACAGGCGGTCATCTCGCTCCTCCAGGCCGGCGTCAAAGCCGTCGTCGCCAGCTCGGTCGGCCGTATATGGTACCGCAACGCCATCAACCTGGCCTTGCCGGTGCTCATCTGCCCGGGGGCGGTCGACAAAATAGCAGAAGGCGACGAAATCGCCGTCGACCTGGAAGCCGGCACGGTCACCCTGGCCGGCGGGCAAGTGCTCAAGGGCCAGCCGGTGGGCGAGTTCGTCTTCAACATAATCAAAAGCGGCGGCATCAAACAGCTGATGCGCCAAAAACACGCAGGGGAGGAAGCAAAATGAGTTCACGCATTTTAGCCAATGCGGCGCCTATCGACGAAAAACTGCTCGACAGAGCGCGCAAACTGTCGCCGGCGCTCCTGTGCGACGCCCTGGGCAATTTCGGGGCCATGGACTACCGGGTAAAACCGGTATGGCCAGGGGCGGTAGTCCTCGGCACCGCCCTCACCGTCAACCTGCGGCCGGGGGACAACCTGCTGCTGCACCGCGCCATCTGCCAGGCCGCGCCCGGCTACGTCCTCGTCGCCGCGACCGGCGGCTGCACGACCAACGCCGTCTGGGGGGACATGATGACAAGGGCGGCGCTGAAGGCCGGAGCGGCCGGCACCGTCGTGGACGGCGCGGTCCGCGACGTCGACGACATCCGCGACTTCCAATACCCTGTTTTCGCCGTGGGCGCCATTCCCCAGGCCGCCCATCGCGACGGCCCCGGCTCGATCAACGTGCCGGTAGCCTGCGGCGGCGTGCCGGTCAACCCGGGCGACCTGGTGTTCGGCAACGCCGACGGGGTGGTGGTGGTGCCGCAGGCGATACTGGCAGAGGCCCTGCTCCAGGCGGAGAAAAAACTGGCCGGCGAGAACGCCCGTTTCGAGGAAATCGCCGCCGGCAAACTCGCGCCGCAATGGCTGGGCGGTAAACTCAAAGCCCTAGGCCTGGAATAAGCGGCCGGGAAGATGGTTCTGACCGCTAAAATGGAGGGATGAAAGATGTTTGAAGGCTTCAAGCATGCACAACTTCAGACCAGCGACCCCGAAGTAAAGATCAACCTCAGGTACGGGGGCCAGGGCCCGGCCGTGCTGCTGCTGCACGGCAATCCCCTGACCCACGCGACATGGCACAAGGTCGCGCCCTTGCTGGCCAAAGACTTCACCGTCGTCGTCAGCGATCTGCGGGGTTACGGGGACAGCTCCAAGCCCCAGGGCTTGCCCGACCACAGCAACTACTCCTTCCGGCGCATGGGACAGGATCAGATCGAAGTGATGGAACAACTGGGCTTCAAGCAGTTCTTCCTCGTGGGCCACGACCGCGGCGCCCGCACCGCCTTCCGCATGGCGCTCGACTATCCCGACCGCATCCAAAAATATGTGCCGGTCGATATCGTTCCCACCTACACGGTGTGGACCGACCTCTCGCTCAAGAAAGGACTTGAGCTCTATCACTGGTTTTTCATGGCCCAGCCCTACGATTTCCCGGAGCGGCTGCTCTCCGCCAACCTCGAATATTACATGAAAAAGAAGCTGGAAAAACACATGCACGGGATGGGGGGCATGGCGCCGGAGGCGGTGGCCGAATACTTCCGCTGCGCGACGCCGGAGCAAATCCATGGCGTCTGCGAGGACTACCGGGCGGCCGCCACCATCGACTTTGCGATGGATAAAGCGGATTACGAAGCGGAGCGCAAAATCGCGTGCCCGGTAATGGTGCTGTGGGGCGACAAAAGCCATGTTGAAACGTCGCGGCCGCGCGAAGTATGGCCGCGTTATGCCGCGAACATCGTGGCGATGCAATCGGTCCAGTCCGGGCATTATCCCCAGGAGCAGGCAGCGGAACAAGTATACCAGGCGCTTTACCGCTTTTTGAAGATCTGATATTTTGCCTTCGATGGCGACCTGCCCCGAAAACGACTCCGACCCTCAAAGGCGCGGGAAACATCCGCGCCTTTCTTTTCACCGGCCCTTTCATCCCTTACACCGCTTGCCAAACCTTCCCACCCGTGCTATGCTGTGAAAAAACGTCCGGGATTTATTCGTCCCCGCGAAAGCAAGGTGTGAACCCATGCCATTTTTCCAAGCAATACAAGGCGTCATCGTCATCCTCATCATCGTCGTCCTCGGCTACCTGCTGACCCGCAAAGGCTGGCTCGACGCCGGGGCCCAGACCCTCTTCCCCCGGCTGATCAACTACGTCGCCCTGCCTGCGTACGCGACATGGAACCTCATGACGACCTTCGACCGGGATAAGCTGCTGGCCGTTCTTCCCGGCATGCTAGTGCCGCTCTTAGCCATGCTCTTATCCTTCGCCGTCGGCTGCACCCTGTCCCGCCTGCTGGCCATCCCCCGCGGCCGGCGCGGCGCCTGGCGGTCGATGTTCTTCGTCTCCAGCTCAATCTTCGTCGGCCTGCCGGTCAACGTCGCCCTGTTCGGCGAAAGCAGCATCCCCTACGTGCTCCTCTATTTCCTGCCAAACGCCTTTCTCTTCTGGAGCCTCGGCGTCTACAGCATCAGCACCGACGGCGAACTCGCCGGCACCCCCGTCCTCAGCCTCGCCACCGTCAAGAACATGTTCTCGCCGCCGCTCACCGCCTTCACCCTCGCCACCGCCCTCGTCCTTCTGGGGGCCACGCTGCCGCCGGTACTGGCCAGCACCTTCAAAAACCTCGGCGCCATGACCGTCCCGCTGTCGCTGCTCTTCATCGGCATGGTCATCCATGCGGCCGGCCTGAAAAGCATCCGCCTCGACAAGGACAGCGCCTTCCTTCTCCTCGGGCGCTTCGTCATCTCGCCGCTGTCCGTCATCGTCGTGGCCTATTTCATCCCCATCCCCGCGCTCATGCGCAACGTTTTCATCATCCAGGCCGCCATGCCGGCCATGGCCCAGACCAGCATCGTCGCCCGCCTCTACGGGGCGGACACCCGCTACGCCGCCGTCCAGACCTCGTTGACCGTCGTCGCCTCCCTGCTGGCCATCCCCATCCTGATGACACTATTATAGGCCTGGCAGCAGGCGAGCGAACTAACGCTGGGCACCAAAGAGCCGGACAGGAAGGCTGCCGGGCCGAACCCGTCAGACTCATCGAAATCAGCGAACTGCCCGCAGGCCCATAACCGCGTCATCTTTTTCCGTCGCCGGCAGGGTTTTCCGCCCCGCGGGCCAATAATAACAAATATGCCAACAAAAACCTGTCAGCCGAAAGGAAGTGCCCGCATGCTCCATACCGACATCGCCGCCGCCCTGCCCGAAGCCATCGAATGGCGGCGGACCCTCCACCGCTGCCCCCAGCCCGCCTGGCTCGAACTCTTCGCCACCGCCTTCATCGCCGAAAAACTCACCGCCTGGGGCTACGAAATCAAAATGGGCCGCGACATCATCGCCGGCCAGCAACTCCTGCCCCCCAGCGCCGACGAACTCGCTCGCGCCCGCGCCCAGGCCCTTGCCGCCGGCGCCAGCGAACAATTCCTCGCCCCCGCCGCCGGCGGCCACACCGGCGTCGTCGCCATCCTCAAAGGCGACCAGCCCGGCCCCACCGTCGGCTTCCGCTTCGACATCGACGCCAACGAAACCGCCGAATCCGCCGACCCCGGCCACCGGCCGGCCCGCGAAGGCTTCGCCTCCCAAAACCCCGGCGCTGCCCACATGTGCGGCCACGACGCCCACGCCGCCATCGGCCTCCTCCTCGCCAAACACCTCGCCGCCCGTCGCGCCGCCCTGCGCGGCACCGTCAAACTAATCTTCCAGCCCAACGAAGAAAACCTCGGCGGCGCCGCCGCCCTCGTCGCCAGCGGCATCATCGACGACCTCGACTACCTCTTCGGCGGCCACATCGGCCTCGCCCTCACCGAAATCGGCCACATCTGCCTCAACATCCACGACTTCATGGCCCTCAGCCGCTTCGAAATCACCTACACCGGCCGGCCCAGCCACGCCGCCCTCCGCCCCGACCAGGGCCACAACGCCCTCCTCGGCTCCTGCGCCGCCATCGCCAACCTCTACGCCATCGCCCGCCACGGCCTCGGCGCCAGCCGCATCAACGTCGGCTACCACCAGGCCGGCACCACCTGGAACGTCATCCCCGACAAAGCATATTTCCGCATGGAAACGCGCGGCGTCAGCAACGAAATCAACGCCTACATGGTTGAAAAAGCCCACGAAATCATCCGCGGTGCCGCCCAGATGTACGGCCTCGGCCTCGACATCAAACCCGCCGCCGTCGCCGTCGTCGCCGAAAGCACCCCGGACCTCGTCGCCCTTGGCGAAAAAATCGCCGCCGGCCTGCCATCGATCAAAAAGATCGTCCCCTCCGCCGCCTTCAACGCCTCCGAAGACTTCACCATCCTCATGCAGCACGTCCAAAGCCGCGGCGGCCGAGCCCTCGCCGCCCTCTTCGGCACCCCCGTAGGCGGCGGCCACCACAACGCCGCCTTCGACATCGACGAGCAGGTCATCGCCAATGCCGCCGAATTCTACGCCGCCATGCTTGATGCGATACAAGGGGACCGTCCATAAGGCCCCATCTGCGTTGTTGCTCCTCGGCTGCCATCCTCAGCGTACGTTTCGTGTACGCTTCCGGTGTCATCCTCCGGTGCGCCTAGCATCTGGGACCTTCTGAACGGTCCCGGCGGTTCAGGGTTTTCGGGGTGGTGGGGGAGAGGGGATACGTGCGAAATCAAAACTCCCGGAGCGATCCGGGAGTTTTGATCTTGAATATTACCTATTCTGTATCTCCCGTGTACTCGAACTCCAGTTCACCGCCAAGCCGGCGATAATATTCCATCAATTGCAGCGTCCGGTCCCGCAAACGGAGGCGGTAAGCGTTGCCTTGCTGCACGATGAAGAAGGTTCCCGCTTCTTTGCTTAACGCCTTACTCGTAAATTTTTGTTCGTTTTCATGGTATTGCAGCCATCCTACCTGCGAATCGATCAGCAATGCCCTTTCCCCGTCGTTTAGTTTGAGTAGGAGCCTCTGATAGATTACGTTCAGTTCCCGGTCCCATAGCTTGATATATTTTTTATTTACGTCGGCCATACCATAGGTGGTGTGGTTCGCTGGATTGCGCATGTCACTGTTATAATCCCGGTCGAGGGGATTGGCCTCCAGCAATTTTGACGCATCTCCTGTCATGTCATAGGTATAATACCCCTCGGCGATACTCCCCAGAGGCAAGGCAAGACACAGAATAAAAACGAGCAAGAAGAATATTTTCTTCATAAACACTCCTCTTTCAGCGGCACAAAGCAGCATCTATATACATATTTTACCACAATTTTACTATTCAATAAATAAAAAAAACCCCCAGGTTTTTGGTTAACCTGGGGGCCATGTTGGCAGTGTAAGCGGCGTCTCAAGAATTCGGAAATAGCTCCTGGGGCGGTGGCAGTTCCTTTCGGCGATAATCGTTATTGAAAAACATGTCGGCTTCGTCTCTTCGCCGCTGCCAAAGTCCTTCGTGACGCTTAACCCCATCCGATATAATATCCTCAAACTCCTTCCTAATCTGTTCTGGTGTTGCGGTGCCGCTTATAATGAGACTCCTGAGTTTTGGAGCCCCTTCTAAGCTGCCTAAATTAAACCGTAGACTAACCAGCGCATCGAATTGTTGTTGCGTTAGTTTTAGATTATTTTCCGCCGCCCACCGATTAATCGCGTCCGCATGCTCCTGTACATCCTTCCTTAACAGTTTCCATGCTTCTTTTTCGCTGATACCGTTGCTAAAATCCTCGCCCGGTCGTATCTTATGCCCGAACCCTATAGTTGGAGAATCATTATCATTTTCTGTAGGATTGTATGGTTTATCCTCAAACTTCTCGTAGTTGGTGATGAAACCGAAAAGGTTCTCGCTGGGCGTCATAGCACCGGGAGTATCTTTTTCTGGCAGTCCCGTAGCTCCTGGCAGCAGCATATCTCCTTCCGCCCCACCGTTTGCGTACCCGCCGGCATAGGGATTTTCGTCTGTCTGCTGGAAATAGGCCATTTGCAGGCCGTCCCGACGGTAGCTTGCCGGTTCGCTATTACTCATCGATTGATAACCGCCATCGGTGCCGTTCCCGCCCGGTCCATACTTAAACAGTCTCTCCATCACCCCCCAGCTGGGAAACATCGTACCGTTCCCCTCCGGCCGGTACCCCGGCGTCGGCGGCTTTGCGCCGAACATATTGCCGTTTTTGCCCCAGTTCAGCGTCCACGGCTTGTCAGGTTGCCTTTCCCTGCCCTGCGACGGCGCGAACAGATTCGGCGCCGGCTTCGCCTGCGGCGTAGCATCGTCCTCATCGTCGTCGTCCCAGCCGCCGTTTAGATAGTGCGCTTCCTTGGGGTCGATGGCGCTCTTGTCGTACGGTTGCCCGAACATGCGCAGGATGCGCGCCTGCAGGCCGGGGTCCACCGGCTTGTAGCGGGGGTATTGCCATTCATCCTGCTGTCTGGCTGCGTTCCTCCTGTCCATCGCCTCCAGCGCATCCTTGATGTCCTGGTCGTCCATCCCGTCCATCGTCGGCTCATACCCCATGTTCTTCATCCTCCGCCGGTACTCATCCTCGAACCATGATGACATTGCCACATTCCTCCTCTGCCGGTTTTCCGGCATAAAAATTGGAAGACCGCTCGTGGCGGTCTTCCTCACGCTATAATCATATCACACTTTTTTGCCGGTTAGTCCACCAGAAGTCCACTGAGAGTCCACTGCGAAACTTTTTTGCGAAAAAATTTTCCTGCCCTTCCCTCGCCTGGAGGGCGTTTTTTGTCCCGCGGCCGCATATTTAGCCCGTGGGACGGCATACACTAATCCCAGTGTTGAAAAAGGGTCGGAAAGGAGCGAAACGATGACAACCGTACTGTTCGTGGCCGCCGAAGCCGCGCCGTTCGCCAAATCCGGCGGCCTCGGCGAGGTCGTCGGCTCGTTGCCGCGGGCGCTCAGGAGGCTGGGGGTCGACGCCAGGGTCGTCATGCCCCTCTACCGCACCGTCCCGCCCGCCTTCCAGGCCGAAATGGCCCTCGTCAAGGAGTTCACCGTCCCGGTGGGCTGGCGCCGCCAGTACTGCGGCCTCCACACCCTCAGGCACCGGGACGTGCCTTTTTATTTCCTCGACAACAAATACTACTTCGACCGCCCCTACTACTACAACCAGCCCGACGAAGCCGAGCGCTTCGCCTTCCTGGCCCGCGCCGCCCTCGAAGCCATCCCCCACATGGGCTTCAAGCCCGACATTATCCACGGCCACGACTGGCACGCCGGCCTCGTCGCCCCCTACCTCGCCGCCCACTACCGCCACCGTCCGTTCTATCGCAACATCCGCACCGTCTTCACCATCCACAACCTCAAATACCAGGGCGTGTTCGACAAAGCCATCATCGGCGACATCGTCGACCTCGGCTGGGAGCACTTCACCTTGGACGGAGTCGAATTCTACGACCGCATCAACTACCTGAAAGCCGGCATCGCCTACTCCGACCGCGTCACCACCGTCAGCCCCAGCTACGCCGAAGAAATCCGCCACCTCTACCACGGCGAGCAGCTCGACGGCCTCCTGCGCAAGCGGGGCGGCGACCTCACCGGCATCCTAAACGGTATCGACTGCGAAACCTACGACCCGGCGGCCGACCCCCACATCTTCCGCCGCTACGACGCCGCCAGCCCCGAAGGCAAACTGGAAAACAAGCGCTGCCTCCAGGAAGCGCTCGGCCTGACCGTCGACGCGGCCGCGCCCCTCGTCGCCGTCGTCTCGCGGCTCGTGCGCCAGAAGGGCCTCGACCTCATCATCCGCGTCCACGAGGAAATGCTCGCCCTCGGCATCCAGCTCGTCGTCATGGGCGACGGCGAAGACTGGTACCGCGCCTTCTTCTGGGACGCCGCCGGCCGCCACGGCGGCAAGATCGTCCCCCTCGCCTACGACGACATCGGTTCGCGGCGCATCCTCGCCGCCGCCGACCTCTTCCTCATGCCCTCGCTCTTCGAGCCCTGCGGCCTCGCCCAGCTCACCGCCATGCGCTACGGCGCCCTGCCGCTCGTGCGCGAGACCGGCGGCCTGCGCGACACCGTCACCCCCTACAACCGCTTTAGCGGCGAAGGCAACGGCTTCAGCTTCGCCAACTACAACGCCCACGACATGCTCGACACCCTCGGCTGGGCCCTCTCCCTCTACGGCGACCGGACCGTCTGGCAAACCCTCGTGCGGCGCGCCATGGCCGGCGACTACGGCTGGGAACGGTCGGCGCGGCGCTACAACGAACTATACGACACACTCGTCGTCAAGGAGGCTGCCCATGCACATCGACAAGAGCGAATTCCAACGGGAGTACCTCGCCAAAGTGGCGAAGCTGCACGGCAAACCGCTGGAGGAGACGTCCGACGCCGAAAGGTACCAAGCCCTCAGCAGCCTCATCCGGGACTATCTTGGCCTGCAGTGGCTGCGGTCGCGCCAGGCAACGCCGGCGAAGCAGGTCTACTACCTGTCTATTGAATTCCTCCTCGGCCGCCTCACCGACATGTACCTCATCGACCTCGGCATCCGCGACACCGTCGCCGCCGCCCTCTTTGACCTCGGCGTCGACCTCGGCGCCATCGAAGACATCGAAGAAGACCCGGGGCTGGGCAACGGCGGCCTCGGGCGCCTCGCCGCCTGCTACCTCGACTCCATGGCCGCCGAGGAACTGGCCGGCCACGGCTGCGGTCTCCGGTACCGCTACGGCTTCTTCGAGCAGGGCATCGTCCGCGGCCGCCAGATCGAAGTCCCCGACGACTGGCTCAAAACCGGCTTCATCTACGAATTCCGCCGCCCCGACGAAGCCGTCGAAGTCCGCTTCGGCGGCACCGTCAGCCTGGAACTCAACGGTAAGCTCCGCTACCGCCTGGAAAACTACGAAGCCGTCCAGGCCGTACCCTACGACGTCCCCGTCACCGGCTACCTGAGCGACACCGTCAACACCCTCCGCCTCTGGAGCGCCGAACCCTCCCGGACCGAATTCGTCTGCTCGGCGGAAAACCGCAACGACTGCCTCAAAACCATCGAATACAAAAACGACGTCGAAACCATCACCAGCGTCCTCTACCCCGACGACTCCACCCACGAAGGCCGCGTGCTCAGGCTCAAACAGCACTACTTCCTCACCAGCGCCAGCCTCCAGGGCATCCTCGCCGGCCTCGGCCGCCGCGGCATCCCCATTGAAAACCTCCCCGACCACATCGCCATCCACATCAACGACACCCACCCCGCCCTGGCCATCCCCGAACTCATGCGCCTCCTCCTCGACGAACACGGCCTCGGCTGGGACGAAGCCTGGCGGCTGACCGTCGCCACCTTATCCTACACCAACCACACCATCCTGCCCGAGGCCCTCGAAAAATGGCCGGTCGACATTTTCCAGGGCCTCCTGCCGCGCCTCTATATCATCGTCAACGAAATCAACGAACGCTTCTGCTGCGAACTCTGGCAGCGCTACCCCGGCGACTGGGACCGCATCCGCGCCATGGCCGTCCTCGCCGACGGCATGGTCCACATGGCCCACCTCGCCATCGTCGGCAGCCACAGCGTCAACGGCGTCGCCCAGCTCCACACCCACATCCTCAAAGAACGGGTCATGAACAACTTCTACCGCTTCTATCCCGACCGGTTCACCAACAAGACCAACGGCGTCACCCACCGCCGCTGGCTCATCAAAGCCAACCCCCAGCTCAGCGACCTCATCGCCGACACCGTCGGGCCGGACTGGGTCCGCTTCCCCTGCGACATGCTCCGCCTCCTGCCCCACGCCGACGACCCCTCCCTCCAGGAAAGACTCGCCGCCGTCCGCCGCTACCACAAAGGCAAACTCGCCGCCTACATCCGCGACACAACCGGCATCAGGCTCGACCTCGACGCCATCTTCGACACCCAGGTCAAGCGCATCCACGGCTACAAGCGCCAGACCCTCAACGCCCTCCACATCCTCCACCTCTACAACCGCCTCAAGGCCGACCCCGGCATGGAGCTCACGCCGCGCGTCTTCATGTTCGGCGGCAAAGCCGCCCCCGCCTACCACCAGGCCAAGCGCACCATTCGCCTCATCACCGCCCTCGCCGAGCTCATCAACAACGACAAAACCATCGGCGACAAACTCAAGGTCGTCTTCCTCGAAAACTACAACGTCTCCGTCGCCGAACTTCTCATGCCGGCCACCGACGTCAGCGAACAGATCCCCGCCGCCAGCCGCGAAGCCTGCGGCACCAGCAACATGAAATTCATCATGAACGGCTCCGTCATCATCGGCACCCTCGACGGCGGCAACATCGAAATCAGAAAGGCCGTCGGCGAAGAAAACATCGTCACCTTCGGCCTGACCGCCGAAGAAGTGCTCGCCTACTACGAGCGCGGCGGCTACGATCCCTGGGACATCTACCGCGGCGACGAACGCGTCCGCACCGTCCTCGAACAGCTCGTCAGCGGCTTCCTGCCCGCCGACCCCGACGAATTCCGGCCGCTCTACGACGCCTTCCTCCACCACGGCGACCAGTACTTCGTCCTCAAGGACTTCGCCCCCTACGTCGCCGCCCAGAAGGAAATCGAGCGGCTCTACCGCGACCGGCGGCGCTGGCTGGGCATGTGCCTCCGCAACATCGCCCACTCCGGCAAATTCTCCGGCGACCGCACCTTCACTGAATATGCCATCGACATCTGGAAACTGCGCCCCGCCGCCCCCGTCCGCTGCTACTGCAGCGCCGACGACGCCTTCGCCCGCGCCGAAAACGGCTGCTCCCTCTCCGCCCGCTTCGGCATGGACATCGAAACCGCCCCGCCCCAGTTCAATTGACCTCGCTTTGAGGATTTCCTAATCACGCGACTGTGCCCGGTACCTTCGCCGCAGTACTCGCCGCTAAATACAGCGCCGGTGGCGGGTTCGGGTGCAGCCACGTTAGCGAGGACGGCGGCCGCTACTTAGCGAGAGAGCCGGTAACAGCACCGCGCGAGCCGCCATGGACGGCGGCGAGAACCGACAATCGAACACGGACGTTCGTTTGGCGGTGGCGCGGTGCTGTCGGCGACGAGGTTAGTAAGGCCGCCGCCCGTAGCGAGTGGCAAACCCGAACCCGCCACCGGCGCGTAGTGGCTGCAATAACTTCGGCGGACTAGACGGCGATAATAAGGAGAAACTATGGAAACCGACTGGCTTGTCCACGACTCGCATAACCTCTACTTCCGCAGCCCTTTCGGGGCTGTTTCTTGTCGCACGCCGCTCACCCTGCGCCTCGCCGTCCGCCGCCACGACCGGCCCGAAGCCGTCCTCCTCCGCCTGTGGCGCGACGGCGAAGGCCAGGAAGACCTCCCCATGGACCTGTGGCGCGAAGAAGGGGATAGACTCGTCTACCAGGCCGAATTCGCCGCCCCCGCCGTGCCCGGCCTCCTCTGGTACTCGTTCGTCGTCCGCCACTACGGCCGCGCGTGGTACTGCGGCAACAACCCCGCCCGCCTCGGCGGCCGCGGCCACATCTACGACCACGACCCGGCCGCCTGGCAGATCACCGTCCACCGGCCCGGGGCCGCCACCCCCGGCTGGCTCAAGGACGCCGTCATCTACCAGGTCTTCGTCGACCGCTTTTTTAACGGCAACCCCGGCGGCGCCATCATCGACCCGCCCAAAGACAGCCTCATCCACCCCTACTGGGACGCCATCCCCTTCTACGTGCGCGACACCCGCACCGGCGCCATCTTCGCCTACGACTTCTTCGGCGGCAACCTGCGCGGCGTGCTCGCCAAGCTGCCCTACCTCCAAAAGCTCGGCGTCACCGTCATCTACTTCAACCCCATCTTCGCCGCCCCCAGCAACCACAAATACGACACCGGCGACTACAAAGCCATCGACCCGCTATTCGGCGACAACGCCCTGTTCGCCGACCTGTGCGAGCGCGCCCGCGCGCTCGGCATGCGCGTCATCCTCGACGGCGTCTTCAGCCACACCGGCAGCGACAGCCGCTACTTCAACCGCGACGGCCGCTACCCCGACCCCGGCGCCTACCAGTCCCAAGACTCGCCCTACTACAAATGGTACCGCTTCAGCGAATGGCCCGACCACTACGAATCGTGGTGGGGCATCGGCACCCTGCCCAACGTCAACGAACTCGAGCCCTCGTACCTCGACTTTATCATCGAAGGCGAAGACAGCGTCGTCCGCCACTGGGCGCGGGCCGGCGTCGCCGGCTGGCGGCTCGACGTCGCCGACGAACTGCCCGACGAATTCATCCGCCGCCTGCGGGCCGTCCTCAAGGAGGAGGACCCCGACGCCGCCCTCATCGGCGAAGTGTGGGAGGACGCCTCCAACAAGACGAGCTACAGCGTGCGGCGGCAGTATTTCCTGGGCGACGGCCTCGACGCCGCCACCGGCTACCCCTTCCGCGCCGCCCTCCTCGACTTCGCCCTCGGCCGCCGCGACGCCGCCGCCCTGAACGCCGCCCTCCTGAGCCTGTACGAAAACTACCCGCGCGAAAACTTCTTCGCCGCCATGAACCTTCTCGGCAGCCACGACGTGCCGCGCGCCCTCACCCTCCTCGGCGAAGCGCCGCCGCCCGACAAGCTCACCCTCGCCGAGCAGGCCCGCTACCGCCTGCCGGCCGAACAGCGCCGCCTGGGCCTGGAGCGCCTCAAACTCCTCGCGTTGTTCCAGTTCACCTTCCCCGGCGCTCCCTGCGTATACTACGGCGACGAAGCCGGGATGGAAGGCTACACCGACCCCTTCAACCGCGGCCCCTATCCGTGGGGGCGGGAAGAAGGCGACCTCGTCGCCTGGTACGGCAAACTCGCCGCCCTCCGCCACCGCCACGCCGTCCTCCGCAGCGGCGAATGGCTGCCCCTGTACGCCGACGGCGACGTCTACGGCTACCTCCGCCGCGTCGGCCGCGGCCGCGACGTCTTCGGCCGCCCGCAGCGGCCTAACGCCGCCCTCGTTCTCCTCAACCGCAGCCGCGAGCTGCGCCGCCTCACCCTCGACGTAAGCCCGTGGATGGACGGCGAGATCTATAACGCCCTCGCCGGCTACGCCCCCGTCAACATTCACGGCGGCAAGCTCGAGATAATCCTCGGGCCGCTGTCCGGCGCCCTGCTCCTCAAGCGCCCCGAAACAGCCCCCGTCTTCGCCCGCGGCGCCGGCGTCCTCCTCCATCCCACCTCGCTGCCGGGCGGCGACCTCGGGCCGCACGCCTACCGCTTCGTCGACTGGCTGGCCGCCGCCGGCCAGAAATGGTGGCAAATCCTGCCTCTCAACCCCCCCGGCTTCGGCGATTCGCCCTACCAGAGCGCCTCGGCCTTCGCCGGCAGCCCCGGCCTCATCGCCCCGGCCGTCGCCGTCGACGAGGATGGCTACGCCGCCTTCCTGGCCGAGAACGCCCTGTGGCTCGACAACTACGCCCTCTACGCCGCCCTCAAGGACCATTTCGGCGGCCGGCCCTGGACGGAGTGGGAAGAAGGCGCGGCCCGCCGCGACCCGGCCACCCTGGCCCGTTACGCCGCCATGCTCGCCGCCGCCGTCGAAGGCCACCGCCGCGAACAATACACCTTCTTCGCCCAGTGGCGCGCCCTCAAGGACTACGCCAACGCCAAAGGCATCAAAATCATCGGCGACCTGCCCATCTTCGTGGCCGCCGACTCGGCCGACGTATGGGCCAACCCGCGCCTCTTCCGCCTCGACGGGACCGGCCGGCCGCTGGCCGTCGCCGGCGTCCCGCCAGACTACTTCAGCGCCACCGGCCAGCTGTGGGGCAATCCCCTGTACGACTGGACGGCCATGGCCGCCGACGACTACCGCTGGTGGCGGGAGCGCCTGGCCCACGCCCTCCGGTACGCCGACGCCGTTCGCATCGACCACTTCCGCGGCTTCGAAGCCTTCTGGTCCGTACCGGCCGGCGAAGCCACCGCCCAGCGGGGCGAATGGGTCGCCGGCCCCGGCGCCGCCTTCTTCGCCGCCGTCGAAAAGCACCTCGGCCGCCTGCCCGTCATCGCCGAAGACCTCGGCGTCATCACCCCGGCCGTCGAAAGCCTGCGCGACAAATTCGCCTTCCCCGGCATGAAGATAATCCAGTTTGCCCTCGAAGGCGACGAATGGCCGGACGGCGAAGACAACGCCGTCGTCTACACCGGCACCCACGACAACGACACCACCCTCGGCTGGCACCGGGCGCGCACCGGCGACCAGGCCGCCGGCGCGGACGTCTGCTGGCGGCTGATCGAGTCCGCCTACGCTGCCCCGGCCTGCCTGGCCGTCATCCCCCTCCAGGACATCCTCGGCCTCGGCGGCGAGGCGCGGATGAACACCCCCGGCACGGTCGGCGGCGGCAACTGGGCATGGCGCTACAACGAAGGCGACATAACTGGAGAAAATGCCAACAAACTGGCCGCCCTGGCGGCAAAATATGGCCGGTAGCGAACCCTGCCGTAGCGGGCATACTAAATGACAGATACCTGTCAGGATGAAATGCCGGAGAAAATGCCCGCCAACGCCAGATAATGTCAGAAGGGGAGGATGCCGCCATGACCCGCCACATCAACAGGAAATACGCCGCCAACGGCCTCTTCGTCAACCCCGCCCTGCCGTCCAAGGGCGAAACCGTAAAAGTCGTCTACACCGGCCTTCTCGCCAACAGCGGCGCGGATCGGCTGTACGTCCGCTTCGGTTTCGGCCCCGCCTGGGAAGGCGCGCTCGACTACAAAATGGTCCGCACGGAAAACGGCTTCGCCGCCGCCGTGCCGGTGGCGGCGGCTGATTCGCTCAACCTGTGCTTCCACGACAGCGCCGGCCACTGGGACAACAACGCCGGCAGCGACTATTCGTTCGAGGTGACCGGGTAGCGCCGCCGGGCGGTGCGGCAACAGGACGGGGCGGCTCAGGGCCGCCCCGTGACAATGTGGTCATTTATTTTTCTGGGGACTGTTTGTCGGCGGGGAAATTTCCTTGGCGAGGTCGGCGCGGCTTTGTTTGCCTTTGTCGTTCTGCCCACCCGGCAAGTCCTTGAAGCCCATAAAATCACCTCCGGCAGTAGTTTTCCCAAAAAGCGGCCAGCGGCCGCTATTTTTCCTTGCGGGTCCCGGTCTTGAATTCAGCCGTCTCGGGATTCCATTTCGTTGTCCCTTTGGGGAAAAGTGGCTTGACAAAACCGGGGACGCGAGTTATTATTCCCCTATTACGGATATTTATTTTTACCGAACGGACGGGGGCAGGGAAGGATGAAAATTAACGGCTTATTCACCGGCGAGCAGGTGATATCGTTCGAGATTTTCCCGCCCAAGCCCGATTTCCCGCTTGATACCGTTTTCGCTACGCTGGAAGAACTCAAGGGCCTCAACCCCGCTTTCATCAGCGTGACTTACGGGGCGGGCGGATCGAGCTCGGCGCGGTCGATCGAGATCGTCGACAAGGTTAAAAATCATTACGGCGTGGAGGCGGTGGCGCATCTGACGTGCGTGGGGGCGACCCCGGACACGATCGATACCGTTCTCGACCGCCTGCAGGCGTTGGGGGTGGAGAACATCCTCGCCCTCAGGGGCGACCCGCCGGCGGGCGACGACGGCTTCGTACCGCCCGAAAACGGGTTCGCGTACGCTAAGGACCTGATCAGGCACGTGAAAGGGCGCGACTGCTTCAGCATCGCCGCGGCCGCTTATCCCGAGGGGCACCTGGAGTGCCGGGACGTCGACCGGGATATCGAATATTTGCAGCAGAAGGTCGAGCAGGGTGTCGACCTGCTCATTACCCAGCTGTTTTTCGATAACGCGCTGTTCTATGCGTTCATGGAGAAGATCCGCGCCAAGGGGATAGCCTGCCCGGTGTCGGCCGGCATCATGCCGGTGCTGAACGCCTCGCAGGTCAAGCGGATAACGTCGCTGTGCGGGGCCGGTATCCCGGCGAAGCTGCAGCGGCTGATGGAGAAGTACGGCGCCGTGCCGGCGGATATGGAGAAGGCGGGCATCGAGTATGCCTCGGAGCAGATCGTTGATTTGCTGGCGCATAAAGTGAACGGAGTACACTTTTATACGATGAACAAGGCGCGGCAGACCAAGGAGATCATGGGCAATATCGCGGGGGCGCTACGAAAATGAGGGGCGGAGAAATCCGCCCCTCATTTTTTGCGGCTCTTGGCCTGTTTTTTCTGGCCGTTTTTCACCTGGGACGAGGCGCGGCTCGATCCCTGGCCGTCTTTGTCGTGCTGTTCGCCGCTGTTTTTCATGTCATTTCACCTCGCTGTCGCTTTCGGTGGTGTTGGCTTTGGGAACGGCGGTGAGTTTTTCGGTGGGCGGGAAGACGGCGGTCGCCTTGGGGTTGGTAAGCAGGTCGGCGTCCTTGCCGCCCCAGGGGCCGTGGGTGGGCTGCTTGCCGGTGCGGCGGCCCTTGTCGGTGATGTTGACATGTACCATCGCGTCACCTCCGGGTATTTTATCGCGTGTTTCCGCTGTTAGTATCTCCAGCGGCGGCGCCGGGGCGCGGCGGGACAAACAAAAAACTCCCGGAAATATCCGGGAGTTTTTGTTACTGTATAACCCATTTACCATCGTCGAGTTCGAGCCGGATGGCGGCCAAGGGACGGGCGTCTTTGTCGACGAGCTCGACGGCGAAAGCCCAGTCGGCGGTGTTTAGCCGGCAGTCGTAGGGCGAATGCCGACCCACCGCGGCGTGGCCGATGCTGAAGCCCCGGACGGTTTTGTCGATCGTCCAGCGTCCTGGGGCGGTTACATCCGGCGGGAGCGGGAAGGGCTGCCATTTTCCGGCCGCCAGCCGCCAGGAATAAAAGGCGATAGAGTTGCGCTCCGGTCCGCGGTGGCTTTCGATGAGGACAAGGAAGCAGCCGGCGTCGGATAGGATTATTCCGGCGTGTTCCAGCCGCCCGCTATCGGCTTCCCGGGCGAGCGGGTGAAGCCGTTCGGCGCTTACCGCGCCGCCGTTTCTGGTCTGGGAATAAATCGTCGCCGCCGTCCCGGCGGCGGCCTTTTTGGGGGTCAGGAATACGAGGCGGTGGTCCTGGCCGGCCACGGTCACCCAACTGCCGAACGTCAGCGCAAAGCCGCCGCCGTCGCCCGTTAGGCCGTCCGGCTCGCTGTCCAGGCTGTCTTTTTCGTTGAGCACGGCGAGCAGGGCGTCGTTGATTTTGCTATAGGCTTTTTGCCGCGCGCCGGGGCGTGTCAGGGAGTCGTAGCCGCGCAGCTCGTCCTTGAGAATGGCGACTTTGCGGGAAAACGCATCGCCGGCGGAAGCTGTGGAGAGGCATGCGCCGCCGACGGCTGAGAGAACGATTGCAAGCAAAAGAAGCTTTCGATACCAACGGTTTGCGAACATTTTATCCCGCCCTAAAGCCTGAAATGGTAGTGGAGATTGCAGCTTGTTTACATTTTAGCATGCCAATTTTGCCGATTGTGTCGGAATAACGAAAAAGCCCCGGCTTTTCCGGCCGGGGGGCGGACGGGAAAAGCTACGGTTCATTTGCGGCCGGCGAGGGGGCGGCGAATTCCGCGATGAGCTCGGGGAGGAGGACGAAGACCCGCGGTACGCGGAATACGTCGCCGTTTTTGATCGTCACCCTGATATGGAACAGACCGCGCTCCAGACCCGTCACGTCGCTCAACCTGAAGCTTTCCTCTTTGGTGTATAATTTCCACGATACTTTGTCGCCTGCTACCGACGCCTCCACCGGGTCGTAATGCGGCAGGATGAGAAGAACAGCGATTAAAATAAGCAATGCAATGAGCCAATTTATGAAACCGAATGCATCGGATAATATTGGCGCCGATATCAAAAAAAGGAAACAAATGCTTAGTTGTGCAAACTTATAAATATCGTACATTCCTCTCGCCGAGTAGCTTATTTGCAGTTCCTGCCCCGTTTTTCCGGGTGTCACGGTTATCATGTCCCGGTCGCCGATCGTCCATTGATTGAGCCGGGTTTTGGCGAGCCTGACGAGATCGCTGCGCGGTATATGCATGTTTACCCGGCCGTCGATCAAGAAGATCACCGCCGGGAACCCCCAGCCTTCGGAGGCAATCCGTTCCACGCCCTCCAGCAGGATGGCCGGCCAGTTTTCCCTCTCCAGACCGGTTGCCGTTATCCTCCCTTTCTCAGCCCTGCGAAAATACCAATACAGCGCGACGCTGATCAGCACAAAGACGCCGAACATTCCCAAGCGCAATTCGTTTTTCGACAGACCTGTTGCCGGTCCGATATATTCATAGTCTGCAAATTCTGTTCCAAACGCCAAGACTAGGGCGAAAATAGTGACTATAGAGTCCCACGACTGCTTCGGCAAACTCTCCCCTCCCAGCTTGGTGTTTGCCGAACATATATTCGGCACGCTGGCGTTATTCCCCTTTTTTTCTCACAAATAAGATAAGAGGGGGCACTCGCCCCCTCAAATAATAATGCTTCCGCTCAACCCGGGCCAGGCGGCGTATTGCCAGGAAACATAGGCTCGTTATAGTCGTCCTCTGTTTACAGGCCGCCGCCCGCAGCGCGTGGGTGGCCCGATGCCGGAGAACAGCCGCAAGTTTTGAGCGACGCGGACAAGGAAGAAGGGATTGCCAGCAAAAAGCTCCCGGAAGGCCGGGAGTTTTTGTGTTCATTTACGGTCCGCGAGGGAGCCGGCGAGTTCCTCGATGAGCTCGGGCAGGAGGACGAAGCCTTGGGGGAAGTACAGGACCTCGCCGCTTTTGGCGGTGACTTTTACCCGGAACAGGCCCTTTTCGACGGCGGCGATGTCGGCGAAGCGGAGGATGTACTCGCGCAGGTGTTCGTCTCTGAGGATGATGCGGTCGCCGACGACGGATAGCTGAACCTCGTGGAAAACAAGGGGCAATCTGAAAAATAGCAGATAAGCAACCAGCGCGGATAACATTGCCTTGAAGCCCCAACCGTATAAATAACCAAGAATTAAGCCTGCAAATAAGAACCAATAAAAGTAATCTTCAAGCTCTGTGCAATTAATGCTGAATTTCCCCTGCGGTTCATATGTTATTTGCAGTTCCTGTCCCACTTCTCCCGCGGTCACGGTAATTTTCTGGTCTTCGATCATCCAGCGGTTCAAACTGGTTCTGGAAAGTTTGACCAAGTCCTTGTCCGCTAAAGAAAGGTCTTCCTGACCATCCGGCGTGACGACTGTCGCCGGCCTTTCCCTTCCGTCACGAACGACCCGGAGTATGGACCCGAAGGGGGTGACCGGCCCGTGGTCCTTCTCAATCCCGGCCGCAGTCACCTTGGCCTGGGGGACCTTCCGGAGCGCTCTTGCCAGTAACCAGATCGTCAAAGCGATTGCGGGTATAACTGTTGCCCAATCTTCTTCGATTACGAATATGAACGACATGGCTATCAGAAAGAATAGCAACGGCAAATCCCTCAGCAGCATTTTGCCACCTCCAGAAACGGGATTCTTTAGTCGAACGTTTATTCGATATAACGCAGCAAATTTCCTCTTATATCCACAAAATCAACAAAAAAAGAGGGGAGCAGCGCTCCCCTCCAGTGTAGCACCGAAAAAATTGTTTGCCTCTATTTATTAACCTCTTTATTAACCGCCTCGACCCCTGCTTCAACTCCCGAAGTTATTGCAATCTTAATCAGCGTTTTGCCAGCCTCGGATAGTTTATAATGTTTTGCCAGTATTTCCGCCACATGTTCTGCAGTGTAGTCCCCCGTCAGTTTTATGCCCAAGGGGAGAAGTGAATCTTTGACGGCTTGTTCGAAGGTATATTTGGGGTTATCGTAATTTGTACTCATACGTTTCCAGATTTCACCCACAGTGGAAGCAGCGGCTTTCACGCCGGGATGAAGAATAAGCGCAGGTCCCCATTCCGCTACGAAGGGGACCGTCTTTTTGTATATAAAATCGTTTATGCCTTTGGCCCCCCCTCGGTCTACTTCCTCCTTCGACATACCAGGAAATACAGGAAATATCTGATACCAATCAAATCCGGAAGCCCAAAGGCGCCCTCTATTCCGTCAGCCGCTCCGGCAAACGTCTGCACCCCAGTTGTCGCGTCGGCTATTCCCGGCCGATAATTAAGTGCATTTTTCACCGACCCGTAGCCTGGGAATATCGTCCCGTCCCGCTTCGGACGGTATTCCAACGTGCGCGGCTTGTTGGCCGGACTGCCTTCCGGGCCCCAGTCGAGCTTCCAGACATTTTTAAACGGGTCGAATGGCTCGACCGGCGGCCATTTTTTCAAAGGCCGCAGATTTTTCCTCGGGTCATTGATGTCCTCCTCATCGTCATCGTCGCCGTTGTCCCAGCCGTTGAGGTAGTGCTTTTCCTCCTCCGGTATGAGGCTGGCGTCGTAGGGGCGGCCCATCTGGCGGTAGATGCGGGCCACCATGGCGGGGGCGGCGGGTTTGTAGCGCGGATTAAGCGGCCTTTCGCCGGTTGTGCCTCATGCCAGGAGTTCTTTCCGTCCATTCTGTCAAGTTCCCATTCGATGTCGTCGTCGTCCATCCCGGCCAGGCTCGGTTCGTAGCCCAGCGCCTTCATCCTCCTTAAGTATTCTTCTTCTCTGCTGTTGCCCATGAATACACCTCCGATTATTCCGCCGGTTTGCCGGTACAAATTAAGAAGACCGCCGATGGCGGTTCTTCTTCACGCTATAAGCATAGCATACTTTTTTGCCGGTTAGTCCACCAGGAGTCCACTGAGAGTCCACTGGTGAAATTTTTTTGAGGTTTTTTATGAAGGAGATTTAGAATGCTAGAGAAACAGCACAAATTTTGCGGCGTCTCCGGCGCTCGGATTAACCCACATTTAGCGAGGACGGCGGCCGCTGCTTGGCGAGGGCTCCGTGCTGCGGAAACCGGTCGCATTCCGCGTGTTCGTAAGCATTTTCTGCGACACGCAGGAGACTGAATCATACCGCTTGTGGCCCGATGCCGGAGAACAGCCGCAAGTTTTGAGCGACGCGGATAAGGAAGAAGGTATTGCCAGCAAAAAGCTCCCGGAAGGCCGGGAGTTTTGTGTTCATTTGCGGTCCGCGAGGGGGTCGGCGAATTCCGCGATGAGATCGGGGAGGAGGACGAAGAACCGCGGTACGGTTTGGCTATTTAGATTTCTTATGGTACGTGCCTCTTAAATATGGCCCTTTCCCGTTCAAAAAGCGCCATACCGCGAATTCCACCGTTTCTGGCTGTATAATCGGAACCAAAAACTCTTACCGGTGGCGAAGGTTATCCACGCGCTACCGTGTTCAAAATCGGTATCTACGGCCGCCTCCCGCTCCTCCGGCGTCGTAGCGGAGAGCACATACGGGGCCGTCCTGCCGGTAGCTCATAGCTTTGGGGACGGCGGGAGAGAGGGGATACATGCAAATTGAAACTCCCAGAGGAATCCGGGAGTTTCATAAGCACTCTTCTTCCACCGGCCTACTCGTATAAGTCCTTGGCAAAGATATGGCGGCTTATAAGAAATGGGCCGTCCCTTTCGATCACCGAGACTATCGCCCACGGCCGCACCCCGTACAGGATAGTCCAGTAAATATCCTTTACGTCTCCCAGTTGTTTGCCGCCGTAAGAGTGCAGGTCTATCTTCTTTTTGAGCGTGCCCGAGTACAGCGCATAATTCTGGTTATCCTTTACCAGGATCGCTCCGCCATATCCGCCGCTGATATAGCCCGACCAGCCGGCAACAATTTTAACGAACTCACCGGCGATATTATACGGGGCCAGGTCCCAATACAGGCGGATTTCTCCTGAAGTCAGGTCCAGGTAATGCATCGCCCGGTTATCGCGGCTCATCAAAAACACGCCCAGCCGCGAAGCGCTCTCTACAATGGGGTGGCCGGTGTTCACCCCGATGGCCTTCAGGCCCTGCAGGTCGTATTCCCGTTCGTTGCGCATCGTTTTCACGTCGACGACATACACCCGGAATTCGTCGCTCACGATCAGCTTGGGTTGCCCGTAGACCGTGTACACGCCGAGATATGCCACATCCTTCAGCGCCAGTCCCGAAGCATTGTAGGCCGCCACCAGCAAATCGCCGTCTGAAGTGTCCGCCAGCGTCATTACGATGTTCTTCTCTTTGTCGAAGATCACTCTGTATCCCTCGAACCAGTACATATCGATATCGGTGCTCAACATTGCGGGCAGCTCGAAACAGATATCGCGTCTCCAATGATCCTTCCCGTAAACCGTTTTGTTTTCGTTGACCGTGGTCATTACCTCATTCCTGTATTGGCCGTAATAACCATCGTAGAACATGAAATAGTACGAGAACGCAATAATATTATTGTTGACAGGCGGCTTGATCGGCTCATGCGACCGCGTCACCTTCAACCTTGTGCCGGTTATATCCGCTATCGGCCGCAGGACGCCACCGGCGCAGGCACCGCCTTCGCTCTCCGTCCCTGCCGCCAGGGCCGTGCCGGCCACTGCCAGCACGAACAAAACCGCCAGCCACACTATCGCCTTTTTCGCCACCGCGCCCGCCTCCGCTTAATGTCATCTTTCAACTATATTTTACCATAGCGGAATTAATTTTGATTTTCGGCAGGAAAAAATAAAATCGGTAGGCGATTTGCCTGCATCGCCTACCGAGCCTTCCTACTTGAAGGAGCGGAAAATATCGTGCCACGTCATGAGCGGCTGGGAGCCCTGGGGCGGGAAGTCCACCCACGGCGTGTAACGCAGCTTTGCAAACATGGCGGCGTTGACGGGTGTTATCTTTATTCCCTCGTCGAGATAGCGCGCGTACTGGGGATTCTTGGCCTCCCACGCGGAAGTGCCATCTTTACCGAACACTGAAGTACGTTCTTTCCTATTACTGTCTTGGTTGTAAGTATCTTCAGGGATCTTACCGTTATACGATCTTCCTGCATTAAACGCATTGTAATAAGCCTTTGCAGCATCCGCCAATCCCCCATCTGCGAAAGACCCCGGCTCGCCGCCGCGGCCGACACCCATAGCCCATGAATATTCGCCGTTTTTGCACCAATTCTGCTCTTGGCCAACGTGGTCAGCAAAACTTTCGGATTAATCCCCCATTGCTGCGAGAGATTGTAAATGGCAGTATCAAACCCTCTTTCAACCAGTCCCGGATTTTCCCTCTGGCATATCGCGGTGATCTGTTCCTGGGTCAGTGCTTTGCTATCCTGGAATTCCTCATCCGAAATTGTCCAATTCCTGGTGACTTGTTTGCCGTCTTTGTCGGTATAGGTGAATGGCAAAGGTTTTGGAATGGACGGGTCGGTCTTCTGGAATCGGGTGTCGGGTGGATTTGGTCCTTGCAGACTAGTATTGATTTTGGGATCGGGAAGGTAGCTTTTCCCACCCGTATTGCTGCTCATCGGCTGAACCCCGGTCGCAGAGTTGGTCCCGCCCGGACCATTACCGAGTACATTTTTCACCGTCCCGTAGCCAGGGAAACTAGCCCCGCCCTGCTCCGGCCGAGGCTCAAGAACCCGCGCCGTCAGCCTGTCGACTGCTCTCAATAAAGCATTTTCTGCGGCGTACGGCCTAAGCACACCGTCGCGCCCGAATACCATATCCCCGGGCTTCGCGTTTTCCAATCCAGGTTTGAATAACCCTAATGGTTTTACCGCCGGGAAACCGGACGATCTTGCCATCGCATTGACCACACTATTGTCATGCGAAAAACCGCCGCCTCCGGCGTACCTACCCACCAGGGACTCCGGCGTCTGCGGCCGGTCGGCCGGGCTGCCCTCCGGGCCCCAGTCCAACTTCCACACGTTCTTCCACGGGTCGAACGGCTTGACCGGCGACTGTTCCTCCGGCCGTTGCGGCGAAGGCCGCGACGGCGGATTCATTCCCTCGTCCCCCGTGTCCCCGTCATCGCCGTTGTCCCAGCCGTTAAGTAGTGCTTCTCCTCCTCCCGTATGTATTTGGGATCGTACGGCTGGCCGAACATGCGCAGGATACGCGCCTGCAGGCCGGGGTCCACCGGTTTGATTGTCAGCCAATACAGGAGGACCGTTGATAAGGCCCCATCTGCGTTGTCAGGGCTGCGCGTGCTGGCTAGCGTACGTACCGAGTACGCGTCGCTGCGTATGCTCGCCCTGCCTAGCATATGGGATCTTCTGAACGGTCCGTATATTTCTGCGCGCTTCCCCCCGAGCGCTATGCCGTCCATGGCGCGCTCGGGACTAAGCCCATCCAAGGCCGTTGTCGGAGCCGCCTAGCATCTGGGGGCTTCCCCGCACCTCTGGGCGCGGATAGCTCAACTAAGGCTCGGGGGCCGCCCCAGCCAAGTTTTGCTTATGAACGCCCCCGGATGTACATGTTTTAGGAACAGTGGGGGAGAGAGGACCCCTATAAAACACACAAAGCCCCCGGAGAAAATCCGGGAGCTTTCTCGATGTTAGAGTCGCCTACGCTATTAGCTCAAAACGTGGTAGTTTATTTGCCTCAGCCGTCTTTTGTCTCTGCTTTATCATCCGCGATATCGGTGATTACCACCGTTATTCTTTGTACGAAATTCTCTCCTTTATCTTTCTTCCCCAAAACCTGCATTTGCCTCATGGTGAACACTTTTCGCAGTTCTTTTGTTTCCCTGCTATTGTCAGCATATGTATACTCCATCGTATATTTGATGTGGACTTTTAACTCGTATAGATGGTGGTCTGCGTCCTTCTCCAGGATGCGGCCCTTGTTAGTATACTCGGCCAGGTCATAGTTCAAGAGACGTAGTTTTGTTCCCTTGGCGAAACAATCTTCGATATATTTCTGCTGCGTTTCATAGATGGGGTGTTCAGCGGAAAGGCATGCTGACACCCACTGGAATCCGTTCGGCTTTTCAACCGCTTCCCCCAAAGCCCGCAGATAAAATCTCGGCATGTCATCAACATAATAATTATAGGTTTTCACATCATTTATCGTTTTTTCAACATCGCCATATTTTTTTAGTGGGCATAACATGGAAGCCGACCGCGGAGTTTCGGTTCTTTCGTTTTTAGCCTCGTCGGAAACAACTTTCGCAGCTTGTCCGCCCTGAACCTTCTTCTCTGCCGGCGCGGAGCCTGCCGTCTCCTGATTCGGCCTGCAGCCTAAAAGCGCCACTACCAAGGCACACAAAACCAGGTAAAAAGTAAACTTAGTCACCACTCATTCCACCCATCGACAATAATTTATCCTATAAACTAAATTTACAAGCAACTTGGCAAATTGTAAATTATAACTAGTAATAACTTCGACAAAAAAAAGAAGGGGGTATACCCCCCTAGCGATGTTTTCCTCAGTAGGTCGAGCGCATCATTTGGTTCATTTATGTTCAATCTTTTCCAAACGCTAATCAGGGTATCGACCGACCCGCCATAGTACTTCAAAGGTTTGCCGATAAGGTTATGTTCTCGTACGAAGCTGATGAGCCTCTCTGCGTCTTCCGGACTGAGTTCTTTTCTTATATCTTCCTCAGTGATATACGGCCCTTCTTTGCTATCTGTGCTACCGCTTTCCTTGTATATCGCCTTAATAATCTCCTCTTCGTTTTCATTGTTCAAATCGACATACTTCAAAGCGTTCTTTATTACGTTTATTACTCCCTTATCTCCGTGCTGCACTGCCCGAGACCAGAGCACGTTCTTGAGCGCATAACTTTTGTTGTTGAAATCGAAGCCGGTCTGCTCCTTTATTGCTTCAACCGTAGGATCGTAATACTTTTGCTTCGTGAAATCATATTGCAGCTTGATGAACCTCTCCGGGTTTTCGCCGGCGATTTTTTCCCATTCGGCGTCAAACTTTGGGCCATGTTCGTAACCATCGACCTCTTGTGCCGCCTTCAGTCTCGCGTAAACATTCTGGTCGTTGGTGGCCAACCATGTCAGGAATTGTTCCGGCACGCCTCTTTTCGATGCAAATTGGAAGGCTCCGTAAGATTTGCCGCCATCATCCCCACTCCCTGGCGATATCTTTCCCGGATTACCGCCTGCTTCGTGCTTAACACTAAGGTAACCCAAATGGTCGCCGTCGGCAATATGAGGCGGACGGGTTTTAGGCGCTTTTACCTCCTGCCCCGGCCCGTCCTGCACCCTCCCCAGCGAACTTACGACATACTTCACATCGTTAATCCTGGCTGCTTCAGCGTCGTTTTCGTTGACGTGCAGGGCGTTGTAGTGTTTCAGCAGCTCCCCGCCCCCTCGGCTGGCGATGATGCGGTGGATGGTTGCCTCCCGTTCCTCCGGCTTCGCGGCGGCGAGCACATCCGGGTCGGTCCAGACATTGGCATCGTACCATTCCTGGATGTATTTCTTAGACGTTGACGCGGACGGCTGAGAATAGGCCATTTGCAGGGCATCTTGCCGGTAGCTCGACGGTCCCCCGTAGCTAAGAGGCTGAAACTCCGTTCCCGTACTGCCTTGGCCATTTCCCCAACTTCTCTCACCTCCCTCGCGGCTCGGTAGCATTGTAGCGCCCTCCCTCGGCCGGTACTGGAAAGTCTGCGGCTTTGCGCCGAACATATTGCCGCTTTTGCCCCAGTTCAGCGTCCACGGCTTCTCCGCTTGCCTTTCCCCGCCCCGCGATGGCGCGAATGGGTTAGGCATAGGCTTAACCTGCGGCGGGTCGTCGTCATCGTCGTCCCAGCCGCCGTTGAGATAGTGCGCTTCCTTGGGGTCGATGGCGCTCTTGTCGTACGGTTGGCCGAACATGCGCAGAATCCTGGCTTGCAGGCCGGGATCCACCGGCTTGTAGCGGGTGTATTGCCATTCATCCTGCTGCCGGGCGTTTCTGCGGTCCATAGCCTCCAAAGCGTCTTTGATGTCCTGATCGTCCATCCCGTCCATCGTCGGTTCGTACCCCCTCGCCTTCATCCTCCGCCGGTACTCGTCTTCAAACCATGTCATTAACCCATACACCTCTTTCGTGCCGGTTTTCCGGCATAAAATTAAGAAGACCGCGGCGGCGGTCTTCTTCACGCTATAAGCATATCATACTTTTTTGCCGGTTAGTCCACCAGAAGTCCACTGAGAGTCCACTGCGGTATTTTTTTAAGATTTTTTTCAAAAAATTTTTCAACCAGAGGTTGATGAAGATTCTGCCGACCCAGGGAATAAATGCGATGCGGACAAGGAAGAAAACGCGGCCGGGGCGAAATAACGGGCTAAGACGAAATGGGGGTATGACGCATGAGGGTGCTGGCGCTTGTCGGGTCGCCGAGGAAGCTGGGGAATGCGGAGATATTGGCGAAGGAGATGCTGGCGGCGCTGCCGGAAGGGACGGAGCGGGAGATGATCCGCCTGCCGGAGCTGGATATAAGGCCGTGCCGGGCATGCTACGCCTGCCTGCCGGCGGACAAGGGGTGCGTGATCGGGGACGATATGGCGTTCCTGCTGGAGAGGATAAGGGCGGCGGACGCGGTGATCATCGCGGCGGCGTGCTATTTCCTGGGCGCCCATACGAGCGTCAAGACGGCGGGCGACAGGCTGCTGGCCATCCTGGCCAACAACGCGGAGTTCGCCGGCAAGCGGTGCGTGGCGGCGGTGACGTACGGCATCTCCGGCTGGGAGGGGTACGCGCGGGAGATGGTGCTGAATTTCGCCCGCTTCCTCCACCTGGAGGTGCTGGGGAGCATGCTGGCGCTGGCGGCCAGCCCCGGCGAGGCGGCGCGGCCGGAGGTGCTGGCCGAGGCGAGGGCGCTGGCCGGGCGGCTGATAACCGGGGAGGCCGATGTGTCGCTGGACGGCGTGCAGGTTTGCCCGGTGTGCGGCAGCAGCCTGCTGCAGCTAACGACGGCGGGCGGGGTGCGGTGCCCGATGTGCGACACGCGGGGCAAGCTGACGGTCGGGGATGGGGCGGTGGCGGTGGAGTTCGCGGCCGGCCACGACCGGTTTTCGCCGGCCGGCAAGGAGGCGCACGCGGCGCTGCTGACGGCGATAAAGGAGCGGTACCTGGCGACGCGCAGCGAGCTTTTCCGGCGGCGCAAGCCTTACGAGGACAAGGACTGGTGGGTCAAGCGACAGCAGGGAGGCTGACATGAGGATACTGCACAGCGCGGACTGGCATCTGGGACGGATTTTCCACAATGTGCATCTGACGGACGATCAGGCGTACGTGCTCGATCAGTTCGTGGCTCTGGCGAAGGAGGCGAAGCCGGACGTTATCGTGATCGCCGGCGATGTGTACGACCGGGCGGTGCCGCCGCCGGAGGCGGTGAGGCTGCTGGACGAGGTGCTGTCGCGCCTGGCGCTGGACTGCCGGGTGCCGGTTATCGTGATCGCCGGCAACCACGACAGCCCGGAGCGGCTGGGGTTCGGCGAGCGGGTGCTGGCGCGGCAGAACCTGCACGTGGCGGGCCAGGTGGCGGGGGAACCGGCGCCGGTGGTGGTGCACGACGGGCACGGGCCGGTGTATTTCTGCCCCATTCCGTATGCCGAGCCGGCGGTGGTGCGCGAGCGGCTGGCGGTGGAGGCGGCGGGGCATGAGGCGGCGATGGCCGCGCTGGTGGCCCGCGCGGTGGCAACGGTGCCGGCCGGGGCCCGCAAGGTGGCGGTGGCGCACGCTTTCGTGGCCGGGGGCGCGGCGAGCGAGTCGGAGCGGCCGCTGGCGGTGGGGGCGGTGCCGACGGTGGCCGCGGCGGTGTTCGCGCCGTTCGATTATGTGGCGCTCGGCCATCTGCACCAGGCCCAGGAAATGGGGGGCGGGCGCATCCGCTACGCCGGGTCGCCGCTGAAGTATTCGTTCGCCGAGGCGGGCCACCGTAAGTCGGTGACGCTGGTGGAGCTGGACGGGGCGGGGAAGGCGACGGCGGAGAAGATCGCCTTGAGGCCGCGGCGGGATGTGCGCTGCCTCGAGGGGTACCTGGCCGATATCCTGGCCGCCGGCGAGCGGGACGGGCAGGCCGACGACTATATAGCGGTGACGCTTAGGGACAGCGGGGCGATCCTCGATCCGATGGGCAAGCTGCGCCGCGTGTACCCGAACGTGCTGCACCGCATTTTCGCGGCGCCGGCGGCGGCGACGGCTACAGGGCCGCGGCCCGACCACCGCCGTCAGGGCGAGGCCGAGCTGTTCGCAGCGTTTTTCGCCCAAGCGACGGGGCAGCCGCTGAGCGCGGCCGAGGAAGCGGCGGCGGCCGGGCTGCTGGCGGCGTTCGGCCGCAAGGAACGGGAGGCGCTTTCATGAGGCCGCTGAAGCTGACGATGACGGCGTTCGGCCCGTACGCGGGGACGGAGCGGGTGGATTTCGGCCGCCTGGGGGAGAACACGCTGTTTTTGATCCACGGGCCGACGGGCGGCGGCAAGACGACGATCCTGGACGCGATGTGTTTCGCGCTGTTCGGCCGGACGAGCGGGGCGGAGCGGGACGGCCGCCAGATGCGGAGCGATTATGTGGAGCCGTCGGTGGCGACCGAGGTGGTGTTCGACTTCGCCCTGGGGGCGGAGGCGTACCGCGTGCGGCGCGTGCCCGAGCAGGAGGTGCTGAAGAGGCGCGGCACGGGGACGACGAAGATGCCGCCGGCGGCGACGCTGTGGAAGCGCACGGGGCTGGCGGACGATGCGGCCGAGGGCACGGTGGCGGCGAGCGACTGGCGGCGGGTGACGGAGGCGCTGGAGGAGCTGCTGGGGTTCCGCTACGAGCAGTTCCGCCAGGTGGTGATTTTGCCGCAGGGCGATTTCCGCCGCCTGCTGCTGGCGAAGTCGGACGAGCGGGAGAAGATCATGGCGACGCTGTTCCAGACCGAGCTGTACCGCCGCATCGAGGAGTTTTTCAAGCAGGCGGCGCGGGCGGCGGAGGACGAGGCGAGGAAGTTGGCCGACCGGCGGGACTGGCTGCTGCAGGAGGCGGCGGCCGCGTCGGCGGACGAGCTGAAGATACGCCTGGCCGGCGATGCGGCCGGGCTGCTGGCGCTGGCGGCGAGGGCGGCCGAGGCGCGTCTGGCGCTGCAGACGGCCCAGGAGAGGCTGGCGGCGGCGCGGCGGCGGGAAGATTTGTTCGCGGAAAAGGAACGGGCGGCGGTGGCGCTGACGGCGCTGGAGGGCGGCGCGGCGGCGGCGCAGGAGCGGCGGAGCGAGCTGGCGCGGGCCCGGCAGGCGGCGCAGCTGGCCGATCTGACGGCGCTGGTGGCGACGCGGCGGCAGGAGGAGGAGCAGGCGGCGGCGGTGCTGGCGAAGGCGAACGCCGACTTGGCGGCGGCGCTGACGGAGAAGGAACGGGCCGAGGAGGCTTTGGCGGCCGAACGCCGGCGGGAGAATGAGCGCCGGGCGGCGGCCGAGGAGGTCAACGGGCTGACGGCGCTGGGCGAAAGGCTGGGGCAGCTGATCGCGGCCGAAAACGTGGCGGCGGCGGCGGATAAGGCGTCCAGGGACGCCGACGCGGCGGCGGCGGCGGCCGGGAACGAACGGGAGCTGGCGGAGGGCGCGCTGGCCGAGCGCCGGCGGGAGCGGGACGCGGCGGCCGGCGAGGCGGCGCAGGTAGCGGCCCTGGAGGCCGGGGCCCGTACGGCGGCCCAGCAGGCTGCCTGGCGCGCCGAGCACGAGAAGCTGCGCGGGGAGTATGGGGCGCTCGACCGGGCCGGCAGGGAGGCGGGGCAGGCGGAAACGGCCGCGGCCGCGGCGGTGGAGACTGCCCGCGGCGAAGTGGCGAGCCTGCGGCGGCGCTGGCAGGAGGGGCAGGCGGCGATCATCGCCGAGGGACTGGTGGCGGGCGAGCCGTGCCCGGTGTGCGGCTCGGTGTCGCATCCGGCCCCAGCCGCAGCCGGCGGGGCGCAGGTTTCCGCAGCCGATCTGGAGGCGGCGGAGAAGGGCTTGCGCCGGTTGGAGGATGACCTGACGAAGAGGCGGGAGAGTTTGTCCGCCGTGCGGGCGAAGCTGGCGGTCGTGGCGGACAGGGGACGTTATTTGAAGGAGCTGCTGGGCGACGGCGCCGATGTGGCGGCGGACGAGCTGCGGGCGGCGGCGGAGCAGGCCGAGACGCGGCTGGCGCTGGCGAGAAAGGCGAGGAGCGCCTTGGCGGCGCTGGAAGCGGCGGTGGCGGCGGCGGAAACGAAGTTGACGGAGGCGGCGGCCGTGCATAAGGCGGCCGAGGATAAGGCCGGCGAGAGCCGGGCCGCGGCGGCGGCGAAGCGGGCGGTGCTGGCCGAGCGGGAGCAGGCGGTGCCTGCGGCCCTGCGGGTGCCCGGCCGCCTGAAGAACGAGCTGGCGGCGGCGACGGCCCGCCGCGACGGGCTGGAACAGGCGTGGGCGCAGGCCCAGGCAGCGGCGAGCGAAGCGGCGGCGAGGGCGGCCGGATTGATGGCGGGCCTGGCGGCCGCGAAGAGCGGGCTGGAGGAAGCCGAACGGAAGGCGGCGGCGGAGCAGCAACGCTTCGCACAGCGCATCGGAGCGGCCGGGTTTGCGGACGAGGCGGATTTTGCGGCGGCGAGCCGGCCGGCCGAGGCGGTGCGGGCGCTGGAGAAGGCGGTAGCCGATTACGACGCGGCGCTGGCGGTGGCCCGCGACCGCGAACGCCAGGCCGCGCAGGCGACGGCGGGGCTGGAGCGGCCGGATACGGCGGCTGCTGTTGCCACGGCGGCCGAGGCGCAGGCGGCGAGCGATGCGCTGGTGGCCGCGCAGGCGAGGCTGAAAGAGGTCGTGGACAAGCAGCAGGGCTGGCTGGACCAGTTGCAGGCGCTGGAAACGGAGGCGGCGGCCCGCGAGGCGGAGTACGCGGTGCTCGGCCGCCTGGCGCAGGTGGCGAACGGCCAGAATTCGCAGCGGGTAAGCTTCCACCGTTTCGTGCTCCAGGCGCTGCTGGACGAGGTGGCGGGGGCGGCGAACAACCGCCTGAAGATGATGAGCCGCGGGCGCTACGCGCTGCGGCGGATGGACGACCCGATCGACAGGAAGCAGGCCGGCGGGCTGGACGTGGAGATCGAGGACGCCTGGACGGGGTTGTCGCGCCCCGCGGCGACGCTGAGCGGCGGCGAGACGTTTTTGGCGTCGCTGGCGCTGGCGCTCGGCCTGGCGGACGTGGTACAGGGTTATTCGGGCGGCGTGTATCTGGACACGATTTTCGTGGACGAGGGGTTCGGGATGCTGGACCCGGAGGCGTTGGACATGGCGCTGCAGGCGCTGGTGGAGCTGCAGGCGCGCGGCCGGCTGGTGGGGATAATCTCCCATGTGCCGGAGCTGCGGGAGCGCATCGAGGCGCGGCTGGAGATCGTGGCGACAGACCGGGGGAGCACTACGCGCTGGAGCGTTTAGCGCGTGCTTTGCTGTTGTTGCCGTGCATAAGAGAAGCGGCTGCTGGCCATAATTTAGGATAACGAGCGGAGGAGGGGCCAGCATGACGATGAAGATGAGCCGGGTGCCGGTGGACAGGGTGTTCCTGGACCGGCGGGGGCCGGCGGTGACGGGCGAGTGCGAGTTCACGGTGGATTGCGGGTCGGTGTATTTCGGGGCGGTGTACGCCGGGGACGGCAGCCTGCTGGCGGTCGACCAGTATTTTTACAGCGAGTCTTTTTCCCGCGACGACATGGAGGAGGCTGTCGAGGGCGACGACCTGATCTACGTGGACGACCGGGATTTCCCGGTGAAGACGTACCTGTTGTCGAAGGCGGAGGGCGGCGACGAGTGGCTCAGGTTCCACGCGGTGGTGCCGGACGGGATCGACCCGGGGTATTTCCGGCAGAAGTATATCGGGGAGTAGCACAATTTGACCTGGCCGCGAGCCAGGTTTTTTCGTGTGCAGGTGTGGCGATATTTGTCGTATTGTCGACGATTGCGCGGCGGAAGAACGAGGAGGCTGGCGATTGGTGTCGAATTAGGGCCGCGGTCGGGTATGCCTGATGAAGGTATTTTTCTGAACGTTTGGCGGCGGTTTTGGGGCAAAGGTGCGGCCGGGGAAGGTAGGATAGTGTCGTTTTTTTGCGAAAAGTATTTCGCGCCGGCCGGCAGGAGATGCAAAATTTTACAAGAAAAATAAGCAGCAGGCCGGGAATTCAAGCGGCTGGCGAAGGAGTGGGCCAGGTGGTGTATACGGCTGAAGCGTGGGACAACAAGGTCGCGTATCTGGTGAAGGAGGAGGAGGACCGCGGGTATTTCGAGACCTCCAGGACGGGGATCGTGTATCTCGACGCGATGCTGCAGGTGCGAAACCTCAACCGGGAGGCGGAGCGGATTTTCGGCCTGGAGCGCAGCCGGGTCATCGGCAGGGGGGCCGGCGATGTTTTCCGCCATTGCGGCGACGAGTTTAACAAGGCCTTCTCCCTGGCCGAGAACGACGAGTTTTTTGCCGCCAACGTCAAGCTGCAGGCGCAGGACCAGGCGACCTTCGTCCATGTGGACAGCCTCAGGCTGTACGATGCCGACGGCGGGGCGTGCGGCATTATTATAATTGTCCAGGATATTTCCGCGGTGCGGGCGACGCTCAAGCAGATCCAGACGACGCAGATGCTGATGTCGCTGGGGGAGCTGGCGGCGGGGGTGGTCCACCATGTGCGCGCGCCGCTGACGACGGTGGGCGGGTATCTGCAGTTCATGGTGAACAGGCTGGAGGACGACCGCTGTACCGTGGGCCGCGAGGTGCTGGAGACGCTGCTGCGCGAGGTGTCGCATATCAACAATGTCGTCAAGGAGCTGGTGATGTTCGCCAAGCCGCCGGTCCGCAAGGAGCCGGGGGTGGATGTGAACAAGGTGGCGGAGGAGGCGTTGCGGCTGGTTTTCCGCGAGATGGGCGGGGAGGACGTGGCGATCGATAAGCAGCTTATCGGGAACCTGCCGACGCTGACGGCGGATGCGAACCTGCTGAAGCAGGCGCTTGTGAACGTATGCCAGAACGCGCTGGAGGCGATGCCCGAGCATGGCGTGCTGAGGGTCAGGTCATGGCTGCACGCCGAGCTGCAGATGCTGGTGGTGACGGTCGCCGATACGGGCGCCGGGGTGGAGCCGCATGTGTTGGCCAGGGCGTTCGAGCCTTTTTTCAGCACGAAGCTCGACCGCACGGGGCTGGGGCTGCCGACCGCCCACAGGATAGTGGCGGAGCACGGCGGGTTTATCAATATCAGCTCCGACGAGCGGCGGGGGACGAAGGTGAGCATTTATCTGCCGATCGTCGACGACCGGGCGCGGCAGCTGCCGACGGCCCACCAGCAGCTTTTGAATTTGCAGTGAGGCAGGGTTTCCGGGCCTTCCCGCGCCCGGCATGGTAAATTATTTCACGAATATGAGCCAAGGACCCTTTCATATATGTTAGTGCTACTAACGTAAAAGAAGGGATGACCTTGGCTTTTTTGCGCGCGGCGGCGCTGGCCGCCCTGCTGCTCGCGTGGGCCAGCCCGGCGCCGGCTGGCGCCAGCCTTAACCCCGATCTGGCGTCGCCGGCCATCGTGATCAATCTGCCCAGCCGGACGCTGGAGCTTTACGCGGGCGCCAAGCTTGTCAAGGTTTATCCGGTGGCTATCGGCAAGCCGTCTACGCCGACCCCGCTCGGCGATTACGCGATTTTCGAGAAGGAGGTGGATCCGTGGTGGTTTCCTCCCCGCACAGGGGAGGTGGTGCCTTCGGGACCGCATAATCCGTTGGGCTACCGCTGGATGGGTTTCGCGCCGCTGTATGGCATCCACGGCACCAATGCCCCTTGGGCGATCGGCCAGGCCGTGTCGAACGGGTGCATCAGGATGCATGAGGCGGACGTGGAGGAGCTTTACCCGTTGGTGCCTTACGGGACGCCGGTAAGGGTGACGTACGACCGGGCGGTCGTGAGGGTAGGCGACGACGGGACGCTGTCGCTGGGGATTTACGCCGATGTCTACGGCTGCCGGGAGGTGACGGCGGCGGCGGTAAAGGACGCTCTGGCCGGACACGGCCTGGAGGGGCTGCTGACGGACGGAGAGGTGGCGGCGATAATCGCCGGGGAGGCCGACCGGCAGGTGGTGTTCGGCCGCGTCCATCGCTTGCGGGTGAACGGCAGGGTGCTGGTGGAGCGGGCGGTGACGCTGCAGGAGGTTTTGTATGTGCCGCTGGGGCCGGTGGCGGCGGCGCTGGGGGCGAAGGTGGCGTGGGACGGGGACGCGGGGCTGGCGCGGGGGGCGAAGCGGGCGGTGCCGGGCCGGGTGATGGGGGATAAGGTTTATGTGGCCGCGGCCGATGCCCACGCGCTGTTCGGCGGGCAGCAGGTGTTCCTGCCGGCGGAGAATATGGTGGCGGTGGATGTGCTGGCGCTGTACCTGAACGGCCGGCCGCTGGCGGGCGATGTGCAGGTGGTGGACGGCGTGCTGGCGGTGCCGGTGGCGGCGGTGGCCGAGGCCGTCGGCCAGAAGCTGGCTGCCGGGCCGGACGGGGCTTTGAGCGTGCAGGGTACGAGGGTGCCGGCGGCGCTGGTCGGCGGGACGCCGTACATCCAGCTTACGAAGGTTTACGATGTGTTCCGGGCGTATGTGTACTGGAACCAGGAGGCCAGGACGGTGGAGCTGACGTATCCGTTCCTGGTGAAGGACGGGAGTAATTGACGGTTGCCGGCCGGGAGTATTCCCGGCCGGCTTTTAAGTCTCTTTTTGTCGGCAGATTACCGCGGCGAGATTGGGAAAACAGAGAGGGATTTGGGAGAGACTAGCCAATAATATAACAGTTAAGGGTAGAGAGATTAGGTTGCCGCCGAGGGGACTTCGGCGACAACCGTAGGAATTGGATGGTGGCGTTATGCCCGGGAAGTTTGTGATAATCGACGGCAGCAGCTTGGTGCACCGGGCTTTTTACGCGCTGCCGCTGCTGGCCACGGCGGCCGGCCAGTATACGAACGCGGTGTACGGGTTCACGACGATGCTGGTGAAGCTGCTGGCGGACGTGAAGCCGGACACGGTGGCGGTGGCGTTCGACAAGGGGCGGACGACGTTCCGCAATGAGGCGTATGCCGAGTACAAGGCCCAGCGCAAGGCGACGCCGGCCGAGCTGGCCGAGCAGTTCCCGCTGGTGCGCGAGGTGCTGGCGGCGATGGGGATCGCGGTGCTGGAGGAGGCGGGCTTCGAGGCGGACGATATTATCGGCACGCTGGCCTGCCGGGCGGCGCGCGAGGGCCATGAGGTCTTGATCGTGACCGGCGACCGGGACGCGCTGCAGCTTATCGGCCCGGCGACGAAGGTAATGCTGACCCGCAAGGGGATTTCGGAGATGGCGCTGTTCGACCGCGAGGCGCTGTACGCGCAGTACGGGGTGACGCCGGAGCAGGTGGTCGATCTGAAGGGCCTGATGGGCGACGCGTCGGACAATATCCCCGGCGTGCCGGGGGTGGGCGAGAAGACGGCGACGAAGCTGATCGCCGAGTTCGGCTCGGTGGAGAACGTGCTGGCGAACGTGGATAAGGTGGCGGGGGCGAAGCTGCAAGAGAGACTGCGCGAGAACGCGGCTTTGGCGGTGCTGTCGAAGAAGCTGGCGACGATCGAGTGCGACATGCCGCTGCCGTCGGCGCCGCAGGATTTTACGCCGGCGCCGGATGTGGCCAAAGTGCGGGAGTTGTTCGCGAAGTTCGAGTTCAAGAGCCTGCTGGCGAAGGTGGATAGCATTTTCCCCGGTGCGGGCGTCCAGCCGGCCGCCGGGCCGGCCGCGCCGCCGGCGGCGCCGGTGGCGGACAGGCCGGAGGAGGTGGCGGCGATCGTGGCCGCCGCCCGCGGCGAGGGGATGCTGCGCTGCCGGGTCGTGACGGCCGGCCAGGCGCCGGCGGTGGCCATCGAGGGCCTGGGCGTGGCGGCCGGGGGCCGGACGGCGTATATCCCCGCCGGGGCTGCCGGCTGGGGTGCTGTGCTGGCGGTGCTGGCGGACGGGCGGGTGGCCAAGGTGACGTACGACGCGAAGCCGCTGGCGGCCGCCTGTCTGGCGGCGGGAACGAGGCTGGCGGGGCTGGCGTTCGACGCCTCGTTGGCGGCGTACCTGCTCGACCCGACGGCGAGCGAGTATCCGCTGACGGCGCTGGCCGAGCGGTACCTGGGCCAGACGGCCGGCTGGACGGAGAAGGAGTGGCGCGGCCGCCCGGAGTACGCGGCCTGGGCGGCGGCGACGGCCGGCGAGCTGCGGCCGGTTATGGACGGCCTGCTGCGAGAGGCCGGCGCCGAGCGGCTGTATTATGAGGTGGAATTGCCGCTGGTGGCCGTGCTGGCGGCGATGGAGCAGACGGGGATAAAGGTGGACCGGGAGAGCCTGGCGGCGATGACGGCCGAGCTCGGCGTGAAGGTGGACGGGCTGCTGGCCGATATTTACCGCATCGCCGGCGAGGAGTTCAATGTAAATTCGACCAAGCAATTGGGGACGATATTGTTCGAGAAGCTCAGGCTGCCGGTGCTGAAGAAGACGAAGACGGGCTATTCCACGGATGCCGAGGTGTTGGAGAAGCTGGCCGGGGAGCACCCGCTGATCGATAGACTGCTGGAGTACCGCCTGCTGACGAAGCTGAAGTCGACGTACCTGGACGGGATGACGGCGCTGGTGAACAAGGCCAGCGGCCGGGTGCATACGAGCTTCAACCAGATGGTGACGGCGACGGGGCGGCTGTCGAGTTCGGACCCGAACCTGCAGAACATCCCCGTCCGCACCGAGGCGGGCCGCCGCATCCGCGAGCTGTTCGTGCCCGATGCCGGCTACGATGCGCTGCTGTCGGCCGACTATTCGCAGATCGAGCTTCGCATCCTGGCGCATATGTCGGGGGACGAGGGGCTTATCGCCGCCTTCCGGTCGGGCAAGGACATCCATACGGCGACGGCGGCCGAGGTGTTCGGGGTGAGCGAGGCGGCCGTGACGCCACTGATGCGCTCGCGGGCCAAGGCGGTGAATTTCGGCATCGTGTACGGGATCAGCGATTACGGCCTGTCGCAGGGGATCGGCGTGAGCCGCAAGGAGGCGGGCGAGTTCATCGACAGGTATTTCTCGCGTTATCCGGGGGTGAAGCGCTATATCGACGCGATGGTCGCGGCGGCGCGCGAGAAGGGGTATGTGACGACGCTGTTCGGGCGGCGCCGCTATTTGCCGGAGATCCACAGCACGAATTTCAACCAGCGGTCGTTCGCCGAACGGACGGCGATGAATACGCCCATCCAGGGGACGGCGGCCGACGTGATCAAGAAGGCGATGGTCGAGGTTTACCGCCGCCTGGGGGACGCGGGGCTTAGGAGCCGCGTCCTGCTGCAGGTGCACGACGAGCTGGTGCTGGAGGTGGCGGCGGCGGAGCTGGCCGAGGTGACGGCGATCGTCCGCGGGGCGATGGAGGGCGCGGTGAGCCTGGACGTGCCGCTGACGACGGATATAAAGACGGGGAGAAACTGGGCGGAAGCCAAATAGACTGGAGGTTGTAGCATGCCGGAGATGCCGGAGGTCGAGACTATTCGCCGCACATTGACGGACAAGGTTACGGGGAAGCGCATCGTGGCTGTGGATATGCTGCTGCCCAGGCTGGTGAAGTGGCCGGCGCCGGAGGAATTCCAGGCGGTGGTGACGGATACGGTGATCACCCGCCTGGACAGGCGTGGCAAGTATTTGCTGTTTTATCTCGATAACGGCAGGGTCATGGTTGTGCATTTGCGCATGACCGGCCGGCTGTGTTTCGTGACGCCGGGGACGCCGCCCGACCGCTTCACGCGGATCGTTTTCAACCTGGAGGGCGGCAATGCGCTGCTGTACGCCGACAGCCGCACGCTGGGGACGCTGTATGCCCTGCCGGCGGACGAGCTGTGGCGCATCTCGGGCCTGGCGACGCTGGGGCCGGAGCCGCTGTCGGCCGAGTTCACGCCGGAGTATTTCCGGGAGAGCATCGCCGGCCGGCGGGTGACGATCAAGGGGTTGCTGCTGAATCAGAAGCTGATCGGCGGCCTGGGGAACATTTATGTGGACGAGGCCCTGGCTCTGGCTGGCATCCGCCCGGAGCGGCCGGCGGCCAGCCTGACGGACGAGGAGGCGGCGCGCCTCTATGGCGCGGTGAACGCGGTCATCGCCCAAGGGATCGAACACGGGGGGACGACGTTCCGCGATTACCGCGACGGGGCGGGGCAGAAGGGCAGCAACCAGTATCATCTCAAGGTGTACGGACGCAAGAACGAGGCCTGCCCGGTGTGCGGCACGCCGATCGAGCGGTCGGAGGTGGCCGGGCGCGGCACGCATTACTGCCCGCACTGCCAGCGCTGAGGGGGAAGGGCTTATGCGCGTCATCGGCCTGACGGGCGGCATCGCCAGCGGCAAGAGCACGGTGAGCGGGATGCTGCGGGAGCTGGGGGCGAGGGTGGTGGATGTCGACGCCATCGCCCGCGCGGTGGTGGAGCCGGGCCGGCCGGCCTGGGAGGAGATCGTGGCCTGGCTGGGACAGGATATCCTGCAGGCGGACGGGAATATCGACCGCCGGCGGCTGGGCGAGCTGGTTTTCGCGGATAAGGAGGCGCGGGCCGCTCTGGAGGCCATAACCCACCCGCGGATTGCGGCCGCGGCGCAGGAGGCGCTGGCGGCGGCGGAGCGGGACGGCTGCGCCGTGGCGGTGCTGGATGTGCCGCTGCTTTACGAGGCCGGGTGGGACAAGCGGGTGGACGAGGTGTGGGTGGTGTACGTGGACACGCCCACGCAGCAAGGCCGCCTGATGACGCGCGACGGCTTGACGGCCGCGCAAGCCGGAACCCGCATCGCGGCCCAGGGGCCGCTGGCGGCGAAGGCCGATCTAGCGGACGTGGTGATCGACAACGGCGGCGACCCGGACGACACCCGCGCGCAGGTGACGGCGGCGTGGAAACGGGTGGCCGGCGGAAAATAGGCGTGAATTTATCCGTGCTTGGGCACATACTTTATAGAGGAAGAGTCGGATGACGGAGTGAGCGATGTTGCGGAAGAAGACCATGGCCGCTGTAACGCTGGCGCTGCTGCTGGCGGCGGCCGGTTTCGCCGTTTATAGCAGCGATTGGTTCCAGAAGAAGTATTTTTATCCGTTCCCTTATCGGAGCAAGGTTTTTCAGTATGCGGCGGCGTATGAGGTCGATCCGTTCCTGATCGCGGCCGTGATCCGCACGGAGAGTAAGTTCGTCGCCGTGGCCCGCTCGCCCAAGGGGGCGATGGGGCTGATGCAGATGATGCCGGAGACGGGGCGGTGGGTGGCCGAGCAGGTCGGCAGGGAGGATTTCCGTCCTGAGCTGTTGAACGACCCGGAGGTGAGCATTCGCTTCGGGGCGTGGTACCTGGCGTCGCTGAAGAAGGAGTTCAAAGGCAACGAGATCCTGATGCTGGCGGCCTATAACGGCGGCCGCGGCAATGTGAGCCAGTGGATGCGCCAGCTGGGCTGGGGCGCCGATTTCCGGGAGATCGATAAGATACCGTATAGGGAGACGAAGGAATATGTAGGGAAGGTCCTTTTCGCGCGCGAGAGGTATCGGGAGTTATACGGGCAATGACTATTACGGGGGAAGCGGCCTATAAGGTCCATCTGCGGCGTTAGCTCCTCAGAGCGCTTGCATCTGGAGCCTTCTAGACCGCTTCCGGCAGCACATAAAGGGGAACGGGAGATGCCGGGGAGCAGTTTGGGGGTTTGTCGTTTGAGGTACGGGAGATATGCGATTTTTTTCGTATTGATAGTGTCTTTGCTGCTGGGCGTGGGCTGCGGGCGGGAGAAGGCGGGGCAGGAGGCGCCGCCGGCGCCGGCGAAGCTGCAGCCGGGCGGGCAGCTTGTCTACGGCAGCCTGATGGAGCCGAACACACTGAATCCCCTGCTGTCGGACCTGCTGGCGACCGCCGAGGTGGGGAGCCTGATTTTCAGCGGCCTGGTGCAGGTGAACGACAAGGGCGAGTGGCTGCCCGACCTGGCGACCGAGGTGCCTACGCTGCAGAACGGCGGCGTGAGCCGCGACGGCCTGACGGTGACGTACCGCCTGCGGCCGGGGGTGACCTGGCACGACGGCCAGCCGTTCACGTCGGCCGATGTGAAGTTCACGTGGGAGACGATCATGAACCGCAAGGTGAACGTCGTTTCCCGCGAGGGCTACGATAAGATCGACGCGGTCGAGACGCCGGACGCCAATACGGTGGTCGTCCGCTTCCGGCAGTATTACGCGCCTTTTTTGACGCTGTTCACTACCATCCTCCCCCGGCATCAGCTGGCCGGGGCCGCGGATATCAACAAGGCGGCGTTCAATCGGGCGCCGGTGGGGACGGGACCGTTCAGGCTGCGGGAGTGGCGGATCGCCGAGGCGGTCGTCCTCGAGGCCAACGCCGCTTATTTCCGCGGCCGGCCCAATCTGGACAGCATCGTTTACAAGGTAATCCCCGACAGCGGCATAATGCTGACGCAGCTTAAGGCGGGGGAGGTCGACATCGTGAGCAACGTCGGCCTGACCCAGCTGGAGCAGGTTAAGGCGATCAGCGGGGTGCGGGCGGTGGTAACGCCGAACATGATTTGGGAGCACCTCGATTTCAACGTCGACAATGCCTTGTTCCAGGACGTGCGGGTGCGGCGGGCGATCGCCCTGGCGCTCGACCGGCAGGCGATCATAACGGAAGCCCTCAAGGGGGTGGCGAGCGCGGCGGTGGGCGACCAGTCGCCGCTGTCGTGGGCGTATAACCCGGCGCTGCAGCCGCCGGCCCGCGACGTGGCCGCGGCCAGGGACCTGCTGGCCCAGGCGGGCTTCAAGCCGGGAGCGGACGGCATTTTCGCCAAGGACGGGCGCCGGCTGGTGTTCAACCTGGTGACGACGGCGGGCAACAAGACGCGGGAGACGGTGGCCGATACGATCGTCCGGCAGCTGAAGGAGGCGGGGGTGGAGGCGACGGTGCGGCTGGCGGACGTGCCGGCGTTTTTCGGCGACGTGCTCAGGAGCCGCCGCTTCGAGGCGGCGATGTTCGCCTGGGTGGCGGGGCTCGACCCCGACAACGCCAGCCTGTGGCATTCGCGCAATATCCCGGGGGCCGGGAACGGCTACCAGGGGCAGAACTACGCCGGCTGGCGGAACCAGGAGGTGGACGGCCTGACCGAGTTGGGGGCACGGACGGTGGATGTGGAGGCGCGCAAGCAGGCGTATTTCCGCGTCCAGGAGCTGATCGTGCAGGAGGCGCCGGTCATCCCGCTTTATTTCCGTTCGAATATTGACGCGGTGCGCGATGTGGTGGTAAACTATAAGCCGAACCCGACCCAGGCCGGCAATCTGTGGAACGCCCGCGAGTGGGGCCTGACTAAAAAAAGGTAGCGGACGAGGTATTGACGGGGGCCGGGGCTTGTGGTAATATAGTTTTGTCGCCGCAAAAGGGCGACAGAATAATGAATGCGGTCGTGGCGGAACGGCAGACGCGCTAGCCTCAGGAGCTAGTGGGGGCAACCTCGTGGTGGTTCAAATCCACTCGACCGCACCACTTCAAATTTAATAGGTTTTCTTTATAATGCGGTCGTGGCGGAACGGCAGACGCACCAGCTTGAGGGGCTGGCGGGGGCAACCTCGTGGTGGTTCAAATCCACTCGACCGCACCATAGGAAAATGAAGCTTCCAGGGTATAACCCCGGAGGCTTTTTTGTTTTAGCAGTGGCCGGACGTAGTTCAGGCAGTTTTAAGTTGCGTGAGCGATATTTGGTTTGGGGGCAAGGAGATTCGTTTGCCGAAGACGAAGTCAGTCAGTGCCGATGGATGGCGAGACGGGGGCGTGTGTATGGCGCGAATGAGGCTGGGGATTGTCGGACCGACTGATTCGGTGGAGCTGATTCTGGCGGTTGCCAAGGAACGGGAGGATGTGTTCAGCCCGTTGCCGCTGGTGTACAATGACGCGTCGGAGGTGCCGGAGATTCTCGAGACGCATCGCACGGAAGCGGACGTCCTTTTGTTTTCCGGCGTCGTGCCTTACCGGTATGGTCTGACGGTGCCGCGCTGGGACAAGCCTTTGCTGTACATTCCCCACACCGGTTCCAGTCTGTTGCGGGTTTTTTTGCAGATAATCTCGACCGCCAAGCTGCCGCTGGACAGGATGAGTTTCGACACATACAGCCGCGCGGAGATTGTCGAGTCGTTCCGCGACATCGGGTTGCCTTTGCCGCGGATTTATCTGAAGGATTACGACGGGATCGTCTCGGCCGCCGAATTGACGGAATTTCATTATTCGCTGTGGGCGAAGAAGCAGACGCAGGTCGCGGTGACCTGTTTCCACAAGACGGCCGAGGAGCTCAAGGCCTTCGGCGTGCCCGCCTTCCGCATCTCGCCGACCCGGAACAACATCAGGCGGATGCTGGAAACGGCCATCCGTACGATGGAAGCTATTCGCTACAGTGAATCGCAGATAGCGGTGTGCCACGTCGCCATCGACGCTTTCGACACTATGGTGCGGGATGCCGGGTCGAGCTATGCCGTCAACCGGATCGAGATCCGGCTGCATGAGATTCTGCTGGATTTTGCCCAGGAGGTGGGCGGTTCGGTTATCCCCCAGGGCGGTGGCAAACATATGATTTTTACCACCCGGGGGCGCATCACGGCGGTTACGCAGGATTTCACCGTTCTGCCGCTGTTGGAGGCGATAGCCCGGAAGCTGCGGGTGCACGTGAGCGGCGGCATCGGCTTCGGCACGACCGCTTATCAGGCGGAGGAGAATGCCCATATCGCCCACGGGCTGGCCAAGCGTCTGGGACAGGGCCACTGGATGATCGTAACGGACGATCACCGGGCGATAGGGCCGCTTAACGCCGGCAACCGCTATAATTATCTTCTCGGCGGCGACAACGCCAAGCAGCGGGCGCTGGCCAAACGCTTGCGGATCAGCATGTTCACGCTTCACCGGCTGGCGGCGTTCATCAACGAGCTGGACAAGGATACTGTCGGTATCAATGAGATTGCGGCCCGGCTGGACATAACCCCGCGCAGCGCCCGGCGGATCATGACGGCGCTCAGGGAAGCGGGGGCGGCTTATCTCTGCGGCGAGGAGTCGGCCGGAAAGGGCCGTCCTTACAAGTTGTACCGGTTCGACAGCCGCGATCTGTCGCAGGTTTAAACGGGTTCGATTTGCGTCCGTAACCCAAATATCACCGGCCGCAGCAATTAAATATGCAAGTATTCATATTGTCGGCAGCTTCCGGGAATACCGGGAGCTTTTCGTTTCCGCGGGACGGCTGTTGTGCTGCGGCGGCAGCCGGCTGCCGCCGGCTAATGCAGGGCGATGCATAATTAGACATTTCTGCTATTGCGGATTTTTCAGATATAGGACCGAAATGGTATGTGTTACAATTTATGCTAAGGTTACATGGACAAAAGACAAATGCCCCGTAGGCAAGGAGGCCCTAAACATTTTGGCTGACAAGATCCTCCAACCCCCCGCCCTGTCGCGGATCGTGGAATGGCGACGCCATCTTCACGCTTATCCGGAAGTAAGCGGGCAGGAGTACGAAACCCGCCGCTACCTGCTGGATGAGCTGGCGAAGATGGGCATACCCGCCCGGACTTTCGAGTGTCATGCCGGTATTATGGCCACGGTCGAGGGCTGCGCCCCGGGCGGGGTGATCGCTCTGCGCGCCGATATGGATGCTCTGCCGCTGGAGGAGAAGAACGCGGTCGGTTACCGGTCGCAGCGCCAAGGGATAATGCATGCCTGCGGCCACGACGGCCATATGGCGATATTGCTGGGGGTGGCTTCGGCCTTGCAGCAGAGCCGCGATAAATGGGCCGGGACCGTTAAGCTGCTTTTTCAGCCTTCGGAGGAGGATGCTCCGCGCGGCGGCGCCCCGAAAATGATCAAGGACGGCGTCCTGGAGAATCCCAAGGTGGATGCTATTTTCGGGCTGCACGTATGGCCGGAGTTGCCTTGCGGCGATATCGGCATCATCCGCGGACCGCAGATGGCGTCGTCCGACCGGTTCAGCCTCAGGCTTATCGGCGCAAGCGCCCATGCCGCCAATCCTCACCAAGGCATCGATGCCATCATGATGGCCGGGGATGTGTTGAATGCTTTCAGCCGGATAATCCATCGCCGGGTCGACCCCCGCGAGGCGGTGACGATTTCCGTGGGTACGATCCGCGGGGGCGAGCGTTACAATGTGGTGGCGGGGGAGGTGCTGCTCGAAGGCACGGTGAGAACGCTGTCGGAGGCGATACGGAAGCAGATACCCGCTATTATCCGCCAGGTGACCGAAGGCATATGCGCCGGTTACGGCGGCAGTTTCGAGCTGGATTACCAGCACGGTTATCCGGTCCTTAATAATACCGACGACGAAGCCTGCCTGGTCGTGCTGACGGCCGGCAGACTGCTCGGCTCCGAGCGGGTGAGGACGGATATCAAGCCGGCGCTGGGGGCCGAGGATTTCGCTTTTTACACGGACTCCGTCCCGGGAGCTTTTTTCCTCCTGGGCTGCGGCGCGGATGGCGGCAAGTTGCGGCCGCTGCACAGCGGCAATTTCGACTTCGATGAACGGGCGCTGTTTATCGGCGCCAGAATTATGGAGGATACCGTTTTGGCTGCGTTATCGCGTGTCCAGCAGCGAAAGGGGGCAACGGCAAAAGAGTCTCGATAGCCACGGGTATGACCGATACGAAATATGAACCAATCCGAAAGGAGGACTTATCAATGTCTCAATCGCAAACTCCCGCCTCTGCGACGAAGCCCTCGGGATTGTTTCAGCGCTTCCTCGATTTCGTCGAGGTAGCGGGCAATAAGCTGCCGTCGCCGTTTATCCTGTTTTCCCTCCTGGCCATAGCCGCCCTGCTGTTATCGGCGATTTTCGAGGGCGCGGCGGTGTCCTTTGCCGGCAAGGACGCCAAAATAGTGACGGTGAAAGTAGTGAGCTTGTTGACTCCCGATGGGTTCCGCTACATCCTCACCGAGATGGTGCCGAATTTTATCAAATTTCCGCCTCTCGGCCTGGTCGTCGTTATGATGCTGGCGATGGGCCTGGCGGAGAATACCGGCTTTGTCAGCGCTTTCGTCCGCAAGGCGATGCTGTGGGCGCCGCCCTGGGCGGTAACGGCGATGGTGTTTTTTCTGGGCATCAACGGCAACCTAGCTTCCGACGCGTCGATGGTCTTCATGCCCGCGGCGGCGGCGGCCGTTTATGCCGGTATGGGCCGCAACCCCATCCTCGGTATGGCCATAGCCTTTTCCGCCACGGCCGCCGGGTTCAGCGCCAACGTACTGCCGGCCGGCACCGATGCCCTCATCGCCGGGATAACCGCCACCGCCGTGAAGGTCATCCCGCAGACCGCCAACTCCCCCGTACATATGCTGATCAATTATTATTTCATGAGTTCGTCGGTTATCATTTTGACCATCGTCGGTACGATCGTGGCCGAAAAGGTGGTCAGCCCCCGGCTCGACCGGATCTTCCCCAATTTTAAGTTCGACGTCGGCGCCGGCAACGAGCATCGATTGACGCCGGAAGAAAACCGGGGCCTTAGGTGGGCCGGCTGGACGGCGCTGGTGTATATCGCCCTGATTTTGGCGCTGACGGTGCCCGAGACGGGGCTGCTGCGCGATGCCAAGACCCATGCGATCGTGCCGAATTCGCCCCTCCTCGGCGGCATAATCCCCATCCTTTTCTTCTTCTTTATGAGTGTCGGCATTGCTTTCGGGACCGGCAAGGGCGTCATCAAAAAAGAGGCCGATGTGCCGAAGTTTATGGCCGAGGGATTGCAGGGCATGACCGGCTTCCTGGTGACGGCTTTCGCCGCCGCGCAGTTCATCGCCTGGTTCACCAAGAGCAATATGGCGACCATCCTGGCCGTGCGCGGGGCCGAGTTCCTCCGGGACACCGGCTTCACCGGCATCCCGCTCATCATCTGTTTTATGCTGCTGTGCGGTTTCGTCGATTTGTTCATGATGTCCGGTTCGGCCAAATGGCTGATAATGGCGCCGATCTTCGTGCCGATGTTCGGCCTGCTGGGCTATGAGCCCGCTCTTACTCAGGCGGCATACCGGATCGGCGAGAGCGTGACCAATCCTATTTCGCCGCTGCAGTATTATGTTCCGGTTATGCTCGGCATCATGTCCCGCTATTGCAAGGACGACAGCAAGGTGGGCATGGGCACGCTGATGGCGACGCAGATGCCGTTCGCTATCTGGTTGTTCATCGCCTGGGCGGCCTGGCTGGTGCTTTTCATGGTGATGGACCTGCCGCTCGGCCCTGGCGTCAAGATTTACCTGTAGAAGCAAGAGCGGGGAAGTGTTGTAAAAGTCCTGCCGGGGCGGTTGGCCCTGGCAGGACTTTTTGTTATTTCCCCGCTGCTCGGCGGCAAGCGGCGTTCTGTTTTTCCGGCGGAGGCCGGAGTTTATTCGCGTTTCGTTTCTTTGACGACGACGCCTTTGTCGTCGAATTCGACGGTCGTGCCGGCTTCGAAAACTTTTTTGATTATGACGCCGGGCGGCGAAAAAGCCTTGTTGGCGAGCAGCTTGGTTTCCTTGTTCAAGGTACCCATCGTCACTTCGCCTTTCTCGTTGAGCTTGACGGGCTTGCCGCCCTTGAACTCGACGAATCCGGGACAGGCGACGGTATCCGAGAAGTTTTCCGTCAAGACTTGCTGCCAGCCGACAATGCGCAGGTAGGCGTCGCCGTCCAGCGTACAGGTCGCCGGCATCCCGTTCTTGTGAAAGATTATCTCGCCGGTAGATACCGCTAGGCGGTTGTTTTCGTTCAGGGAGATAACGTCCCTGCCGCTTAGCGTGCCGTTGATGACTTCGCCTTTTTCGTTGAAGACCACTTTCGTGTCGGTTTTGAAGGGCAGGACCCTGTATTTCGGCGGGGCTTCCACGGAATAAGGCACGAAAACGGTCGGGGGAGGGGCATAGGCCGTCCTGACGGTGCTTAAGGAAAGGCCGGTTTCGTACGGCAGGTCTATGTCTTCGGCCAAGGTGCCTTCCTGGACTTCGCCAAATTCGTTGAGGGTGACGACGGTCCCTTTTTTGAACATCGGTATCTGGGCCCGTTTGGCGACGAGGACCCCTGAGGGCGTTATCCTTGTGTTCTGGTCCAGGGTCTTGGTGATCGGCGCCGCGGCGACGGCAACGATCTGGCAGAAAATGATCAAGGCGGCCAGCGCCGTGCCGGTCAACATCCTGAAAAATGTTTTCAATGAAGAGACCTCCCTGCGGGATAATTGATAATAAGCGGTTAGTAGCCGGGCCAGAGGGCCAGGAGGTATTCGTGGTAGCTGAGGTCGTCGGGGCGGTAGATGTAGAAGGCGAGGGCGTTTTTGACTTCGCTGTAGGAGTAGCGGTATTTGAGGCCGCCGTTGATGGTCCAGCCGCTGTCGCGGTCGCCGCCCATGTCGGCGATGATGCGGATGACCTGGTATTCGGGCAGGTCGGGGTTGACGGCGGCGATGAGGCTTTTGACGGGGAGGGAGTTGGTTTTGACGGGGTTGATGCCTTCCTGCCAGACGATGATGCCGACGGCGCGGAGGGTTCTGTCGGTGTTGAGGATGCCTTTGACGGCGACTTTGTTGTCGACCCTGATGCGCAGTTTGTCGTCTTTGGTGTTGATGTAATCGAGCTTGCCGAGGAAGATGCCGGAATTGTATCTTTCGGCCGCCTGGTTGAAGCGCGGCACGAATTCGTCCGTGGTGCAGCCCAGGCTGAAGGTGCCGAATATTTGGTAGCAGCCGAGGACGAAGACGACGGCGAGCAGCAGGAAGCCGAGATACCTGAATATCTCCGTCGAGACGAACCATGCCATTATGCCCGGGCTTTTTTCGAATCGCATCGTTCCTCCTGAAGATAACGGATGGTTATAAATGGTTATAATAGGTATATATTGGCCAATCATCGCCCGATACCTCTTTGCGGCCGCCGTCCCGGCGGCAAAAAATGCAAATAAGGGCGGGGATTAATTGATCTGGCTTAAAGGGTAAAAATATCGAATGTTGTCAATCTTCGGGAGACGAGTGCAGGGGAAACCTGATAGAATGATGAAAGACAAGAGGGAAAAGCAATCTTTGGGGGGAGATATCATGCTGAAGGCGGTAATAGTCGGCGGCGGCAACGGCGGCCTGGCGATGTTGCGGTTGTTCAGGGAGGTTCCAGAGGTGAACATCGCCGGGGTGGTGGATATAAAGACGGATGCGCCGGCGGTCGCCGAGGCCAGGAATAGCGGGATAGCTACGTTCAGCGATATCGCCGCGGCGCTAAGGACGGACGGCCTGGAGTTCATTTTCGATGTGACCGGCAGCGCGAAGGTGGCGGAGCTGATTGCGGCGAGCAAGCCGCCGGGCGCGCATGTGGCCGATTCGAACGTGTGCAGCGTGATGTATCTGCTCGCCCAGCACCAGGCGGAACAGGCGGCGCGCCTGAACGCGCAGATCGACAGTTTGGCGGGGACGGTGGACAGCGCGAAGCGGAGCGTCCAGAGCACGGGCGAGGTTATCGGGTTCATCAAGCGGGTGGCGGCCCAGACGAATCTGCTGGGGCTGAACGCGGCGATCGAGGCGGCGCGGGCGAACGAGTACGGCCGGGGGTTCGCGGTGGTGGCCAACGAGGTACGCAAGCTGGCCGACGACAGCATCAAGGCGTCGGAGCAGATCGGCGCGACAATGGCTAATATCGAGGGCACGATGCAGGAGGTTATCGAGGGGATAGAGAAGACGATGGCGATTGCGAAGGGAGGGAAGAAGGGGTAGCGGGCGCCGCCGGGCAAGGATGCGAAGGATATTTTCCCGTGCGGAGGCGCGGGATTTTTCGTTGCGGGTGAATTATCGCGCCGGATATGGAATTTTTCCGGCCGAGGGGTTATGATGTAAATGCTGCTGCAATGTATTCGACTTGTATCGTGAGATGATTTTATGGAGTTTTGGAAAAGGAATCTTTTCGTCTGCTGGTTCGGGGTGTTCGCGACGTCGACGGGGCTGAGCCAGTTGACGCCGATTTTGCCGCTGTATATCGAGGAGTTGGGGGTCCACAGTCTGGAGGCGATCGAGCAGCTTTCGGGGCTGACGTACGGGGTGACGTTCATCCTGATGGCGGTGTTCGCGCCGGTCTGGGGGCAGGCGGCCGACAGGTACGGCCGCAAGCCGATGCTGCTGCGGGCGAGCCTGGGGATGGCGATCGTGCTGACGTGCATGGGGTTCGTGACGTCGGTGTGGCAGTTGGTGGGCCTGCGGATGCTGCAGGGAACGATTTCGGGGTATTATTCGGCGTCGATAACGCTGGTGGCGGTGCAGACGCCGATGGAACGCTCGGGCTGGGCCTTGGGGACGCTGTCGACGGCGGCGGTGTCCGGAATGCTGATCGGCCCGCTGTTCGGGGGCTATGTGGCGGAGGTGCTGGGCATCCGTTACAATTTTTTCGCGATGGGCGGGCTGCTGCTGCTGGCGTTCCTGGCGTCGGCGCTGTTCGTGAAGGAGCAGTTCGTGCCGCCGGCCGGCAAGGCGGCGCTGAGGTTCCGGGCGGTGTGGGGGCAGCTGCCGGACGCCGGCGTGGTGGCGGCGATGTTTGTGACGACGCTGGTGCTGCAACTGGCGCTGATGTCGATCCAGCCGATCATTACGGTGTATATCACGCAGATGGCGGCCCATACTTCGCATATCGCGCTGATTTCGGGGCTGGTGTTTTCGGCGTCGGGGCTGGCGAGCGTGGCGGCGGCGCCCCGGCTGGGGAGGCTGACGGACAAGATCGGGCCGCAGAGGGTGATGTTCGTAGGGCTGGTGTGCGCCGGGCTGCTGTTTATCCCGCAGGCGTTCGCCCGTGACGCGTGGGAGCTGATGGGGCTGCGCTTTTTGCTGGGGATTGCGACGGCGGGGCTGCTGCCGTCGATCAATACGCTGTTGAAGAAGTCGACGCCGGAGCATTTGACCGGCCGCATTTTCGGCTATAACCAGTCGGCCCAGTTCCTGGGGTCGTTCGCCGGCGCGGTGATGGGCGGGCAGATAGCGGCTTTTTTCGATATCCATTATGTGTTTTATGTGACCGGCGGGCTGCTGCTGCTAAATGCGGCGTGGGTTTATACGTCGGTGCTGAGGGGGGCCGGCCCGCTGGCGGGACGCCGGTCCGGGCAATAGAGAGGAATTCGCAGGCCGGGGGGCCTGCGAATTTTTTATGTAAGAGAAAATCCTACGTTGGATGTGGGGTTCAAAAGAGCTTACGGCTAAAGAAATATCCCCGGCATTGAGGTGACCTCCCTAAAGTAGACACTTTTCGGGGGGCAGTTCACATAGCCGGGGATATTTCTTTGACAGGACTTTATTATTTTACGGTGGTGAGGAATATCGGCAGGGTCATGTGGCCGACCTGGTCTTGGAATTCTTCGATTTTGTCGATGTGGGCGTCTTCGTCGCTGAGGATGTGTTCGAGGACTTCGCGGGTGGCGAAGTCGCCGACTTCGCCGGCCAGCTTGATGGCTTCGTTGTAGAGGGCGATGGCGCCTTCTTCGGCTACGTGGTCGTTTTCGAGCTGTTTGGGGATGTCCGGGCCGATGTGGATGTCTTTGAGTTTGGTGACGACGGGAGTGCCTTCGAGGAAGAGGATGCGGGCGATGAGCTGCTCGGCGTGCTTCATTTCGTCGATGGCCCGCTTTTCGAAGTTGCTGTGGAGCTGATCGTAGCCCCAGTTGGCACACATCTCGGAGTGGACGATGTACTGGTTGATGGCCGTCAGTTCGTCGGCAAGCAGCGCATTAAGCATTTCGATGAGTTTCGGGTTGCCTTTCATGCTATTCCTCCTTCGGATGTTGATACTACTAGTATTATCCAAATACGGGGCAATACCTTCTGTTGCGATAATAAACAGGTGATAAAAATTGTTTACGGACGAGGGTCGGTTTTCTTACGGCAAGGAAAAGGGAAGGCAGCGCCTTCCCGGAAAGGGTGGTCGGTTTGCGGGGAGGGGATCAGTGTCTGTGCCACCAGGAGAGGAAGAAGGAGTCGCGGTTTTGGAAGCCGTTCCGGTCTTCACGGATGAAGATGAAGGCGCCGTTGTGCATGAAGCCGACGCTGACGAGCTGGTCGCTGTCGTTGTAGAAGAAGACGGCGTCGGTGACGCGGTGGCCGCGGTACCAGAAGCCTTCGCCGCGCACGTCGTGCCACCTGTAGGGCCTAAGGCCGGGGAACCGGTCGTGCCATTCGCGGTCATGGATGCGCTCCATGCGGTATCTGGCGGGTGCGTAATGGTTGCGGTGCTCGTACCAGGTGACGGGTAACGCGCTGTGGGAGGTGCGGTGCCAGTTGCTGTGTTGGTATGCGGGATGGGACCAGTAGCCGTGGCGGGGGTTGTCGTGCTGCCGGCTGTCATGGTGCCGCTTGCCGTGCTGCCGGCCATCATGGTGCCGGTCGTCGGCGCTGGCGGTGGTTGCGAAGCCGAAGATCAGCAGCGCCAGGGATATGAGGAAAATTTTTTTCATTTTGCCGCCCCCTTTCCTGTTGTTCTAATTATAGGCGGAGTTTATGACAAAATTATGACAAAATACCAAACGATGTAAGACAAAGAATAAGATATGGTGTGACAAATACCGATAAATGGCTGTGGGGATGGCGGCGGCCGGGAAGGGAGGGGAAAGGCGCGGGGATGGGGAATATGTAGGCGGGGGTTGGTGTCGGGGAGGTCGCCCTGTGCATTGGCACCGGAGCCGGTTCCTGCGCCCGGGGCTCGCCCTGTCGGGGGTTCGGCGGCGCTGTATCGGCTGCATTATCTGATTTTCCGCGATTGCCCGCACCTGTTTTCGCTGGCGGTGCGGATGAATTATTTTGATCCTGAGGCGTCGGTAATGATTGAGGAGGAGGGGCGGGGTAATGATAGGGGTAAAGGAAAGGGGACGCAGGATGATGCGGGAGGTTGCCGCAGCGGCGCGGAGCGCGGCGCCGGCCGATCTGGTGCTGCGGAACGCGCGGGTGGTGGATGTGTTCAACGGGGAGGTGGTATGCGCGGCGGTGGCGGTCAAAGACGGCCTGATCGCCGGGGTGGGGGATTACACGGCCGGCCGGGAGGTGGTGGACGCCGGCGGGTTATTCGTGGTGCCGGGGCTGATCGACGGCCATGTGCATATCGAGAGTTCGCTGCTGACACCGGCCGCTTTTGCGGCGGCGGCGGTGCCCCACGGGACGACGGCGGTGGTGGCCGATCCGCATGAGATCGTGAATGTGGCCGGCGGCGCGGGGCTGGAATTTATGCGGGCGGCGTCCATGGGGCTGCCGCTAGATGTTTTTTATATGGTGCCGTCGTGCGTGCCGGCGACGCCGCTGGAGGAGGGCGGGGCGGTCTTCGGCCCGGAGGAGGTGGCGGCGGCGCTGGACGCCGACCCGCGGTCGCCGGGGCTGGGAGAGATGATGAATTATCCGGGGGTGCTCGGCGGCGATGCGGCGGTGCTGGCGAAGATCGCGGCGGCCAGGGCGAGGGGCTTGACGGTGGACGGGCACGCGCCGCTGCTGCGGGGCAGGGAGCTGCAGGCGTACGTGGCGGCAGGGATCGGCAGCGATCACGAGTGCGTGTCGGCGGATGAGGCGCTGGAGAAGGCGGGCCTGGGGCTGCATGTGCTGATCCGCGAGGGGTCGGCGGCGAAGAATTTGCTGACGCTGCTGCCGGCGGTGACCGAACGGAACGCGGCCTGTTTTTCCTTTTGCACCGACGACCGCCACCCGGCCGATCTGGTGGCGGAGGGGGAGATCGACAATGTGCTGCGGAGGGCGGTGGCGGCGGGGCTGGACCCGATCACGGCGGTGCGGATGGCGACGCTGCATCCGGCGCGCCATTACCGGCTGGCGGGTCTGGGGGCGGTGGCGCCCGGGTACCGGGCCGATTTTGCGTTGGTGGGCGATCTGCGGGATTTCCGTGTGGAGAGGGTGTACAAGGGCGGCCGGCTGGTGGCCGCGGGCGGGCGGCTGACGGCGCCGCCGGCGGCTACGCCGGCGGGCAGGCTGGAGGATACGGTGCGGCTGCCGGCGCTCGCCGGACGGTTCGCGCTGCCGCCGGCGCCGGCGGGGGCGCGGGCGAACGTGATCGAGGTGCTGCCGACGGAGATTATGACCCGTTGGGTGACGGCGCCGGCGGCGGAGGCGGCCAGGCTGGAGGGCGGCCTGGCTAAGGTGGCGGTGATCGAGCGCTACGGGCGGAGCGGCGCTGTGGGGCTGGGGCTGGTGAAAGGGTTCGGCCTCAGGCGTGGGGCGTTGGCGTCGTCGATCGCCCACGACAGCCACAATGTGGTGGTGGTGGGGACGGACGATGCCGATATGGCGGCGGCGGCGGCGGCGGTGGGCGCCATGCACGGCGGCCTGGCCGTGGCGGCGGGGGGACGGCCGGTGGCAACGCTGGCGCTGCCGGTGGGCGGGCTGATGGCGAACGAGGCGGCGGCGGCAGTGGCGGCTGGCCACGAGCGGGTGCAGGCGGCGGCCGCGGCTTTGGGCTGTACGCTGCCGGCACCGTGTATGACGATGTCTTTTCTGGCGCTGCCGGTAATCCCGGCGCTGCGGATTACTTCCCGGGGGCTGGTGGATGCGGAACGGTTCGCATTCGTCGGTCTGTGGGCGGACTGAGGGGCGGGAGAAGGATCCCGGCAAAAAACCGTTCCGGAAGGAACGGTTTTTGTCGTCGGGGGGAGAGGTTAGCCGGCGAAGGGGTAGCAGGTCCGGGGGTAGCAGATATAGGTAGGCGAACAGGAAAGGTAGGGACGGCAGTTGTAGGCGTAACCGTAGGCAGGGCGGCAGGAACGGCGCGGCCGGCAAAAGGCGAAGGCGCCGACGATGCCGACGGTGCCGAGGGCGACCGCCGCGAGGGGGAAGCACCGCGGGCCGTCGCCGGATGGATAGTAGTCATCCCATTCGTCGATTTCGGGGGGCTCCCAGCGGGGATAGGGCCGCACGATCAAGGGTAATCATCTCCTTCGCGGATTGACGCGTGTTTTATATTACATAGTATGCTTACCTGGCAATGAAGGTGCCGGCGAGGGTTTGGTATTTGCACCATGGCCGGACGCAGCGAGGACAGGGTGGATAAATGTATACATAATATTTATCAATTATTGGATGCGCCGGCAGCCGGGGGGAGCAGGAATAGTCTGGCGATGATTGAATATATAGGACTAGATTCATTATTTTTTTGTGGGGGTGGATTTTGCAATGCTGGTCTGGCTCGGCGGATTAATTGTGATTCTGACGTTCGCGGCGATCATCAAGCGGTACGAGACGAGAATGGTGCTGTTTATGTCCGGAGCGCTGATGGCGGTGCTGTCGGGCAAGCCGTGGGACGCGTTCACGGCGTTCAGCAAGGCGATGGTCAACGAAGGCTTGGTAACGGTTATCTGTACGGTAATGGGCTTCGCGTTCGTGATGAAGTATACGAAGTGCGACGCGCATCTCGTCCATCTGCTGGCGACGCCGCTGACGAAGATGCGGCCCATCCTCATCCCGGGCGCGGTGCTGGTGACGTTCGCGGTCAATATCGCCTTGCCGAGCGCGGCCGGCTGCGCGGCGGCGGTGGGGGCGATCCTCATTCCGACGCTGATGAGCGCGGGCGTGCACCCAGCGGTCGCGGCGAGCGCGGTGCTGGCGGGGACGTGGGGGAGTTGCTTCAATCCCGGCAATATGCATAACCCGTACATCGCCAAGCTGGCGGGCATTCCCGACCCGATGGTGGTCATCGCCGGCCACACGGCGGCGGCTTTGGCCGGGGCGGTGGTGGTGGCGGCGCTGGTGACGGCGGTGGCGGTGCTACGCAAGGAGGACCGGGGCTACGAGGGGGCGATGCTGGCCGCCGGCGACACGGCGAAGTTCGAGGTCAACATCGTGAAGGCGATCGTGCCGGTCGTTCCCCTGGTACTGCTGGTGGCGGGCAGCCTCGGCAAGCTGGTGCCGTCTGTACCGTTTTTCAAGTTTATTCATGCCTTTACGGTGCCGGAGGCGATGATCATCGGCGTGTTCCTCGGTTTCCTGGTGAGCTTTAAGGGCACGACGTCGCAGGATACCTCAAAGCAGTTCTTCGCCGGCATGGGCGACGCGTATGCAAGCGTCATCGGCATTATCATCGGCGCGGCGGTGTTCAACGAGGGGATGAAGCTGATCGGCCTGACGGGCGCGCTGATCGAGTTCATGAAGCATTCGGAGAGTATCGCCAAGATCGCGGCGACGTTCGGGCCGTTCATCGTGGCGGTGCTGTCGGGGTCCGGCGACGCGGCGACGCTGGCGTTCAACGGGGCGATCACGCCGCATGCCAAGCAGTTCGGGTTCGATATCCTGCCGATGGGGTCGACGGCGTTCATCAGCGGCGCGCTGGGCCGGTCGATGTCGCCGGTGGCCGGGGCGGCGATCGTGTGTGCGGGGCTGGCCGGCATCAACCCGATGGAGATTACGAGGCGCAATTGGCCGGCGATGGTGGCGACGGCGGTCGTCGTGATGCTGATGCTACTATAAGACACAGAAAGGGGTCCGACATATGGACAGGAAGATTATCGAGCTGACGAACAGGCTGAAGGATAAGACGATTGAACGGCGGCGGGATTTCCACCGCCACGCCGAGGCGGCGTGGACGGAGTTCCGTACGGCGGCGAAGGTGGCCGGGATTCTGACCGGGCTGGGCTACGAGGTGCAGACCGGCGACGAGGTGATGGCGGCCAAGAGCATTATGGGGCTGCCGAGCGCGGCGGAGCTGGAACGCCACGCCGAGCGGGCGGTGGCCCAGGGGGCCGACCCGTCGTGGGTGGCGAGGATGAAGGGCGGCAAGACCGGCGTGGTGGCGACGCTGCGTTTCGCGCAGCCGGGGCCGACGGTGGCGCTACGCTTCGATATGGACGCCAACGACGCGACGGAGGCCGAGGATAATGAGCATCGCCCGTACCGCGAGGGGTTCGCGTCGGTGAACAAGGGGGCGATGCACGCCTGCGGCCATGACGGCCACACGGCCGTCGGCCTGACGGTGGCCGAGGTGCTGGCGGCGCTGCAGGGCGAGCTGGCCGGGACGGTGAAGCTGGTGTTCCAGCCGGCCGAGGAGGGTGTGCGGGGCGCGAAGGCGATGGCGGACGCGGGCGTGGTGGACGACGTGGATGTCTTCCTGGGCATGCACCTGGGCGTCAATCTGCGCAAGACGGGCCAGATGTCCTGCGATACGGTGGGGTTCCTGGCGACGACCAAGCTGGACGCGACGTTCACAGGGGTGCCGGCCCACGCCGGGGCGGCGCCGGAGACGGGGCGGAACGCCCTGCTGGCGGCGGCGACGGCGGCGCTGAATCTGCACGCGATTTCGCGCCACAGCCAGGGGGCCTCGAGGGTCAACGTGGGCGTGATGCAGGCCGGCACGGGCCGCAACGTCATTCCCGCGAATGCGGTTATTAAGCTGGAGACGCGGGGGACGACGAGCGCGATCAACGAGTATGTGTACGCCGAGGCGGTACGGATCGTGGAGGCCGCGGCGGCGATGTACGGGGTAAAGGTGGCTTTAGCCGAGATGGGCGGCGCGGCCGGGTGCGGGAGCGATCCGGCGCTGGTGGCGCGCGTCCGGGAGGTGGCGGAGCGTAGCGGCCTGTTCGCCGAGATCCTGCCGACCGGCAACATCGGCGGCAGCGAGGACTGCACGTTCCTGATGGAGCGAGTGCAGAAGCGGGGCGGCCTGGCCGGTTATGTGATGGTCGGGACGGCGCTGGCGGCCGGACACCACGATTTCCGCTTCGATATCGACGAGGAGGCGCTGCCGCTGGCGGCGGCGCTGATGGCCTGCCTGGCGGCCGATACGCTGACAAGGCCGGTGAAGTGAGTGCAAAAAAGGCCGCAACGCTAGTTGCGGCCTTTTGCGACGCGACGGATTGCAGGGGTGAAGATACTGGACGGACAACGCAAGGATTACGGCATTTTTATGCTGCTCGCCATGGTGGTTACGCTGTGGGGGATAAATGTGGTAATGGTCAAGTACCTGACGGGGTTTTTCCCGCCGCTGGCGCTGGCGCCCATCCGCCTGACGCTGGCGTCGGCGCTGTTTTTTCCGCTGGTGGTGCGGCAGCAGGGGCGCCACAGGCTGTCGCGCGAGACGTGGGGTATTATGGCGGGGGCGGCGGCGTTCACGGTTTTCCTCCACCACGCGCTGATGACGTGGGGGCTGGCCCATACGAGCGGCACGCACGGGGCGCTCATCCTCGGCCTGAGCCCGCTGTTCGTGGCGCTGCTGGCGAGCCGCCTGATGCACGAGCCGTTCACCTGGACGAAGGGGCTGGGGATATTGCTGGGCTTCGGCGGCGTGGTGCTGGTGGTGGGCGGCAATGCGCGCGGGACGGCCAGCCTGGCCGGTGACGTGGTGATGTTCCTGGCGATGCTGACGTTCGTGGCCGGGACGCTGTATATCAAGCGCGGCACGGCGCTGGTGTCGCCGTTGCTGGTGGCCGCGTACAGCCACATGCTGGGGGCGGCGGTCATGGTGGTCCTCGGCCTGGCGGTAAACAGGACGTGGTATTACGAGGGGGCGTTCGCGCCGTTGCCGCTGGCGGTGCTGCTGTTTTCGAGCTTCGTGAACACCGCTCTGGGGGCGGTGTGGTGGAATACGGGCATCCAGCGGGTGGGGGCGTCGACGACGACGCTCTTCCAGAACGGCATCCCGGTGGTGGGCGTGTTCACGGCGGCGCTGTGGCTGGGGGAGGAACTGCTGTGGAACCACGTGGCGGCGCTGGCGCTGGTGCTGACGGGCGTGAGCCTGGGTGCGGGGCTGGTGAGGCCGGATGGAACGCGGAAGCCGGGAGAGTGAATGGGGGAGGGCGTGAGCGGTTTATTATCCTTGACAAAGGAAAAATGTGTCGGATATAATGAGAATGATTATTGTTCTCATTGTGAGGTTGCAGGGGTGATGTTTTTGCCGACGGAGAAAACCGCTTTTGCCGGCTGGCTGGCCGTGCAGCTGGCGCCGACGCTTTGCGGCAGCAAGCCGGCCACGATTTTGACGCTGGCGGATGTGAAGTGCCTGCCGCTTTATCGCTGGTGGGCCCGGTTCGGCGACATTGTCCTGGGAAACACAGGGCTGGAATATCAGGTTTTTTTCTGTGACGCCAAGCGGCATATCGTTCTTTTCTACCGCCCGGAGCTATTGCGCCGATATCTGGAAGACGGCGAGGCGGGCAGTTTTCTTCGCCGCCTCGGTTATCCGGTCGGCGAAGGGTTGGAAAAGTGCCTGCAGATGCTGCGGGAGAGGTTCGGTTATGGGTGCCCGCATGAGATAGGGGTGTTTTTGGGTATTCCGCTCAAGGATGTGATGGGGTTTATGGGCTTGAGCGGCGAGCCGCTTGCCTGCCGGGGGGAATGGTGCGTTTACGGCGACACCGGCCAATCGCTGGGGGCGATGCGGCGCTTTGCCGCCGACCGCGACAGGGTCGCCGTCCGCCTGCGGCAGGGCGGGTGTCCGTTGGCGGTACTGGCGGGCGAAGATACGGCAATGGCGGGTTGATGCGAAAATAGCGGCGGGGGCTGTGCCCCCGCCTTTTGCGTGGCAGTTTGTGCTTGGCATTTTCGTGGCGGCGAAGGCGGTCTCAAGGCCGGGGACGCTTTTTTCGGCGGTGAAGAGGGGCGCGGACGGTGAGGGAAAAAAGGGAAAGTTTTGTTGGTGTGTAATATTTGTATTGAAACGAGGATGCGGGCTGCGGGAGGAACGGGAGTGAACGACGGGGAAGCGGCCGCCAGCCGGAGGTGGCTGGAGCCATGTGCCTGACTTGCGATATTGTTAACGGGAAAGCGGCGCCGGTGGGCGGGGTGATATACCGGGACGGGCTGGTCGTGGTGCATCACTGCGTGGATGTGAGCGTCCCGGGGTACCTGATCGCCTCGCCGCTGCGGCATGTTGAAGGGTTCGGCGACCTGACCGCCGGCGAGATAGAACGGCTGGGCGCGATGGCGAAGAAGGCGGTAAACCTGCTGAAAGGGGTCGAAGGGGTCAAAAAGGTTTATATTGCCAATTTCGGCGAGGAGACGGCCCACTTCCATTTGCACATTTTCCCGCGCTACGATTGGATGCCGGTCTGCCACCCGGAGGCGACGAATGCCTGCGGCCGGCTCGACGGCCCCAGGCTGCTGAGCATCTGCCGGGAGGAATACCGGGCGGCGCGGGAGGCGATGAACCAGCCGGAGATATTGGAGCTTGTGGCGCATTTGCGGGGGAGGCTGGGGGAGTGACGGGGAACGAAAAACGCAGGCTGTGGGCCTGCGCTTTGTGTTGTCTGCGGCCCCGGCGGCGGGGAACGCAGGCTGCGGGTTCAATTATATTATCCATAATAAAAGCAGTTTTTTTTCTTGCACTTTTAATAAAGTGCGAATAAATATCTTTTTAGTTAATTGGCTATCGTGGCGGGGCATTTGTTATTCTAAGAAAAAAACTATCTCGCTAACTACTCTGGCTTTTTGAATGTAGGAATTTTTTTGTTTTCCGCTGCCATCAGTATAGCGATTTTCAGAAATAGTAATTTGTCCTTGCGAAGCAGTTTTTATTTTACCTAATTTTGCTTGCGAATCGTCTGCAAATTGCTGGCCGGCGATGCGTGCGTTTTTGGTGCTTTCAGCGATTAATTGCGGCTTTATCGAATTTAATTCAGGAAAAGAATAGATAGTCTTTATATTAGATGTTAAATCTTTGGTGACCAAATCCAAGTTTATTTGAGTTGCTTTATTTTCTAGGTTTTCTACGTCATTTGATTTAACTGTCAGGCTTTGTCCAACGGTATATCTGTCTATTTTTACTTGTACTTGTTTTCCGTCTTGCATGCGGGTTTCGTAATATTTTTGCCGGTCGGTAACATCTAAATTGCTTATTGTAATGTCATTTTTGTTATACCCGATAGTTGTTAAATAATCAAAAATGGCGTTTTTCTTATTTTCTGTTTGCTTAATCATATTCTGTAAATCATCGCCCGAAAACGAAAAATTTAAGGCAATAGTAGCGGAAGTTGCCTTCATATCCATTTCAGCTAATCCTTTTACGGTTACTACACGGTCTTTGTCGCTAAATGTTTTTAGTCCTTGGAAAATAAAAAAACCTAACAAAAAAAGACCCAACAAGAGCGAAAGGCTTAAAATAATTGATTTTGTTATATCTTTGTTTTCCAAGATTAGGTCCCCTTTCTGTTTCATCAATGCCGTTTTCTGGATTCTCAGAACAGCAGTCCTTTGGCAAAATTTCCCACCCGATTAAATATTATAATAACATAAAAAAAGGTAAAATTAAAGGAATTTTTGTAATACTTATTTGCTTTTAGTTGTATGGTTGCATACCGCCATTTCTGCTGAACGAGGCTGCTTAATACGGTTTAGCCAATGTATGGTAGTTAGGGATTCTTACTACAAATTTTCTAGGCAGGGTCAGGGCCGGCGTTTTGTGTTGTGCTGCGGCCCCGGCGGCGGGGAACGCAGGCTGCGCGCCGGAGCTACGGCCGAACGTGCCGTAAGGCTTGGGCCGACACTGCCAGCGTTCTAGCTACGCATTCCGCCGCCTTTTGCCTTTAGCAAACCATGTGCCCGCCTTCTTGGTGCGAACCGTCGCCAACGGTCTCTGACCGATGGCTCCTCGCCCAGCCGTCCATGGCCGGGCGTACGTTTGTGTTACCGGACCCTACGCCAACGGCGCGTAACGGCCTCCGCAACGGCGCTACGCCTGCGTCCCCCGCCGCCTAGCATGTGGGTGGCCCAATGCCGGAAACAGGCGATGAAAAAGGCATAAATTCTGTTCGCGTGACTGAACTGGCTAAATTTGTAGAGCTTTTACCTGAAAAAAGGAACTACTTTGTGAACGTAGAAAATAAAAGTTGCACCGCTATGAATATTTTTGAACTAATCCTAGCAAGTCCGTATTATGTATATTTCTGATTATTTGGTGGAAAATAGTCACAACTAATTTCTCGGAAAGGGGAAAGAAAGTGAGAAACATAAATGTGCAAACACTTTCATGGTTTTGGGACCTTTATACAAGAGGACTAATTGATTTAGATCCACCTTATCAAAGAAGAAGTGTATGGAACCAGACTTATAAGGATTACTTTATAGACACGGTATTATTGGGTTTTCCGTGTCCCGCAATTTTTTTGTTCCAAGAAATTTCGCCTGAAGGTAGTTCAAAATATAGTGTAGTAGATGGTAAACAGCGATTAGATACCGTTTTTCAATTTATTCGAAATGAATTTCCCGTCGCGGAAACAGCTACTGAAACCAAATATAGAGGAAAATACTTTCAGGACCTTGATAGTGAAGTTAAAATGAAATTCTGGCAATATCAATTTTCCGTTGAGTATCTTTCATCCTCCGATGAAAAATTAATAAATAATATTTTTGACCGCATAAATAAAAATGTAGCAAAATTAACGGCTCAAGAATTAAGGCATGCTAGATTTGATGGTGAATTTATAAGAAAAGTTGAAGAATTAACTGAATGGCTTGCTAAGGAACTCCCTATAGGTTTCCCACAAATTAACCAAAAATCGAAAAAGCAAATGAAAGATGTGGAATTAGTAGCTCAGATAGCTTTATTAATTGAAACAGGTCCGAAATCTTATACGCAATTGGAGTTAGACAAAGAATTTAGTGATCGTGACGAATCTTGGGAGTGTAAAGACTCTGTAGAAGAACGATTTCGTAATATTATTAGCTTAATAAAATTTATACTTGATAAAAATCCAATACTAATAAAATCAAGACTTCGTAATCAAGCGGATTTCTATTCTTTCGTTGCGTCAATAAACAACTTGTTAGAACAGAAAAAAATGCCTGCATTTGAAATTGCTGCTGAAAGAATTGAAAAATTTATTGATGTTGTTGATAACCCTGAGGAACGAGAGAAAATACAAGAAGCAAAAAATTATTATGAAGCAGCCAGGTCGGCATCAAATGATGTGGGGCCGCGAAGAACACGAACAGCAATAATGGAAGCTGTTCTTAGCGGTGCATTAGTCGTTTAGGAGGAATACTGTGATTATCCCTCTTAGGCTAAATCAGAGATACTATGAATCTAGTGTGGTTATTAATGAGCTGCAGCGAATTGTTAGAGAAACGATAAATAATTATTGCGAAAGTAACAATTATGCATTTTCCCAGCGAAAAAAAACGCTCGGCTCCTTGGCTGAGAAAATTGAAACAGGTCGATATAAATCGTGGAGCCAATTAGACGATTTATTTGCTAGTACAATTATTGTTCCTACTTTAGAGGAAGAGAAAAAAGTTATTAATGATATTTCTAAGCTTTTCAAAGTAATAAAGATGACGAAAAGAGGACAGTATAAAAAAGCACCTGAGATGTTTCGGTTCGAATCGCCAAGAATAATATGTACATTGATTAAACCTGCACACCTTGGAGAAGTAGACGCTGGAATGTCAATTTATTCTATGCCATTTGAAATTCAAGTTCGAACTGCTTTTGAGCATGCTTGGTCCGTTACATCTCATATGCTAACTTACAAAACAGATTTAATAGATTGGAAAAGAACTCGTATCGTTTCACAGGTAAAGGCTATCGTAGAGCAGCTAGATTGTTTAATTGCTGGATTTCAAGATATGGTGCCTAATATTATTGAGAACCCATGGCCAGAATACAAGGCAAAAAAGGCTATTGCCGAATCTATTAAGACTAATATTCAAGAGAAAATAATCCCTGAAGAACTTAACCCACAAGATATGTCGAGATTTTGCGACAACCTTTATACTATTTTTCAAGAAAATCAATGTGAAGAAAAGGTGCCTGCAGCCCTTTCGAAGATTAGAGATCAACTAGTAAAAATGACACCAGATAAAATTCCGAGGAGTCTTTCATTACTCCAACTCTATATTTCAATTCTTAACGAACAAGATATAATAACTTGTAAAACTGGAGAATACATCTATCATGTGACACCTGAAATGGTAGAATTGTTCCCTAAAACAAAAAATATTGATCGACAATTTGATTATGAGTCGTAATATTGCCGGAAGCCGTTTCAAAAGCTCCAGATGCAAGGCGCACCGGAGGAGGACACCGGAAGCGTACACGGACGTACGCTGAGGATGGCAGCCGAGGAGCAACGCCGCAGATGGAATTTTGAAGCGGCTTCCCCTGTTGACAAGATAAGCCAGGGGGTGTAAAATACGGGTAACAAAATATAGTTGCCTTTAAGCTGGTCCTGTGAGGCCAGGAAGGACGATGCCGAGGTTTGGCCTTCTTGCGCTGCACGCCGCGAGGAGGCTATTGTTGTACTAAGGTACCTTTAAATTGGTCCTGCGAGGCCGGGAAGGGAACTAATACGAGCGGGTTTAGTGCCTTCCTGCGCCTTGGTGCCGGGAAGGCTTTTGTTTGTGGGTATGATAAGGACGACGACAACGGGAGGGGAGAGGCTGATGACGAAAAGCCAGATTTCGCTGCGCGGCAGGGATATTCTCGATCTGCAGGGCATGGATGTGCCGGAGATGGAGCTTATCCTGGAGACGGCGAAGGAGATGAAGAACATCATCGACCGGGATATCAAGAAGGTGCCGACGCTGCGGGGCAAGTCGGTCGTGAACCTGTTCTTCGAGCCGAGCACGCGGACGCGGACGTCGTTCGAGCTGGCCGGCAAGTACCTGGGGGCGGACGTGGTGAATATCACGACGAGCGCTTCGAGCGTGGTGAAGGGCGAGAGCCTGCGGGACACGCTGCTGACGGTCGAGGCGATGGGCGTGGATGTGATCGTGATGCGCCACGAGGCCGAGGGGTCGTCGCATTTCGCCGCCCGGGCGGTAAAGCCGGTGATCGTGAACGCGGGCGACGGCCAGCACGAGCACCCGACCCAGGGGCTGCTGGATATGTTCTCGATCCGCGAGAAGAAGGGTGAGATCGCCGGGCTGAGAGTGACGATCGTGGGCGATATCCTCCACAGCCGGGTGGCGCGGTCGAATATATGGGGCTTGATGAAGCTGGGGGCCGAGGTGCGGGTGGCGGGTCCGCGGACGCTGCTGCCGCGCGATATGGACAGGCTGGGGGTGAAGGTGTACGACCGGGTGGAGCCGGCGCTGGAGGGCGCGGATGTGGTGAATGTGCTGCGCATCCAGAAGGAGCGGATGCAGAAGGGGCTTTTCCCGACGACCCGCGAGTATGCCCGCATCTTCGGGATAAACAAGGCGAGGCTGGGGCTGGCGAAGCCGGACGCACTGGTGATGCACCCCGGCCCGATGAACCGGGGGCTGGAGATAGCCCCGGATGTGGCCTACAGCGAGCAGTCGGTTATCCAGGAGCAGGTGAAGAACGGCCTGGCGATACGGATGGCGATTCTTTACCTCGTGCTGATGGGAGGGACGAACGTTGAAGCTGGTGCTTAAAGGCGGCCGGATAATCGACCCGGCGCAGGGTATGGATGCGGTGGGCGACGTGCTTGTCGAGGGCGGCGTGATTGCGGCCGTCGGCGGCGAGATAGATACCAGGGGCGCGGAGGTTTTCGACGCCCGCGGCCTGGTGGTGGCTCCCGGACTGATCGATATGCACGTGCATCTCCGCGAGCCCGGCCAGGAGGCGAAGGAGGATTTCGCTTCGGGGACGCGGGCGGCGGCGGCGGGCGGCTTCACGACGGTGTGCAGCATGCCGAACACGCGGCCGGCGGTGGATAGCGCGGTGCTGGTGAACGGCCTGATCCGCCGCGCCGAGATGGAGGGCGTGGTGAACGTGAAGGTGGTCGGGGCGCTGACCAAGGGCCAGGAGGGCAAGGAGCTGGCGGAGATCGGCGATATGCTCCAGGCCGGGGCGGTGGCGCTTTCGGACGACGGCCACCATGTGGCGAACGCCCGCATCCTGCGGACGGGGTTCGAGTATGCCCGGATGTTCGGCGGAGTGATAATCTCCCATGCCGAGGAGGCGTCGCTGGTCGAGGACGGGTTCATGCACGAGGGGGCCGTGTCGGCGATGCTGGGCCTGAAGGGCCGGCCGGCGGTGGCCGAGGATATCGCGGTGGGCCGCGATATCATGCTGGCGGAGTATACGGGCGCGGCGCTGCACGTGGCCCACGTAAGCACGGCCGGGGCGGTGGAGCTTATCCGCCAGGCCAAGGCCAGGGGGGTGAAGGTGACGGCCGAGGCGACGCCGCACCACCTGGCGCTGACCGACGAGGCGGTGGTGGGCTACGACCCGGCGACGAAGGTCAACCCGCCGCTCAGGTCGCGGGAGCATGTGGCGGCGGTGGTGGCCGGGCTGAAGGACGGGACGCTCGATTGCATCGTGACCGACCACGCGCCGCACGCCTTCGAGGAGAAGGATGTGGAGTACCGTTACGCGCCGAGCGGCTTCGCCGGCCTGGAGACGGCCCTGGGGGTGGTGCTGACCGAGCTTTATCACAGCGGCCGGTTCACGCTGGCGGAGATAGTGGAGCGCATGGCCACGAACCCGGCCCGGCTGCTCGGCCTGGCGGCCGGCAGCCTGAAGGTGGGGACGGCGGCGGATATCGCCGTGTTCGACCCGGCGGCGGAGTGGACGGTGGACAGCGCTAAGTTTTATACGCGGGGCAAGTGCACCCCGTTCGAAGGCAAGAGACTGAAAGGCAGGGCGGTGGCGACGTTCGTCGGCGGCCGCCCGGCGATGAAGAACGGCGAGGTGATCGGATGATAGGCAAGCTGATCCTGGAGGACGGCAGCGTTTTCGCCGGCGAGGTGATAAGCGGCGCGCGGGCGGTGGGCGAGGTGGTGTTCAACACGGGCATGACCGGCTACCAGGAGGTGCTGACCGACCCGTCGTACTGCGGGCAGATCGTGACGATGACCTACCCGCTGATCGGCAATTACGGGACGGCGGAGGTGTGCAACCAGGCGCCGCTGTCCCATGTGCGCGGGTTTGTGATCAGCGAGCTGTGCGACCTGCCGAGCAACTGGCAGTCGGAGGTCAGCCTGGCCCGTTATCTGGTGGCCAAGAACATCCCCTGCATCCACGGGGTGGATACGCGGGCGGTGACGCGGCGCATCCGCTCGGCCGGCACGATGAAAGGGATAATCGTCCCCGCCGATACGGGGGCGGACGAGATCGCGGCGCTGTTCGCCCGGCCGCCGGAGACGGAGGTGGTGGCCGAGGTGACGCCTAAGGAGGTGTACCGCATGCCGGCGGCGGGGCCGCGGGTGGCGGTGGTCGACTATGGCATCAAGCGCAATATATTGAATTCGATGGTCAAGGTGGGCATCGACCTGACGGTTTTCCCGGCGGATACGCCGGCGGGAACGATCCTGGACGGCAATTTCGCCGGGGTGTTCCTGTCGAACGGGCCGGGCGACCCCAAGGATGTGCCGAAGTCGATCAAGGCGGTCAAGGAGCTGATGGGCAGGAAGCCGATTTTCGGCATCTGCCTGGGCCACCAACTGCTGGCGCTGGCGGCGGGGGCGGACACGTACAAGCTGAAGTTCGGCCACCGCGGCGCCAATCATCCGGTGAAGGACGTCATCACCGGCCGGGTGTACATTACCTCTCAGAACCACGGCTACGCGGTGCGGGAGGAGACGCTGGCGGCCAGGGATTATATCGTCACCCACCGGGCGGTGAACGACGGGACGATCGAGGGGATGAAGCACAGGCACCTGCCGATCTTCTCGGCGCAGTATCATCCCGAGGCGGCGCCGGGGCCGGACGATAACACGTATCTGTTCGACGAATATCTGTCGCTGCTGGGGAAGGAGGGCTGAGAGTGCCGAAGAAGGCTTATCTGAAGAAAGTGATGGTCATCGGTTCGGGGCCGATCGTGATCGGCCAGGCGGCCGAGTTCGACTACGCCGGCACCCAGGCTTGCCGCGCCCTGAAGGAAGAGGGCCTCGAGGTGGTGCTGATAAACTCCAACCCGGCGACGATCATGACGGACGCCAATATCGCCGACCGGGTGTATATCGAGCCGATAACCCCCGAGTTCGTGGCCGAGGTGATCGACAAGGAGCGGCCGGACGGGCTGCTGCCGACGCTGGGCGGCCAGGTGGGGCTGAATATGGCGGTGGAGGTGGCGAAGCGCGGCGTGCTGGACAAGTACGGCGTGGAGCTGCTGGGGACGCCGCTGGAGGCGATCAGGAAGGCCGAGGACCGCGAGCTGTTCAAGAAGACGATGGAGGAGATCGGCCAGCCGGTGCCGGAGAGCGCGATTGTCGAGGACCTGGAAAGCGCGCAGGCGTTCGCGGCTGTGATCGGCTTCCCGCTCATCATCCGGCCGGCGTACACTCTGGGCGGCACGGGCGGCGGCATCGCGGCCGACGAGACCGAGTTTCGCGACATCGTCATCCGCGGCCTGAAGCACAGCCCCATCGGCCAGGTGCTGGTCGAAAGGAGCGTGGCCGGCTGGAAGGAGATCGAGTACGAGGTGATGCGGGATGCGAACAATACCTGCATTACGGTCTGCAATATGGAAAATTTCGACCCGGTGGGCATCCATACGGGCGACAGCATCGTGGTGGCGCCGTCGCAGACGCTGACCGACCACGAGTACCAGATGCTGCGGACGGCGTCGCTGAACATCATCCGCGCCCTGGGCATCGAAGGCGGCTGCAACGTGCAGTACGCCCTCGATCCGTACAGCACGAAATACTATGTCATCGAGGTCAATCCCAGGGTGAGCCGCTCGTCGGCGCTGGCGTCGAAGGCGACCGGCTACCCGATCGCCAAGGTGGCGAGCAAGATCGCCATCGGCTATCACCTGGACGAGATCGTCAATGCGGTGACGGAGAAGACGAAAGCCTGCCATGAGCCGGCGCTCGACTACTGCGTGGTGAAGTTCCCGCGCTGGCCGTTCGACAAGTTCAATTTCGCCGACCGCATCCTCGGCACGCAGATGAAGGCGACCGGCGAGGTGATGGCCATCGACCGCTCGTTCGAGGGAGCGCTGTTGAAGGCGGTCCGCTCGCTGGAGATCGGCCTCCACCGCCTTAGCATCCCCGAGATCGCCGCGCTGCCGACCGAGAAGGTCCGCGAGAACCTGAAGCTGGCCAACGACGAGCGGGCGTTCACGATCGCCGAGGCGCTGCGCCGCGGCGTGAGCGCGGAGGAGATCTGCCGGATTACGGCCATCGACCGCTGGTTCGTCGCCAAGATCGCCAATATCGTGGCGATGGAGAAGAAGCTGCAAGAGCGGAACCTGACCGGCGAGCTGCTGGCGGCGGCCAAGAAGCTGGGCTTCGCCGACCGGTCGATCGCCGAGCTGGTGGGCTGCACGACGGATTTTATCCGCCAGTTGCGCAAGGAGCGGGGTGTGCTGCCCAGCTATAAGATGGTGGACACGTGCGCGGCCGAGTTCGAGGCGGTGACGCCGTACTATTACTCGACGTTCGCCCAGGAGGACGAGGTGGCGACGACCGACCGCCGCAAGGTGATGGTGCTGGGGTCGGGCCCGATCCGCATCGGCCAGGGGATCGAGTTCGACTACTGCTCGGTCCATTCGGTGTGGGCTTTAAGGGAGATGGGCTACGAGTCGCTGATCATCAACAACAATCCGGAGACGGTGAGCACCGATTTCGATACCTCGGATCGGCTGTACTTCGAGCCGCTGACGGCCGAGGATGTGCTGAACATCATCGACAAGGAGCAGCCGGAGGGAGTAATCGTCCAGTTCGGCGGCCAGACGGCCATCAACCTCGCCGAGCCGCTGGAAAAGGCCGGGGTGAGGGTTTTCGGCACGGCGGTTAGCGATATCGACCAAGCCGAGGACAGGAAGAAGTTCGACGCGCTGCTGGAGCGGTTGCAGATCCCGCGCCCGAAGGGGACGACGGTGACGGGCACCGCGGAAGCAGTGGCCGCCGCGGCGGCGGTGGGCTTCCCGGTGGTGGTGCGGCCGTCGTACGTGCTCGGCGGGCGGGCGATGGAAATCGTCTATAACATGGCCGAGCTGAACGACTACCTGCGCTATGCGGTGAAGGCGTCGCACGAGCACCCGGTGCTGGTGGACCGCTACATGATGGGCACGGAGGTGGAGGTGGACGCGATCGCCGACGGCGCGGAGGTGCTTATTCCCGGCATCATGGAGCACGTGGAGCGGGCCGGGGTGCACTCGGGCGACAGCATCGCCGTCTACCCGCCGCAGACGCTGCCGCCGAAGGTGATCGACACGATCGTCGATTATACGAACAAACTGGCGCTCAGCCTGCAGGTGAAGGGGCTGATAAATATCCAGTACGTGGTGATGGACGAGGATGTGTATGTGCTTGAGGTCAACCCGCGCTCCAGCCGCACCATCCCTTTCCTGAGCAAGGTGACGAATGTGCCGATGGTCAACATCGCCACCCGGGTGGCGATGGGGGCGACGCTGCGTGAGCTGGGCTATGAGGGCGGGCTGATGCCTGCCCAGGAGTATACGGCGGTGAAGGCGCCGGTGTTCTCGTTCGCCAAGATGCAGCAGGTGGATATCTCCCTCGGGCCGGAGATGAAGTCGACCGGCGAGGTGATGGGCGTGGACTACAACTACGCCCGGGCGCTGTACAAGGCGATCAGCGCCGCCGGCATGAATATTCCGGCCGCCGGCACGGTGTTGTTCACGGTCGCCGACAAGGACAAGGAGGAGGCCGGGGAGCTGGCCGAGAGCTTCGCCAGCCTCGGCTACAGACTGATCGCCACCGAGGGAACGGCCAAGTATCTGCGGGGGCTGGGCCTGGAGGTGGAGTCGGTCTTCAAGCTGCGCGAGACGGGGCCGAACATCATTGACCTCATCAAGGCCGGCAAGATCAATATGGTTATCAATACGCTGACCCACGGCAAGGAGCCGGAGCGCGACGGGTTCCGCATCCGCCGGGCGACAGTGGAGCACGCCATCCCCTGCCTGACGTCGATCGATACCGCCCACGAGGTGCTGCGGGTGCTGGAGGTCATGCGGGAGCGGCGGCTGGTGTATGTGCTCGCCTTGCAGGATTATGTGGGAGGAGGCGACGCGCTTGTCTAAGACGGTCGCCCAGGGAATCGTCATCGAGCATTTCAGCCTGGCGCCGATGATCAAGCGGCTGACACTCGGCGCCCCGGCTATCGCCCGCTCGGCGCGGCCGGGCCAGTTCGTGCACGTGCGGGTGGGGGACAGCTATCACCCGCTGCTCCGCCGGCCGCTGAGCATCGCCGAGGTGGACCGCGAGGTGGGCAATATAACGATAATTTACCGCGTCGTCGGCCAGGGGACGGCGCTGCTGGCGTCGCTGCCGCCGGGCGAGTTCGTGGATTGCATGGGACCGCTGGGCAACGGGTTTGATATGGAGACGGAGCGGCCGCTGCTGGTGGGCGGCGGCATGGGCCTGGCGCCGCTGCTGTTCCTGGCCAAGGCGCTGTGCCCCAAGCCGGCGACGGTGCTGATGGGCGGGCGCACGAAGCAGGAGCTGTGGTGGCGGAACGTCTTCCTCGGCGTGTGCCGCAGCATTCATGTGACGACGGATGACGGCTCGCTGGGGCGCAAGGGGTTCACGATCGACTTGCTGCCCGAGCTGCTGGAGAACTGCGAGTACGACCGCATCTACGCCTGCGGTCCGCTGCGGATGATGCAGGGGGTGGCGAAGCTTGCCAAGGCCCAAGGCATCCCCTGCCAGATTTCGTTCGAGGACCATATGGCCTGCGGGGTGGGGGCGTGCCTGTCATGCACGTGCGCCGGCACCGACGGCAAGCGCCGCAAGGTTTGCAGCGACGGCCCGGTGTTTTGGGCGGAGGAGGTGCTGGACCTGTCATGATAGCGGTGGAGATCGCGGGCATCAAGATGAAGACGCCGGTGATGACGGCGTCGGGGACGTTCGGCTCGGGCCCGGAGTACGCCGATTTCGTCGATCTGAATAAGATCGGCGCTATCGTGGTCAAGGGCACGACGCTGGCGCCGCGGGACGGCAACAAGGGGCGGCGGATCGCCGAGACGCCGGCGGGGATGCTGAACTGCATCGGCCTGGAGAACCCGGGGGTGGACGAGTTTGTCGGCCGTATATTGCCGGGGCTGGCCCGCTATGACGTGCCGGTCATCGTCAACATTGCCGGCTTTACAGTCGACGAGTTCGGCGAGCTGGCGGCGCGGCTGAACGTGCCGGGGGTTGCCGGCCTGGAGGTCAATGTCTCCTGCCCAAACGTGAAGGAAGGCGGGATAGCGTGGGGCGTCGACTGCGCGAATGTGGCGGCGGCGGTGAAGGCGGTGCGCCGGAACACCAAGCTGCCGGTGATAACGAAGCTGTCGCCGAACGTGACCGATATCGTGAGCGTCGCCAAGGCGGCCGAGGACGCGGGCAGCGACGCGGTGTCGCTCATCAACACGCTGGTGGGCATGACGATCGATATCCATAGGTGGCGTCCGGAGCTGGGCAACGTGACAGGCGGCCTGTCGGGGCCGGCGGTGAAGCCGGTGGCCCTGAGGATGGTGTGGCAGGTGGCGCGGGCGGTGAAGTGCCCGGTCATCGGCATGGGCGGCATCATGACGGCCGGCGACGCAGTCGAGTTCCTGCTGGCCGGAGCGCGCGCGGTGGCGGTGGGGACGGCCAATTTCGTCAACCCGCGGGCCAGCGTGGAGATCGCCGAGGGGATAAAGGATTATCTGGTGGAGCGGGGCCTTAGGCATGTGAGCGAGATTGTCGGGAAGGTGAATGATAATATTTAGGCGGCTCTGAACGGCCTGCGCATAGGGACGGGAAGGACGGATGCTAGTGAGTGATAATCGCCTAATTGTGGCCCTGGATTTTGATGATATGGATAAGGTCCGGAAGCTGGTGGCCGAGCTGGGCGACGCGGTGGGCCATTACAAGGTGGGGATGGAGCTTTTCTACGCGGCGGGCGGGGAGGCGATCCGCTTCCTGCGGGCGGCGGGCAAAGAGGTCTTCCTCGATCTGAAGCTGCACGACATCCCGAACACGGTTGGCCGCAGTGCCGGGGTGCTGGCGGCTCTGGGGGCGACGATGATCAATGTCCACGCCGGGGGCGGGACGGCGATGATGCGGGCGGCGGTGGCGGCGACGGCCGGCAGCCGGCCGCGGCCGAAGCTGATCGCGGTGACGGTGCTGACCAGCCTGGATGAGGCGGAATGGGCACGGCTGAACTACGCCGTGCCGATCGCGGACCAGGCGGTGAACCTGGCCAAACTGGCCGGGGAGGCCGGGCTGGACGGGGTGGTGGCTTCGCCCCGGGAGGCAGCCGCCATCAGGCAGGCGTGCGGGCCGGAGTTCCTCATCGTGACGCCCGGGGTGCGGCCGGCCGGCAGCGCGGTCAACGACCAGAGCCGGGTGGCTACGCCGGCCGGGGCGCTAAAGGCCGGGGCCAGCCATTTGGTGGTGGGGCGGCCGGTCACGGCGGCGCCCGACCCGCGGGCGGCGGCGGCGGCGATTTTGCAGGAAATGAGGGAGACGCGGCATGACTGAAGAAGAGGTAAGGCAGCTGCTCGTCGACACGGGGGCGATAATGGAGGGGCATTTCCTGCTGACGTCCGGCCTCCATAGCCCGCTGTACGTCGAGAAATTCCAGGTGCTGCAGTGGCCCGAGCCCACGGCCAGGCTGTGCGCGGCCCTGGCCGACAGGTTCAGGGGCGACGGCGTGCAGGTGGTGGTGGGGCCGGTGACCGGCGGCATCATCCTGGCTCAGCTGATCGGCCGCGTTTTAGGGGCGCGGGCGATTTTCACCGAACGCGAGAACGGGGTCATGACGCTTAGGCGCGGTTTCTATATCGAGCCCGGCGAGAGGGTGCTGGTGGTCGAGGATATCGTGACGACCGGCGGCTCGGTGGATGAGGTGCTGGAGGTGGTAAGACGGCAGGGGGGTGACTTGGTAGGCGTAGCCCTGCTGGTCGACCGCAGCGGCGGCAAGGCGGATTTCGGCGTACGCACCGAGAGCCTGCTGAAGTTGACCGTGCCTACGTTCAAGCCGGAGGACTGCCCGCAGTGCCGGGACGGCGTGCCGATAACCAAGCGCGGCAGAACAGGCAAGTAGCATTTAGGAAGAAGAAAAGCCTGGCACGATGGTGTCAGGCTTTGTGCGTTTTATCGCCAATCTACTTTGAGGGGGTTCCGGTCGACAAGGCGCTGGTAGCGGTTGCGCGGGTAGCCGGCCATGATGGCGCCGGTTATCGCCATATCTGCGGGGATGGCGAGCAGCTCGTAGAGTGCGGGGTGGCCGGCGAAGCCGCACATTTCGAAGAAGCCGGCCCAGCAGGTGCCGAGGCCGAGGGAGGGGGCGTAGAGCTCGGCGTAGGCGAGGGAGTAGCGGGTGTTCTTTTCGCCGATGGGGAAGTTTTTCGCGGCGAGGGCGACGATGAGGTGGGGAGCGTCGCGGAGGATGACGTCGCGGCCGGTCTGCCGGTAGCCTCTGGCGACGGCGGCGTAGGGCCTGGCCCAGGCCACGCCGTCGCGGACCTGGTCTTCGAGCCAGCCGACGACGCATTCGGTGAGCTGGCGCATAAGGGCGCGGTCGGAGACGACGAGATAGGAGAGGCCCTGGGTGTTGCCGCCGGTGGGGGCGAAGCGGGCGATGTCGAGAAGCTTGAGGAGCGTTTCTTGCGGCACGGCCTCGGGCTTGTAGCGGCGGATGGAGCGGCGGGAGCGCAGGAAGCGGGCGGCGGTGGCGGCGTCGAGGACGGGGTAGTCGCCGAGGGGTAGCTGATCGGCCAGGGGGGCGAGGCTGTGGTCGAGGGCGGCGTGGGGACAGACGGCGACGCAGTGGCCGCAGCGCACGCAGGCATTGGCGGCCAGCAGCTTCGGGCCGGCGTCGTCCAGGCCGACGATGCCGACGGGGCAGACCTCGGCGCAGAGACCGCATTTGACGCAGGCGGGGGAGACGGTGAACATCGGGGAACACACTCCTTTGCGTTTTTATAAGCGTATGTGGGGTTGGCATATAGTAGACCGGTCGTCTATATTTATATAGGAAGGGATTAATGCGGCCGGCCGCCGATCTCCCGGGCGGCGAAGGCGATGAAGGTGTCGAGCGGCGCCAAGGTCTGGGTGGCCTGCATGCGGGTGATGGCCCCCGCCCAGGCGGCGTAGAAGAATTCGGCGGTTGTTTCGGGCGGCTGGAAGAGGGTGAATTCGCCGGCGGCGACCCCGTCGGCGAGGCAGGCGGCGACCGTTCCGATCCAGCCGTTCATGCCGCGCTGGAGTTCGGCGCGGATGGACTCGCTGAGCAGGGAGAGTTCCATGGCCAGCTTGGCCAGCAGGCAGCTGTGCTGGCACTGCTGCTGGCGGTAGTAGGTTTTTTCGGCGGCGAAGAAGTCCAGGAGGCGGTCTTGGGCGGGGCGGGCGCGGTCAAGGAGGACGGCCATATGCCGTTCGGCGTACAGGCGGATGTAGTGGTCGATGATGGCGATGCAGAAATCTTCTTTGGAGCGGAAGTAGTAATAGAACGACCCTTTGGGCACCTGGGCGGCGGCAAGAATCTCCTGAAGGCCGACGGCGTGGTACCCTTTGGTCATGAAGGCTTTGGCGCCCGTTTCGATGAGGTGCTGGCGAACATTTTGTTTATCCATGATTATATATTAGACCGGTCATCTATAGGTTGCAAGGGAAATTCTTCTTGGGTTGCGGCTCGATGGGAAATAGAAAAAAATTTGAGCCTGACGGATTACGTCAGGCTTTGGGCTCATTATAGTTCTTTGCCCATAAACACGTGGCGGCGTTCGAAGCCGAGGGATTCGTAGAAACGGATGGCGCTGGCGTTGTCGTCGGCAACGGAGAGGTTGAGCTTGGGGCAGCCGAGGGCGGCGAGCCGTTTGGCGACTTCGCCGACAAGCCGGCGGCCGACGCCATGCCGCTGATAGCGGGGCAGGACGCCGAGGTGGTAGATGTAGCCGCGGCGACCGTCGTAGGCGCCGATGATAGTGCCGATTATTTCGTCGCCGTCGCAGGCGACGAGGAAGAGTTCGGGGTCGCGCTCCAGCTTGCGGGCGATGGCTTCCCTGTCGTCGCCGGGGCGGAGGGCGAGGCCGGCCTGGTGCCAGACGGCCACGACCCGGTCGTATTCGTCGAGGCGGAATTGCCTTAAGGTGATGGTGTCCATGAAGCCTCCCGGGGATCAAGAATCGGTTATTATTATCGTACAGCAGCGGTGGGGGAAGGGCAAGACAAAAATAGGGAGCCTTGCGGCTCCCGGGTGGTACTACTGGGCCTTGAACTCGGCGGTTATCTGCCAGCGCACGCCGAATGGGTCGACGACCATGCCGGACATGCTGCCCCAGAACTGCCTGGCGAAGGGCATGAGGAGTTCACCGCCTGCAGATAACCCTTCAAATGCTTGCCGCGCTTCGTTTTCGTCGGCGAATTCGAGGGTGAGGTCGAGGCCGTTGCCGCGCTGCACGGGTTCCCGGACGGAGTCGGACATGAAGAAGACCTGCCCGGCCGCCCGCAGACGGAGGTGGAGGATTTTGTCCCTGAGCCGCTCGTCGGCGTGCGGAGCGGTTGGGGGCAATTCGGCGAAGGTTTTGCTGAGGATGATCTCGCCCCCGAGGGCGTTGGCGTAAAATTCGGCTTGTGTTTTGGCGTCGTCGGAGTAGATGTACGGGTACAGGTTGGCCATCCGCTTCCCCCCTTGTCGATGTTACGGATAGTAGCCTGTCCGGATAGGTGAATCGCTATGCTCGGCGCCGGTGCCGGGCTTTTCGGGCGGCGAACTGCGAGGTGGCGAGGAAGCGATGGGCGGCGGCCCGGCCGTTGGCGAAGAGGGCGCCCGCTTCCATGGGGAAGGCCACGGTCGCCGAGGCCGGCAAATTTGAAGCCAAAGGTCGGCCAGGGGGATCATCGCTGCCGTCGTCAAACAGCCAGACAGGGAAGTTGCTGAGGAGGCCGCCGGCAACGGGGAGGAGGGAGGGGTCGAAGCCGAAGTCCCGCAGGTCGCCGACGCGGCCGATGCCTTTGACGCCGCCGCCTGTGAATACGGCGTCGCATTGCGGCATGGTATACCTTCCGTCGCAGTTTTTAGTATATTGTATTGGCCGGGAAGGGAATTGTTGCCGGTGGCGGCGGAAGGCGAAAGTTATTGTAAACAAGTCCCTGAGCGAGCATGACGGCGGCGGGTGCAGATAATCGCCGCTGAATGTCCGCCTGGCCGCTTGAAATGAGACGGGAAGCATGGTAATATATAAATCCGCGGGGCCCCGTGGTGTAGTGGTCTAACATGCCGCCCTGTCACGGCGGAGATCGACGGTTCAAATCCGTTCGGGGTCGCCATTTTCCGACGATCAGGCCGCTGGGTAAGTTTGGCTAAGCTTCAGGCGGAGTTATCTTATCCTTTTTTAAAAACGGGAAATTGCGGTATGAATAATACTGAGGAAAGTCCAGACTGCCACGGCCTGAGACGGCCGTAATGTTCGCGCTCGCCGCAAGGCGAGGCAGGGTGTAGCCCTGACGACGGCAAAATTAACTCACGCAGTTGAAAGTAGCCATAAAGTGCACAGAAAGCGGGTAGGCTGGCGACAGCCTAATGAAAAGCGGTAAACTCCGCGAGGCAGAAACCCAAAATATGGTAGGGGAGCCTCCTGAGGAAACAGGAACCAAAGGGAGGAACGCGCAAGCGTTAGATAGATAATTTCCTAAAACAGAAACTGGCTTACGGTTTTTAGAGAAGGTCGTAGAGATAACGCGATAGTTCGGTAATAGAATAATTTTTACATGGAAAACTTTTAAAGCACCGTTCTTTTAGTAACGGTGCTTTAATTTTGCATAAAAGCAAATGGATGGATATAATTGTGGGTAAGGTATTAACAAAGATAGAAACGGGGGTGTCTTATGTGGCAAAAAACGGGTTAATCCGTTTTTGGGCTTGGCTGAAACTCGTGCCCAACAATATAATAACCATGTACTACGCATGGAAGCATCCGCATACTCCGGTCTACATTAAGGGATTATTAGGCATGTTAACGGTGTATATTCTTAGTCCCGTGGATATATTGCCTGATTATTTGCCGCTTTTAGGATTTGTCGATGATGCAACGCTGATTTCCGCAGCGATTCTATATGTAATGCGGTTACTGCCTGATTCGGTACGAATAGATTGCCGGCAAAAAAGCGAGCGCTGGCGAGACCGTATGCCATTTTTCTTAGGGGCTGGAATCGTCGTTCTTGCCGCCTGGATTATATTGCTGATAATCGGCGCCGGTTATATATTTTCCAAAGTAAATGGCTGGTGAACATCCGGAATTAATTATGCTTCGGCTATCTCGGAAAAATAAATAACAGTGACGGTATCATCCTCGCTGATAGTTTTTTCGTAAATTTTTTCAAAAAAGCTAATAAGTTCGGGAACTGATTTTATGTCGGGATTTTGATGGCTTAAGT
>JARKPR010000084.1 GCA_029975165.1 Selenomonadales bacterium
GCATATTTGCGGCCGGTTTACAGGCCCAACTCCTTGGCGATGATGAGAAGCTGCACCTCGGAAGTGCCGGCCGTGATGGTCAGGAATCTGGTGTCGGTGAACTGCTTGGCGATAGGGTACTCCTCGCAGACGCCGTAGCCGCCGAACATCTGCAGACAGTCGGTCGACACGCGGAACGCCATATCGCAGCAGAAATACTTGGCCATGCTGACCTCTTTATTCACCTTCTCCCCGGCCATGTGCCGGAGCGTCAACTGATCGGCAAAGCTCTGCCCCATTTCGATCTCCGTCGCAGCCTTGGCCAGCACGAACTGCGTATTCTGGAACTCGCCGAGAGTTTTGCCGAACAGCTGGCGCTCTTTCACGTACCGCAAAGTGAGATCGAGGCTGCGCCTGGCCATGCTGACCCCGTTGTAAGCGGCGATGAGCCTTTCCTGCTGCAGCTTCTCCATCATGTAGTAAAAGCCCTTGTTCTCTTCGCCGATGAGGTTCGCCACCGGAACCTTGCAGTCCACGAAGCTTAGTTCGGCGGTATCCTGGGCATGCATGCCGATCTTGCGCAATTTCGTGCGGCTGAAGCCTGCGGCAGTGGTATCCACCAGGAGGAGGCTGATTCCTTTGTACGGCTTGGCCGTGGGATCGGTGCGGACGGCCACGAGCACCAGATCGGCGAGCATGCCGTTGGAGATGAACGTCTTGCTGCCGTTGATGACGTAGTGGTCGCCTTGCTTGACGGCTTTGGTCTGAAGGTTGGCCAGGTCCGAGCCGGCGTTGGGCTCGGTCATGGCGATGGCCAGGATCTTCGTGCCGGCGGCGATGTCGGGCAGCCATTTTTTCTTCTGCTCCCCGGTGCCGTGGGCGGCGATATACGGGGCGACAACATCGCCGTGCAGACGGATGAAAACATTCTGCAGCCCCCGGGCGTTTATCTCTTCCGTCTGGATGACGTTATAGAGAAAATCGCCGCCGGCGCCGCCGTACTCCTCATCCAGCCAGATGCACAGATACCCTTGGTCGCCGAACTTCTTGAAAACTTCGCGGGGAACGATGCCGTCCTTTTCCCACTGCTCGTAATAGGGGGCGATTTCCTTATCGAGGAACTGGCCGAACGAGCGGCGGAACATTTCGTGCTCGCCGGCAAACGGCAACAGTCTGTCCACTGGTGTATTCCTCCCTGTGCCTCAGCTTTACAGGTCTGCTTTTTACTGCCCGGTAAACCGGGGCTTGCGCTTTTCGACGAAGGCGCCGACCCCTTCGCGGTGGTCGTGCGTCTTGGCGCATAGCGCCTGGTATTCCGCTTCGCTCTCGATCTCCTGCTCCAGTCCAGCGAAGGCTACCCGGTTGATCATCGCCTTGATGCAGCCGTACGCCTGCGTCGGCCCGTCGGCCAGTTTCGCGGCCAGCTTAAGCGTCGCCGCCGCAAGCTCGCCGGCGGGCACAACCTCGTTGACCAGCCCCCATGCGAGCGCCTCCTGGGCGGTGAACAGCTTGCCCGTCATCAGCAGCTCGGTAGCTTTCGCCACCCCCAGCATCCTGACGAGGGGCAGCGGTCCGCCCACATCCGGAACCAGGCCGATGTTCACGAAGGCGAAGACGAATTTCGTATCTGCGGCGGCGATGCGGAAATCGCAGCCTAAAGCCAGGTTCAGCCCGCCGCCGGCGGCCGCCCCGTGGATGGCGGCGATGACCGGCTTTTTGATGGTCCGCAGTTTGATGAAGGCATTGCCAAGCTTCTTTATCCCCGGCCGGTAATCGGCGGTGCCGGCTTCCAGGCGCTCCAGCATGGACTTCACGTTGCCGCCGGCGCTGAAAGCAGGCCCTTCGCCGCGCAGCACGACGACCCGGACCTCGGGGTCATGGTCGCATTCGTCCAGGAGCCCAACAAGCGTGTCGGCGGTCGCGGCCGACAAAGGGTTCCGGTTTTCCGGGTCGTTCAGGGTGATATAGCCGATGCCGGCCTGTCTGGTCAAAATGACTTTCGGCGCATCCATCGTCGTCCTCCTCGCCGGCCGCCTATTGCTGGAAGGCGTTCAGCCGGTTCATTACCGTTTCCGCCTCGCTGATCACGTCGTCGATCACCTGCTTGGCAGGTTTGATGTCGTTTATCAGGCCGGTTGCCTGGCCGACGGCGAAGATCCCGCCGCTTAGGTCGCCATCCAGCTGGGAGGCTTTGCTCTTTTTGCCCGAGATGACGGTCAGCAGTTCCGGCAGGCCGACGCCCTGGTTCTCAAGCTCCAGACATTTGCGGGCGGCGTCGTTCTTCATGGCGCGGATCATGTTCCTGATCGAGCGCTGGATAAGGATGGTGTCGTTTTCGCTGCTGTCCACGATCCATTTTTTGAAGCTCGGGTGGACGATGCATTCTTCGGTAGCCACGAACCTCGTCCCCATCACGACCCCGTCGCCGCCTAGGGCCAGGGCCGCGACCATTCCGGCCCCGTCGGCGATGCCGCCGCCGATGAGGACGGGGATTTTTACCGTTCGGGCGACTTTGTTGCCGAGGATCATGGTCGTGACGTCGTCCATACCGGGGTGCCCGGCGCACTCCAGGCCGACGATGGTGACGATGTCGGCGCCGGCGGCTTCGGCCTTTTTGGCGTATTTCACCGCCGCGACCTTATGGATGAGCTTGATGCCCGCCGCCTTGAGCAGGGGGACGAAATCCTTGGGGTCGCGGCCGGCGGTCTCGACCACGGCAACGCCTTCTTCGACGATGACCTTGAAGTATTCCGGCGTCAGTTCGCCCGGCGAGAGGGTGGGCAGCATCGATACGTTGACGCAGAAGGGGTTTTTGGTGAGGGATTTTGCTTTGCGGATGGCGTCGCGGAACTCGGGGATGGTGGGATAGATGGTCGCGTTCATCGTGCCGAGGCCGCCGGCGTTGGAAACGGCGGCCGCCAGCTCGGGCACTCCCAGGTGCTGCATGCCGCCTTGCATGATCGGGTACTTGATTTTCAACAGTTCTGTGATACGGGTTTTAAACATCGTGATCGCTCCTTTGTGTGGCCTTTGCTTCGGCAAAACCTAAAAAGCAAGAAGTATGCCAAGGCAG
>JARKPR010000010.1 GCA_029975165.1 Selenomonadales bacterium
CAGGTCATGATCGTCGAAGTGCTGGCCAACGAAGGCTTCATCGGCGGGTCGCTGGCCAATAACCTCATCGCCACCACCCTGGCCCAAGGCGGCACGCCCAAGCAGAAAGAAAAGTACCTGCGCAAAGTGGCGATCGGCGAATACAACATGGGCTTCGGCTTCACCGAGGCCTCGGCCGGTTCCGACGCCTCGGCCATCGAAACCACCGCCGTCAAGGACGGCGACGAATGGGTGCTAAACGGCACGAAAATCTTCATCAGCGGCATCTACAACGACGCCTTCCTCGTGTCGGCGAAGACGAACGAAACGGCGCCGGGCGGCATATCGGCCTTCATCGTCGAAAAAGGCTTCCCCGGCTACGCCATCGGCGCCCCCTGCAAGAAGATCGGCATGCACGGCTCGGACACGGGCGAGCTCTACCTCAAGAACTGCCGCGTGCCGGCCGAGAACATGATGGGCGAGGAAAATAAAGGGCTGCACGTCGTATTCGGCGGCCTCGACATCGGCCGCATGGCCATCGCCGCCATGGCGCTCGGCCTGGCGGAAGGCGCCTACGAACGAGCCGTAGCCTATGCCCAGCAGCGGGTGCAGTTCGGCAAACCCATTGCTTCCTTCCAGGTAATCCAGCACTACGCCGCCGACATGCTCAAGGACATCGAACTTGTCAAAGCCCTCATCTACCGGACAGCGGCCCGCTACGACGAGGGCGAGAAGATCGCCACCGAAGCGGCCATCTGCAAGCTGGCGGCCACCGAAATGGCCTGCCGGGTGACCGACCGGGCGGTGCAGATCTGCGGCGGCTACGGCCTGACCCAGGACGGCGGCATCGAGCGGTACTTCCGCGACGCCCGGGTGTTGCCCATCGTCGAGGGCACCAACGAGATCCAGAAGATGATCATCTCGCGGACCATATTCCCCAAACCCAAGAAATAAGCGCAAAGGAGGCAGACCATGCCGAAGGTAATCGCCTGCTACAAATGGGTAGTGGATGAAGCCGACATCAAAATAAACGCCGATCAATCCATCGATATCAGCAAAGCCAAATGGAAGATCAGCGACTACGACAAGAATGCGATCGAAGCGGCGATTAGGGCCGCCCAGGCAATTAGCGGCACCGCGGCGGCCCTGACCTTCGGGGCCGCCAACGCCAAGCCGTCCTTAAAAGACGCCCTGTCGCGCGGTCCGGAAGAAGCCTACTGGGTGAACAGCGACCTGGCCGCCGGCGCCGACGGGCACGTCACCGCCCAGGTCCTGGCGGCGGCCGTCGCCAAAATCGGCGACGTCAGCCTGGTCATCTGCGCCGAAGGCGCCAGCGATACCTACGCCCGCCAGACGGCGCCCCGCCTGGGGGCAATCCTCGACTGGCCGACCGTCACCTCGGTAAGCAAGCTGACCCTCGACAGTGACAACCTCATTGCCGAACGCAAGCTCGACGACTGCCTGGAGACGGTGAAGGTCAAGTTGCCGGCCGTCGTCGCCGTCCTGCCGGAGATCAACGCCGCACCCCTGCCCGGCCTCAAGGCCGTACTGGCGGCGGCCAAAAAGCCGGTGACCGAATTCACCGCCGACGCGTTGGGCATAACCGCGCTTACGGCCAAGAACAAGGTCAGAGCCGTCCAGGCGTACGTCACGGTGCGCAAGAACATCGTCTTCGCCGAGGGCGACGCCGCCCAGAAGGTAAAGGACCTGGCCGCAAGCCTCAAGAAGGAGGGTGTTCTGTAATGGCCGGCATCTACGTTTACAGCGACAAACCAGCCTTGGCGGCCGAACTGGTCAGTCTTGCCAAACAGGCGGGCCAACCAGTCAATGTGCTTGCCTTAGACAAGGATATCGCCGAAGCACTCGCCGGCTACGGGCCTGACAAGGTCATCCTCATCCAGGGCGACAGCAACATAATCGAAAACTATGCCAAGCCGCTGGCCGCCTTCCTCAAGGACGAGGGCGCCGAACTTTTTCTCGTCGGCGCCACGGCCCGCGGCCGCGACCTGGCGGCGCGCATCGCCGGTTACCTCGGCTGCGGTATGGTTAGCGACGTCTCGTCCGTCGCCATCGGGGACGGCAAGGTAAGCTGCGAGCGGCTGATATATGGCGGCGCCGTCACCCAGGCCGAAGACATCGAGGGTATGGCCGTCGTCACCGTGCCGGCCGGCAGGGGCGAAGCCGTGAAAGGCGGCGCGGCCGAAGTGATAACCAAGCAGCTTATAGCCGATAAAAAGGCGGAGCTTGTCGAGACCGCCTGCATCGTCAGGGAAGGAGTGGACCTTGCCGCCGCCGACAAGATCGTCTGCATCGGCTTGGGGATGGACAAGAAAGAGGACATACAGATGGCCGCGGAGCTTGCCGACGCCCTTGGGGCGGAAGTCGGCTGCACCAGGAGCATCTGCGAAGAGCGGAAATGGTTGCCCAACTACATCGGCATCTCCGGCGAGACGGTCAAACCGTCGCTGTATGTGGCGATGGGCGTATCCGGCCAGGTGCAGCACGTGGTGGGCATGAGGGACGCGAAAGTGGTCGTGGCCGTAAACACCAACGAGAAGGCGCCGATCTTCGCTGCTGCCGACTACGGCATTGTGGGCGACATGTACGAGCTCATCCCCCTGCTTACGAAAGAGATCAAAAACGCCAAGGGGGCGTGAGTACATGACGATCAAGAGGATGGACGCCCCCGAGCTGCTGAGCCTGAACAAGTTCAACGTCGACGAGGATATGCCGCACATCGAGCTTGACAAAGCCATCTGTGCCAAGTGCGCGGACAAGCCGTGCCTGTACGTGTGCCCGGCGGTGCTGTACAAGCCGGAAAAGGACGGCACGGTGAGCTTCGACTACGCCGGCTGCCTGGAATGCGGCACCTGCCGGGTGATGTGCAAGAACAAGGGCATTGTGAAGTGGCTCTATCCCCGCGGTACTTTCGGGGTCAATTTCCGCTACGGGT
>JARKPR010000037.1 GCA_029975165.1 Selenomonadales bacterium
AACGAGTATTGGCGACGGCCGGGAAAGACCTCAGGCTCCAGCGCAACGCTTAAGGACGGCGTGTTCTACGTGTTCTCCAGCAATGCCGCGCCGTTCGAGCCGAACCGCCCCTATTCGCCGTTCGGTGTCTACGCCCTGCTGGAACATGGCGGGGACTTCGTCGCCGCCGCCGCGGGGCTGCGTGCCGCAGGGTACGGCAGCACGGGCGATGCGGCCGGCGACGACGTGGACCTGTCGCGCCTCATGCCGTTCCACGCCGCCGAGGAGACGCCCATCGAGCAGGAGACGATCGATCCGGGGCCGATCCCCGAGGAACTCTTGCGCGTGCCCGGGTTCGTCTCGGAGGTCATGGACTTCTGTCTCTCGGCCGCCCGCTATCCGAGCGTGCCCTTGGCATTCTGTGGCGCGATGGCACTGCAGTCGTTCCTGGCCAGCCGGAGGGTGCGTGAGGAGGGCGGTTTGCGGCCGAATCTTTATGTCTTGGCCCTGGCCGGCTCCGGGACCGGCAAGGCCTATCCGCGCAAAATCAACTCGTACATCCTCGGCCGCATCGGGCTGGGCGCGGCCGTCGGGAACCAGATCGCCAGCGGCCAGGGGCTCGAAGACGAAATGCTGGTCCATCGCAAGATGCTCTTCCAGACGGACGAGATCGATCACCTGCTCCGCTGCATCGCCTCGCCCAAGGAGTCCTACTACAGCATGCTCTTGGCCATGCTGCTGCAGCTCTACACCGAGGCCGATGAGATTCACACCGTGCGGACGAAGGTCCGCGACCGCGGCCGCAAGAGCGAACCGCGGGGCGAGATCGACCAGCCCGGCTTGGTGATCTTCGGCACCGCCACGCCCGAATGCTTCTTCGAGGCCCTCAGCCCGCGGCTACTAACCAATGGTCTCTTCTCGCGGGCGATTGTCGTCGACGCCGAAGAGCGAGGACGCAAGCAACAAGCCCGCGACGTCAGCCAGATGCCGCAGCGACTGCTCGACATTGCCACCTGGTGGAGAGACTACAATCCGGGACCGGTCAATCCGGTCACCGGCCGCCGCCCCAACCTGGACGACGAGCACCCCACGCCCGCCGTTGTGCCCTACAGCGAAGCCGGCTTC
>JARKPR010000072.1 GCA_029975165.1 Selenomonadales bacterium
CCGCGGCAGGGGCAGCTGGACGAGGATGCCGTTTATGGCCGGGTCGGCGTTGAGCCGGTCGATGTGGGCGATAAGTTCGGCTTCGCCGCAGTCTGCCGGCAGACGGATGACCTGCGAGGCGATGCCGAGCGCCTCGCAGGCTTTGTGCTTGTTATTGACGTATACTTGCGAGGCCGGGTCTTCGCCCACGATGATCACCGTCAGGCCGGGCGTCACGTTGCGCTCCGTTTTTAAAGCCTGTACATCCTTGGCGATGCTTTCTCTCAGTCTGGCAGCGATGCTGATGCCGTCCAATATCTTTGCCGTCACGATCTACCTCCACAGTTGTCGATAATTTATCCCGGATCCGGCAGTTTCGTCAGTTCAGTTATTTTGGCAAAACTTCATTCCGTATGTGTATTCGCCGCAAGTCACCTCCCTGGATTTGTTCCAAATAATGATACATAGTATTATATTATGATACAGAAATTTTAGCACTATTTTACAATAAATTCAATAGCTGTGGTTGAAAATTTATTGGCGACGGTGAATAGACCGCCATGATTTTTGAGGGAAATATACGGATAAAGGAAGTTTTTAGTTATGCATTGATTTTTTCTATAGTCGATGTTTGACTTGGCGGCGAAAGTTATTTACAATGATAATGCCACCTCGCACGGGAGGAGCGGCGGGAAACAAACGCAGGAAGGAGAAACAGCATGCCATTATTGGAAATTAAAACCGAAGAGGATTTCACCGATAAAGTGTTGAATTCCCCGGAACCCATTCTGGTGGATTTTTGGGCGGCCTTCCCCACTTACACGATGGTTGCGCCCGATATCGAGAAGGTTGCCGCCTTATACGAAGGCAAGGCCGTCGTCGCCAAGCTGAATGTCGACGAGCTTCCTGACATCGCCGCCTGCTATGATCTCATGACCATCCCCACCGTGATCGCGTTCAGGGACGGCAAGGAAGTATGCCGCGTTATGGGCTTCCGGACAGTTAAAGACATGGAAAAAGCCCTCGACAAATGCATTGCCGGGGCATAAAGCAGTAAAAAAAGCGGGGCTTCCCCGCTTTTTTGTTTTACCGGCATTATGGCTTAAGCCAATAATTAATGTCCTTGTATATTTCCTGGTGCGCCGCGACTTCCTTTCTTCGCCGGAGGTATTCTTCCTTGATTTCCGTCAGGACGTGTCCGTGTTCGTCCATTCCTTTGCGGGAGAATCGCCTGATTTCTGCAGGCGCAATGTCGATTGACAGCTCTCCGCCTTTTACGGCCCAACCGCCGGCCGACCCGCACATGACACAGCGCCACCGGCCGTTGCGGTGCATTTGCAGCAGGCTGCTGCCGCAATCGGGACAATAGGCCAATGTCGGATCACGGAAGTCCACAGGCGAGTTATCAACCAGAGAGGTCGCCAACCTCCTGATCTTGGTTAACGAATCTTCGTCAAGAACGTCGCCGGGAAGGGTTTTGTTTACGAGCAAGGTTCCGGTAACGTTCAGGCCCAGGAAGCGCGCGAAATGCATGGCCGCTTCGCGGGCATAGCCTTCCCAGTCCTTGACGGTATGAGGAACGACAATTACGCACTGTTTATTTTTGAAGTATTCGTCGCTGTCGTTCTGGATGGAAATCATGCGGTCATTGATCAGTTTCAGCGTGGTATGCTGGCCAAGATAGTAGACGGGGGCGGCAATGATGACTTTGTCGGCCTCCCTGACGCGCGCCAGAAAGAAATTCAGGTCATCGGGCAGTATGCAGCTTTTCCCTTGCGGCAAGCAGGCGTAGCAGGCTTTGCAAAGGTCAAGCCGCAGATCGTTGAGGCGCAGCATTTCTTTATCCCAGTCGTCGGGAAGCGACCGCAACATTTCTTTGACAATTATTTCGGAGTTGCCCAATTTGCGAGGCGATGCGACTAACCCCAATACTTTCATGTAGTCCCCTCCATGCTGCCCGCTCCATTTTGGCTTACGGGTCCCAAGTCAAGACTTGGGACCCGCAGGCGTTTGTGAAATAACAGGTTCGGGCGGTTGCCGCTAGTTCTTCTGGACTATTTCCTTGAGTTTTCCCCAGGTCGGTTGGAAAATTTCCCGCGGCATTTCTTTCAGGTTGGGAGAAATTATCGGCCTGAATTCCATTTGGGCGATGACGTCTTTTTCCACATCCATGCCCGGCGCGACTTCGATCAGGGTCAAACCGTCCTTCTCCAGCAAGAAGACCGCCCGTTCGGTTACGTACAGGACCGGTTTGCCGAGCTTGCTGGCATAAGTGCCGCTGAAGGTTATCTGGTCGAGCTTGTTGACGAACTTTTTGATTTTGCCTTCTTTGACGATTTTGATCGTGCCGTCCTTGACTTCGTATTCGTCTTCGGAGGCGGTCAGCGTGCCGCAGAACACGACCTTTTTCGCGCTCGACGAGATGTTGATGAACCCGCCGGGGCCAACGACGCGCGGCCCGAATTTGCTGACGTTCAGGTTGCCGTCTTTGTCTGTCTGGGCCAGGCCGAGAACGCACATGTCCAGACCGCCGCCATCGTAAAAATCGAACATATACGGGTGGTCGACCGTGCAATCGGGGTTCCAGCTGGCCGGGAAGTCGGGGCCGCTGCCCGGGACGCCGCCGAAGTTACCAAGCTCCGTGGAGAGGGTCAGCATTTCGATGACGCCTTCCTCCGACGCTACTCTGGCAACGCCGTCCGGCATGCCGATGCCCAGATTGAGGATATTGTTGGGACGAAGCTCCATGCACACCCGGCGGGCGATGACCTTGCGCTCGTCAAGAGGCAGGGGGGCCATGGTGGCCATGGGCTTCCGGGACGCGCCGCACAGGGCGGGATCGTAGCCGGTGATTTTGGTTTGCAGATGATTCTCGGGCTTGGCGATGACGACATGGTCGACCATCACGCCGGGCACCTTGACCCGTTTGGGATCAAGCGTACCGGTCTTGGAAACGTACTTGACCTGGGCGATTACCATGCCGCCGTTATTTTTGACGGCGGTGGCCAGCGAAAGGGCTTCCAGGAACAACGGCTCGTCGTCCATCGTCATATTGCCGCTCTCGTCGGCGGTGGTGCCGCGGATGACGGCGACGTCGATGGGGAAGGTCTTGTAGTAGAGATACTCTTCGCCTTCGAATTCGACGAGTTTAACGAATTCGTCCTTGGTTTTTTCCGAAATTTTGCCGCCGCCCTGCCGGGGGTCGACAAAGGTGCCCAAGCCTATTTTAGAAATAACGCCGATTTTTTTCCCGGCCATTTGCCGCCAGAGGTGGGTCATGACCCCCTGGGGCAGCAGGTGGCATTCGATTTTGTTGTCGGTTACCAGCTTGCCCAGCTTGGGCGCTTCGCCGATGTGCCCGGCAACATGCTTGCGGACCAAGCCTTCGTAGCCGAAGTGGTTCATGCCGCGCGTTTTATGGTCGCCGCAGCCGCAGCTATGGGTGAGGAAAAGATCCCGGGGATGACCGGTCTCCAAAAAACTCTTTTCGATCGCGCCGGCCACCTCTTCGGCAAAGCCGCACAACCCCGCTGTGGTCCAGGCTACGCACGACCCGTCCTTGATGAGCTGGGCCACCTTCTCGGCAGAAATTACTTTAGACACATTTTTCGCTCCCTTCGCCAATTAAAAATCAAAATAACGAAAAACCGAACCAAACCGCGATTTTCCTGACGCTCACCCCGCTTTTCCCCAAAGATTCTATTTTTTTGCAGGCGGCGGAAAAGGCCGCTACGGCAATAAGTGTGAAAATTTTCCCGTTCTTGGCGCTACGATCCATGCCTTTCGCCGGGCGATACAAAGGCCCCGTGCTGTCGCAGGCTGCCAGGGCAAGCGCCGGCAACTATCTCGTCTTTAATTTCTGTATGGCTTTTTCCAACCCCGCTGGGGTCAGCTCGAACATGGGAAAGACTTCGCGAATGGGGGGGATTGTCTCGTAGTGGGTCCAGTTGGCGGCCGGGACGGGATTAAGCCAGGCTGCGTGAGGATACATTTTTGCCAGCCGCTTCAGCCAGTCCAGTCCCGACAGTTCGTTGTTCTCGTTCCAGCTTATCGTGCCGCCCGGCCGGAGCAGTTCGTGCTCGTTCATCGTGGCATCGCCGGTGATGATCAGCCGGTATTCGGGGTTCAAGGTCTTGAACAGGTGTTCCGTATTCACCGGCTGCGTATGGTTGGCGTTGGCGTACACGCGATCGTAGACGCAATTGTAGAAGTAATAGAACCGCAAGTCTTTGAAATGGGTGGTGCGGTTGACGGCGGTGAATAGGCGCCTGCTGATCTGGGCGAATTTGAGCATCGAGCCGCTGGTATCCATTAGCAGTATGACTTTCATCCGGTTGCGGCGGGGGCGCTTCCAGACGATGTTCAGCATGCCCGCCTTCCGGCTGGTAGCGTCGATCGTGCCGTCCAGGTCCAGTTCGTCCATCGGCGCCTCGTTCTTGGTGCTGAGTTGCCGCAACGCTCTCAGCGCCATCTCGAACTGGCGGACGCCGGTGATGCTGTCGTCCCGTAAGTCCAGGTAGCGCCTTTCGGCCGCCACCTTGACGGCCGACATGCTGTTGGATTCGCCGCCGAGGCGGACGCCGCCCCCGCTGCCTGACTCGCCGAAGGGCGATGTTCCGCCGGTGCCGATCCAAAAGGGGCCGCCGCGTTTTTCTTTCACTGCTTCCTTCTTCTGTTCTTCGATCCTCTCCGCCAGCAGTTTGCGCAGTTCCTCCACGTTGTACTGGGCAAGTAGCGCTGCCGGCGTGGGCGGCGCCGCGGGCAGGGGTTTTTCGCTCTTCAGCCAGGCCAGCGCCGCTGCCAGGATATCCTCGGGGGTTTCTATGCCTTTGAAATACCTGGAGAAGACCAGATCGTAGCGGTCGAAATTGGTTTCGCTTTTGACGAGGATGGCCCGCGCCAGGAAATAAAAGGCCGACAGGCTGGAGAAGGCGAAGCCTCTGGCCAGCGCGTCCATCAGGGTCATCCATTCTGTCAGGGAAACAGGGACGCCCTCTTGTTTGAGGCGATAATAAAAGTCGATAAACAAGCTGCAATACCCTCTTTACCGGTTGTGGACGCCATAAGGGGTGGGAGCTTTGTCGCCGCTCCCCTTCTGGTGTAGCTGGTCCAGGACGGTTGCGAAATCCTGGTCTTTTTTTATCAGCACCCCCAGCAGGGGGATGGCGGTGGCGATTTTATCGGGCTTGACGCCGCCGAGAGCGAGGGCCTGGACCCAATCCAGCAGTTCGCTCGTGCTCGGCCTCTTCTGCAGATCGTTCAGCGCGCGCAGGGTATAGAACATTTCCAGCGCCTGCCCCAGGAGGATCTGGTCGAGGTCGGGGTGGTGGACGGCGATTATCTGCCGCATCATCGCCTTGTCGGGGAATTCGATGTAATGGAAAATGCAGCGGCGCAGGAACGCGTCAGGCAGCTCTTTTTCCGCGTTGCTGGTGATGATTACGATGGGGCGGTTTTGGGCGGCGATCGTTTCTTTCGTTTCCGGAATATAGAAATTCATTATGTCAAGTTCCCACAGAAGGTCGTTGGGAAACTCGAGGTCGGCTTTGTCGATTTCGTCGATAAGCAGTACGACCGGTTTGTCGGCGGCGAACGCTTCGCCCAGCTTGCCGAGTTTGATGTATTGTTTGATGTCGGCCACGTCGCAGCCGCCGAACTGGCTGTCGTAAAGCCGCTGGACGGTGTCGTAGACGTACAGCCCTTCCTGGGCTTTGGTCGTCGATTTGATATTCCAGATGATCAATTGCAGGCCAAGGCTGTCGGCGATGCTTTTCGCCAATAGTGTTTTGCCTGTGCCGGGCTCGCCTTTGATAAGCAAGGGCCGCCCCAAGGCGACCGCGACATTGACGATGTTCTGCAGATCGGCCGATGCGATATAGTCGCCGGTGCCCTTATATTCTCCGGGCTTTGTGGTCATGGTCTTCTCCTCTGCTTTCCGCGCTTGCCGTCGGTTCTTGGTGCGCTTAGGGAACTTGAGTTAACATCTTTCGCTGCCGGTACTCCCGGTTCCTTTTTGGGAAAATTATATTTTTCACAAGCGGTTACCGGAATCAATGTGTCGGCAAGGCGTCGCCGATAAATCATTTGCCGGGTGCGGACAGCGCCCGTACCGGGGGCTCCGGCCGAAGAATACCGAAATCCGGCAGGTGAGTTTCCTTCCAAAATATAAAAAAAGGCTAGGTATCGGTAAAACTTATTAATCCGATCATTAAAATCTATTTCAAGTAACACATTAATGGGTGTTACTATACATCTAACAGGCGGAGAAACTTGGTGTTGCCTACAAAGTTATTTTTTTCACAATAATTAGGACGTTTATCCATCAGCCCAGATACAACGGTTTGCCTAATATCGTACATGCAACGGACAGAAAGCTGCGGAGGAGAGGTGGTCGCCGGGAAATTTCGTGAAAGTTCTGTTATCCCGCTAACTAAACTAAGCTGAGAGAGGAAGTGTTGCATGAAAACGGAAGTGAAAGCGGCTCAACCCAGCCTGTTTAAAGTAAGCACCGTCGGATTTTTAGTAATGTTTATCCTGGGCCTGTATGTCGGGCTCGCAACTCCCTTTGCGCCCGGACTGTCCGCGTTGGGCCACAAGGTGCTCATGGCGCTGATATTCACGATCGGGATGTGGGTTTTCAAGCCGTGGGGGATTCCCTTTTCCGTCGGCGGCAGTTTGTTTCTATTACTGACAATGGCTTTTGGCGTTCCTATGCCGATGGTGTTTTCCGGATTCACCAGCGGTGCCCTGTGGACTCTTATCCCGGCATTGTTCTTCGGCTATGTTCTGGTAAAAACCGGCCTGGGAAAACGGCTGGCCTTTATGGCGCTGCAGGCCTTTAAGCCTTCGTATCCGATGCTTATCCTGGCCTTCGTTATCATCGGCCTGGCGCTGTCGGCGCTTACGCCGTCGATCACGGTGCGTTGCGTCATCATCGTCCCCATCGCCGTCAGCGTTATCGAAGCCTGCAAGCTGGAGATGAAATCCTCGGGAAGCGCGCTGCTCCTGCTGTCGGCCTGGGTTATGGCGGTCATACCGGGGACAGGCTGGCTTACCGGTTCCCTGCACGGCCCGATCATCATGGGCATGTTCGGCTCGGTGCCTGACCTCAAGAGTGTCATTACCTTCGGCTCGTGGAGCCAGACCATGTTCCTGCCCGCCGAATTGCTGTCGGCCCTCCTCATCGTAATGGGCTATTTCGTCCTAAAGCCGGATCAGCCGATCACCCTGGCGAAGGAATATTTCACTGAAGAGTACAAGAAACTGGGTTCGTTCAGCAAGGATGAAATTTACAGCATCGTAATCCTTACCGGTTGCTTCATCATGTTCGTTACCGGCCGGATTCACAAGATCCCCGACCCGGCAACCTGCCTCGCCGGCTTGTTCCTGCTGACGCTCGCCGGCGTCCTCAAAGCCTCGGATATCAGCCCCGGCATCAGCTGGGACCTGGTTATGTTCATCGGTATCGCCTCGGGTTTCGGCGCCGTTTTTGCCCAGACGGGCGTATCCAAATGGCTGGTCGGCGTTCTCGTGCCGATGATCCAGCCGTTGACCGCCAGCCCCTGGCTCTTCTGCTACTCCCTGTTGGCGGCCTTCTTCGCCTTGAGGTTCTTTGACGTCGCGGTGTTCATCCCGACGATGGCGGTCCTTGTGCCGATCATCCCCGAGATCGCGAAGAATTTCGGCATCGACCCGATGGTCTGGGTGGCCCTGTTCGTCATGGCGGCGAACTGCTTCCTCATGAGCTATACGAATATGTTCGCCCTGGTGGCGGAGTCGATCGCCAAGGAGCGGGCCTGGACCCAGGCGCAGTTTACCCGCTACGGCATCGTGTATTGTGTCGCCTGCTTCATCACGCTGGCGGTCGCGATACCGTACTGGACGTCGCTTGGCATGTTCAAATAAACACGAAATAGGATATGCGAAAACAGAGGGTGACGTATCGTCACCCTCTGTTTATTATGTCCGAATATCCAAGGAAGAACAGGCGCAGGCCGCTTAGATCACTCTGTCGTTTGCTCTGAATACCAGTTGCCCTTTGAGTTTTGCCAATCTTGAGCCGATGGCCGTGACTTTGGCATTTTCTTTGGCCGTCTTGGCGTTGACCCATTGCGAGGCGAGTTTTATGAAGCCTCTGAGGGGCGGGGGCAATTCGGCGGTATTCTGGACGGCTAGAAAGACTCTTCTCTCGATCGTGGGGGTCAGCTTTATTATCTTTACGCCCTGGTCCTGCTCGGATGCGGCGACACGCGACGAAAGCACGGTAATCCCTACGTCCTCGCGGACAAACCCGACCATGGTTTTGACGACGGAGCAATGGAGGACCACTTTGGGATCGAAGCCGGCCGCCGTACAAGCTTTATGAAAGTCCTGATAGTGTCCGGAGGTGATGCGGGGGACGATGAAGCTTTCACCGGCCAATTCCCGCAGGTCCACCGATTTCCTGTAGGCCAGAGGATGGCGGGGGCTGACGACCGCCACCATCTTGTCGAGCAATAGGGGATAATAGCGCAAATCGAGGTCCGGGTGGGTACGCTGGACGAAAGCGGCGTCGATTTTGGAGAAATGCACCATTTGCAGCAGTTCTTCGTCCATTTCCTCCAGGATGTCCAGCGAGATGTCGGGGAAATTCTTCTGAAAGGTCGCTATCAGGCTGGGGAGGTCGTAATGGCCGAGAATAGGTATCGTGCCCAAGGAAAGATTGCCTTTTTTGAGCGAGACATAATCGAGGATATTCTGGCGGGCTTCGGCAACCTTGGAAACGATGTTATGGGCATGTTTGATGAATTCCGCCCCGACGGCGGTGATTTCCACGGACCGCGTCGATCTGTCGAATAGCGAGAGGCTCAGCTCATTTTCGAGCTTGCCGATCTGCTGGGAAAGCGAAGACTGGGAAATCTTTATTTCTTCCGCGGCACGAGTGAAGCTTTTGCACTTCGCTACAGCCAATACGTATTCCAATTGATGCAGTTCCACACAAAGGCCCCCTTTATCCATGTAATTTTTTCCCATGGTATATGCCAAAGTCATTCTTTGATATTACAGCTTTATTTTATAAGGCCCCGAAATAGTCGACAGGAAAACGTTCTTAAAAATATTTATAATAAAAATTTTATAAGTCCATAATTACTATTTATTATAAATTCAATAGGGAAGATATATTTCCTTTTGCCGCTTCCGGAATGCTAGAATGTTTTTGATTAGATGTTGCTAATCTGCTTTGTGATTATTTTAACATTCTTGGGACGGTTTCGAAAGGGGGCCGGCATAAAAATTCAACAGGCAATATTGTTGGAAGCGAGGTGGGTGGGGCCCTTTGGGGATTAGAACAATGTTGTACAGTGGGGATTTGAAATTTTGAGAGGAGAGAGATGATGGCCAAGGTAATTACCGCAGAGCAGGCCGCCGAACTATTTAAAGACGGGATGAATGTGGCTTGGACCACTACGGGCTTATGCGGCTTCTGCGAAGAAGTGGCGATTGCCGTCGAAAAGCGTTTTTTGGAGACGGGTCACCCTCGTAATCTTTTTAACACCCACAGTTCCGGCTGCGGCGACCACAAAGAGCGGGGCATGAATCATATGGGGCATGAGGGGATGGTCCGGAAGCACATCGCCGGGCACATCGGCGAAGCTCCCAAGCTTGGTCAGCTGGTCACCGAGAACAAGATCGAGTGCCATTTGTTCCCCCAAGGGGTTATGGTTCATTTATACCGGCAGATGGCCGGCAAAAAAGTGGGCGTCATAACCGAGGTGGGTCTGGGCACGTACGCCGACCCCCGCCAGCAGGGCGGCAAGCAAAACGAGGTCACCAAGGACGACATGGTTGAGTTGATCACGATCGACGGCAAAGAGTATCTTCATTATAAAACCTGGCCGCTCGATATGTGCATCATCCGCGGCAGTTTCGCCGATGAGCGCGGCAACATTACCATGGATACCGAGTGCATGATCCTCGAAGCTTTCCACATGGCGACCGCGGTAAAAAACAACGGCGGCATCGTCATCGCCCAGGTGGAACATCTGGCCAAATCATTCACGCTGCACCCGAAGCGGGTAAAGGTGCCCGGTCCCCTGGTCGACTACATCGTTCTTGCCAAGCCGCAAAACCATCTGCAGACCAGGGTCACCTATTACGATCCGGCCCTGTGCGGCGACAGCCGTAAACCGCTGGACAGCCTCCAGCCGATGCCCCTGGACGAGCGCAAGATCGTCGCCCGCCGGGCCGCGATGGAACTGCGGCCCAACGCCGTTGTCAACATGGGTATCGGCATGGCCGACGGCGTCGCCGCCGTAGCTGCCGAGGAAGGCGTTACCGATTATATGTTCCTGACCACCGAGTTAGGGAACTTTGGCGGCATGCCGGCCAAAGCCGGCGATTTCCCGGCCTCCTGGAACTCGGAAGCCTGTGTCGACCATGGCTACATGTTCGACTTCTACGACGGCGGCGGCCTGGACCTGTGTTTCCTTGGCCTGGCCCAAGCAGACAAAAAAGGCAATCTCAATGTCCACAAGTTCGGCCCGAAGGTCGTCGGACCGGGCGGCTTCGTCAATATTTCGTCGACCGCCAAGAAGGTTATCTTCTGCGGCACGCTGACAGCCTCCGGCGACGAATACGAGTTCCCGGGCGACACGGTCAAGGTCGTCAAGAACGGCAAGATCAATAAGTTCGTCGATCATGTCACGCAGATCACGTTCTCCGGCGAATACGCCACAAAGAGGGGCCAGAAGGTGCTGTACGTGACGGAGCGCGCCGTCTTCACCCTCGAAAATGGCGAAATGACGCTGATCGAGATCGCGCCGGGCATGGATGTGGAGAAGGACGTTATCGCCTACATGGATTTCCGGCCGCGCGTTTCCCCCAACCTCAAGGAAATGCCGAAGGAAATCTTTGCGCCGTCCTGGGGAAAACTCAAGGATATGGTGTTGGCAAAAGCCTAGTATCCGCTTAGCCGCGGCCTGCCCTTCCGGCCGTGCGGCCTTTCCGCACGGCCCGGGGGTAAGCGACTGCTGCGGCTGGTAACGATGTTTCCATTATGTTTAAGGATATTTTGCAGAAGCGAATATCCTGCAGAGGAGGAAAGAATAGTGTATTTACCTGATTTTGAGTATTACGCTCCGGACAGTGTTCAAGAGGCTTGCAAACTGAAGGCCGAGTTCGGTCCGCGCGCCATGTTTTTCTCCGGTGGCACGGACATCATGCACAAGATGAAAATCGGCACCTTGGCGCCTGAGATCCTCATTTCGCTGAAAAACCTGGAAGCATTGAAAAAAATCGAGTACGTGCCCGGCAAAGGCGTGGTGATCGGGGCGCGGGCGACCCATAATGATCTGGTAAATTCCGAGATTCTGCACAAGAAGTATATGTCCGTTTCAGAGGCGGCCCACCAGATGGCGGCCAATCAGGTGCGCAATATCGGCACGGTCGGCGGCAATCTCATCAACGCCGTTCCTTCGGCCGACCTGCCGCCGATCCTTATGGCCCTCGACGCCAGCGTGAAGCTGGTCGGCACGAAGGGCGAACGGGTCATTCCGCTGGAAGAGCTGTTCACCGGCGTCTGCAAGACCTGCTGCTGCGATGACGAGATCCTTACCGAAATAATCATTCCCGACCAGAAGATGACGGGAAGCACGTACATTAAATTCGGCCTGCGCCGTTCGGGCGCTCTGGCGGTCGCCGGGGTGGCCGTGGCGGTCGAGGTGGATAAGGACGTCATCAAGGATGCGCGCATAGTGCTCGGCGCCGTGTATATCACGCCGAAGCGGGCCATCGAATCCGAGAAATTCCTGATCGGGGAGAAGATCAGCGACGAACTGCTGGCCGAAGCAGGCAAGATTTCCTGCACGGAGTGCAAGCCCATCTCCGATATGCGCGGCTCTGCGGAATACCGGCAGAATCTTGTGGAAGTCCTGACCAAGAGGGCTTTGCGCAAGGCTATCGATAAAGGACACGTATAAGGAACGGGGGGAAAGACATGTCAAATGCATCTATCATCGGCAAGGATGGAGTAAAACGTTATCTTATCACGATCACCGTCAACGGCGATCCTCATTCCAAGGTCGTCAAAGCCAACAACACCCTGACCGATTTCCTGCGCGATGAGCTGGATCTCACCGGCACGAAAAAGGGCTGCGAGCTGGGCGACTGCGGCTCCTGCACCGTACTGATGGACGGCAAAGCCGTCAATTCCTGCCTAATCCTGGCCATCGAGGCGGACGGCCGGGAAGTTACCACTATCGAGGGCATAGCATCCACCGCCGAGATTGACATACTTCAGCAGAAGTTCATCGAATTCGGCGCGCTGCAATGCGGCTACTGCACGCCCGGCATGGTCATGTCGGCCAAGGCGCTGCTGGCGAAGAACCCCAGGCCGACCGAACTGGAAGTGCGTCAGGCGCTCGCCGGCAACTTGTGCCGCTGCACGGGTTACGTCAACATCGTAAAAGCCGTTCTGTCGGCTTCCGGCCAAGAAGTAGCACATGATTAAAGGGGTGACGAATAATGAGTAAGGAATATCCGGTTATTGGTCTGAGCAAACCGAGAATTGACGGCCGGGAAAAAGTGACCGGCGCCGCTAAATATTGCGGAGACCTCAAACTCCCCAACATGCTGTACGGGAAACTTCTCGGCAGCCCTCACGCCCATGCGAGGATTCTCAGCATCGATACCTCCGAAGCGTTGAAGATCCCCGGCGTCAAAGCCGTCATCACCGCCAAGGACGTACCGAGCCTCAAGTACGGCATCAGCCCGGCCCGCTGGGACGAAAACGTGCTGTGCATCGAGAAAGCGCTGTTCGTCGGCGACAAAGTGGCCGCCGTGGCCTGCGTCGACCAGGAAACCTGCTACAAAGCCCTCAAGGCCATCAAGGTCGAATACGAAGTTCTGAAACCGGTGCTCGACTACCGGACGGCCTGGGACGATGATATGCCGCAGTTGCATGCGGAATACGCCAAAAATATCAACACCGAGATCCATCAGGAGTTCGGCGACGTCGAACAAGCCTTCAAAGAGGCCTACTATGTGCAGACCGACGTCTTCGTCGGCGCGCGTACCTACCAGTGCCCGATCGAGCCCCATTCCGCGCTCTGCATCTGGAAAGACGACAAGCTGACCGTATATTCGAGTACCCAGTCGGTCCACTACTTCCAGCACTATATCGCCCGCGAATTCGGCCTGAGAATGGGCGACGTGCGCGTTATCGCCCCGTATGTCGGCGGCGGTTTCGGCGGCAAACTCGAGCCCACCGGCCTGGAGTTCTGCGGATCGGTGCTGTCCAAGATCACCGGCCGCCCGGTCAGAATGTTCTACGACCGCCAGGAGATGTTCCAGCATAACCGCGGCCGCCACCAGGGCACCTACAAGATCACCAACGGCGTCGACAAAGACGGCAAGATTCTCGGCGTTCACGTCGAGTTCCAGACGGACGGCGGCGCTTACACCAGCCTTGGCATCGCCAGTGCGTACTATGCCGGCGCGCTTCTGCCGCTGACCTACGAATTCGACAACTACAAATTCGACATGTACCGGATGTACACCAACCTGCCGGCCTGCGGCGCCCATCGCGGCCACGGCGCTCCCCAGCCCAAGTACGCTTTCGAGAGCTCCCTGGATAACCTCGCGAAGGCTATCGGCATGGACCCGCTGGAGCTCCGCCTGCGGAACGCCCGCCGGCCGAATACCGTCACCCCCAACGCCTTCGCCGTCAATTCCTGCGAGATGAAGGCCTGCCTGGAGAGGGTGGGCGAGGCATCAGACTGGAAAAACAAGAAGAAACCGGGCGGCATGCCCAAGGGCAGAGGCATCGGCCTCAGTACCGGTTCCTTCGTAACCGGCGCCGGCTATCCCATCTACCGCACCGACCTGCCGCACGCCTCCTGCATGATCAGGGTCATGGAAGACGGCACCTCCGCCACGCTGTATTCCGGCTCGGTCGATATCGGCCAGGGCTCGAGCACCATCCTCTGCCAGATGGCGGCCGAGGGCATGGGCTACCGGTATGAAAACATGAAGATCGTCTGCTCGGATACCGAGACCTGCCCGCTCGACTTCGGCGCCTACGCCAGCCGGCAGACCCTGATGTCCGGATGGGCCGCCAAAGAAGCGGGCGAAGGCATCAAGAAGCAGATCATCGACATGGCGTCGGTGATGATGAATCTTCCGCCCGACGACCTCGACTGCGTGAAAGGGATCATCTTCTCCAAGTCGCGGCCCAAAGTTCAGAGCCTCACTTTCGAAGAAGTGGCCCGCAAGCTCTTCGTCCTCCGCGGTCCCCTCATCTCCAAAGGCGTCTACACCCCGCCCCGTCTCGGCGGCACCTTCAAAGGAGCTCCGGTGGGCACCTCCCCGGCCTACAGCTTCTGCGTCCAGGCGGCCGAAGTGCAGGTCGACGAGGAAACCGGCGTGATCGACATCATCCAGTGCTGGGACTGCCATGACGTCGGCCAGGTCATCAACCCGACGCTGCTGCACGGCCAGGTCCACGGCGCCCTGTTCATGGGTCTGGGCGAAACGATCTGGGAGCAGGTCCAATTCGACCAAAACGGCAAGATCATCAACGGCAACCTGGGCGGCTACATGCTGCCGACCACCCTGGATATGCCGCCGATCAACAGCATGCTGGTCGACAGCTACGAGCCGGCCGGCCCGTGGGGGGTCAAAGAGGTCGGCGAAGGCGCCACCAACCCAACGATCGGCGCCTTCCGGAACGCTATCGTCGACGCCCTGGGCGTAAGCGTCAACCAATTGCCCATAACGTACGAAAGAGTGTGGCGGGCCCTGAAAGAAAAACGCGAAGCCGAACAAACACAAGGTAAGTAAGAGAGCCGACTGGTAAAAAGATTCCGGACAAGGGAGGCAGAGGCCTGTCTCTCTTGTCCGGGATAATTCCCAAGATTCGCAATATTTGTTAAATGGCTGGAATGAGCAAGGCTATAGTTGAGCCGCTATTTGGTTGCCATTTGCCGGGGAGAGTAGTTATGAAGCTGCAGACAATCAAAGCTGAGGCTGCGATCGGTAAAATTCTCAGCCACGACATTACCAGGATTGTGAAAGGCGAGTCCAAGGAGGCGGCTTTTCGCAAGGGACATATCATCAGGGAAGCTGATGTGCCTGTTTTGCTTAAGCTGGGCAAAGAGCATATCTATATTCTGGAAATCGAGCAGGGCGACGTCCATGAGGACGATGCCGGAATCCGCCTTGGCAAGGCTGTAGCCGGCGACGGCGTTGTCTGCTCCGCGCCGAAGGAGAGCCGTGTCAATCTGTTTGCGGCCGGGGCCGGGCTGCTTAAGGTGGACATTCCGGCGCTTGAGGCGATTAATGATTTGCCTGATGTCATCTTGTCGACGCTGCCGACCAATATGGTTGTGCGCGAGGGCGAGATGCTTGCCGGGACGAAGGTGATTCCCCTGGTCGTGGCCGAAGAAACCGTCGCAGCTGCCGAGGATATCTGCCGCCAGGCAGGCGGGGTGGTCAAGGTTATTCCGTTTAAGAAGGCTCTCGTCGGCGTGGTTATTACCGGCAACGAGGTTTACAAGCAGCGGATCCGGGACGGCTTCGGCCCTGTTATCAGAGAAAAGGTGGCGGCCTTCGGTTCAACGGTGCTGAGGGTTGAATTCGCACCGGACGACCGGGAAGTTATTGCCGCCAAAATCAAACAGATGGCTGCCGATGGCGCCAACCTGATATTTGTTACCGGCGGCATGTCGGTCGATCCTGACGACGCAACGCCCAGCGCTATCCGCCAGACAGGCGCCGAAGTGGTGAAATACGGCGCTCCCGCCCTTCCGGGCGCGATGTTTATGCTGGCCTATCTTGGTTCTGTTCCCGTCCTGGGGGTACCGGCCTGCGGAATGTTTTTCAAAACGACGATTGTCGATCTGCTGCTGCCGCGGCTATTGGCGGGGGAAAGAATCACCCGCAGGGATATTGTCGCTTTGGCCCATGGCGGGCTTTGCCGGTCGTGTTCGCCGTGCACTTATCCCAATTGCACTTTCGGCAAAGGCTCCAGCCGCCCGGGCTAAATCAAGACGTTCGCCGCCGCCGTCTTCGGAAATTGCGCAAGGAGAGATAGATCATGAACTTCGACCTGCAACAGGAAATGGCCATAGTAACGGTTGTCGGCGTAACGGATTTTCCGGACGAAATGGTGGGGCGGAAGAAGGTTTACCTGCTTTCCGGCGGGGAAAAGAAGGGCAGCCTGGGGTTGCCAGCGGAGCCGGATTTGCCATGGCTGGACGAACAGTTGGCCGAGCTTGTCAGGGATACTCTGGCGAGCGGAATATTCCGGTTGGCAAGTCTTGCCGATCCGCAGCGGCCGGAAAGGCGGATCACGGTTACGATCGATCCCTGCCTGCTGCCCCAGGAGCTCATTGTTTTGGGCGGTGGGCATATCGCCAGACAGCTAGTCAATGTCGGACGTTTATTGGATTACCGGATTACAGTCGTTGATGACCGCCCGGATTTTGTTTTGCAGGAAAGCCTGGCGGCGAAAGACCGGAGCATTTGTTGCAGCTTTAATGAAATTGAAAACGTTCTGACGTTTGGGCCGAATACCAGCGTAGTCATTGTCACCAGGGGGCATATGCACGATCTGGATTGCCTGCGGACAGTAATCAAATACCCGGTCGGCTACCTGGGCATGATCGGCAGCCGCCGGAAGATCATGGGAATAAAGGATATTCTCCGCCAGGACGGTGTTCCGGCCGAGAAGATCGAACAGGTCCACATGCCGATAGGTCTGGCTATCGGCGCGCAGACGCCGGCGGAGATTGCCGTGAGTATCGCCGCCGAGCTTATTCAGACGCGCCGGAAAGGCGGCGGGAGTTCGCCGAAGACTCCAGGCTTAAGGCCGGTTAGCTACCACAGCGAAATAGTGTCGGCTTCGGACCGGGAAACCCTGCATGAAGCGATAACAGCCGCCGGCACTGGCGTGGCGGCGGCACTGGCGACGATCATCGAGTCGCACGGGTCTACCCCCCGCAAAGCAGGCGCCAAGATGCTCATCTACCGGGACGGGCGTACCCACGGAACGATCGGCGGGGGCTGCACCGAAGCGCAAGTGCGCCTTACGGCTTTTGATGTCATCGATAGCGATAAGGCGTGTATCGAGAAGGTTTCCATGACGGCGGACGTCGCAGCGCGCGAGGGTATGGTTTGCGGCGGGTCATTGGCGGTATTTATCGAACCGGCGACGATCTTCAAACAAGTTTTTGGCAGCGAGGAAAGTAATGCCGCGGGATAAGCCTGACCGAGCCGGCCAAGCCGATAAGCCGCTGGCATTAGCGGCGGCGCGTTGGCGGCGGCATTTCACTTCCTGTCCTGTTAAGCGGCAATAGTTGCGCCAACCATTCCGGCAGGAGAAAAAACGGGGTAAAGTTTTCGGATATCGGGAGGGAGCCAACATGGCGACTATCGGAGAGTGGATGAAGCGGAGAGTACAAGCCAGCGGCAAGAAGACGGCCGTCGACTACAATGGCCGGCAATTTACCTACGAGGAGGTCAATAGCCGTGTAAACCGCCTGGCCAACGGACTGATCGGGTTGGGCGTCGACAAAGGCGACCGGGTTGCGTTCATGCTGACCAATAGCATCGAAATGGTTGAAGGGCTTTTGGCCTGCGCGAAGGTGGGCGCGATCTATCTGCCGATCAACTGCCGCCTCAGCGCCTCCGAAGTCGAATATATCCTATCCGACGGCGCGCCCCCGAAGGCACTGATTTATTGCGATCACTTCGCGCCCTTGATCGATACGGTTCTGAGCCATGTTCCGGTCAAAAACTTGATTCAGGCGAGCAGGAGCACGAAAGGCGGCAGCTATGAAGGTTTTTTGGCGGCCAGCCATGATGCCGAGCCCGATCGTGCGGTCGAGGAAGACGATATCCAGCTGATCATGTACACATCCGGGACCACCGGTTTTCCCAAGGGGGCAATGCTCAGCCACGGCAATGTCTATTGGAGCATGGTCGAGTATCTAAAAACCGAGCCGCTGCACGAAACGGACATCGCCTTGACGGTGGCGCCGCTCTTCCATATTGCGGCCATAATCATTCTGACGCTGCCGCTTTTTTACACCGGCGGAAAGATCATTATCGCCAACAAGTTCGATCCGGTAGCCATCGCGAATACGCTGGAAAAGGAAAAGGTCACTTGTACGTTCATGGTTCCATGTATGTGGTTCGATGTAATGCAATTGTTCAACGAGAAGAAGTATGATTTCAGCGCCATGCGTTTCGGGATCTCGGCAGGAGCGCCATGTCCCCCCGAGGTTATCGACTTCTATAACGCCAAGGGAATCCCCCTGACGCAAGTTTTGGGCATGACGGAATCGCCGCTGATTTCAATGCTGAAGATTGAGGATGCGGCGCGCAAAAACGGCTCGGTGGGAAAGCCGGCGGTTGAATACAGGGTTTTAGACCTTGACAATCGCGACGTGCCGCAGGGGGAGGTCGGCGAGCTGGTTATTCGCGGCCCGATGGTTATAAAGGGATATTGGCGGCGTCCCGAGGTCAACGAGCAGGCTATGTTTGAAGACTGGTTCCGCACCGGGGATCTGGTAACGGTCGATCCGGAAGGCTATCTGTATGTTGTGGGCCGGAAAAAGGAAATGATTATCACCGGCGGGGAAAACGTTTATCCCACGGAAGTAGAACAGGTTATCGGCAAGCACCCCAATATCAAAGAGGTGGCTATTATCGGCGTACCTGATGCCAGGTGGGGAGAATCGGTCAAGGCCGTGGCTGTCTTGAAGGATGCGGCCAAATCTTTAACCCTTGAAGATCTCCGGGCGTTTTGCGAAGGGAAGCTTGCCCACTACAAGATACCAAAGATCCTGGAATTTATGACGGCGTTGCCGCGCAATCCCATGGGCAAAGCCTTGAAGGGCGCGCTAAGGGAGCGTAGCTCGAGCCGTAGCGTATAATCCTTTCCTATTTAAATAAGTAATGCCATTAAATAGGTAATGCCGGTATAATTACCGCTGCTTTTGCTGCCCCGTCGGCCTTGGGCGGGCGAGAAGCTCCTATGAGCCGGCGGGGCATCGCAATTGGGGCTTTTATTGGCGAACCGGAGAAAATATCAATGATGATTACATAGTTTGACGGTGTGCTTTACCTACACCGTTTCAATTTTTGCCGGCGCCCGATACCATGTTTGTTCTGGTAGCCGGCCGAAATAGTTGTTGTCGCCGTTGAATAAGGAGGAACAATGTACGAAGAATTACTTCCCAACATTTATCGGGTAAAACTGCCGCTGCCGAACAACCCGCTTAAAGAAATCAATAGCTACGTGATCTTAGCGAAGACGAGAAATCTTGTTATCGATACCGGGTTAAATCGCCAGGAGTGTGCGGATGCTTTATTGGCGGGTTTTGCCGGGATCGGCGTCGATATAGGGAAAACCGATCTGTTTTTGACGCATATGCACGGCGACCATACAGGCCTCGCCGGCTTGTTCCAGACCGCGGGGGCCGCCATTTTCAGCAGCGCGGTCGACGGCGACGTGATAAAGCGGTTTTCCGGCAGCAAAACGCATTCCGATTGGGAGGAAATAAAAAATCTGTCGCAGCCGCACGGGTTTACAGCTAATGAGAACGATGCCGCCATCGAGGCGCATCCGGCCCATAAGTACGCGCCTGAGAAAATAGAGGCGATTACGGCGGTGAAAGACGGCGACTGTATCGAGGTAGGCGATTATTCGCTGCGGTGCATATTCACTCCCGGCCATACTTCCGGCCATGTCTGCCTGTATGATTCGGCCAGCAAGATATTGTTTGCCGGCGACCATATTCTCGGGGACATCACGCCGAACCTTTCCCAATGGAAAGTAGAGGAGACGCGCCTGGCCGACTATCTTGGCAGCCTGGACAAGATTGCCGCGTATGACGTGCGGCTGGTTTTGCCTGGCCACAGGAGCATGGTTGCGGATTGCCGCGCCCGGATCCGGCAGTTGAAAGAGCATCACGAGCGCCGCAACGGCGAGATATTGGACGCCTTAAGCGGCTGTCCGCCTCTTTCCGCCTATCAGGTGGCGTCGCGCATAAGCTGGAGCATCGACAAGCCGTGCTGGGAGCTGTTCCCGGTAGCGCAGAAATGGTTTGCGACCGGCGAGACGGTAGCTCATTTATGTTATCTGCGCGACAAGGGCGCAGTGAAGATGATGGTCAGGCAAGATAAGGTGGAATGGATAAGGGCTTGACGGTGGCGAGCTTAGCGAAGCAGAGAATTTGACCTTTGAGATGGGGGACAAAAACTTCTCGATGGAGGATTGGTCATGAAGAGCATCCAGACAAAGCTCATGGTCACTATTCTTATCGTCTTCCTGGCGGCGCTCGGCACGTTAGGCGGGCTTAACTATTGGAAGGCGCGGAGTATCATCGTCGAAAATATCAACAAAGAGCTTGTCAAGGAGGCGCAAGCTTCTGCCACCGACATCGGCGACTGGCTGGATTCGCGGAAGGCGGAGTTGACCATGGTTGCCGGTAATCCTGTTGTTGTCGGCGGCGATATGGAGGCCATGGTACCGATACTTGCTGCGGCTAAAGCCTCCGGCAAGATATTCGAGACCGTGGCCTATGCCAATCTGAATGGCGACTCGATAAACGGCGAAGGGTTCAAGGTTGGCGTCGCCGACAGGCCCTTCTTCAAGGGGGCAATAACCGGACAACCTTTCGTATCGGATCCGCTGATATCGAGGGCGAGCGGGAACCTCACCGTTACAATCTCGGTTCCTGTAAAGGCGGGCGACAAAGTCGTCGGCATACTGTTCGCGCCGACGCCTGTGGAGGCGATCAACAAAAAGGTTTTGGCGGTGAAGATAGGCCGGACGGGTTACGCCTTGATAGCCCAGAAGGATGGGCTGACGATCATCCACCCCGACAAAGAAGTGGCGATGAAGGTCAACGCGTTAAAGGACCCGAATGCCGACCCGGGACGCAAGGCGCTCACCCAGAGTCTCGCCAATGGCGAACAGGGAATCGTAACCTTAACCGCCATGGGCGTTGAAAGGTTTTATGCGTATGCGCCTGTTGCCGGCGTACAGTGGGGATTGGCGGTGACGGTACCGGTAACCGAAGTTACCGGGGCCATTTCCTCCCTGACGATGATATCGGCGGTAACGATCATGACCGTATTGGTAATTGCCGGGGCGATTATCGCCTTGTTCGCCCGGCGTATCGCCCGGCCTATCCAGCTGCTTGAGGCGGCTGCCAGGCGAATCGCCGGCGGCGACATCACCCAGGCCAAGCTCGGCATCGTATCGAACGACGAAATCGGGCGACTGGGCCATAGTTTTGAGCAGATGACCGAAAACCTGCGCGGACTCATTCGGAAGATAACCCAGGCGACCGAGCAGGTGGCCGCTTCCTCCGAAGAGCTAACCGCCAGCGCCGAGCAGTCGGCTCAGGCTGCCAACCAGGTGGCGCAAATCATCACCGGCGTTGCGGGCGGCGCGGAAAAGCAAATGAAAGCCGTGGACGATACGGCGGCGGTTGTTGACCAGATGTCTGCCGGCGTTCAGCAGGTCGCGGTCAACGCCAACGCCGTCGCCGGTACTGCGGCCAGGTCGGCCGGCGTGGCTCAAGACGGCAGCCAGGCAGTGGACAAAGCGGTTACGCAAATGGGTAATATCGAAAAAACGGTCACACGGTCGGCCGGGGTTGTCGCTAAGCTAGGCGAACGGTCGAAGGAAATAGGCCAGATAGTCGATACCATTGCCGGTATCGCCGGCCAGACCAACCTGCTGGCCCTAAATGCCGCGATCGAGGCGGCCCGCGCCGGCGAACAGGGACGGGGCTTCGCCGTGGTGGCCGAAGAGGTGCGCAAATTGGCCGAACAGTCGCAGGAAGCGGCCAAACAGATCGCCGGGCTGATTACCGAGATTCAAAGCGACACCGATAAAGCCGTTGTGGCGATGGAGGAGGGAACGAAGGAAGTGCGCATTGGCGCCGAGGTTGTAAATGACGCCGGGCGGGCTTTTCAGGAAATCTACAACGCCATCAACGAGGTTTCGACCCAGATGCGGGAGATTTCGGCCGCCATTGGGCAAATGGCCAGCGGCAGCCGGCAGGTCGTGTCTTCGGTGCGGGAAATCGACGGCATAAGCAAGGAAACGGCGAGCCAGGCGCAAAATGTATCCGCGGCCACCGAGGAGCAGTCGGCGACGATGGAGGAAATTGCCGCATCGAGTCAGGCCTTGGCGAAGATGGCTACAGAATTGACGCATGCCGTGGGCATATTCAAGATATAACGGCCCCGGAGGCCGGACCGGCCCCCGTGCTCATCGACCCCCGCGCAGCGCGCGGGGGTTTGCCGTTTTGGCAGGGATAAACGCGGGGCTGTGCGGGGGATATTTTCCCGGGGCGGCGGCAGGGATTTTACGGAGGAAGGGTAATGTTATTATAGTGAAAATAGTTGCGGCAAGGCCGAGAAGGGCGGCTTGGGGAGGCCGGGAGGGCCGGGAGCGATTTTATAACAGGAGGGATTGGCGTGAACAGGGAAGAGTATCTGCAGGACGCCGCGACGCGGCTGTGGACGGCGTATACGGGCAATGAGGCGATCAATCCGCTTACGGCGGAGCTGCCGGACTTTACCCTGGACGAGGCGTACGCCGTCCAACTGATGACGGTGCGGATGGCGACGGCGGCGGGCCTGAGGGTGGTTGGCAAGAAGATCGGCCTGACGAGCAAGGCGATGCAGGATTATTTCGGTATTGCCACCCCCGATTACGGCCATTTGTACGACCGGATGATCTGGGGCCAGGACGAGGCCATTTCCCTGCGGCGGTTGTATAAGCCGCGGATCGAAACCGAGCTGGCGTTTATCCTGCGCGACGACCTTCAGGGACCGGGAGTGACGCTGCCCGATGTCATCAGGGCCACGGACGGGGTGATGGCGTCGTTCGAGATTATCGACAGCCGGATCAGGGACTGGCAGATCAAGGTCATGGATTCGATCGCCGATAACGCGTCGGCGGCCGGGCTGGTCCTCGGACCGCAGCTGGTGCCGCTGCGGGGGTTGGACCTGCGGCATACGGGGATGGTGCTGGAGAAGAACGGCGTGGTCGTCGAGACGGCGGCCGGGGCGGCGGTTATGGGCGACCCCGCGCTGGCGGTGGCCTGGCTGGCGAATAAGCTGGGCCAGTACGGCATCGCCCTGAAGAAAGGGGAGATCATTCTTTCCGGCTCGCTGACCAAGGCGCTGGACGTGAGCGCCGGCGACGTGTTCCGCGCCCATTTCGGGGGTGTGGGGGCGGTTAAGGCGGTCCTCGCGGAATAAGAGGGCCGGGGAACGCGGCATATGGCCGCAGCAGGGAAAATAGGCTGCCGTCCGGTGGTCCGGTAATGAAGCTTTGCACAGCAAGGCTTCATTTGCGTTTTAATGGAGAATTGTCAAGCAAGGGCTGTAACCAAAAAAAGCCGCCGGGAATATCGTGTAGTGATTTACAGCAAAAAGTTTGGAGGGGTTGCTATGCGGAGAAAAGCTTTTGTGTGGCTGGTGGCGGCGATTGTGGGCCTGTCCTTGCTCGCTGCCGGCTGCGGTCAGCCCAAGCCCGCCCCGGCGCCTGCCCAGGCAGGACCGTCCTGGGCGCCGGCGCTGCTGCCGCTGGCCCAGGAAACGGTGGTCAAGGTGGGGATGAAGGAGGTCGTGTCGGACGGCGGCGTGTTGATCGGCATGGCCAAGGGTTATTACAAGGAGCTGGGGATCAAAATCGAGCCGGTCCAGTTCAACACCGGCCAGGAGATGATCAACGCCCTGGCGGCCGGCCAGCTGGACGTAGGGGCGACGGTGACCGCCTCCGGCCTGTTCAACGCCATGTCCCGCGATATCCCGGTGAAGATCGTCGCCGACAAGGGGGTCAATGTGCCCGGCAAGGGCTACTACCGCCTGGTGGTGCGCAAGGACCTCGCCGGCCAGATCAAGGATTTCGCCGACCTGCGCGGCCGCAAGATCGCCATCGTCGGCACCGCTTCGCTGGATGAGATCGCCCTCGACCGCGTCCTGAACAAGGGCGGCATGACGACCCAGGACGTCGATCTCCAGGTCATCCGGTCCTTCCCCGATATGCTGGTGTCGCTGGGCAACAAGAGCATCGACGCTGCCATGGTCATTGAGCCGTTCGTGGCGGTGGGCATGGCCAAGGACATCCTCGATCCGTGGAAGGACCCGGCCGAATACGACCCCGACGCCCAGACCGCGCTGCTGGTCTTCGGCACCAGCATGACCACCCGTCCCGAAGTGGCCAACCGGTTTATGACCGCTTACGTCAAAGCGCTGCGCGACTACAACGACGCCTTTTTCAAGAACAAGGGCAAGGCCGAGATGATCGCCCTGCTCTGCAAGTATTCGGTGGTCAAGGACCCGGTCATGTACGAGAAGATGTTCCCGGTGGGCCTCAACCCCGACGGATACCTGCGCCTCAAGGGCGTCGAGATGGACCTGGCCTGGTACAAACAGCGCAATCTGCTGAAAGCGGACATTAAGCTGCAGGATGCCGTCGACCATAAGTATGTCGATTTCGCCGTCAAGGTACTGGGCAAGTACCAGTAACCCGCCCCGGGAGGTGAAGGCATGATGCGATTCGCGGGCGCCAGCCCGCTCGTCCGCGCCGTGTCGGTGCTGTCGCCGCTGACCTTGCTGGTGGTGTGGGAGCTGCTGGCCAGGGCCGGCGCCATCGATACGCGGCTTTTCTCCAGTCCCAGCCACATCATCCAGGCCTTCGTTCCCCTCCTCCTCTCCGGCGACCTCCTCTACAACACGGCGGTCAGCGTCCAGCGGGTGGTGCTGGGGTTCGTCGCCGGGGCGGTGCCGGGGATATTGCTGGGGATCGGTATGGGGTTGTCGCCCCTCGTCCGCTCGGCCGTGGAGCCGATGATCGCCGCTACATACCCTATCCCCAAGCTGGCGATTATGCCCCTCATCCTCCTCGTCTTCGGCCTGGGAGAGATGTCCAAGGTCTTCACCATCGCCATCGGCGTTTTTTATCTGGTGGTGATCAATACGATGGCCGGCGTGCTCGACATCGACAGGATCTACCTCGACGTGGCCCGCAACTTCGGCGCCAGCCGCCGGGATTTCTACCTCACCGTCGCTTTCCCCGGCGCGCTGCCGATGATCTTCGCCGGCCTCAAGCTGGGCATGGGCATGGCCCTCATCCTCATCGTCGCCGCCGAGCTGTCGGCCGCCAAGGCCGGGGTGGGCTGGATGATCTGGCGGGCCTACGATATGTTCGATATCGAGCAGATGTTTGTCGCCCTGATAACGCTGTCGGTCCTCGGCTACTTATTTTCGCTGCTCCTCGACGCCGTAGAACGCTGGGTGGTGCCGTGGAAGCAATCTTGATCGGAGGTGGCGCGGTTGGCGCTTAATACGGCCATCGTCCTGCGCGGCGTCCGTAAAACCTTCGCCGCCCGGGGCGGCGCGGTGCATGCCCTGCAGGACATCAGCCTCGACATCGGCGAAGGCGAATTCTTCTGCATCGTCGGCCCCTCGGGCTGCGGCAAGACAACGCTCCTGCGCATCCTCGCGGGGCTGGAGGCAAGCACCGAGGGACGGGTGGCCATTAAGGCGGCTGCCAACGGCCGGCCGCTCAATTCGATGGTCTTTCAGGAGCAGAGCGCTTTCCCGTGGATGACGGTAAGGAATAACGTGGAGTACGGCCTGAGGCTGCGGGGCGTCGCCAAAACGGAGCGCATGGCCGTCGCCGACCGCTACATCCGTATGATCGGCCTGACGCGGTTCGCCGACGCCTACCCCCACCAGCTTTCCGGCGGTATGAAGCAGCGGGTCAGCGTCGCCCGCGCCTTCGCCAACGACCCCGAGATACTGCTCATGGATGAGCCCTTCGGCTCTCTCGACGAACAGAACCGGATTCTCCTCCAGCAGGAGCTGCTGCGCATCTGGGAGGAGAGCCGCAAAACCACCGTCTTCATCACCCACAGCATCGACGAGGCGCTCTGCCTGGGCGACCGGGTGATGGTGATGACCGCCCATCCCGGGCGCATCAAGAGCATCGTCACCGTCGACCTGCCCCGGCCCCGCGACATCGCCGCCATCCGCACGACGCTGCACTACAACGAGCTCTTCCAGACCATCTGGCTGTCGCTGCGGGACGAGGTGCTGAAAAGCAAGGACAAGGAACTGGCCCGCTAAGGTGAAGAGATCGGCCCGGTACCTGATAGGGTGCCAGGCCGATTTTGCCGATAATCGTTGCGGAAATTCAGCAATATATAGCAAGAAAACTAGCAATATATGATAAATAGCTGGTAGAATGTAGATGACGGAAATTTATCTTAAAGATGTTGCGCGAAAAGTAGAAAGGGGTGTTTGCTTTGTACAAAAACAGCTTAAAGGAAAAAATGGTCAGCGGGAAAAAGGCGGTCGGCAGTTTCGTCAATTTTTACGCGCCCCCCCTGGTGGAGATCATCGGTTATTCGGGATTGGACTTTATTATTATTGATGACGAGCATGGGGCGTTTACCTACCCGCAAATCGAAGAGCTGATCCGCAGCTGCGAGTTGACGGGGATAACGCCGGTGGTGCGGGTCAATTATGACGATTCGGCTATCCAGAAAGTTCTCGACCGCGGCGCCATGGGTATTCAAGTGCCGATGGTCAACAATAAGGCGGCGGCGGAAAAGGTGGTAAGCAGAGCCAAGTTTCAGCCGGCGGGCACCAGGGGAACGGCTTACTCCGTGCGGGCGGCCCGTTTCGGCGAATACAAGGGCAAGGCGTACCTCGACGCGGCCGATGCCAATACTCTGGTGGCGGTTCATATCGAAACGCCGGAAGCCGTGAAGAACTTCGACGAAATTGTCCGGGTGCCGGGGATCGACGTGGCGTTCGTCGGGCCTACGGATCTTTCGGTCTCAATGGGCTATAAGGCCGAAGGGCCCGGCCATCCCGAGGTAAGAGGCGTGATCGAGGAGCTGTTCCGCAAGGGGCGCGATCAGGGTATTATAATGGGCAGCCTGGCGACCGATGCGGAGGATATGAAAAAGTGGGCCGAGCTTGGTGCGCGCTACATAGCGACCATGGCTTCGGGGCTGATTTCCGCCAAGTTCAAGGAGATCGCGAAAGCTGCCGGCAATCTGCCGTAAACGGTCGGCCGCGGCGAACCAAATGTTGCCGTTCGGCAAAGTTCGGCCCGGTACCTGATAAGGTGCCGGGCTCGAATATTTTTATAGGAAATATTCCTACATAAAATCAGAATTATTCTGATTGTTCTTATTTCGCTTTGATAATAAAATTAGGACGGTATAAAACGGAACGAGGAGGTTTTTGGCGTGAAACGTCTGATCATTTGTTTTGTTGTCCTATGTGTGACTCTTTTTGTTTCCGTACCTGTTTTGGCCGCATCGCAGGATAAGTACGATTTACCGGAACCTTATATAACCTGGGAGAAGGCCTATCTGAAAAAATTCCCCACGCTGCAGCCCATCATGGACGCCATGCTGGAAACGACTGCCCAACAGCTCAAGAATCCCGAGCAGGATATCCTGCATAACCGCATCTGTTCGGCCCTGGTATACAAGATGGCCGTCGATAACAATTTGCCGTCCCAGCAGCAAAGGCTGGCGATTGCCGGCGACCTGCTCCACAACATCAGCAAGGAACAAAAAGATGCCGTACTGACCGATATCGCTCAGTTCAAAAAAGCCGATCTCATGATCGCCATCCTGCGGGACGCCGGGTATCTGACGAAGTCCCCCGCCTTCTGGCGCGACAGGGCCGTGTTCGTCAATCCGCAAATAGGGAATAACCGCGCTTTGATCCACCATATAACCGGCGCTGTCATGACCGAGCAAATCTTAAAGAAGATAGGCGGATTCTCGGCAACGGATATCCAACTGATCGAGGTCGGAATTCTCGAACACTCCACCGGCTACTGGTATTTCCGCTCGTCCGTCAATGAAGTGGCCGGCAAGAGCGACGCGTGGGCCAATGTTTATCCCGTTCCCGACAACATGCTCGCCAAAATCATCCACGACGCCGACCTGATTTCGCAATTCGCGCCTGAGTCCGTAGTGCCCGAGGGCAGCAAATGGCGCGTGCTGGCTCAGAAACGGTGGGGAGCGAAAACCGTCCGCGATGAGGGACATATCGTCTATTACGTTTTCAAGCGGCTCTATGACGAAGCCCAGACCGAAGCCGGCCGGAGTTTGGCCAAGGAAAAGTGGGAGCAGATAGCGCCGGCGTTAATTCAACTGATGGGACTGGAACCTGGCCAGGACCCGATTAAGGTCCTGGGCGTACCCAAGATTTTTGCGAAAGAATTGTAGGCCCGGAAGGCCGGTTATCGCCCTGCCGTCTCACTGACTGCAGGGCGTTTTCGTCACGAATTAGAGGAGTTCGCCGAGTTGTAAAGAAGTGATAGTCTACGTGGCTGCGCCATAGTAGCTTGATTGTTGGGGCGGGGAATATGCGCCGTTTAAGCCTGTTCGCCCGGTGGGCCATGATCGGGGCCGTCGTGCTGGCCTTGGCCGGGTGCGCCCCCGGAACGTCGCCGGAGAAAAAGTACATCGACTTCCGCAAGGTAGAGACGTCGCCGGCAGCCTCGGCGGCCGCCACCGACGCCCAGGTGCTGCGGGTGGCGATCTCGTCCGTTCTTCTGCCCCAGGAATCGGTGGTGCATTACCGGACGATCGCCAACCATCTGGGCGAAAGGCTGGGGCGTCCGATAATCCTCATCCAGCGGCAGAGCTATGCGGAGATCGCCCTGCTCCTGCTGAACGGCGGCGCCGACATCGCCTTCTTCTCCTCCGGGGAATACGGCAACTACAGCGGGTTCGACGGGATCGAGATGCTGGCCTCGCAGCAACGGCTGGGGGTGCCTTATTACCAGGGCTACCTGCTGGTCGCGAAGGACAGCGGTATCAACGCGCTGGCCGACCTCCGCGGGAAGTCGGTGGCGTTCACCGACCCGCTGAGTTATTCGGGCTATACCTTCCTTGTGCATATGCTTTTGCAGCAGAACGAAACGCCGGAAAAATTCTTCGGGCGGTACATCTATACATACAACCACGAGAAGTCGTTCCGGGCGGTCGCCAACAGGGTGGTGGACGCCGCCCCGGTCACGAGCATCATCTACGACCGGGCCAAGATAAAAACGCCCGACCTGGCCGAGGCGGTGAAGGTCATCGCCGTATCGCCCCAGGCCGGCATAGGCCCGGTGGTCGCCGGCAAGAGCGTCGGCGCCGAGCAGCGGGCGGTGCTCCGCAAGACGCTGCTGGTCATGCACGAGAATCCGGCGACGCGCGTGGCGATGCAGGGCCTGATGATCGACAAATGGGTGGCGCCGCAGCCGGAAATGTTTGAGCCGATTCGCCGCATGGTGAACGAGAAAAGGCAAAATCGATGAGCCTGTTCAGCAAACTGACAATCTATCACCGCATATTGTCCATGGCGCTGTTGATTATTCTGCTGCTGAGCGGCGCGCTGGGGATCGCGGTCTGGAACCTGCTGGACGACATCGTCGCGCGGCTGCTGGAAAAACGGGGCGTGGAAATCGCCACCCACGTGGCCCAGGGCGGCAGCAACTACGTGCTGACGGACGATTCCTACAATCTTTACGAGCTGGCTTCCCAGACCATGGCCGGCAGCGAGGACATCCGCTATATATTGGTGTTCGACATCAATAACCGCCTGCTGGCCCATACCTTCCACGGCGGCGTCCCCAAAGACCTCCTCGCTTTCGACGCCGCGGCGACGGTGCCGCCGTACCGGGTTGCCGCTTTCGCCTCGAACGAGGGGCCGATCCATGACGTCGTGGTGCCGATCGACAACGGCGCCGTCGGGTTCGTGCGCCTGGGCATGACGGAAGAGTACACCCGCAATCTGATCATGCTGCATATCCGCGACATCATCGCCGCTATTTTCGTCGTCTGCGGGGTGGGGGCGGCGATCGCCAGCGTCATCGCCCGGCGGATAACCCGCCCGATCACGGCCCTGGCCCAGGTTGCGGCGGCGATCACACAGGGGGACCCGACCGTCCGCGCCGCCATCGCCGACCGGGGCGAGGTCGGCAAGCTGGCGGCGGCGTTTAACGACATGGCTTCCAGCCTGATCAACGCCAGCAAGGACAAGGAAGTTCTCCTGGAGGAACTCCGCGCCAAGGAACAACTGCGCGATACCCTCATCGGCAAACTCATCACCGCCCAGGAGGACGAGCGCAAGCGGATCTCGCGGGAACTGCACGACGAGACCAGCCAGGCGCTGACGTCCCTGATGCTGACAATGCGGGTGCTGGCGGAGGACGCGACGTCCGACGCCCAGCGGGAGGCGCTCCTCACCGGCCGGGACGTGGCCGCCGATATCCTGCGCGACGTCCGCCAGCTGGCCATCGAGCTGCGGCCGCCGGTGCTAGACGAACTGGGACTGGTGCCGGCGATCAAAAAATACATCGAGAAGTTCGACGACCGCCAGGGACTGAGCATCGAGCTCAGCACGGCCGGCGCGGGCCGGCAGATCGACGACCGGATCGCGGTCGCCCTGTACCGCATCATCCAGGAAGGGCTGAACAACGTCGTCAAGCATTCGGGGGCGAAGAACGTCCGCATCGATATCGTTGACGACCGGGAGAATATTTCCCTGACAATCGCCGACGACGGCCGGGGCATATCGGCGGACGACCTGCGCAAGGCTCAGCGGGAAAGCCGGCTGGGCCTTTACGGGATGCGGGAAAGGGTGGAGCTTCTGCAGGGCCGGCTGGATATCGAAACCTCGCCCAAGGGCGGGGCCGCGTTGATCATCACCATTCCCCACTACGACCGTGCGAGGGGGGCTGTAATTGAGACCTAAGACGACAATTCTCCTGGCCGATGACCACAAATTGCTGCGGGCCGGCCTGAAACTGCTTCTGCAGCGGCACCCGGAGCTGGAGATCGTCGGCGAGGCGGCGGACGGCGAGCAGACGCTGCGGCTTTACGAGCAGCTCCAGCCCGAACTGCTGCTCCTGGATATTTCCATGCCGGCCATGGACGGCATGGACTGCCTGCGGGAAATCAAGAGCCGCCACCCGAAGGCCAAGGTCATCGTCCTGACGATGCACGAGGACGAGAACTATATCAAGGAAGCGATGCAGGCCGGGGCGTCGGCGTACGTGCACAAGAGCGCGGCCGACACCGACCTGTTCAAGGCCATCGCCGCCGTGCAGGAAGGCGGTTTTTACCTCAGCCAGCAGAACGCCGAGCTGCTTCTGCAGCTCCTGCTGAAGCCGGAAAAGGAACCTGTCGACGAGAATTCCCCCTTCGTGCTCCTCAGCCCGCGGGAGCGGGAGGTGCTGAGGCTGCTGGTCCACGGCTATTCGCTGACCGAGGTGGGGGAGGCCCTGTCGCTGAGCGTGAAAACCGTCGACACTTATAAGGTCAGGATGATGGAGAAGCTGAAAGCGACAAAAAAGAGCGAGCTGGTCGATTATGCGCTGAAATACGGTTTGCTCGCCGGTTCGGAGGCGGGCGTGTAGGGTTTTTTCCGACAGCAACTTGCGGGATATTTCCGCTACGATTACCCCCTTTTATTGTGCGATAATTAAAAAAACGCACTAAGGGGGTTTTTTATTATCATGGGCAAAGGCGGCAAACTGTTGGCACTTCTGCTGGTTTTGGCGGTCAGCCTGGGGTTGGCGGCCGGCTGCGGCGGCGATAAGAAAGCGGCGACGCCCGCACCGGCTGCAGGGGGCAAGAAGCTCATCATTTACACTTCGATGAAGGAATCCCTCATCGGCGGGATCGTCGAGGGCTTCAAGAAGAAAAACCCCGGTATCGAGGTGGATTATCAGTCCGCCGGCGCCGGCAAGCTGATGGCCAAGATCGCGGCCGAGCGGCAAAGCGGCAAAATACTGGCGGATATCATCTGGACGAGCGAAGTCCCCGACTTCTACAATATGAAGAAAGAGGGCATCCTGGAGCAATACAAGACACCGGTCCTCAAGGAGCTCCTGAATCCGTTCGCGGACTATGACGGCTATTTCACCGCCGCCCGGCTCGGGACGCTCGGGATCGCCGTCAACACCGACAAGATCAAGACGCCGCCCGCCCAGTGGGCCGACCTTTTCAAGCCGGAGTATAAAGGGGCCTTCGGCGTGGCGGACCCCGCGCTTTCCGGGACGGCCTACATGAGCGTCGCCCTGCTGGAAAAGCAGTTCGGCTGGGAGTTCTTCGACAAGCTGCGCGCCAACGGCGCCAGGATCGGCAAAGGCTCCGGCCAGGTCGTCGACGACACCGCCTCGGGCGAGCTTGCCGCCAGCCTGGCTGTCGATTACATCACGAACGACAAAATTTCCAAGGGCGCCCATATCGCCCTTTACTATCCGCCGGAGCTTCTGCTTGCCCCAAGCCCGGTGGCGATATTCAAGGGGGGCCAGAACCTCGACGCGGCGAAGAAATTCGTGGACTATCTTCTCGGCCCGGAAGCCCAGGCGCTGATCGCCAACGAGGGCACGCTGTCCGTGCGCGCCGACGTGAAGAGCCCGGCGAAATTCAAGCTGCCCGACCCTGCCGACGCTCTTAAGCGTTCCATCAAGATCGATTACGTCCAGATGATGGCTACCAAGGAGACGACGATCAAGAAGTTTACCGATACGCTGCAGGGCAAGAAGTAATTTCCGCAAAGCAGCCTGCTTGCTTCGGCGGGGCGGATCGTTGTTCCGTCCCGCCGTTTTTCGTATGACGGGAAGTTCGTTAAGGGAAGGTAGAGTATGGAAATAATCCGCGTGGAAGGCATAGCGAAGAGTTACGGCCAGCACCAGGTACACAAAGAGCTCACGCTCTCCATCGAGCGGGGCGAGTGTTTTACCCTGCTGGGGCCGTCGGGCTGCGGCAAGACGGTGCTGCTGCGGCTTATCGCCGGTTTCGAGGTTCCCGACGCCGGGAGAATAGCCATCGATAATACGGTGGTTACGGACCCGGCGGCAGGCATAAATATCCCCCCCGACCAGCGGGGGCTGGGCGTCGTCTTTCAGGATTACGCGGTCTGGCCGCATATGACGGTGTTCGACAATGTGGGCTATCCGCTGAAAATCGCCAAACGGCCCAAGGGCGAGCTGCGGGACCGGGTCATGGAGACGCTGGCGATGGTGGGGATGAGCGGCCTGGAGCGCCGCCTGCCGTCGGAGCTTTCCGGCGGCCAGCAGCAGCGCGTGGCTCTGGCCCGCGCCCTTGTCGCCAATCCGTCCTTGCTGCTTTTGGACGAGCCGCTGACCAACCTCGACGCCAACCTGCGCGAAGAGATGCGCTTTGAGATAAAAGAGCTGCAACGCAAGCTGGGGGCAACCGTCCTCTATGTCACGCACGACCAGGAGATAGCCCTCGCCATCTCGGACCGCCTGGCCATCATGGACGAGGCGGGCCGGATACGCCAGACAAGCAACCCGTGGGAGATCTTCGAGCGGCCGACCGATCCTTTCGTTTTCAACTTCATGGGCATCGCGAACTTCGTTCCCGTGCGGCGGGCCGGGGAATCCTTCCTGGTGGGCGGCGGCGAACAGCTCATCCCGTGGGAGCCGCCCCAGGGCGACGCTCCCAAATGGGTCGCGGGCTTCCGCCCCTCCGACGTACAGGTCGCCCCGGAGGGAACCGGCATTAGGGGCACGGTAAAGCGCGCCAGCTTCCTGGGGGCGATGATGCATTATCTCATCGAAGTGGACGGCGCCCATCTGCGCACCAGCATCGAGACCCACGAGGCCGTGGCGAAAGGGCTGATGTTCAAAGAAGGGGAGACTTGCGTGATAAGTTTCCGGGACCTCCTGTGGTTCAACGCCGACAGCCTGGCGGAGGTGGTGAAACAATGAGCCCGATCACGCGGAAGAGCGGGTTCGGCGTGGCCCAGCTATTGCTCTTTTTCTCCATCTCCATCCTGGTCATCGTGGTGGCTGTTCCCGTGCTTCTGATCCTGTTCAATGCGTTCTGGGTGGACGGCGAATTCAACATCGGCGATGTCGCCAAGATCATCATGGAGCCGGACACCTACCAGGCGCTGGTGAACTCGCTGATCATCGCCTGCGGGACCACGATCGGGAGCACCATCGTCGGCACCTTCTTCGCCTGGCTGGTGACCCGCACCGACCTCCCCTACAAGGGCTTCATGAAGGCCATGTTCCTGGTGCCGTTCATGCTCCCCTCGTTTATCGGCGCGCTTGCCTGGAAGATGCTGCTGTCCCCGAACGCCGGGTTCATCAACAAATTCTTTATAAACAGCCTGGGTTTCGCGGGCCCGATATTCAACATCTACAGCTATCTCGGCATCGTTCTCGTCGAGGTAATGTATCTGTTCCCCTTCGTCTTCATCCAGGTGTGCGGCGCGCTCGAACGCATGGACCCGACGCTGGAGGAGTCGGCCCGCATATCGGGGGCGGGGCTTTTCACCATCACGAGGAAAATCACCATCCCCCTGGTGCTGCCCAGTATCCTTTCCGGCGCGCTGCTGATAATGCTCTACTCGATGGCCCACTTCGGCACCGTCGCCGTGCTTGGCATCGAAAACGGCATCTTCAATATCCCTACGCTCATCTACCATAAAATCCATCAGAGCGGGGGAAGCTTCGACTCGATCCGGACGGGGACGGTGCTGGCCACCGTGCTGGTGGTGACGGCGGCCCTGATCATCTGGCTGCAGGGCAAGATACTGCGGAAGGGCCATTATCAGATCATCGGCGGCAAAAGCTTCCGGCCGATGGAACTGAAACTGCGCGCCCTGCGCGTGCCGCTCCTGGCCCTCTGCCTCGCTTACATCGGCTTTACCATCGTCCTGCCTACGGCGGTCATCTTCCTCGTCGGGGGCCTGAAGACTTACGGCCTGGCCTTCACTTGGGAGAACCTCTCGCTCAACAACTATAAATTCATCCTCTTCGACTACAAGGTGACCAGGGACGCGATCTGGAACAGCGTAACGCTGGGCCTGAGCGCGGCGGTCATCACCATGTTCGCCGGGGTCATGATTTCCTACGTCATCGTCAAGATGAAGGTGCGGGGCAAAGGCATCCTGGAGTTCCTGGGGATGCTGCCCTTTTCGGTTCCCGGTTCGGTAATCGCCCTGGGGGTGATACTCGCCTGGAGCGGCAAGTACGGAATAAACCTCTACAACACGGTCTGGATAATCCTGGTGGCCTATATCGCGCGCTATATGGCCTTTTCCCTCAAAGCGAACTCGGCGGCCCTGGAGCAGGTGCACGATTCCCTGGTAGAGGCGGCCCGCTCGTGCGGCGCCACCATGTGGCAATCGCTCCGGGATATAGTGCTGCCCCTCGTACGCCCCGGGATGCTGGCGGCCTTCTTCCTGATCTTTCTCCCCTCGCTGCGGGAACTGACCGTTTCCATCATGCTTTACGCGCCGACCACCCGCACCATCGGCGTGGCCATATACACGCTGAACGAGGACGGGGAAACGGTGGTTTCGGCGGCCTTGGCCGGCATCGCCCTGATAATCATCATCGTCGGCCAGTCGCTGATCAACCGTTTCACGAGAAAGGCAGGTACGTAGAACATGTCCCATGTGCGTCTGGTGAATGTCACGAAAAAATTCGGCGATGTTACCGCCGTCAATGCGCTGAACCTGGAAATCGGCAAGGGGGAGTGCTTCTCGATGCTGGGGCCGTCCGGCTGCGGCAAGACGACGACGCTCCGGATGGTCGCCGGTTTCGAGGACCTGAGCGAAGGGGAGATCTACGTCGGCGAGCGGCTTATCTCCTCCCCCAAGCGCAACTATTACCTGCCGCCGGAAGACCGTAACTTCGGCATGGTTTTCCAGGCGTTCGCGGTCTGGCCGCATCTGTCGGTGTACGAGAATGTCGCCTGGCCGCTGCGCATCCGCAAACTGCCGGCCGCCGAGATCGAGAAACGCGCCAAGGACGCCCTGCGGTCCACGAATCTGCTGAAGGTCGCCGACGACAGCCCGGCAAACCTCTCGGGAGGCGGCAAGCAGCGGGTGGCGCTGGCGCGGGCGCTGGCCATCAACCCCGACGTCATGCTCCTCGATGAGCCGCTCTCGAGCCTCGACCCGCATCTGCGCGAGGAGATGCGGTTCGAAATCAAGGACTTGCAGCGAAAATACGGCTTCTGCATCATCTATGTGACGCACGACCAGGCCGAGGCCATGGCCCTTTCCGACCGCATCCTGGTGATGAAGCTGGGCGTCGTGCAGCAGATAGACACGCCTTTCGACGTCTACAACAAGCCGGCCAACAAGTTCGTCTTCAGTTTTATCGGCCTCTCCAACTTTCTGAACGTCGCCTGGCAGGACGGCCGGACGTTCGCGCACGGCGGGGCGGCGGCGCTGCCGGCGAGCCTGACCCCGCCGGAGGACATGCGCGGCCGGGACGCGCTCGCTTTAGCGAGCCGGCCGTCGGAGATAGCTTTCGTGAGCGAAGACGACGAGGGCGGCTTGCGCGGCGTCGTCAGCCGCAAGGCGTTTCTGGGCGAGATCATCGACTATCAGGTGAAAATCGGCGAACAGGAGGTGCGCGTCCAGAAGGGACGCCGCGACCCCGGCCCGGAACTGGGCGAGGCCTGCCGCCTGCGTTTCCTGCGCCCCTTCTGGTATGCCGGGAAAGAGTAGGGCGGACCCGGCACCGGCCGCGCCAAGGATGGCGCGGCCGGGACGCGGGAAGGCCCGGTCGCGGCCGGAGAAGTTCGCGAAAGAATTTCGCTAGTAATTATTGACACCGGCGGCAGGATGTGTTTATAATATCAATGATAATGATACTCAATATCGCCGTTGAGTGTCTTTCGTGACTAAAAAAGAAAGACGGCGAGTATCCTTGCGAAAGGATTTTTATTTTAACGTTTAAATGAGAATCATTCCCAAAATCTGATTATATACCATGAGGAGGCCAATATTATGAGAACGCTCGACCAGTTGAACCCCGGCGAAGCAGGCGTGGTAACGAAAGTGACGGGGAGCGGGGCGATTAAGCGCCGGATCGTGGATATGGGGCTTGTCGCCGGAACGGCGATCAAGGTGCAGAAGTTCGCGCCGCTGGGCGATCCGATGGAGGTCAAGGTGAAAAACTTCAATCTCTCCCTGCGGAAAACGGAGGCCGCCTTGATCGAGATCCAGACGCCGTGACGGCGGGCAAGCGGCGGGCAAGGTTATACTCTAAGGAGGCTTTATAATGGCAACGGATACTTTGACGGTGGCCCTGGCGGGTAACCCGAATTCCGGCAAGACGACGATTTTCAATAATATCACCGGCGCCCGCCAGCACGTGGGCAATTACCCCGGCGTGACGGTGGAGAGGCGGGAAGGTTTCCGCCGTTTCCACGGCAAGGATTTGCTGCTGGTCGACCTGCCGGGGACCTACAGCCTGACGGCCCATTCGCTGGATGAGCTGGTGGCGCGCAACGTGATCATCAACGATAGACCGGAAATCATTATAAATATTCTCGACGCTTCCAACCTGGAGCGCAATCTTTATCTGGCGGTGCAGCTCCTGGAACTCGAGCGGCCGATGGTGCTGGCCCTGAACATGACGGACGTGGCCGAGAAGATGGGCTCGAGGGTGGACGATGCGCTGCTGAGCCGCAAGCTCGGCATCGCGGTGGTCCATACGGTGGGCAACCGCAACCAGGGCACGGACGATCTCCTCCAGACGGTGGTCGACGCCGCGGCGCAAAACAAGCGGCAGCCGTTCGTGCTGGATTACGGCCCGGAGCTCGAAGCGAAGATCAAGGAGATGGCCGACGCTCTCGCCGCGCTGACCGCGGTGAAGTATCCCCTGCGCTGGCTGGCGGTCAAACTGCTGGAAAACGACCAGGAGGTGCATAAGACGATCGGCCGTGTTCCGGACGGGGAAAAAATACTGGCCATGGTCGATAAAGCGCGGCTGGAGCTGAAGGCGACGTTTGCCGACGATCCCGAGCTTGTCATCGCCGAGCGCCGCTATCAGTTCGTCGGCGAAATCTACCGGGAAGTGGCCGTTTCCCGCCAGGATCTGTCCCGGACGGTATCGGACAGAATCGACGATGTCCTGACCCACCGCGTTTTCGGTTTGCCGATCTTTTTCGGCGTCATGTGGCTGCTGTTCAATATCGTTTTCACGGTCGGCGCCTATCCGCAGGGCTGGATCGAGGACGGGACGAAATGGCTGGGCGGGATGGCGGGCCAGTACATGGCCGACGGCGATCTGAAATCGCTGGTGGTGGACGGCATCATCGGCGGCGTCGGCGGCGTTGTCGTCTTTCTCCCCAATATTATCCTCCTCTTTTTGGGTATCGCCCTGCTGGAGGACACCGGCTACATGGCCCGGGCGGCCTTCGTCATGGACAGGGTGATGCGGGCGGTCGGCCTGCACGGCAAGTCGTTCATCCCGCTGCTGGTGGGCTTCGGCTGCAGCGTACCCGCCATAATGGGCACCCGTACCCTGGAAAACCCCCGCGACCGGATGGTCACCATCCTGGTCGCCCCCCTGATGAGCTGTAGCGCCCGGCTGCCGGTGTATACCCTGCTGACGGCCGCCTTTTTCACCGAAGGGATCGCCGGCACCGTCCTGTTTTCGGTTTATTTCGCCGGCATCGCCCTGGCCGTCGTGATGGCGTTCGTTTTCCGCAAGCTGCTGTTTCCCGGCGCGGCCGAGGCTTTCGTCATGGAGATGCCGCCTTATCATCTGCCGACGCTGCGCAGCATCCTCACCCATATGTGGGAACGGAGCGTGCTGTATCTGAAAAAGGCCGGGACGTTGATCCTGGCCGCCTCGATCCTGGTGTGGTTCGCCACCAATTACCCCGCCGACATCGAGTACAGCAAGGATTACGACCAGGCGAAAGCGCAGGTCGAGGAACAGTTCTCCGCCCAGGCCGCCGCGGAAGTGCTCGGGCCGCTGAAAATCGAGAAACCGGAAGACAACGCGGCCTTTACGGCGCTGGTCGGCGGAATCGCGGCCGCCCACGCCGACCAGGCCGCCGCCGAAGACGCAGTCGCCGCCAAGCTGGCCGAGCTCGAGCAGGCCCGGCCGGAGATTTACCCCCATGCCGTGCGGTACTACGAGCTGGAGCAGGAGAAAAAAGCGGCCGCCGACAAGCTCGACAAGGAGCAGGCCGGCGAGAAACTGGCCAACAGCTACGCCGGGCGCCTCGGGCAAACGATCGAACCGGTCATCCGGCCGCTGGGCTTCGATTGGAAAATCGGCGTCGGCCTGGTGTCGGCGATGGCCGCCAAGGAGGTGCTGGTCAGCACCCTCGGCACCATCTACAGCGTGGGCGAGGTAGAGGACGACGCGACGTCGCTGCAGGAGGCCCTGGCCGCCGACGCGGCCTTCAGCCCGCTGGTCGCCTATACGCTGATGATTTTCACGCTGGTCTATTCGCCCTGCCTGGCGGCGCTGGCCGTCCTGCGCCGGGAAACCAACTCGTGGAAATGGACGGCCTTCAGTTTCACTTATTCCACCGTCCTGGCCTGGGTAATCGCCTTCGGCATTTACCAGGTCGGCACGATGCTGGGGTATTAGCGGCCCGCGGGTCCTTCAGGCGGCCGCGCAAGAGAGGGGAGGCATATGGTAACCAAGCTGCGGCTGACCCTGTTGGCCTTGGCGCTTATCCCTCAGGCCGTTATTTACGGCATGGCTTCCGGCTCCCCGTTGGCCGCCGACCGGTTATTCGGCCAGATTCAGGCGGCTTCCCTGGCGAGCGCGCTGCTCACGGCCCTCGCGTCCCCCGGCCTGGTGCTGGAATGGCTCGTCGGCAAGCCGCTCCGCGAGTTGTCGGACTTTTGCGCCCGGCTCAAGCGGGGGAATTACCGGGAACGGCTGCCTTTGCCCAATGAGGCCCGCGACGGGGACGGCGAGGACGGTATGACCATCCTTATGCGCGACATGAACTGGATGGCCCGCCAGATCGAGATCAGGGAAAGAGATCTGCGCCAGGCGGTCGATGCCGTGGCGGCATCCCACCGGCTGGTCGACGAGAAAAACGACTATCTTACGCGGATGAACCGGGAATTGGCGGCAACCCGTGACAGCCTGCAGGAAAGAACCCGCGAGCTGGAGCAGTTGTGCCGCCAGATGCAGGTGATGGCGATGACCGATTCGCTCACCGCCATCGCCAACCGGCGCTGCTTTTTCGAGGCCCTCCAGCAGCAGTCCGCCATCCTCGCCTGCAACGGCCCCTGCCTGCCCCTGTCGCTGCTCGTGTTCGATATCGACCGGTTTAAAACCGTCAACGACATTTACGGGCACGAGGCCGGCGACAAAGTTATCCGGGATATCGCCGCGATTATCCGGGACAATACCAGGGAGGGCGACCTGGCGGCCAGGATCGGCGGGGAGGAGTATGCGCTCCTTCTGCCGGGGGCCTCCGCCCGGCAGGCCGAGGAGGTAGCGTGCCGCATCCGGGAGGCGGTAGCGGCCTGCGCGTTTGTCCTGGCCGATGAGCGGCAAGTATCGGTAACGGTTTCTATCGGCGTTTGCACCCTTGCGCAGTTTGCCTGCCTGGAGCGGGGCAACCTATACAGCTTTGCCGATCGAGCGCTTTATCATGCCAAGCGCAGCGGGCGAAACAGCATCTCCGTTTATGATTCCGACGCCTGCTCGGTAAGAAGGGTCGACTGCGCATAGGCTTGGGAAAGGGTGTTGATTTTGCAGCTTTTGTCTCAATGGGAAGATTTGCACGAGCTTGTCGAAGCGCTGGCTACCGCGTTGGACGCGAAAAACCCCTTTATGTGCGGCCATTCCGAGCGGGTGGCCGAGATGGCCCTGCTACTGGCCCAAGAAATGGGGCTGTGCCCGGCGATGCAGGCGGTAATCCATATCGGCGCCCATCTGCACGATATAGGCAAGATCGGCGTTCCCGACTTTGTTCTCAATAAACCCGGCAAGCTGACGGCAACGGAATTGATCATGATCCGCCAGCACCCGGAAATCGGCAGTAATATTTTAAGCAAAATCAAGGTTCTGCGCCCGGTCCTCGATATTGTGCGCCACCATCACGAGCGCTACGACGGCCAGGGTTACCCCGACGGTCTGAGTGGCGGGGAGTTTTCCCTGGGGGCCAGAATCGTGGCTGCCGCCGACGCTTTCGACGCGATGACGAGCGAGCGGCCATACCGCCCGGCGTTGTCCGTCCGCGCGGCGATGCGCGAAATGCAGCGCTGCCGGGGCGGCCAGTTCGATCCGGCCGTCGTCGACGCCCTGATCGCGCTCGACGATAAGGACAGGATATGCATCCCCGGCGGCCGGGGTAATGCCCGCCGGCCGGCGGATACTGTCAGTTGCTATCAGTAAAATTGCCTGCGCCAGACTGCAACAAAGCTTCCGTAATTTACGGAAGCTTTGTCGTTCTTGCTTTCAACTGGCCGTCCAGCCGCCGTCGATCGGCACGTCGGCGCCGGTAATATAGCTGGCCCGGTCTGAGGCGAGAAACACGATAAGATCGGCGATCTCCTCCGGCGCGGCGACGCGCCCCATGGGGGTACGGGACTGGATGAGCTGCAGCCACGCAGGGTCGTTCAGGACTTGCATCACCATCGGCGTACCGACGAAGCCCGGTGAAATGGAATTGACCCGGACCCCTTTTTGGGCCCATTCGTTGGCAAGCCCTTTGGTAAATTGCATGACCCCGGCCTTGCCGGCGGCGTAAATCGTCCGCTCGGGCAGGACGATATGGCCCTGGATCGACGATAAGTTGACGATAGCCCCGGCGCCTCTGGCGACCATGTGCCTGCCGGCTTCCAGCGAGCAGAAATATGTTCCCTTGAGGTTGATGTCCATCATGTAATCCCAGTCGGCTTCGGTGTAATCGAGAGCGACCTTGCGGATGTTGACGCCGGCGCAGTTCACCAGCACGTCGATCCGGCCGCAAGCCGCGATGACGGCGGCCACCATCCGCTTGATGTCGTCTACCTTGCCGACGTCGGCCGAGACCGCGTCGGCGCTGTAGCCGTCCTCTTTCAGCTCGGCGGCGTAAGCCCGGCATTTCTCCTCATTTCTGCTGACGATTACGGCGTGGGCGCCTTCTTCACAAAAACGCCTGACGGTCGCCCGTCCGATTCCTTCGCTGCCGCCGGTCACGACAACGACTTTTCCCGCGAATTCCCGCCGTTGATTCACTGTCTTCAGCTCCCCGTCGTGTTTATTTCTCTAGCTTTTACATTCTTCCAGATTGGCCGATTACCTGCATTGGTGATGGCGGTTTGCTGCCGCCCGCAATGCCTCCCGACCAGCGGCAGATTTTCAGCTGAATAAGGGCGCGACAATAAAACCCGCGGCTGATGAAGCCGCGGGTTCATTGCGCCGCTATGGCGCGCGAGTCAGTCGGCGGTGACGCTTACCCAGTCGTCGCCCTGAAATTGTACGGCCGATATAGTGTTGTACCAGCGAAAAAACCTTGTTTTTTCGTCGCCGGCAAGCAGCCTCGGCTGGTAGTCGTTGATATGATCGACCGACGAAATACAGGCGGGGATGACGCGAACGGCGACAGCGCCTTGCCTTAGCCTTATCTGCAGCAGCATGGTGCGCTTATCGTTCGGATTCATATTGCCGCCGAATACGAAGTTGCCGAGACTGTACGCGATCGGCCGGTGTTTATAGAATTCGATCCCCTGCAACACATGGGGATGATGGCCGACCACCAGGTCCGCCCCGCGGTCGATCGCGTGATGCGCCAGCTCGACCTGGTCGCCGTCGGGCAGATAACTGCCCTCGATACCCCAATGGAAGCAGACGGCGACGAAGCGCCCTTCGGCCTTCAGGGACGCGATAGCGGCCGCCAACTGCTCTTTGAGGCCGTCGGTCGCATAGAAGCCGGCGTAGCCGACAATCCCGACCGGTATGCCGCCGGCCGCCGTCCTGAGGACGCGGCCCTCGTCAAACCAGGCAATGCCGTTGCGATTCAGGGCGTTGATAGTGTCGGAGTAACCCTCGTCGCCATAGTCATAGGTGTGGTTGTTGGCCAGGCTGGCTGCCTCGACGCCGCCTAAAGCGAGCATGCGGGCGTATGAGGGCGGTCCCCGGAAGGCGAATTCCTTGGTCTGGCGTGTCCCCCGGTCGGTCAGCGTCCCCTCCAGGTTGACGACGGTAAGGTCATCGGCCGCGAAAATCGCCGCCACGTTGCGGAAAACGTAGCTAAGGTCCCCGTGGTGGGCGTCGATGACCGCCGGCAGGGTTCCCTCGTAGCCGAAGTTTATGTCGCTGCCCAGCGTGCAGTCGCCGACGAACGTCAGGACTATCCCGTCCGGCGCGGCGTGCGCCGCCGGCGTCAAGGCGAAGAGCAGGGCGATAAAAAAGAGGAGGCGCATGCTACCATTCCTGTGCAGTGGAGTGAAGGTACGGTATTAGCATGCGCAGACTGGCAATATCTAACCGGAATTCTTGCAGAATCTGGCATCCGGCATGTCAGAACGAGAAAAACGGCACTACCCGGGACGGATAGTGCCGTTTTGGGGCCGCAAAGCCCGGCGCTCACTTGAAAATGAGGTCCTGCCATACGTCGAGCGAGTACTCGATGGCTTTTTCGGCCGCGACGATATCGCGTTTTTCGACGGCCGCCAAAATCTGGCGGTGGGTTTCGTGCGATTCCAGACTGAAGTTGGTGTGTTTCCGCAGGCTTTGGGCGATAGAAGGCTTGAAATATTCCATGATGAACAGGTATATTTTTTCGAGCAGCCTGTTTTTGCAGATTTGCCCGAGCACGGCGTGAAATTTCAGGTCGGCTTCCAGCAGCTTCTCGTAGCTCTTGGCCTTATGGTCTTTCAAAGCGACCATCTCTTGGTGAGCTTGTCTGAGAAGCTGGATATCCTCATCGCCGGCGTTTTTGATGACGAGGCCGACCACGTCTTTTTCGATGAGGAAGCGGAATTCTTTCAATTCGTCAAAATTGGGTTTCGAAAGGATGAGGCTGAACAGCAGGGGGTCGAACGGAACCTTGCCGTCCATGGACGACACATAGGTGCCGTCGCCGCGCCTGATCTCGATGATGCCGAAAGCGGCGAGTATTTTCATGGCTTCGCGGACGGAACCCCGGCTTACGGATAAAAGCCTGGACAGTTCCAGTTCCGTGGGCAGGCGGTCGCCTGGCCTGACTTTTTGGGTGAGCAGCAGCTCTTTGATATTATTGACGACGTAATCGACGGACGATTCGCTGGGTCGCGCCGTTAGCTTTGTCGCGATATCAAAACCGTTTGTTGGCATCGGGCCCATCCTTTTTTCGCGGTGTTCCTGCAGCGGCAACCAAGGGCGGCGAAGCTCCTTATGCAACGATAATACCATAAAGTTCTGAAAAAATACATCGTTTGTCGAGGTGAAGCGGCTTGACAATCCAGGGGTTGCCAAATACAATTTAAGCATAACATCAAATGTATGATGTTTGATGTATATTTTGCGAAAAAAGGCGAAGAATGAGTTTGCTTTCGGCGTACCGGAATAAGGGAAAAATCCATTGAGAGAGGTTGCGCGAAATGGCGGAAGTAGCTAACCCGGCGGAGCTGCAGAAGATAGCCGACCAATTGCGGCTGGATGTCGTCAAGATGGTCCATGACGCCAAGGACGGCCATCCCGGACCGGCGCTGTCCATCGCGGACATCGTGGCGACGCTGTATTTCAAGGAGTTGAACATCGATCCGCAAAATCCGTACTGGGAGGACAGGGACAGGTTTATTCTCTCGAAGGGCCATGCCTGCACGGTGCTGTACGCGGCGCTCGCCAGGCGCGGCTATTTTCCGGCGGCGGAGTTCGCCGGGCTGAGGAGCCTGGGGAGCATCCTGCAGGGTCATCCCTGCATGAAGAAAACTCCCGGCGTCGACGCCACGTCCGGCTCCCTGGGGAACGGCCTGTCGATCGGCGTCGGCATGGCCATCGCCGCCAAATACCGGCAAAAACCCTATTATACGTATGTGATGCTGGGCGACGGCGAAATACAGGAGGGCATCGTCTGGGAAGCGGCGATGTGCGCCAAGAAGTATCGGCTCGATAACTTGATCGCGTTTGTCGACAACAACGGCTGGCAGAGCGGCGACAGTGTCGAGAACGTCAGCGGCCTGCTGCCCATCCTGCCGAAATGGGAAGCCTTCGGCTGGCATTGCCAGTCCATCGACGGCCACGATTTCGCCCAGATCATCGAAGCCGTCGCCAACGCCAAACAGGCGGCCGCGCCGGCGGTGATCGTCGCGAAAACAGTCAAGGGCAAGGGCCTCGCGTTCATGGAGAACGATAATTCCTGGCACAAGCGGGTTCCCGACGACAGCCAGCTGGCCGTTGCGCGGAAGGTTCTGGGAGGTGGGGCCGATGAGTAGCTATAAGGGAACGCGGGAGGCTTTCACCCAGGCCTTGCTTGCGCTGGCCGCAAGCGACGACAGGTTCCTGCTGGTTTCCCCGGACTCGCTGAAGGCGATGCGGGCGACGAGCTTCGCCGAGCGCTTCCCGGACAGGTATATCGAGGTCGGCATAGCGGAGCAGAATGCGGTGGCGGTGGCGGCCGGGCTGGCGGCCAGCGGGCTTATCCCGTTCGTGGCGACGTATGCCGGGTTCATCACCATGCGGGCCTGCGAACAGCTGAGGACGTTCGTCGCCTACCCGCAGCTGAATGTCAAGTTTATCGGCATCAACGGCGGCATCTTCGGCGGGGAGCGCGAGGGCGTCACCCATCAGTTTTTCGAAGACCTCGGCATCGTGCGGAGCATTCCGGGCATCACCGTGGTGGCTCCCGCCGACGAGCATCAGGTTTATCAGGCCGTCAAGGCGATCGCCGCCATCGACGGGCCGGTGTACCTGCGGGCCGGCAACGGGCGCGAGCATGTCGTCTATGACGAGAATGCGCCCTTCGAGCTCGGCAAGATCCGCGTCCTGCGGGAGTACGGCAGCGACGTCGCCCTGTTCGCCAGCGGGTTTGTCCTGAACAGAGCGCTCGAGGCCGCGGAAACGCTTAACAGGCAGGGCATCAAGGCCACCCTGGCGGATGTACATACCCTAAAACCGATCGACAGCGAGGCCATCGCCGCCATCCTGCAGCGGTGCGGCGCCGCGGTCGCGGTCGAGGACCATAACGTCATCGGCGGCCTGGCCGACGCCGTCGCGATGGTGAGCACGGAATACTGCCCGGTGCCCATTGGTCGCGTGGGCCTTCAGGATGTTTTCCCAGGCTCGGGGGCGGCCGAGGACGTGCTTGATCATTACGGGCTGTCGGTAGGCGACATTGTGAATGCGGCTTTAAGGGTAATGAAGAAGAAGAAATGAGGGCTTGCCATGAGCAAAAAGCTAGTCGTCAGCGTTATCGGCGCCGGCGGCAAGATGGGCGTGCGGACGACCAACAACTTAGCCAAGCATCTTGACGCCATCGACCTGTATTTCTGCGAAAATGCCGAAACCGGCGTCAGGAACATCCAGGAACGCGGCTTCGCGGTGACGCCGGCCGAGGCAGCCGTGCCCGGCAGCAACATCGTCGTGCTGGCTGTTCCCGACAAGATCATGAAGGAGGTGTCCGTGGGCATCGTGAAGCTGATGGCCCCGGGCGCGACCTGCATCATCCTCGACCCGGCCGCCGCGGTGGCGAAAGAGCTGGCGCTGCGGGACGACTGCACGTTCGTCGTCACCCACCCGTGCCACCCGTCGTACTTTCTCGACCAGGACACTTACGAGGCCCGGCACGATTATTTCGGCGGCGTGGCCGCGAAACAGGATATCGTCGTCGCCAAGATCCAGGGCAGCGACGAGAATTTTGCTCAGGCCAGGACGGTGTGCGAGTATATGTTCGCGCCGGTCGAAAACAGCTATGTAATGGGCATCAGGGACATCGCCTTCCTGGAGCCGACGCTGGTCGAACTACTGGGGGCGACGACGCTGTACGCCATGGCGGAAACGGTGAAGGAAGCCGAAAGGCGCGGTATTCCCCGGGCGGCCGCCGAGTCGTTCCTGACCGGCCATATCTATAACCTGACGGCGAATTTTTTGGGCAAACTGGGCAACACCAGGGTTTCCGACGCCTGCCTGGTGGCGATCGACCTGGGCAACAGGCTGGTGCTGCGGGACGATTGGAAACGGATCTGGGACGACGATGTCCTGGACAAGGTCATCGCGACCATGCTTCATCCCGAAAAGCCCCAGATATGACTTGGCCGGGCATAATAACGCCGACAAGGATCGCAGATAGGAGAATGGAATGATGAAAGCAGTTGTTCTCGACGGCTACACCTTAAACCCCGGCGACCTGAGCTGGCAGGCTATCGAAGCGCTGTGCGACCTCACGGTCTACGACCGGACGGCATACGACCCGGCCGGCACGGCCAAGGTGATCGACAGAATCCGCGACGCCGATATCGTGTTTACCAATAAGACGCCCCTGCCGGCGGCGGCCATCGAAGCCGCGCCGCAGCTTAAGTATATCGGCGTGCTGGCCACCGGCTACAATGTGGTGGATGTGGAAACCGCCAAGGCGCGGGGCATTGTCGTCACTAATATCCCCACCTACGGCACGGACGCGGTGTCGCAGATGGCCATCGCCCTGCTGCTGGAAATGTGCCACCATGTCGGCGCCCACGATGCGGCGGTGAAAGACGGCGAATGGGTCCGCAACCCCGACTGGTGCTTCTGGAAA
>JARKPR010000002.1 GCA_029975165.1 Selenomonadales bacterium
TGTCCCCATCTAGAAGGCAGGTTGTCTACGCGTTACTCACCCGTTCGCCACTTGGAGTCATTGCTGACTCCCCGTTCGACTTGCATGTGTTAAGCACGCCGCCAGCGTTCGTCCTGAGCCAGGATCAAACTCTCCGAAAAAGTTTATTCTTCGGAGCCTTGAATGGCTCGTTGAATCGATTGTGTGTTTTTGACTGTTCACTCCTAAAAGTGACAGCCCGCACATCTGGCTTTTTTTCCTTACATTGTTCAGTTTTCAAGGAACACTGGCCGGCTTCAGGCCGGAAGCTTATGTTAACACAGCCTTGCGGCTTTGTCAACTTTCGCTTTTTTCCATTCTTGCCGCTGCTTGCCTCGTCTGGCCTTTTGCTCCAGTTCCGCTTGCGGCGACTTTGTTATATTAACATAACCCACCGATCATGTCAATATGTATTTTCTAGGAAATGTACGCTCCGGGGAGGCAATAAAAAACGCTCCGAGTTTCCTCAAGAGCGAGCTAGTCGCCTCTTGCCGTGACAAAATTTATGATAGCACACCGTTTCGGCGCTGTCAAGCGAGACACCATATATTAATACGCTGTCTCGCAGTAGCGGGCGATATACCAGATATCAGAGCGGTACGGCATTGCGCCGGAACCAGTTGACGAGGTGGTCGACTTTGTATTTGCCCGATTCCGTCCCGTCGCCCAGTTCCACAAGGCTGTCCTGGGTGGCTATTATATTGAAGCCGTTGGCGCGCAGCAGGAAAAGGGCGCACATCACGGCCGTAGGTTTGTTGGCCGAGGCGAACGGTTTGGAGTTGACGATGGCGTACATGAGGACGGCCACTTTCGTAAAAATGTCGGGGTAAAGCTCTTCCCCCTCGAAGGCGACGAGCGGTTTGGCGAGGATGCTTTCCAGCAAGCTCTCGTCGCCGATGCCCGGCTGGGCGCCGGTGCGCTGGGCGACCTCGGAATAGATATAGATGACTTCCTCCAGGCTGAGATAGCGCATTATTTCAGCCTCCTCAGGGCGAAGTCGTAATCGATGAACAGCTTGTCAACCAGGCGGACGAAATCGAGCGACACGTCGTTGCTTTTCACGACCACCGGTTTGAGGATGAGCTCCCGCTTCTCGCGGTTCAGTTCCACCGCCACGTGGGAGCCGTCCCTGATCCCCAGCGCTTTCAGCATCGTGAGCGGCAGCGACACCACCGAGCTGTTGCCGGCTTTGAAAACCTTGCGTACTTCCACGTTAACCCTCCCTGTCAGTAATTACAGTATGTATCTTCATTATAACATATACTTTCATTATAAAGGATAGGCCGCCGGCAGGCTACAGGAATTTGCCGGCCGCCGCCCCGCCGAGGTAGGTGCACAGCCTACCCTGGCGGGTGCCGCGCTCCTCCAGGCGGCGTTCGATGTCGTCGCGGATGGTCCACCAGGCCGACTGCCAGTTGGCGAACAGGGTATGGCTGGCCGGCGCCCGGCCGACGAGCCGCTGGATGACGATGGCGGGGTGGAGGTATTCAAGGAAGGTGACGACCCGTTCGACATACTCCTCCTTGCTTACGAGCTGCACTTCGCCCCGCTCGTACCAGTCGGCCAGCACCGTCCCTTTGACGATGTACAGGGCGTGGAGCTTCACCTGCTCGACGCCGAGCGCGGACAGCACCTTGGCGGTTTCGACCGTGTCGGTCATGTCGTCCCAGGGGAGGTTGAGGATGATGTGGGCGCAGACTTCGATGCCCTGCTTCCTTGCCCTGATGACGGCGTCGACGAACTCGGCCAGCGTATGGCCGCGGTTGACTTTTTGCAACGAACGGTAGTTGACCGTCTGCAGGCCGAGCTCGAGGTAGATGTCGACGTTGTGGGCGGCCCGCGCCGCGGCCAGCGCTTCGATGTGCCGGTCGGCGAGGCAGTCCGGCCGGGTGGCCACCGCCACGCCGACGACGTCCGGACGGCAGGCCTGGTCGAGGTAGCCGGCGAGGGCGGCCGGCGGCAGGAAAGTGTTGCTGAAGTTCTGGAAGTAGGCGATGAACTTCCGCGCCTTGTATTTGGGGGCGATGTGGGCGATGTTGGCGGCCAGCTGGTCGGCGACGGCCAGCGAGGCAGGCAGGTTTTCGTAGCCGGCGCCGATTTCGCCGCAGAATACGCACCCCACCGTGCCGCACGTGCCATCGCGGTTGGGACAGGTTACCGGCAGGCTGACGGGCAGCTTGTATACCTTTTCCCCGTAGCGCTCGCGCAGGTATTCCGAATATGCGCGGTACCGCATCACTGTTCGCCTCCCCCGGAAAAATCGGCCGGGCTGAGCGTCTGCCAGGGCGGGTCGCCTGCCCGGTAGGAAAATAGCACCGCCGCGGGACGGCGCTCAAGTTCGCCCCCTTCCAGCCAGGCGGGGATGTCGAACGGAAAGGTCTCAAGCTGGTGGTTCTTTTTGATCTCCCGCCAGCTTGTGAAGGAATAGTCCGGCAGGTAGCGCCGCACTATGGCCTCATCCCGCCAAAAGGCGTTTTTCGCTTCCTCCGGCCCGCTGCCGTCGTCCCAGGGGAGGAAGTCCGGCCGGCCGGCGTCCCGCCCGTAACTCAGGATATCGAACTTCAGGAACTGGCGGCAGTCGTCGGTCATAGCCGGACGGGCCGCGGCGCAGAAAGCGGCCAGCTGCCGGGCCGCGGTCCTGGCGCTGTGCGCGGCCAGATGCAGGTCATGCGCCTCCCAGAAACGAGCCAGTTGCTCGTAGAAGGCGAACGCGCCGCCGCCCCCGGTCGCCGCCAGCCACGCCAGCGTGGCCGGGAAGCGGCCGCTGTTGTAAATCTGGTTGAACATTTCCTCGAATATCTTAAGCCTGCGGATTTCGGCGTAGGAAATGTAGTTGTTGGCCAGCACTTCGTAAGGGGCGCTGTCCATGAACACGTAGCCGTGGTCGCCGGCCCGGCCGCGGAGTCCCGAGCCTTTGAGCAGCTTGAGGAAGCCAAGCTGCAGCATGTGGGGCCGGAGGGCATAGACGTCGTTGAACGATTGCCCGAACCGGCGGTAGTCCTCGAACGGCAGGCCGGCGATCAGGTCGAGGTGGAGGTGGCTGTTGCCGGCGGCGCGTAGAGCGCCGACATTGGCGACGAGCCGCGGCCAGTCGTTGTGGCGGCTGATGGCCGCCAGCGTGGCCGGGTTGGTGGACTGGACGCCGATCTCGAACTGGAAGCGGCCGGGCGGCGCGGCCGCGAGCAGGGCCAATACTTCGTCGTCGAGGAGGTCGGCGGCGATTTCGCAGTGGAAGTTGGTGGCCGTGTCCTGGGCGGCGAGGAATGCGAGGATGGGCAGGTAATGGTCGCGGCGGGCGTTGAAGGTCCGGTCGACGAATTTCACCTGCCTGACCCCGCGGGCGAGGAAGAAGGCCAGCTCGTCCAGCACCCGCGCGACCGGCAGGAAGCGCACGCCGGCCGTGGCGCCGGACAAGCAATACCGGCAGGAATATGGACAGCCGCGGGACGTTTCGTAATAGATTATCCGCCCCGCCAGCCCGTCCAGGTCGGCGGCGCTGTACGGGAAGGGGAGGGCGGCCAAATCGCCGACCACCTGCGGGGCGCCGGCGACGACCGCCCCCCCGCGGCGGTATGCCAGGCCGGGGATGCCTGCCGCCGGCCGGGCGGCGGCTAAAGCGGCCAGGAGGGCGGCGAGCGTCTCCTCTCCCTCGCCGCAGACGATGTAATCCACCGCCGGGTTGGCGGCCATGACGTCCTCGGGATCGTACGACACTTCGGGACCGCCGAGGACGATGACGGCACCGGGCAGGACTTTTTTCAGCATGGCGGCGAGGTTGAGGATGGCGTCGACGTTCCAGATGTAGCAGGCCAGGCCGATGACGTCCGGCCGGACGCGATAGATGTCGCCGAGGACGGCCAGCGGCTCGTTGTTGATAGTGTATTCGCGGACGGCGATGTCCGGGCAGGCAGGCCGGCAGCAGCGACGCAGGCTGTAGAGGGCCACGGCCGAATGGATGAATTTGGCGTTCAACGTGGCCAGCAAAACTTTCATGTACCATCACCCCCAGTATTATTCCCTCCCGGTCGTCCCTATCCCTCTTCCCGCTGGGAGGCGGAATTCACCGTCCTCCCCTGTCCGGCATACTATATGGAAGAAATGCAGGGCAGGGGAGAGTGTTACGCATGCGGATCATCATAGACGGGCAACGGATGCCCGTCCAGGCCCGGGCCTCCAAGGACATCCTCGTCACTTTGAAGAGCATGTCCAAAATCCTTGGCTGGGGCATCTTCTATGACGCCGCCAAGGAGGTGGTATACATCAATTCCAAAAGCTCCAGCCCGCCGTCGATCCTACCTGACCGGCAGACGGCGGCCGAACCCATCGAAAGCACCCGGCTGCTTGGCAAGACGGTGTGCGTCGATCCCGGCCACGGCGGCAGCGACTCCGGCGCCGTCGGCGCCACCGGCACGCTCGAAAAGGACAACACGCTGGCGATAAGCCTGCTGCTCAGGGACCGGCTGGAGAAGAACGGCGCAACGGTGTTCCTGACGCGGGACAGCGACAAGGATGTCTCCTACCCCGGTTCGACGGCCGACGAGGAGCTTGGCGCCCGGGTCGACATCGCCAACGAATCGGGGGCCGACATTTTCATCAGCGTCCACAACGACGCCTTCACAAGTCCCGCCGCCGCCGGCACCACCACCTTCCACTACGGCGACGCGGAATCGATCCGGCTGGCCGGCCAGGTGCAGAAGTGCCTGGTGAGCGAGCTCGGCACCCGCGACCGGGGCAGCCGTTTCGCCAGCTTTTACGTTATCCGTTATACCGACATGCCGGCCATTCTCGTCGAAGTAGCCTTCATCTCCAACCCGGAGGAGGAAATGCTGCTCGCCAGCGTCGATGGGCGCTGCAAGGCGGCCGACAGCATTTTTCAGGGCGTCGTCAAGTATTTCAAAGTATAAGTATAGCCCGGTCCCGAATCTGCGGCCTGACCCTCGCGGGCGGAGCCGCAGACGGCTTTTTGCCCCGGCCGGTATAAACGGCATAAATTTCCGGGCAAGATAAAAAGGAAGTTCGCCCCACTTCTGCTAATATATAAAGTATAAAATAATGGCAGAGGGGTTTAGGAGTGAGAAGAATAGCAATGGCCACAATAGTTCCCTTTTTCCTCGGTACCCTGCTTCTGGGCAGCGCCGCCGACGCCGCTTCGCCGGCCAGCGGCAAAGTGCCCGACCGCAGCGAAATTTCCGCCGAATTCAAGTGGCGCCTCACCGACATCTACGCCGACGAGGCCGCCTGGCAAACCGACTTCGACAAGCTCAAAGGCGAACTGCCGAAAATCGGCCGCTTCCGCGGCAAACTGGGCGGCACGGCCAACGACCTGGCTGCCTGCCTGAAGCTGCGCGACGAAATCGGCATGATCGGCGGCAAGCTGTATGCTTACGCCCGCATGCACCGCGACGAAAACACCGCCGACGCGAAGTACCAGGGCCTCACCGGCAAAATCGAGGCGCTGCTGGCCGAAGCCGGGGCGGCCACCGCCTACATAGAGCCGGAGATCCTCGCCATCCCCGAGGCGACGCTGGCCGATTTCCGCAAGAGCGAACCCGGCCTCAAAGAATACTCCTTCTATTTCGATAATCTGCTGCGCCAGAAGAAGCACGTGCTCTCGCCGGCGGAGGAAGAGCTTCTCTCCCGCTCCGCCGAGGCCACCTCGGTGGCCGAGAACGCCTTCAACATGCTCGCCCACGCCGACATGCGCTTCCCCGAAATCACCGGCGAAGGCGGCACCAAAGTGCAGCTCAGCGAAGGCCGCTACCGCACCCTCATCATGTCTCCCGACCGCCAGGTGCGGGAGGAAGCCTTCAAAACCCTGTTCGGCACCTACAACCAGTACCGCAATACCTTCGCCACCACCCTGGGCGGCAACGTGAAGAAAAACCTCTTTTATGCCAAAACGCGCAAATACGGCACAACCCTCGAATCGGCCCTTGAGAGCGACAATGTGCCCCAGGCGGTATACGACAACCTCATCGACACCGTCCACAACAACCTGGAGCCGCTGCACCGCTATGTCGCCCTCAAGAAAAAGGCCCTCAAGGTCGACGAGATGCACATGTACGACCTCTACACGCCGCTGGTGGACGACGTGCGCCTGAACTACGAATACCCCGAGGCGCTCAAGCTCGTCCGCGAGGCGCTCGCCCCCCTGGGAGCGAATTACACCGCCATCCTTGACAAGGGCTTCACCTCCGGCTGGATGGACGTTTACGAAAACAAGGGCAAGCAGACCGGGGCCTACTCGTGGGGCGTCTACGGCGTCCACCCCTTCGTCCTCCTCAACTACCACCACCGCTACGACGACGTATCCACCATCGCCCACGAGCTCGGCCACGCCATCCACAGCTACCACAGCAGCAAATACCAGCCCTATGCAACCCATCAATACACCATCTTCACCGCCGAAGTGGCTTCCACCACCAACGAAATTCTTCTCATCGACCATATGCTCAAGACCACCACCGACAAGCGCGTGCGCCTCTACCTCATCAACCAGTACCTCGAGGCCGTGCGGGCGACCGTATACCGCCAGACGCTGTTCGCCGAATTCGAAAAGCTCATCTACGCGAAAGCCGAGGCCGGCGAAACGCTGACCGCCGACCTCCTCGACGCGCTGTGGCACGACCTGAACGCCAAATACTACGGCCCCGGCATCGTGGTCGACAAGGAGATCGACGTGGAGTGGGCCCGCATCCCCCACTTCTACTGGAGCTTCTATGTCTACCAGTACGTGACCGGCTACGCGGCCGCCACCGCCCTCGCCGACCAGATCCAGAAAGAAGGCCAGCCGGCCCAGGATCGCTATATCAATTTCCTCAAAAGCGGCGGCAGCGACTACTCCATCGAGATCCTCAAAAAAGCCGGCGTCGACATGTCAACTCCCAAGCCCATCGAAGTTACCCTGCAAAAATTCTCCAAATTGCTGGATGAACTTGAGAAAATACTCAACGAATCTTGACATCTTTGTCAACTACTGGTTATTATATAGTAAGCTAGACAAATTGCCCCGGTCAGTTCTTGCAGGTTCGTTCCACCAACCGACTGGCATTTGTTTTAGTGATATCTTTAAGGAGGTTGGTTAAAAGTAATGACTTACGAAGACAGGACCCTAGCTTGCAAGGAATGCGGCGCCGAGTTCGCCTTTACCGCCGCGGAGCAATCCTTCTATGCTGAAAAAGGTTTCCAGAACGACCCGTCCCGCTGCCCGGCGTGTCGCGCGGCCCGCAAGCAGAGCCGCAACGACCGTCCCGCCCGCGAAATGTTCACCGTGACCTGCAGCGGCTGCGGCATCGAGACCCAGGTTCCGTTCAACCCCACCGCCGGCCGGCCGGTATACTGCCGCGACTGCTTCCAGGCCAACAAGCGTTCCTATTAATTATAATTATCGAGACCCTAGCCGGCGCTAGGGTCTTTTTTATTCCGACTGCCCGGAGTATAACGCCCCGCCGCAGTCGGGCATAAGGAGCGACAACCATGCCGGAACCCGTCCTATCCTTCCGCCAGGCCCTGGCTTCAGCTTCCCGGCCGCTGGTCGGCGCCCACCGCGGGGCGAGCGCCGACCACCCGGAAAACACGCCGGCCGCTTTCGCCGCCGCCCTGGTCCAGGGAGCCGATTTCTGGGAGCTCGACGTCCGCCTGTCCGCCGACGGCGTGCCGATGGTCATCCACGACGCCGCCATCGACCGCACCACCGGCGGCCATGGCCTAGTAGCCGCCATGCCGGCCGCCGCGCTCGAAGGCTACGGCGTCCCCGCCCTGGCCACCGTGCTGGCGTTGGGGAAGGGGCGCACCTTTTTCAACGTTGAGCTGAAAGAAGCCGCCGGCGGCGCTGCCCTCGCCCAGGCAACGGCGGCGGCCATCGCCGCCCTGCGGCTGGAGAAGCGGACCCTAGTCTCCTCCTTCGACCACAGCCTTCTGCCGGCCATAAAACAGCTCTGCCCCGCCGTCCTCACCGGCCTGCTCTACGAGGAGCCCCTGCCGGCGCCGATCGCGCGGGCGCAGGCGCTCGGCGCCGACGCCCTGCACCCTTATTTCCGCCTCGCCGGCGCCCGCCTCGTCAACGCGGCCCGCGACGCCGGCCTGGCCGTCATCCCCTGGACAATCGACCGGCCGCTCTACTTGCGCTATTTCGCCGCCCTCGGCGCCGCCGGGATAATCACCAACAACCCCCGTCTCGCCATCGCCGTCATCGTCCATTGAGCCGGCCGCCGCCGGCTTTTTCTTTTGCCCGGATGACGGCCGCCCCGCCGTGCCAGACTAACGGAAACAGCTATTATTATAGGTGAGCCGATGAGCGAGCGAGCAATGCCGGAAAACATCCCGCCCATGCTGGCGAAGGCGGGCGCCCTGCCCGCCGACGGGGCCGCCTGGGGTTTCGAGATCAAATGGGACGGCATCCGCGCCGTCGCCTACCTCGACAAGGGACAGCTGCGCCTCCAGAGCCGCAACCGCAAAGATATCGCCGCCCAGTACCCCGAGCTGGCCGCCCTGGCCTCCTCCCTGCCCGGCCGCCGCCTCATCCTCGACGGCGAAATCGTCGCCCTCGGCGCCGACGGCCGGCCGTCCTTCGCCCGCCTCCAGCACCGCATGGGGCTGAGTTCACCCCGCGCCATCGCCGAGGTCGGGCGGAACGTCCCCGCCACCTACATCATTTTCGACATCCTCTACCTCGACGGCCGCCTGCTGCTCGCCGAGCCCTACAACGAGCGCCGCCGCATCCTCGAAGACCTGTCCCCGGCCGGCCCGGCTTGGCAGACGCCGGCCCACAAGCGCGGCGACGGGCCGGATATGCTGGCCGCCAGCCGGGCGGTCGGCCTCGAAGGCATCCTCGCCAAGCGGCTCGACAGCGAATACGAGGCCGGCAAACGCAGCGGCGCGTGGCTGAAGATCAAGAATCAGCGCCGCCAGGAGCTGGTCATCGCCGGCTGGATGCCCGGCCGGGGCCGGCGCCGCGGCACGATCGGCGCCCTGCTCGTCGGCTACTGGCGCCGCCCGCCCGGCGGCGGCGAACCCGTCCTCGCATACGCCGGCAAGGTCGGCACCGGCTTTTCCGACCGCACGCTCGCCGACCTGGCGGCCAGGCTCGCCCCCTTACGCCGCGACGCCAGCCCTTTCGCGGTCCGGCCGCCGCTCGCCGACGCCGTTTTCGCCGCCCCCGTGCTCGTCGGCGAATTCGAATTCACCGAATGGACCCCCAACGACACCCTGCGCCACCCTTCCTTCAAAGGCCTGCGCCCCGACAAGGACGCCGGCGAGGTGGTGCGGGAACCGACGCCATGACAGGAGGGATAACATGCCGCGGCCCATCTGGAGCGGGGCGATCAGTTTCGGACTGGTCAACGTGCCGGTAAAATTGTATAATGCTGTCAAGAAACGAACGGTACACTTCCATCAGTTGCGCGCCAGGGACGGCTGCCGCATCCGCCTCAAGAAGGTTTGCGCCGCCGACGGCGAGGAAGTCGCCGCCGAAAACATCGTCAAAGGCTACGAGGTTTCCCCCGACCGCTACGTCACCGTGGCGGCCGAGGAGCTGCAGACCATCTATCCCCAGGCCAGCCGCAGCATCGAGATCGAGGATTTCGTCCGCCTGGAGGAAATCGACCCCCTGTATTTCGAACAATCTTATTACCTGGTTCCCGACAAGGGCGCGGCCAAGCCCTATAGGCTCCTGATGACGGCGATGCGCGACGCCGGCCGCGTGGCCGTGGCCCGCTTCGTCCTCCGCAACAAGGAGTACCTGGCGGCCCTCCGCCCTGCCGGGCAGGTCCTGAGCCTGGCGACCATGCACTTCGCCGACGAGATCATCCCGCTGGAGGAACTCGAGGGCCTGCCTGACGAAGAGACGGAGCCTACCAAGCGGGAACTGGCGATGGCCGGCCAGCTCATCGAATCGCTGACCGCCGCCTTCGACCCGAAAAAGTATCACAACGAATACTACCGGCGGGTGATGGACCTCATCGAGCGCAAGGCCGAGGGCCAGGAGATCGTCGCCCGGCCGGCGGCCGAGGAAGGGGCCAAGGTCATCGACCTCATGGCCGCGCTCGAGGCCAGCCTGGCCGCCGTCAAGAAGAAACCGCCCGTCAAGGAGAGGAGGAAGAGGGCCAGTGCCCGCTAAAACGCTTGTCAAGATCGCCGGCCAGGAGCTGGCGCTGTCCAACCTGGACAAGGTCTTCTACCCGGCGACCGGCTTCACCAAGGGCGAGATGATCGACTACTACATCCGCATCGCCCCCGTTCTCCTGCCCCATCTCGCCGGACGGCCGGTCACGCTCAAGCGCTACCCCGGCGGTGCGGCCGACGACTTCTTCTACCAGAAGGAGTGCCCGTCCCATCGCCCTGACTGGGTGCCGACCGCGCCGGTGTGGAGCGAGGGCAACAACCGCAACATCAATTTCTGCCTGCTGGCCGACGTGCCGGCCCTTGTGTGGGCGGCCAATCTCGCCGCCCTGGAGCTGCACACGTCGCTTTCCCTGGCCGTCGCCGTCGCCACGCCGACGATGCTGGTCTTCGACCTCGACCCCGGGCCGCCGGCCACCGTCGTTGATTGCGCCCAGGTCGGGCTGTGGCTCAAGGCCGTTTTCGACCGCCACGGCCTGGCATCTTTCCCGAAAACATCCGGGTCCAAAGGCCTGCAGGTCTACATCCCTCTCAACACCCCGACCGACTACGACCGCACGAAATCCTTCGCCCGCGCCCTCGCCCAGCTGCTTGAGAAGCAGCATCCCAACAAGGTTGTCTCGCGGATGACCAAGGCGCTGCGCACCGGCAAAGTCTTCGTCGACTGGAGCCAAAACGACGAGCACAAGACCACCGTCTGCGTCTACTCGCTGCGGGCGCGGGAAAAGCCGACCGCCTCCGCACCCGTCACCTGGGACGAGGTCGCCGCCGCGTGGGAGAAGCGCGACGCGACCCTGCTCGCTTTCGAAGCGGCCGACGTCCTGGCCCGAGTCGAGAAATACGGCGATTTATTTGCCCCGGTGCTGACTTTGAAGCAAAAGCTGCCGTCACTTTAAAACAAGGCCCCGCTTCACAGTACGTGCAGCGGGGCCTTTTCGCGTAATTTTATTTTTCGGCCAGAGCCTTGATGACCACCGCCTGCATTTCGGCCGGCTCGCACACCGCCGTGTGCCGCACGGCCTTGTGCTCGAGCACGGCGAGGGATAGCGGCACCGGCAGCCCGGTCAGGCGGGCCAGTTCCCGCGCGGCCGCGAACGCCGGCTTGCCGGCCGCGGCGGCGGGGCCGGCAAGGGCGGCCAGCACGCTGTCGTTGAACTTGAACGGGCTGGCGGTCGATACGATCACGGCCGGAGCCGCGTCGCCGGTGGCCCGCCGGTAGGCCTGGCACACGTGGTACGCCACGGCCGTATGGGGATCGATGAGATAGCGGTACTTGCCGTACACCGCCTTGATCGCCTCGGTGGTATCCATGTCGCTGGCCCAGTCGGACCAGAACGTCTCCCGGATGGCGTCCAGCGCCCGCCCGGCGACCGTATACGCGCCGCCGGCGGCCAGCTCGCCCATCCAGGCCGCCACCTGGCCGGCGTCGCCGCCGGTGGCGTGGTAAAGCAGCCGCTCCAGGTTGCTGGAGATGAGGATATCCATTGAAGGCGACAGCGTCTTGTGGAAGCCGCGCCGCCGGTCGTACACCCCGGTTTGGAGAAACTCCGTCAGCACATTGTTGCTGTTAGCCGCGCATATAAGCCGCTTGACCGGCAGCCCCATCAGCTTGGCGTAATAGCCGGCGAGGATGTTGCCGAAATTGCCGGTCGGCACGACGAAATTCACCGGCTGCCCGGCGGCCACCGCCCCGGTTTTGAGCAGGTCGGCGTACGCGCTGTAGTAGTAGACGATCTGCGGCACCAGGCGGCCCCAGTTGATCGAGTTGGCGGACGAAAGCTTGAAGCCGCGGGCGGCCAGTTTCTCGCCGGCGGCCCGGTCGCCGAAAATCTTCTTCACGCCGGACTGGGTATCGTCGAAGTTGCCGCGCACGGCCACGACCGCGACGTTTCCCCCCTCCTGGGTCACCATCTGCAGGCGCTGCATCGCGCTCACCCCCTCGTGGGGGAAGAATACGACGATGCGGGTGCGGTCCACGTCGCGGAACCCCTCCAGCGCCGCCTTGCCGGTATCGCCCGACGTGGCGACGAGGATGACGATCTCCGCCTCCTCGCCCGTCTTGGCCATCGCCTTCACGAGCAGCCGGGGCAGGATCTGCAGGGCCATGTCCTTGAAGGCGTTCGTCGGTCCGTGCCACAGCTCCAGTATGAAGGTATGCGCGTCCAGCCCGGTCACCGGGGCAACGGCGGGGTGGGCGAACTTGGCCGCGCCGTAGGCGGCTTCGACACAGGCGGTGATCTCCTCGCGGCTAAAGTCGGCGAGGAAAAGTTCGAGAATGGCGACGGCCCGCTGCCGGTAGTCGAGCGGCACCAGGGACGCCAGGAAAGTCGCGTCGGTCCGCGGCACGGCTTCGGGAACGAACAAGCCGCCATCGGGGGCGATGCCGGCTTTGATCGCCGCGGCCGACGTCAGCCGCCCGTCGCCGCCGCGGGTACTCAGATAAAGCATATCAGGCCTCTTTCTTCCGGCAACCGCCGGACAATTAGGCTTTCTCACGGGCGATGGCGCCCGTCCTGCCGCCCGTCGCCGCCAGCACGCCGGCCGGGGCCAGCACCATCTGGCAGCCGCGCACGCCGGCGCTTACCGCGATCTCCGGCCAATCGGCCACCGTTGCGTCGAAATACGTCGGGTAGCGCTTTTTCGTCCCGACCGGCGACACCCCGCCGCGGATATAGCCGGTCAGCGGCTGGACTTCCTTCAGGGGCACCATGTCGACGTTTTTGTTGCCGCTGACGTTCGCCAGAGCCTTGAGGTCGAGCTCGGCCGAACCGGGGATGCAGGCCAGCAGTATCCCCGACCGGTTGCCCCTGGCGACCAGCGTTTTGAAAACCTGCGCCGGCGGCATGCCGACCTTGGCGGCCACGTTCTCGGCGCCCAGATCGGTTTCGTCCACCGGATATTCTATCAGTCGGTAAGCGATTTTGAGACCGTCGAGGATGCGGGCGGCGTTCGTCTTCACGCCGATCGCCTCATTTCGCCTTATTTTACTTCGACAAGCTCGTACGCCAGCGACCCCATGCCGATCTTGGCGGCGTGGCCGATCTGGATCATGGCGTCGTGGCGGGCGTAGGCCATCTCGGCCAGCGTCTTGCCGTGGGCCTTGGCGGTCAGGTCGAGCGTAGCCTTGTCGATCGCCACCGGGTCGGCGGACGCCAGGATGCCGATATCGGGGATCATCTTGCGCTGGTCGACGCTGTAACAGTCACAGTCCTTCGTCATATCGATCATCACGTTGAAAAAGAAGCATTTTCCCTTCTTGCCGATCACAGCGCCATAAGCGTGCTCGGCCATACTGCGCTGCAGGAAGCCGGACTCGGCCCCCCAGTCGTACTTCACGGCGTCGAACCGGCACATCGCCAGGCACTCGCCGCAGCCGATACATTTCTCCGTCATGATGAACGCCTTGCCGTCTTTGGAAACGATCGCTTCCTGCGGGCACCACTTGATACACTTGCCGCAGAAGCGGCAGCTCTCCGTGATGACTTCCGGCAGCAGGGCCGAATGCTGGCGCATCTTGCCCATGCGGCTGGCCAGGCCCATGCCGAGGTTCTTCAGGCAGGCACCCAGCCCGGCGGCGACGTGGCCGGTGGGATGAGACACGGCGATCATCGCGTCGGCGCTCATGACCTCCCGCGCCACTTTCACGCTTTTATGCAGCTCGCCGTCGATCGTCACCTCATATTCGGTGGTGCCGGTAAGGCCGTCGGCCATGATGAACGGGGCGCCCACGTTGTCGATGCCGAAGCCGTGCCGGTGGGCGTGGAGCAGGTGCTTCACGGCGTTTTCCCGTTCGCCTTTGTAGAGGGTGGAGGTTTCGGTGAGAAAGGGTACGCCGCCCTTGTCCTTCGCCTTGTCGACCAGCACTTTTATCAGTTCGGGCTTGATGTGGGTCGTGTTCTTCTTTTCGCCGACATGGAGCTTGATGGCGACGAAGTCCTCAGCGGCGACGGCGGCTTCGGCGCCCGACGCCTGGTAGACCTTCGCCAGCGCCTGCGCCTGCGCGGCGGGCGGCAGGCCGTCGGCCACGGGGAGAAAGAATACTTTAGCGGTCATTTGATACACCTCGCGTTCGGTCTTGGTTTTCTCAAAATGATATATTCTCTTCCTGGTTTTGTCAAGACGGCGGCCGGCCGGCGCCAAGGTAAAGCCGCGGGCGCATCCGCCCGCGGCTTCCCGGCGGCACCGGAGAATCAGAAGTCCAAGTCCATCGTCTTTACCTTCACATTGGGAATGGTGCGCAACTTGGCCTCCATGTCCCCGACCGGGACATCCTCGCCGCACAGTTGCAGGAGGATGAGGCCGGTGTTCGTGCACTGGTCGATGGCCGCGTCGTGGAGGCCCAGCCTGACCCGGATGAAACAGCCGAACTCGGTGAGGATGTCCTGAACCTTCGGGGCGGTCTCGATGCGGTTTTCCTGAAGAATGGCCATGATTCGCGAACAGTTGGTCATTGACGTCACCTCCGGTAAATTACTTGCATACTACCTAATATTGCATATATTCTTCTTTTCCATGCGCGGCAATCCCTGCCGGCGGGACGCCTGCAGGCGCTGATAAGCAAAAAAAAAGAAAAATTCTTTTCCGAAACTTTTCTCATAAAGGGTTTGATCGTTTTAGCGTAGTAATACCATAATTAATAGTTATTTTTATGGAGATAACGGCATGACCGCAAACGACAATGCCCGCCGGACCGTCCAGCTCAGCGTCGACCGCCTCGTCCCCGGCATGGAGCTGGCCCAGGATCTGCTGTCGGCCGACGGCGCCATCCTCGCCGGCGCCGGCACCATCCTCAGCGGCTACACCATCGGCAAGCTGAAAAACTGGCAGGTCGCCACCGTCGCCATCGTCAGCGAAGCGCCGGTCAATCCCATCCTCAGCCGCGAAGTCGAGCAGTTCGTCAATAGCTACAACAAGTCGGTCAGCGTCGTCGAGCAGGCGTTCGCCACTCTGCGCTCCTGCCAGGAAGTTCCCCTGGAAAGCTTCACGGCGGCGGCCGACGAGCTTTCCGCCGGCGTGCAGGCGGCCGGCAATGTCGTCGACCGGCTGTACGATCTGCCGCCCTGCGACGACGCCACCTTCCAGCACAGCGTCAACGTCGGCGTCATCGCCGCCCTCATCGCCACCTGGCTGGACTATCCTCCCGAAGTTGTCAACGCCGTCTCCCTCGCCGGCCTGCTTCACGATGTCGGCAAATCACAGCTCCCCGCGTCCATCCTCCACCGCACCCACCGGCTGCCGCCGGCCGACTACGCCTACTACCAGCAGCACGTCCGCTACGGCTTCGAGCTTACGCGGGGCCTCGACCTCGCCGCCAGCGTCAAGGCCGGCGTCTCCCAGCACCACGAGCGCAATGACCGCAGCGGTTACCCGCTCGGCCTGGCAAGCGATAAAATCCACCCCTATGCCAAGATCGTCGCCGTGGCCGACATTTACGACGAAGCTCTGACCATCAACCGCGACCCGTCCGTGGTGTACAGCCCCTACACCGGGCTGGAAAAGATCAACGACGTCAAACACCAGGCCGCCCCGGAGATTTGCCTGCTATTCTCCTCGCGGATGCTCAACTTCCTGTCCGGCAACGTCGTCGCCCTGAGCGACGGCCGCCAGGGCCGCGTCGTCTACCTAAACCCCGTCTCGCCCTCCCGCTCGATCGTCCAGCTCGCCAGCGGCGCCGTCCTCGACCTCGCCGACGATCCCGAACTGCGCATCCACCACGTCATCCGTTAGCGGCGGCCGCCGCCGAACGGAGAAAGCCGGCCAGCGCCGTCACTTCGCGCATCAGCCCTTTGAACTCAGCGGGGTCGAGCGACTGCGGGCCGTCGGACAAGGCCTGCGCCGGATTGGGATGCATCTCGATCATCAGGCCGTCCGCGCCGGCGGCCACGGCGGCCAGCGCCATCGGCCGCACCAGTTCGCGGCGGCCGGTGCCGTGGCTGGGGTCGACGATCACCGGCAGATGGCTCAGCTGCTTTATCGCCCCCACGGCGCTCAGGTCGAGCGTGTTGCGGGTATACTCCTCGAACGTGCGGATGCCGCGCTCGCACAGCACCACCTGGTAATTGCCCTCGCTGAGGATATACTCCGCCGCATGCAGCCATTCGCTGATCGTCGCGGCGATGCCCCGCTTGAGGAGCACCGGCTTGCCGGCCTGGCCGACCGCCTGCAGCAGCTTGAAGTTCTGCATATTGCGCGCCCCGACCTGCAATATGTCCGCATACGCGGCCACCATCTCCACCGAGGTCACATCCACGACCTCGGTGATTATTTTCAGGCCGGTCGCCGCCCGCGCCTCGTCCAGCAGCTCCAGGCCGCGCCTTTCCAGCCCCTGGAACGAATACGGCGACGTCCGCGGCTTGAACGCCCCGCCCCGCAGGAACTGCGCGCCGCCCTCCCGGGCGATCTCGGCCGCCTCCAGCAGCTGCTCGCGGCTCTCCACGGCGCACGGCCCGGCCATCACCGCCAGGCTGCCGCCGCCGATGGTCACCCCGCCGGCGTCGATCACCGTCGCCGTCGGCCGAAACTGCCTGCTGGCCAGCTTATAGCTGTCGGTCACCGGCAAAACTTTCTCCACGCCGGGGAAAGCCTCCACCGGCAGCGTGACGATCAGCCGCTTGTCACCCACGATGCCGACCAGCGTCCGCGACTGTCCGGCCGAGATGCATGTCGACAGGCCGGCGGCCTCGATGCGGCTCACGACGTTCCGTACCTGGCTGTCGGTCGCGTCCGCCCTCATAACGATTACCATAACCTTACCTCCTTACTCCGGCTCGACTACCGATACCGGATATGAGCCGAGGCTCTTGAACCACAGGCTTTTCGCCCGCACGGCCGCCACCGCGTCGCGGACATGCTCCTCCTCCAGGCTGCCTTCGGCGTCGAGGAAGAAAATGTAGAACCCCAGACCGGTGCGGGCCGGCCGCGACTCGATCTTCGTCAAATTGACCTGCCGGCGGGCGAACTCGCCGAGGATGTCGTGCAGGCTGCCCGGCTTCTCGCCGTTGATCTGGCAGATTAGCGACGTCTTGACCTTCGCCCCCTCGGGCCTGACGGCGCCCTGGGCGAGAACGATGAACCGCGTACTGTTCAGGGGATTGTCCTGGATGTCGGTCGCCGTCACCTTGAGGCCGTAAAGCTGGGCGGCGCGCGCGCTGCCGATCGCGGCGTGGTGCTTCGCGCCGCTCGCCACCTGATAGGCCGCCGCCGCCGTGCTTTCCACGGCTACCAGCTCGGCGTCGGGGTAGTGCCGCCGCAAATACTGGCGGCACTGCGCCAAAGCCTGGGGGTGGGAAAGGACGACATTGACGTGCCTGGTGTCGTCCCGCGCCAGCAGGTTATGGCGGATGGGCCGCACGATCTCCCTCACGATGCTCAGGTCCACCTCGTGGGCCAGCGTATCCAGCGTGATGTTCACCGACCCGTCGAGCGAATTCTCCACCGGCACGATGCCTTCCGCCGCCTCGCCGTCAGCCACCGCACGGATCACCGCGTCGATGCTGGCATAAGGCGTGAACTCCCCGTCCACCCCGCGGTAAAAGCTCAGGGCGATCTCCTCGCTGAACGTGCCGCGGGGGCCAAGGTATGCGACCCGCGGGCCGGCGGCAAGTTTTATGCATGTCTGGGCCATGGTTTCTTCTCCTCCTTAATAAGACGTGATAAGACCGTTTGAATGCCAAAAGCCCCCATCCGTAAAGGACGAGGGCTTAACTCGCGGTACCACCTTTGTTACCCGCCGCAAGGGCGGATCACCTCACAGGGTACGGGCGTGCGGCCGATACCCCCCTTCTCGTAACGGCGAAGGTTCCCGGCGTCGCCTACTACCCTGGCGGGCTTCAGCTTGCAACTCCCAGGAGAACTTCGGCATTTGGCCTGTACCGGGCTTCCACCAGTCCCCGGCTCTCTGCGACGAGGCGCCATGCCTACTTTTCCTGTTCATCGTTTTTCCCTGGCATTTAGTTGTTGGAAGTAATTATAGCATAACCGGCCTAAGGAAGCAAGAACCATCGCCTGAAAAAAAGAACACACCCGCCGCGGATATAAACGCATTAAGTAACCTTAACATAACGATATGCATATTATGCAATAGGCAATACGCCAAATAAGCGAAGAAGGAGCGGTAGAATATGAGTACTCTTGGTGGTTTCCCCAAAGGTTTTCCTGGCTTGGACTTCGCCGAGTGCGTTGAGGTGACTTTTGTTCTGCGCGATTTCCAGGTGCTTACCGGGAGAGTCAGGGGGGTTCTGGGCGAGCGCTTCGACTGGAACGACTACCTGATAGACAAATGCGACCCCCTCAAAAAGGACTGCAAAGACCATAAGCCCGAACCGCCCAAGTGCTGCGAAACCAAGGTGGAAATCGAACTGGAAGAGGAATGCAAGTTTATCCTGCTGGAGCTGACGCGGCCGTCCGCGGCGGCGAGTCTCAGCGAAGTTACCTGCACTGTTGTTGGCGGCGTTGTCACTGAACTCACCATCGTCCCGACAGGCACGACCTTCCCGGTCGGCAGATGTGTGGCGATCAATGTCGAAAACATCATTTACGCCGGCCCCGGCGCGGAATTCTGCGATATCCCGCTCACGCTCGTCGGCGTCGCCGGCGGCGGACTGACCGTATCCTTTAAAAAATAGCCGTCCATAAACCAAGTCCTCGCCCTTCGCCAGGCGAGGGCTTTGTCTATCCGTGGCCGAGCACGATTACCGGCTGCCCGGCAGGCGTCAGCCAGGCGATAATTCGCAACAGGTTTGCCTCGTCGAGCGCGACGCAGCCGCTCGTCGCTTCCCCCGGCCCCCGCCACAGGTGCACAAATATGGCGCTGCCTTTGCCGGGAACGATCGGCCGGGTGTTGTACCCGACGACTATCCCGTGGCGGTAGAGGCCGTCCGGCCGCAGCATATCTTCCCACGACGCCGCCTGCGGCGCGCCGCGCACCCACTGGTTATATTGGGGCGAGGCCGGGTCATCGACCCAATGGTCGTCCGCCGTTATCTGCCGGTACGGCATGGCGGTGGCGTTCGCCGCCGCATAGCCGAAAACAGGGCCGAGGGCATACACGCCGCACGGCGTACCGCCGTCGCCCTCGCGCTTGGCCTCCGCGGCCACGAAACCGCCCCGGCCGGCTACGGCCGCCATTGTCGCCGTCTTCTGCCAGCAGCCGCCGCGGCGCTCCCAGGTGTCGAGGACGGCGGCAGGCCCCGGGCCGGCCGGAAGGACCGTTATCGCTTGTCGGATATGGCCGCCGAGCCGGGCCGGCAGCGGTTGCGGCGAGAACGCGCTCATTTCGTCACTCCCGGAATGGTATGCGGGAACTATTTCGCGAACGAAAAAGCCTTTTCCTGCCCTGAACAGGCGGCGCCGGGAAATAGTAACATTAACATAATATGTTTCATATCATGTAATGAACCCTGATCAATATGGAAGGAGGACGTTATATGGCTGACGAACAGGATCGTCAAACCTGCCAGAGCATAAGGGTCGTGACCAACAGCAGGATAATCTACCAGGGGCGTCTGCAGACGCAGTCCTCGCCTTTTCCGTCTCCGTCCTTTCTACCTTCGCCGGCCGGCTGCGAAAACCGTTTCATCTTCGTGCAGTTGGAGTGCTTGCCGGTGGTGATTGCCGAGACCGGCACCGTCCCCGTACTGGAGCCCCTGCCGATTTTCAGAGTGGGCGATGTCGTCAAAATCAATCTCAACGAGGCTGTCTTCGCCATCACGACTTCCAGCTGTATTCTATGAAGACCCGTCCGAACGGACCTTGCAGCCCCGCAACGGCTTTCGCCGGCGGGGCTTTTCCGTATCCCGGGCGTTCGCGGCTGCGTCGCCGGTAGCCCCGCTTCCTGTAACACATCCGGCCGGATTGTCATAACCTATAGTAGAAATCGCCATGTGTTATCATGAAGGAGGTATACCGAATGGTAGATACACCGTTACATCACTTTTGCAACCGGGAACTGGTGGAAACACTGCTCGAATTCCGGGAACGCAATGTCCTGTTCCTGCTCATTGACGGCACGGCCATCTTCGGCCGCGTGGGCCGGTTCGACGATTGCGTCATCAGCGTCGTTCCCCCGGTCGGCTGCGGCAGTCTGAACCTCGTCCAATACCGCCCCCCCAATCCCACCCTGGCGTGCCCCCTCCTCGTCAGCCAGATACTTGTCGATGTCTGCAATATCGCCCATATCGTCGAAGGCCCGTTCCTCTTCGCGCCGCTGACCACCCCGCTACCTCCGCCGGGTTTTGCCGACGCCGCCTCCATAGTCCCGGCCGCGGTCCAGAGCGCCCGTACGGCCGTAGCTGGCGAACGCCCGCAGCGCGAGCTGGTCTGCGAACTCGAAGAACTCGAAGGCCAGAACGTCGCCATCGCCACCCTCGGCGGCTGGATCATCGCCGGCCAGCTCGGCGAAGTGCGCCGCCGCTGCATCTCGGTAATCAGCACGGCCACCACCTTCTTCCCCCCCTTCTTCTTCATCGGTTTCGTGACCATTTTCGGCCCCGTATTCCCCGGCGGCTTCTCGGTATTCCCCGGCACGTTCCGCGTCTGGAGCAATCTGCGGGCCCTCACCGAAGTGGTCCTGCCCTAACAGCGGAAAACCGCCCGACAGACCGGGCGGTTTTATTTTTTCATGTCCCCGTTACGTCCGCCCGCTGGCGCAGCGCCCCCGGCCCGTCCTGGGCCACGGCCACCGCCGCCTCGCCGAACGTCTTCATATCGTTCAAGACACCAAGCCCGGCGTCGATCAGGGTCATGCCCAGCGCCGCCCCCGTCCCCTCCCCCAGCCGCATGTTCAGGTGGAGATAGGCTTTGATCCCCAGCAGGGCCAGCGCCTCATCGTGGGCCGGTTCGCAGGAAAAGTGCGAGCCGACGAGGTACTCCGCGGCGGCCGGGGCCAGTTTCACGGCCAGCAGGGCGGCCGCGCTCGTTATCACCCCGTCGAGCACCACGGCCGCCCGGCCGGCGGCCGCGCCGAGGATGACGCCCACCAGGCCGGCGATTTCGAAGCCGCCCACCTTGGCGAGCACGTCCAGGGGCTGCGCGGGATCGGGCCGGTTCGCGGCCAATGCCCGCCCGATGACCGCCGCCTTATGGGCGACGGCCACGCCCGACAGCCCGGTGCCGCAGCCGGTGAGCGCCGCCAGCGGCTGCAGGCTGTAACAGGCGACGATCGCGGTGCTCGGGGTGGTGTTGCCGATCCCCATTTCGCCCAGGCCGATAATCCTCGCCCCCCGGGCGATCGCCTCCCCGGCCGCCTCGATGCCCACCGCGACCGCCTGCAAGGCCTGCTCCACGGTCATCGCCGGTCCGCGGGCGATATTGCCCGTGCCGTACGCCACTTTTGCCCGGCGCAGGCCGTCCGCAGCCGGCAAATCCACGGCCACGCCGACATCCACCAGCATCAGTTCGGCGCCGGCGTGGCGGGCGAAGGCGTTTATCGCCGCCCCGCCGCGCAGGAAATTGCCCACCATCTGGGCCGTAACTTCCTGCGGGTAGGCGCTCACCCCCTCGACGGCCACCCCGTGGTCGCCGGCCATGAGGACGATGCACTTGCCCAATCCCTGCGGCCTGGCCCGGCCGGTTATGCCCGCCATGCGCACCGCCAGCTCCTCCAGGCCGTGCAGGCTGCCCAGCGGCTTCGTCAGGTTGTCCAGCCGCAGCCGGCAAGCCGCCATCGCCGCACCGTCGAGCGGGCCGATGGCGGCGACCGTCGCGTTCAGCATAACCGGCCCACCTCCCGGACCTCGCCGGCGACGCCCGCCTCCGCGAACGTGGCCATCCCGTCCGCCATTCCGATCGCCGCGTCCAACAGGCTCATCGCCAGCGAGGCGCCCGTTGCCTCGCCCAGGCGGAGCCCCATATCGATGTAAGCCTCGAGGCCGAGGAACTCCAGCATCTTAATGTGGCCCGGCTCGGCCGACAAATGCGACGCCAGCATATAATCGCGGGCCGCCGGCGCCAGCGCGTACGCGATCAACGCCGAAGCGCCGGCGTTGAAGCCGTCGATGACCACCAGGCAGCGGCGGGCCGCCGCGCCGAGGATAACGCCGACCAGCCCGCCGATCTCGAAGCCGCCCACCTTGGCGAGCACATCCAGGCCGTCGGCGGGATCGGGGCGGTTGACCGCCAGCGCCCGGCGGACGGCGGCGACCTTCACCGCCAGCCGGCCGTCGGAAATGCCGGTGCCGCGGCCGGTGGCCTGCTCGGGGCTTATGCCGGTGAAAGCGGCGGCGATGGCCGCGCTGGCCGTCGTATTGCCGATGCCCATCTCGCCGATGCTGAAGCAGCGGTATCCCTTGCCCACCTGCTCGTCCACCACCGCGATGCCCGTCTCCACCGCCTGCACCGCCTGCTCGCGGGTCATCGCCGGCCCCTGGGTGAAGTCGGCGGTCCCCCAGGCCACCTTGCGGTGCCACAGGCCGGGTACGTCGGACAAGTCTCCGGCCACGCCCATGTCCACGACCACGAGGTCGGCGCCGCAGAACTTGGCCAGGGCGTTGGCGCCGGCCCCCCGGGACACGAGATAATTGCGGGTCATATGCACCGTCGTCTCCACCGGGTAAGCGCTCACTCCCTGCCTGGCCACGCCGTGGTCGGCGGCGGTCAGCACCATGCATTTTTTCGGGATGGCAGGCCGCTCCTCGCCCGTCACCCCGGCGTACTGGCGGATCATATCCTCCAGCCGCCCGAGGCTGCCCGTCGGCTTTGTAAGGCTGTCGAGCCTCGCCTGGGCTCCGGCCATCGCCGCCGCGTCCAACGGCCCGATCGCCGCCAGGGTACCGGCAAGCAGTTTCATTAGCAATCCTCCTCGAATAAAAAAGACTCCCGGGGGCGGATAACCCCCGAAAGCCCTGATATGCCCGGGAATTACTCACCTTTCCGCGAAGGCGCGTAGCGGCGGCAGGGGCACCTCTGCCGTATCGGTCTATACTATTATCCCCGGCGGCGCCGACCGTAACCGCGCTTTCCCAGGAATCGCCTAATCGAGATTGATCTGCTCCTGGGCGAACCTGTCCAGCAGCCGCGACAGCCCGATGCGGATAGCGTTATGCCGGTCGGTAAAGCCGATTATGCCGTCATTCCTGGCATAATCGGAAAACGTCGCGTCGTACACGACCGTCCCCGTGCGGACGTTCGTGACGGTGAAGGAAACCGGCACGACCGCCGTCCATTGCTTAAGCAGCAGAAAGATATCAGGCAGGAAAACCCTCTGCCGGGTGGTGACCCCATGGATCTCCGCGCGGACGCAGTAATCCGCTCCGCTGGCCTGCAGGGCGTTCAACAGGTAGCTGTTGCCCACGGCGCGGAGATCCTCGATTCCCTGCTGCCGCAGGATCTCTTCCAGCTCCGGACCGCTCACGATCGCGTAGCGGTCGGCGGGGAATTTGGCATTCAGCGCGCCGGCGATTATTCCCTCCATATACCCGGTACGTCTCTGGCCGGAATTGTTGATCACCGGCAGCAGCACAACCGTCGGCCTGCGGATGGACTGGCCGTCGTCCGCATAGGCCGGCGCCGGCGCCGGCGACAGCCCGAGGACGAACAAAACGACGAAAAGGCAAACAAGGCGACGCATGGCCGATTACTCCTCTTGGTGGACTTGAGCTACACCTTTATGGTTCGCCGCCGCCGGGAATTCCCCTGCGGCTCGACCGGGCAGCGCAAATATTTCTTCCCCGGCGGCTCCTCAGTCGGTTATGGCCGCAAACAGTTTGCCGGCCTCGCGGACGTCGACATTGCCGCCGCTCAGGATCACGCCGACCCGCTTGCCGGCGATCGGCAGCTTGCGGTGGAGCAGGGGCGCGAGGCTTACGGCGCCAGACGGCTCGACGACGATTTTCAGGCGGGTCCACAGATAGTACATCGTACTGATTATCTCTTCCTCGCTCACCGTCACCATATCGTCCACATACCTCTGCACCAGCGGGAAAGTCACCTTGCCGAGGTAGGGAGTGCGCAGTCCGTCGGCGATTGTCGGCGGATTGTGGACGGTGTGGAGTTCGCCGGTCTTGAAAGAGCGCGTGGCGTCGTCCGCCAGCTCGGGCTCGACGCCGATTACGCGGCTGTCGGGCAGGAGGTGCTTCGTGCTCACCGCCGTGCCGGACAGCAGCCCGCCGCCGCCGCAGGGCGCGAACACATAATCGAGGCTGCCGGTGTCCTCGATCAGTTCCTTGGCCGCCGTCCCCTGCCCGGCCGCCACCTCCTCGTGGTCGTACGGCGGGATGAGCGTGTACCCGTAGCGGGCGATCATCTCCTCGGCCATCTTCTCCCGCGTCGTCGTCTCCTTATCGTATCTGACCACCGTCGCGCCGTAGCCCTGCGTCGCCGCGAACTTCACGGCCGGCGCGTCGGACGGCATGATGACGGTCGTCGCGACCCCCAGCAGCCTGCCGGTCAGGGCGATGGCCTGGGCGTGGTTGCCGGAAGAATAAGTGATTACGCCCCGCCCGCGGTCCGCCTGCGGCAGAGCGGAAACAGCGTTGTAAGCGCCGCGGAACTTGAAAGCCCCTATGCGCTGGAAATTCTCGCACTTGAGATACACCGTATTGCCTGTCACCTCGTTCAGCAGCCGCGACGTCATCACCGGCGTCCGGTGGACGACGCCCTCGAGCCTGCGGGCCGCGGCCAGCACCTTGTCGAACATGCCTACATCTCCTTAGTCTGCCTTTTTTCGCCCTGCTAAAGGGAATATTCCTAAAGGCAGAGAATGATAATAAAATCATTTCTACGGCTCCGACACACATTCCTGTCTGTTACTTCCCCGTCGGGAAATTTCCCGGACGGCAAAGACGCGAGGTGAACTCATCCTTGATCACAATAGCCCTGGCCCAAATGGAGGTAATCCCCGGCCGTCCGGACCTCAACGCCGCCGCCATGCTGGCGATGATCGACGAAGCCCGCGGCCGGCAAGCCGACCTGGTCATCTTCCCGGAAATGGCCATTCCCGGCTACCTGCTCGGCGATACCTGGGAACAGCAGGCTTTCCTCAGAGATTGCGAGGAATACGGCCGCAGCATCGTCGCCGCCTCCCATGGGATCTGCGTAATATTCGGCAACGTCGCCGTCGATTGGGACAAGCGGGGCGACGACGGCCGGGTGCGCAAATACAACGCCTGCTTCGTCGCCCAGGACGGCGTCCTCCGCGGCGGCGATAATTTTCCCTACCCCTTCCGCATCAAAACCCTCCACCCCAACTACCGCGAATTCGACGACACCCGCCACTTCTTCAGCCTGCGCAAGCTGGCCCCCGAATTCGACCGCCGGACGGAAGACCTCCTGCAGCCGGTCGCCGTCGCCATCGGCGGCCAAACCGTCAAGCTGGGCTGCATCCTGTGCGAGGACGGCTGGTCCGACGACTACGGGCTCAAACCCGCCGCCATCCTCCACGCCAACGGCGCCGACCTCATCGTCAACATCTCCAGCTCCCCCTTCACTCTCGGCAAAAACAACAAACGCAACCGCGTCTTCTCCAAGCAGGCGCTGGAAACAGGTAGACCTTTAATTTATGTAAACAACGTCGGCCTCCAGGACAACGGCAAAACCGTCTACACCTTCGACGGCTTCAGCACCGTCTACGACGGCGGCGGCCGGATCATCGCCTACTGCCCGCCGTTCGCCCCCGCCCTCCACGTCATCGGCCTCGACCTCGCCCGGCGGGGCGAAAACCTGCCGCCGCTCACCGTGCCCGACGACCGGGGAATAGACACCATCTACGAGACGCTCCGCTACGGCATCGCCAAATTCCTCGCCCGGACAGGCATCGAGCGCGTCGTCGTCGGCATCTCCGGCGGCATCGACTCGGCGCTCGCCGCCGCCCTCTACGCCCGCGTCCTCGGGCCGGACAACGTGCTGCTCGTCAATCTGCCCAGCGTCTACAACTCGGCCACCACCAAAGGACTGGCCGAGCAGCTCGCCAAAAACCTCGGCTGCCTGTATGCCGTCGTCCCCATCCAGGAGGCGGTCGACCTCACCGTCCGCCAGCTCGGCGGCGTCGACATCGTCAGTATGCGCGACGGCAGCCGCACCTGCCTTGCCGTCACCCCCTTCATGGTCGAGAACATCCAGGCCCGCGACCGCTCGGCCCGCGTCCTCGCCGGTCTCGCCGCGGCCTTTGGCGGCGGCTTCACCTGCAACGCCAACAAAAGCGAGCTCACCGTCGGCTACGCCACCCTCTACGGCGACCAGGCCGGCTTCCTCGCCGCCCTGGCCGACCTGTGGAAGCATCAGGTCTACGCTGTCGGCGAATACATCAACACCACCGTCTACGGCCGCGAAGTCATCCCAACGGCCATCTTCAATATTGTCCCCAGCGCCGAGCTTTCCCCCGAACAGGCCGTCGACGAAGGCAAAGGCGACCCCCTCATCTACCCCTACCACGACTACCTCTTCCGGGCCTTCATGGAGTGGTGGAACCGGGCGACCCCCGAAGACATCCTGGCCTGGTATGCCGCCGGCGTGCTGGAGGCAAGGCTCGGCTGCGCGCCCGGCCTGGTCCCCCGCCTTTTTCCCAACGCGGCCGCCTTCATCGCCGACCTGGAGAAGTGGTGGCGGCTCTACACCGGCATGGCCGTCGCCAAGCGCATCCAGGCGCCGCCCGTCCTCGCCGTCAGCCGGCGGGTCTACGGCTTCGACCACCGCGAAGCCCAGAACGGCCCCTATTTCACCGCCGCCTACCAAAAGCTAAAAGCGCGGCTGCTTGAACTGCACTGGCCGCGCCCCGGAGTTCCCCGTCACGGAGGTTAATCTCAATGTACTTCGACAATGCCGAGGGCATGGTCTTCCGCCCTCCTTCCGAAGCCAACAGTCTCATCCTGCGGGTGACGATCGGCTGCTCCCACAACGCCTGCGCCTTCTGCGCCATGTACCGCGGCGTGCAGTTCCGCGCCCGGCCCCCGGAGGAGGTCGCGGCCCTCATCGCCAAAGCGGCCCGCTACTGGCCGGACGCGCGGCGCATCTTCCTCGCCGACGGCAACGCCCTCGTCCTCTCCGCCGATCGCCTGCTGGCCATCCTCGCCCAGCTTAAGGCCGCCTTCCCCAAACTCGCCCGCGTCACCTGCTACGGCGGGCCCGCCGACATCCTCCGCAAGACGCCCGCCGAGCTCGCCGCCCTCAGGGCGGCCGGCCTGCAGATCATCTACCTCGGCGTCGAAAGCGGCGACGACGGCGTGCTGGCCGCCATCGGCAAAGGCGCCACCGCCGCCGAAATGGTAACCGCCGGGCGCCGCGTACTCACCGCCGGCCTCAAGCTGTCGGTCATGGTCATCCTCGGCCTGGGCGGCGAGGAGCGCAGCCGCGAGCACGCCCTCGGCACCGCGCGCGTCGTCAGCGCCATCAGCCCCACCATGTTCAGCGCCCTCACCCTTATGCTCCACGAAGGCTCCCCGATGCGGGCGGCGACCGACCGCGGCGAGTTCCGCCCCCTCTCTCCCTATGCCCTCCTTCAGGAACTCAAACTCATGATGGAGCACATCGACGTCGCCGGCCCCACTATCTTCCGCAGCAATCACGTCTCCAACTTCCTCCCCCTCGCCGGCACCCTCCCCCACGACAAAGCCAAGCTGCTCGCCGACATCGACGAAGTAATGGCGGTATTTAAGGATAAGACCGAACCAACGTATAATGACGATGGCCCCTTCTAAAAAAAACCGCACTTTTCAAGTGCGGTTTTCTCCTTCTTCATCCTCGGTACGGTGCCGGCCCATATCCTCATCCCCGCCGGCGCGCTTCGCCGCGGGACGGGCCAGGATTGACAGCGGCCCGCGCTGCTTTATTACCGCCTGGTCCAGAACCTTCAGGCTGTATCCCATGACGATGCCGAATACCGTTGCCGTAACGTAATTCGAAAGCGCCGTGGCAAGGGGCGTCGGCACCGTTCCCGGCGTTTGAAACAATGAGGTCAGCAAATAGATTAGGAAATAAGGCGTCGTGCCAATCATCCAGCCCTTGAAAATAATTTTCCGGCTCGTGACCCGCAGAAGGAAATACGCGAACACGGAGCCTACAGCGCCGCACCAGGCAACGTGAATGAAGACGGAAAACATTTGTTCTCCCATGCTGAACGGCGGCGTGTGGGCGAAGATGAGAAGGGCGGCCCAATCCATCAACCGCAGCGTAGTCAATCCCCAAAAGTATGCCAGCTGGCTCAAAGTGGTCGCCGCGATGCCGCCGACTACCCCGGCCACGAAGCCTCGGTACAGCCGGTCTTCCATTTATCCGCCCCCCGCAATCGTAGTAGTATTAGTTTGGCCGGGGAATGGCAACGTGATGCGGCAGACAATGCTTCGGACAAAGCCGGCAAAAAGCCGCCTCATCAGGGGCGGCTTTCCTTTCCTATACTGTACTTTTCCCCTTACCGCCGCAGCAGGCTGAAGATGAACCACACCACCCCGGCGGCGGCGAAAACCAGGAAGAACATCGGCAGGATAACGAACAGGACCACGCCGATGATCGCCAGGATTACGAGCTTGGTCAAAAACGACGTCTTGCCGCCGAAGTTCACCTGGCGGACGTACACGCGGTGGCGCGGGCCGCGGCTCTCGTACTCGTACCGGCCTTCGCGGTCCTCGCCGGGCTCCGGGCCGCCGTCGAGGGTCACGCCCTGGAAGCTCTCGCGCTCGGCCGGCGTCAGCACCTTCACCTCGCCGCCGCTATCCCGGCAGTACGGGCAGCAGGCAGCGTTCTCAAACTCGCGGCCGCAGGTCGGACACTTCATCGTACTTCCCTCCCGTCAGGACATGAATAGCGAATACACAAATCCTTCTTCGTTGAGGTACCGCGGGTCGAACTTCGTCAGCTCCAGGGCCTTGAAGATCTTGTCGCGGTTGGCGTAGATGCTCGACGTCGAGACGCCGAAATCGACGGCCAGCTGCTCGGCGGAAATGCCCTGCGGCGAGTTGACCTGGGCGTACACGTACACCACGGCCGCCGCCCAGGCGCCGCTTTTGCGGATGGCGCTCACGGCCACCTGGCTGTAATCGCGCCACAGGCGCTGGGCCAGGCGCAGATCGTGGCGGGAAAAGCCGTATTCCGGCATGAGCTTGGTGAACATCCTGCTCACCAGCGCGTCAGGAATCCGGCCGGTGCCGATAAGGGGGAAGGCGCGCTCCAGCTGGCCGAACGGCGTGACGTTAACCTTGGCCAGCGTGATCAGGGCGTCGACCGTATGGCGGAAAGCCAGGGCGTGGCGGGCGAAGAAATCCTCCCACGTCGCCCCCGGCTGCTGGATGTCGAAGATGGCCTTCTGGCGCAGCGCCTCCTCCTTGATGCGGCGGCGGAGGTTGGGGCTGAGGTCGACGCTGGTGATATAATTCACCATCACCGTGTCGCGGGCGAAAACATGCCCGAAGAACAGCAGCCGCTTCATGGTCTTGTAGTCGAACTCCGGATGGGGCAGGCGGAACTTCTCGTCGGTGAACATGTTGACGCACTCCACCCATTCCGGCGACAGCACGCGCTGCACGGTGAACACGGTGAAGCGGGCGTTCAGAAGCTCCTCCATTATCTGGCGCTCCTCGGCGCTGAACACATCGCGGTGGGCGGCGGCAAAATGGCCGAGCGGCGTATCGTCGCTCGCCAGCAGGCGGTAATCGAACAGGAAATAATCCCAGAACTCCTGCCAGAAAAGGCTGAACTCCCCCGGCTCGGCGTCCGGGAGGGTGTTGAGCGGGCCGGCGAACAGGAAGAGCGCCCGCTGGAAATCGTCGTTGAACTCCTTGCGCTGGAAAAAGACGCCCAGCTTGAGCATCAGTCCCTCGACGATGTCGCTCACCACCTGGTCGTAGTCCTCGTCCGACGCGGCGGCGGTTTTATGCATCACCGCGCTGTCGAGCTTGACCTTCCGGCCGCCGGCGATCTCCTCGGCCGCCTGTTCCAGCCCTCTGGTGTCGGTCACCAGCTTTTTCATGGCCAGGTAGCGGTAGAAATCGATCAGGACGTTGAAAAACCGCCGCACCGGCTTGAGCGTCGCCTTGAACCCCTTGACATGCGCGGCCAGCCAATGGATGACCCGGCTGTACTCGCGGTGGGGTATCTCTTCGAGATAGGCGGCACCGCTGTGGTTCAGGTAAAGGAGGAACATGCGCAGGTTTGTCCAAACCTCGCGGAGGCCCTCGTCGTCCGTCCCGCCCCACGCCTTCTGGCGCAGGAAGCCCTCCACCCAGTCCCGCCGTACTGCCGGGCTGCCGGCCGCCTCATCCTCGAAAAAGTATTTTACCTCGTCATAGACGTTTTTCATCAACGCAAAGACTCTCCTCTTACGCAAAGGCTAGCATCATTATACCACTTCAGCCGGCAACACCGCCAGCGGTTGATATCCTCCCGCCACATCGCGCCGGCAATACTACCGCATAAGACGGTTTTTTTTGCCAAGCGACGATGAAATCGGGCTGCCACCCGCTATATTTGCAAAAAACCGGTTTTTCTGCTATATTTATCTTAAAATATTAATTCCTTATTAGTATTAATTTCACAAATATAAGGAGAGGATACCCATGAAACGGCTATTGGCGTCCGTCGCTGCCCTGGCGATCCTTGTCGCCGCCTTCGCCGCCTTCGGCCCCTTCCGGCAGGAACAGTACAAACTCGTTTACCGTGACGGCCCCCGCTCCATGTACCTCGACACGCGGGCACTCCTCGTCCGCGACGATCCGGATACCGGAGTCCGCTACCTCGACGTCACCGTTAAGCAGACCTACGAATTCACCGCCGATTACGACCTTACCCGCTATTACATGCTCGCCGGAGCCAGGGAATACCAGCCGATCACCGCCACCGGCTGCGACAAGGACGGCAGGGTCCTCGAACTTTGAAACCTCCAGGACACGGCCTCGTGGAGGCCGCTGCCCCCCGGCTCCAAGGAGGAAAAGATCTACGACGCCGCCTTCGAGCAAGCGCGCAGGATGCGCCTGCGCTGACGGAGCGAAAAGTGCCTGCACCCGATGGGAGCAGGCACTTTAGCTTTATTTATCTTCGGGCCTGACCGGCTACGGCCGCAGACGCGGCACGTCAGAAAACCATCCTTAAGCCGACGTTCACCATCCACGGCGTCCGGACGTCGCTGCCGGTAGTTTTGCTTATCTCCAGGTAGGTGTTCGTCTTGCCGTTGGTGGCGGTCAGCCCCAGGGCGTATTCCAGCCATGTCCCCTTTAGGTTCTGTTCCCTGGTCACCGCCGGCAGCCCGTTCAGGGACATCGTCACCTCGGACTTAGCGGAGAATTCCCGCGCCACCGATACTTTGGCATAGAAGGTGCTTTTCGCCGTGTTCCTGCCGTAGGCCACGCCAAGCCGGCCGACGGTCGTGCCGATGGCGCCGTTGTGCACCGCCGTGCCGTCGCTGGCCGTGTAGTCGGCGCCGCTTATCCGGCCGAAGGTTATTTCCGCCTGCGGCTCGAGGTACCAGCCGCCGGCCAGTTGCCGGCGGTGGCCGTATTCGGCCGACAGGCTGGTGCCCCAGTTCTTGTAGCTACCGGTCACCTCGGTGGCGGCGCCGTTGTTCAGGTAGCTGCTGTAGCTGTTCCTCAGCCTGGCCTGCTTGACGATGATGTCGAGGAAATGCCCCTTGTCCCCCAGCCAGCTCCCGTAGGCGCCCACGCTCAGGCTGCCGTAGTCGCCCCGGCCCCGTTCCGCGGTCAGGTCGCCGCTCAGGTAGCCCAGGGAGAAGCCGGTGTGCCAGGTGCCTTCTACCGTTTTGCGGGCGGTGTCGTAGCCGCCCTGGAAGGCGGTATACTGCGCCGTCGTCCGGCGGCCGTCCGTGCCGGTGGCCTCCAGGGCGCCGCGGTAGATCCTGAGCCACTCGCCCGCTTTGCCGCTGTCGTTGCGCAGCTCGCCCATGCGCCGCGTCAGGTCGTTGATCTCGCCGCGCCACAGCATGAGGCTGCCGGTGCTGAAAGCGGCGGCGGTGTACATCGTCTCGCTCACGCCGCCGTTCGGGACGAGGCGCGTCACCGCCCAGCTCGTCCCGCCCGAGCCTGCCGACAGCTCCGGCGTGTACTGGTATGGGCCGTATTCGGTCGACAGCGCCCGGAAGGTGGTGCCGCCCGGTACGGTGGCGAACTCCGCCGCCCCGGATACGATGCTACCGGTGGCGTAGCCCGGGTCATAGCCCACCCGTACGGTATGCTCCGCCGCCGCCGCGCTGGTGATGGTTATCCTGTCGGCCTGGCCGTTGGCCAGGTCGGTGTTGATGACAAAGTTAGCCGCCCCGCTCAGTTGGCCGATGGTCAACTGGTTGCCGACGGTCGCGCCGTTGGCTAGTCGCACCGTGCCGCCGCCCGTCACGACCATGTCCGCTATGTGGTAAGCGCCTGAAACATCGTTCGCGCTGATCGTCGCCCCGTTCAGTTGCGTAGTCCCCGACAGAGCCGCGCCCGAGTACAGCGCGATAACCCCGCCGGCGTTGGCCGTGGTGTCGGTCGCGCTGCCGGACAGCGCCAGGATCCCGCCGCTCTGCACGGTCGTGCTTGTTGCCGTGCCGCCGGAATATACGAGCTGCAAGCCGCTGTCATTGACCGTCGTGTTCGTAGCGCTGCCGCCGCTCAACACATGCTGCTCGCCGCCGCTGTTGACGGTCGTGTTTGTCGCGCTGTGCCCGGACAGCACGTTGAGCCAGCCTCCGCTGTTCAGCGTCACGCTCATGGCGAGGCCGCCGCTGATGGCGACCGCACCGCCGTTCGCTTCCAGCGTCGCGCTTGTATCGGCCTGCAGCACGTAGCCGGCCGCCAGCGTCGCCCCGGTCGCGCTGCCGCCCGCTCCCAGGTACAGTATTCCGCCGGAGCTTACCGTCGTGCCTGTCGCGCTACCGCCGCTTGACACCTGCTGCAGTCCGCCGTTGTTTACGGTCGTGTTTGTCGCGCTGCCGCCGAGATACACATACTGCCCGCCGCCGTTGTTGACTACGGTATCTGTCGCGCTGCCGCTCCAAACATGCTGTTCGCCGCCGCTGTTCACGGTGGTATAAATCGCGACGCCATCGCCGACCACCTGCTCCAGCCCGCCGCTGCCGACCGTCGTCCCCGTCACACGGCCGTATAGATACTCCCTCCCGCCGCTGTTGACAGTCGTATCCGTGGCGCTGTGACCGGACAGCACGTTGAACCAGCTCCCGCTGTTCAGTGTCACGCCCACGGCGTGACCGCCGCTGATCGTGACCGTCCCGCTGTTGGCTTCCAGGGTGGCGCTGGTGTCGGCCTGCAGCACGTAGCCGGCCGAAAGCATCGCCCCAGTTGCACTGCCGCCTCCCCTCAAGTGGAGTGTACCGCCGCTGTCGACCGTCGTACCTGTCGCGCTGCCACCGCTGTATACCAGTTGCGCGCCACCGCCGTTGACTATGGTATCTGTCGCGCTGCCGCCCCAAACATGCTGTTCGCCGCCGCTGTTCACGATGGTGTCCGTCGCGCTGCCGCCGCCGGCCACGGACTGCCTGCCGCTACTGTTGACGATGGTGCCTGTCGCCCTGCCGCCGTTGGACACAGACTGCCCGCCGCCGCTGTTGACAGTGGTACCCGTCGCGCTGTGCCCGGACAGCACCTCGAGCAGGCCTCCGCTGTTCAGCGTCACGCTCGTGGCATGACCGCCGCTGATGGCAACTGCACCACCGTTCGCTTCCAGCGTCGCGCTGGTGTCGGCCCACAAAATATAGCCGTCCGCCAGCGTCGCCCCGGTCGCACTGCCGCCCGACAACACGGTCAGTTTCCCCCCTGAGCCGACCGTCGTGCCCGTCGCGCTGCCGCTCCAAACACGCTGTTCGCCGCCGCTGTTGACGGTCGTGTTTGTCGCGCTGCCGCCGTGCGACACGAATTGCCCGCCGCCGTTATTGACGATGGTTCCTGTCACGCTGCCGCCGATATAAACATGCTGTGCACCGCCACTGTCGATCGTCGTGCCCGTCGCGCTGCCGCCAGACACTTTCTGCGTGCCGCCGCTGTTGACGGTGGTGTTCGTGGCGTTCCCGCCGCTGTTAACCTGCTGCTGGCCGCCGTTTAAGATGGTACCCGTCGCGCTGCCGAGGCCGAATACATACTGCGTGCCGCCGCTGTTGACGGTGGTGCCTGTCGTGCGTCCGCCGCTGGATACGTGCTGCTGGCCGCCGCTGTTGACGGTCGTGCCAGTCACGTCGCTGTATGCCGTCTCCCGGCCGCCGTTGTTGACGATCGTGCCGGTCGCGCTGTGCCCGTGCTCCACCCAGAGCCAGCCTCCGCTGTTCAACGTGACACCCGAAGCATGGCCGCCGCTGATGGCGACCGCCCCGCCGTTCGCCGCCAGCGTGGTGGCGCTGGTGGTGGCCACCAGCACGTAGCCGGACTCCAGGGTCACCCCGGTCGCGCTGCCGCCCCTTTGCAGCGACAGTATCCCGCCGGAGCCTACAGTCGTGCCCGTCGCGCTACCGAGTATTTCCTGCCGTCCGCCGCTGTTAACCGTCGTATTCGTCGCGCTGCCGCCGCTGTGGATATACTGATTGCCGCCGGTGGTAACGGTGGTGTTCGTCGCGCTGCCGTACACATTTTGCTGGCCGCCGTCGTGGACGACGTCGCCGTCGGCGGTTTGGCCGGCGCTGACCGTTTTTGTTCCTGTAACGTCGGCGGCGTACACGGTGGTGAAAAACAGCCTGTCCAGGAGTTGCCCGCCGTTCCACCGCGCTGCCAGCCACTCCTCGGTGACGGTCTCCCTGGTCTTGGCGAGGTCGGTTGCCGCGGCAAAATAGGGCAGCGCCAGCGGCGCGCCGCAGTTCATGCCGTTTGCCGCCGCCATGAGGACGGATACGGATTTCTGGCCGACGAATGTCTTTTTGCCCCGTTTGCCCATTACCGTTCATCCTCCCGTCTTCTCGGGTTGAGGCCGTGGTCGCGCATCAGCCTGTCGATAACGGCGTTGACGTGCTCGGCGGTTATGAACCGCGAGCATTCGTACTGCCGGTCGGTGTTCTTGTGCCGCGGGCACCAGGTGAAGTCGTTGTGAACGAACTCGATGCTGCTGTCGGTGAAGCAGCCGGTGCAGACGTGGTAGTTGATGACCCGGTAGGGGGTGTAAAATTCCGTGAGCGGCAGGCTGAAGCCGCTGATGAGGACGACGGGGAGGCCGGTGGCCCACGCCAGCCAGGACAGGCCGCTGGGCAGGCCGACGAAGAAGTCGGCGTGGTGCAGGAGGTCGACCCTGTCCTGCAGCGGCCGGTTGCCGGTGAAGTCCTCGGCGCCGTAGGGGATTGTGTTCCAGCGGCTGCCGCCGCCGTGGCAGACTTCGCGGTCGATGCACAGCACGCGGTAGCCTTTGCGCTTGAGGTACCTGATGGTGTTCAGCCAGCCGGTGGGATTGTTCCAGTACTTGGCCTGGCTGGTGGCCTGGGTGCCGATGCAGACGTACGGCTCATCGATCGCCCGCACCAGATTTTGCGATGCGATCTGCGGCCGTATCTCGTCCGGCGGCAGGCCGAGGATATGGGGGATGGTCTTCTGCAGGCCGACGATCCGCCAGTCGACCGGCTGGTGCATGCGGTCGTCGCAGGGGAAGAAAATGCCCATGTAGTAGGTGGCGTAGATGTCGTCCGGACGCTCGTCCGGGCCGACGAAATGCAATTCGGGATAGGTCAGGCGGAAGAGCTCCGCCAGCTCCGGGGCCATAGAGCAGTATACTTCGCAGTCGTGGGTGTGCTTGAACGCCTGGGCGTAGGGGAACCAGGCGATGATGTCGCCGAGTGTGCCGACGGGGTATTTGATGAGGATATTTTTCCCTTTCGGGTTGAAGTCGTGGCTGAGTACCAGCCGGTCGTCCAGGTAGGCCTCCAGGCGAAAGTTGACGTAATATTTCTTCGTGCTCATGACGAGCGCGCTCGAGGCCTTGGCGTCGTACAGCGTCACGAAGTGGTCGCGATCGAAGATCAGCACCCGCCAGTTGCCCTCCGGCACCTTGATTCTCGCTCCGTAGTTGAAGTCGAATTCCAGCCCGGGTATGTCCGTCCTGCACGAGAGCGGGCCGGCATCGAAGAAGGCGTATTCTTTCCGTTCCGACGGGGCGACCGCCTGGGCGACCTGCGCGGCGCTCATACATCGCAACCCTCCCAATATTTGCCTGCTTATTCCTTATTGTTCCATGGATGCATACTATTTCCTGCCAATATTAGACATTCTTTCATATTTTTATTTCGTTCCGCAGTCCGTAAAAAGAAACCGGACCGGGACATTTTTCATGTCCCGGTCCGGTATTGGGCTGCTGTCTTTTAGGCCGGCCGCTCCCCGGCGAACAGGTCGTTCTGCAGGCGCCACAGGTCGTAGAACAGGCCTTGCCGCGCCAGCAGTTCCTCCTGGCGGCCGCGGTCGGCCACGCGGCCGCGGTCGAGGACGAGGATCTCGTCCATGTCGTCGAGGCCGATGAGCCGGTGGGTTATGAGGATGGCCGTCTTGCCGGCCAAGGTTTCCCGCAACGTAGCTATGATCTCCCCCGCCGTTACGGGGTCGACGCCGGCCAGGGGCTCGTCGAGGATGACGAGCGGCGGGTCTTTGAGCAGCACGCGGGCCAGGGCGAGGCGGCGACGCTCGCCTCCCGACAGGCCATGGCCGTTTTCCCCGACAGGCGTTTCGAGCCCCTGCGGCAGGGCGGCGAGCAGGCCGCCCAGGGCCGCCCGCCCGGCGGCGGCCGCCACGTCCGCCGGGGCGGCTTCCGGCCGGGCCAGGCGGATGTTGTCGCCGAGGGTGGCGGCAAAGATGTGGCTGTCCTGAGGCACGACGCCGATGAGGTTGCGCAGCGCCTCGGGCCGGAAATTGCTTATTTCTTCGCCGCCGAGGCAGATGCGGCCGCCGTCGTAGTCCCAGAACCTCAGCAGCAAAGCGGCCAGGGTGCTTTTGCCCGCCCCGCTCGGGCCGACGATCGCCAGACGGCCGCCCACCGGGAGGCGGAACGACACGCCGTCGAGCGCCCACGGCAGCCCGTCCCGATAACGGAATTTGACATTATCAACTTCCAGGTCCAGGCTGGCGGGCGCACGGTCCGCCTGCTCCGCAGCCGGCGTCGCCGGCGCGGCGTCGAGGACGGCGAACAACCGCCCGGCGGCGGCCGCGCTTTCCTGCCAGTAGCGGTACGCGCCCGTCAGCGGCAGGACGGCCTCGAAGCTGTTCTGGACGCCGAGGGCCAGCGCCGCCAGGTAGACGCCGTCCAGTTGCCCGTTATTGACCAGCGGCACGGCGAGCAGCACCGTGCCGAGCAGTACGGCGTTCATGACCAGGCTGCCGCCGGCGCCGGCCGTCCCGGCGAGGCCGGCGGTCCGCCCCTGCAGCCGGCCGTAGCGGCGGTCGGCTGCCGCCACCCGTGCGGCCTGCCGCCCGGCCTGACCGAAAATGAGCAAATCGCGCAGCCCCGTGACGCTGTCCGCAAGCGTCACGGCCAAGCCGGCCCGCGCCGCCGGCAGCTTGCCGGCGTCGTCCTTTGCCAGCCGGTACAGCGCCGCCGGCAACAGGACGCCGGCGCAGAAGAAGCCCGTAGCCAGCAGCAGGGCGAACCCGGCGCCGAAGCCGCGCAGGGCGAGCGCCATGCCGGCTAAAACCGCCAGCGCCGCGGCGGGCGGCAGCAGCACGTGCAGGTAGAAGTATTGCAGCGTGTCGACGTCGTTGACGAACCTGCTCCACAGTTCGCCGCCCCGAAACGCGGCCGACCGGGCCGGCACCAGCGGCTCGAGGGCGCCGTACAGCCAGACGCGGAGGCGGCCGAGCAGGCGGAAGGTGGCGTCATGGGCCATATACCGCTCCAGGTAACGGCAAACCGCCCGCGCCAGCCCGAAGAACCGCACGCCCGTCACCGCCGGCGCCAACGCCGCCAGCGGCGGATGGAGGGCGGCCGCGGCAATAAGGTAGGCCGCCGTGGCCATCAAGCCGACGTTGGCGGCGACCGTCGCCACCGCCAGCAGGCAGGCCGCCAGCAGCGCCGGCCAGGCCGGCGCAATGATGCGGACCAACCGCAGCAGCGCGTTCATGCCGGCCCCCGGTAAGCGGCCGCCAGCCAGCGGTAAGCGCCGCCGGCGGCGAGCAGGTCGGCGTGCCGGCCTTCCTCTGCTATCCGGCCGCCGCTGAGGACGATGATGCGGTCGGCCCGGCAGGCGGTGCTCAGGCGGTGGGCGATGACCAGCACCGTCCTGCCGGCCGCCAGCCGTTCGAGCGCTGCCCGCACGAGGGCTTCGTTGCCGGGATCGAGCCCGCTGGCCGGCTCGTCGAGGAGGACGAGCGGCGCGTCCTTGAAAAACGCCCTGGCCAGGGCGATGCGTTGGGCTTCGCCGCCGCTGAGTCCCAGCCCGCCTTCGCCGATGACCGTGTCGTACCCGGCCGGCAGGCGGACGATGAAATCGTGGGCGCCGGCCGCCCGGGCGGCCGCCTCGACCGCTTCCCGGCCGCCGGGCGCGCCGAAGCCGATGTTGTCGGCCACCGTGGCGGCAAACAGATGGGGAAACTGGGGCACGCAGGCGACGTGCGCCAGCCATTCGACCGGCTGGAGGCCGCCAAGGTCGCGGCCGTTGACCGTGACAGCGCCGCTGTCCGGACGGATGAAACCCAGCAGCAGGTCGGCGACGGTGCTTTTGCCGGCCCCGCTCGGCCCGACGAGGGCGACGCACTCGCCCATCCCGATGGAGAACGTCACATCATGCAGGGCCGGCCGCGCTCCGCCGGGGTAGGTGAAGGTCACCCCTTCGAACCTGACGTTTATCCGGCTGGCGGCGAACGGCTCGCCATCACTGCATATGGCGGGCGGACCGCCGGCCAGCAGGCCGTAGATGCGCTCCGCGGCGGTGGCGCCGGCCAGCCCGGCGTGGAAATGACCACCGAGCAGGCGTAGGGGCAGGTAGTACTCGGGGGCCAGCAGCAGGACGAAGAACGCCTGGCGGAATTCAAGGCCGCCGTACAGCAGCTTCAGCCCCACCGCCACCGCGACCAGGGCGGTGCTGAGGGTCGCGAGCAGTTCGAGCGTCAGCGCCGACAGGAAGGCCACCCTGAGCACGCCGAGCGTCGTGTCGCGCAGTTGGCCGCTCAGGCGGGCAATTACCGCTACCTGCTCCCGGCTGCGGTTGAACAGCTTGAGCGTCGCCAGGCCCTGCAGCACGTCGAAGAAGTGGCCGCTGAGGCGGCTGAGGGCGCCCCACTGGCGGCGCTGCACCGTCCCGGCCCAGCGGCCGATGAGTGCCATGAACAGCGGAATGAACGGGGCGGTGACGAGCATGATGGCCGCCGCCGCCGGGTCGAGTTGGAAGACGACCGTAAGGATGGCGGGCGGGATGACGGCCGCCGTGACGAGCTGGGGCAGGTATTTGGCGAAATAGGCCTCAAGGCTGTCGATGCCCTGCACGAGCATGTTCACCAGTTCGCCCGCCCGCTCGCCGCCGGCGTGGACCGGGCCGAGCGCGAACAGCCGCGCCGTTGCCTGCCGGCGGAGGCCGGCCTGGATGCCGGCCGCCAGACGGAACCCAACCACTTCGCCGGCCCATAGCAGCCCGGCCCTGGCCGCCATCACCGGCAGCAGGATATAGACGAGCGGCAGCAGCCCGGCGAGGTCCTGCCCGCCGAGAAAGGCGCCGTCGATGATTAGCGCCAGACAGTAAGCCTGGGCGATCGCCAGTAGTCCCCCGAGCAGGCCGGCGGCGACGACCGGCGCGAGCAGCCCCGGATTGTTGACCGCTTCGCGCAGGAGAGGTTTGCTGCCCATACAGCCTCCAAACTCTGCGGGGCCGCCGGAAACCAGGCGGTTCCGGCGGCCCCGGAAGATTGTCGCGGCGCGCTAATATTCGGCGTCTTTCGGCAGCGGCCGGCGGAAGATCCAGTAAGCCCAAGCCTGGTAGGCGAGGACTACTGGCACGAAGACGAGGGCGGCGATCGTCATCAGCTTGAGCGTGTACGGGCTGGAGGCGGCGTTGTGCACCGTCAGGCTCCAGGCGGGGTCGAGGCTGGATACCATCAGGCGCGGGAACAGCCCCCAGAAGAAAGCGGTCGTAACCAGCACGACGGTCAGCCCGCTGGCAACGAACGCCCCGCCCGCTTTCCGCCGGACCGTCAGGAGGTAGGCGGCGACGAACGCCGCCACCGCCAGCCACAGCGACACCCCGGCGCCCAGGGTGGCGAATAGGTCGGTTTCGATATAGGTCAGGCCGACGAGGCCGAGACAGGCCGCCGCGGCGAACGGCCCGCATCGCAGGAACGCCAGCCGGGCGCGCTCCGCCGCTTGGCCGTCTGTTTTCAGGGCGAGGTAGGCGGCGCCGTGGCAGACGAAGACGAGCACGAAGGCCAGGCTGCCGACGAGGGCATACGGGCTGAGGAGGTCGAAAAAGGTGCCCACGTACTGCATCCGCGCGTCGATCGGCACGCCGCGGAGCAGGTTGGCCACCGCCACGCCCCACAGCAGCGCCGGGACGAGGCTGCCGGCGAAGATGAACCAGTCCCAGGTGCGGCGCCAGGCGGCGCCGGCGTCCTTGCCGCGGAAGTCGAGGGCGATTCCCCGGAGGATGAGGGCGGCCAGCATCAGGAACAGCGCCAGGTAGAAACCGCTGAACAGGGTGGCGTACACGTGGGGGAAGGCGGCGAACATCGCCCCGCCGGCCGTGATCATCCACACCTCGTTGCCGTTCCACACCGGGCCGATCGCGTGGACCAGCCGCCGGCGCTCCGCCTCGTCCCTGCCCAGGAACGGGAGGAGGATGCCCACGCCGTAGTCGAAGCCTTCGAGGAAGAAGAAGCCGGCGAACAGCACGGCCAACAATATGAACCACACCACGCTCAGTTCCACAGCGCCGCCTCCCTTGCCTGTGCTGCCGGCGCAGCCGGCCGGCCTGCCGCCGGGCCTCGCCCGGCTACCCTGGCCGCGAGCCAGACGCCGACGATCGCCAGCGCGCCGTATATCAAAGTGAACCCGATCAGGGTGGTAAGGATCGCGCCCGCGCCGACGACCGGCGAGACGGCCTGTTCGACCCGCTGCAGGCCGAATACGATCCAGGGCTGGCGGCCGACCTCGGTCACGAGCCAGCCGGCCGAGTTGGCGATGTAGGGCACCGGCAGCGTCCAGAGCGCGGCCCTGAGCGCCCAGCGGCTGTCCCCCAGGCGGCCTTGCCGCCAGAGGTACGCGCACCAGAGCGTTATCAGCACCAGCCACCCGCCGGCGGCCGTCATTACCCGGAAGCTCCAGAAGACGGTGGGAATGTCGGGGATGTAGTCGGCGGCGCCGTACCGCGCGGCGTACTCGGTCTGGATGTCGTTGAGGCCCCTGACCTCGCCGCGAAAGGTGTCGTACGTCAGAAACGACAAGCCGCCGGGAATCTGGACGGCCCCGGAATTGGCCCGCCGCTCCTGGTCGATGGCGGCGACGAGGCTGAACGGCGCCGGGTCGGCGGTGTCCCACAGCGCTTCCATGGCGGCGAATTTCATCGGCTGCGCCTGGGCCATGAATTTGGCCTGGCTATGGCCGGTTATGCCGACGAGCAGGCTGGCGGCCAGCGCGCAGACGAGACCGAGCTTGAACGACGGCAGGAAGAAGACCACCTGGCTGCGGCGCAGCAGGTGATATGCGCTAACCGCCATCACGAATACGCCGGCGGTGACCAGCCCCGCCAGCAGCGTGTGCGGGTACTGGTGCAGAACGTAGGGGTTGGCGAGCACGGCCGCGAAGTCGGTCATCTCCGCCCGTCCGTTGCGGACGGCGTAGCCCACGGGCGACTGCATGAACGAATTGGCTGCCAGGATCCAGAAGGCCGAGAGGTTGGTGGCGAAGGCCACGAGCCAGATGGTGGCCGCGTGCAGCCTCTTGGACAGCCGGTCCCAGCCGAAGATCCACAGGCCGATGAAGGTCGATTCGAGGTAGAATGCGGTCAGCGCTTCCAGGGCGAGCGGGGCGCCGAAAATGTCGCCCATGAAGCGGGAGTACTCCGACCAGTTCATGCCGAACTGGAATTCCTGCACAAGGCCGGTCACCACCCCCAGGGCGAAGTTGATCAAAAACAGCTTGCCCCAGAATTTGGCCATCTTTTTGTAAAGCTCGTTGCCGGTCCGCACGTAGGCCGTTTCCATGACGGCGACGAGGACCGACAGGCCCAGAGTCAGCGGCACGAACAGGAAATGATAGACTGATGTGACGCCGAACTGCCAGCGGGCCAACAGCAACTGGTCCATGAAACTCCTCCCCTATGGTTTTTTTGCGACCAGGGACGCGAACGTGGCCCGGCGCAGCCCGGCGACGAGCCCGTCCTGCAGCCCGCGCAGGGCGGCGTGCACCGGGCACTCGCTCGTGCAGTGCTTGTTGCAGGCTTCCCGCTCGGCGAGGCAGCGATGGATGGCGACCGGTCCCTCCAGCGCCTCGATGACGTCGAGCAGGCTGATCTCCGCCGCCGGCCTGGCAAGGCCGAAGCCGCCCGCCGGGCCGCGGCGGGATTCGACCAGGCCGGCCCGCGTCAAGGCATGCATGATTTTCAGGACGAATCGCGGCGGGATGGCCTGCGCCTCCGCCAGTTCCCGGGCGCTTACGACCGCACCCGCCGGCAGGGACGCCAGATGCAGGACCGCGCGGAAGGCGTAATCCGTTGCTTGATTGAGCTGCACTGCACCACCTCGCTAAATCTATACTATTCCAGTATAGTACTGATTATATGATACAGCGGCTGTTGTAGTATAGTCAATACTTTCCACACATGAAATAAAGGCATGCCGCCAATGGCCGGCATGCCTTTAGCTGTCAATTGCAATGAAGGCGTCAATCGGTGCGCAGCCGGTAGCCGACACTGCGCACCGTCTCGATGGCCTCGGCCACGGCGGGGTCGGCCGCCAGCTTGAACCGCAGGTGGCGGACATGGACGTCGACCGTGCGGGTGTCGCCGGCATATTCGTAGCCCCAGACCTTGTCGAGCAGGTCGTCGCGGGAAAACACCCGGCCGGGGTTGGTGAGGAAGAATTTGAGCAGTTCGTATTCCTTCGGGGTCAGCTCCAGCTTCCCACCGGCGAGGAAGGCCTCGTACCTGACGAGGTTCATGCGCAGGCTGCCGAGCGCCAGCTCTTCGGACTGGAGCGGCTCTTTGCGGCTGCGGCGCAGCACGGCCTTGACCCGCGCCGTCAGTTCGCGGGGGCTGAAGGGTTTGGTGACGTAGTCGTCGGCGCCCAGCTCCAGGCCGAGGACGGTGTCGATCTCTTCGGCCTTGGCGGTCAGCATAATGACGGCGATGCCGGCTGTTTCCGGCCGGGATTTTAGGGTGCGGCACACTTCGAGGCCGTCTTTGCCCGGCAGCATGATATCGAGGACGACGAGGTCGGGTTTTTCCCTGGCGACCATCGCCAGACAGGCGGGGCCGTCCTCCGCCTCGACGACGGCGTAACCCTCGCGCTCCAGGTTGAATTTGACGAGCTGCCTGATGTTGGCTTCGTCGTCGACGATCATAACCTTGCCTGCCATGCCATGGTCCTCCGTCTGTCAGTATATCCGAGGATCTTACCGACTTAAAATTTTGTTACGAAACTAAAGGTAATGCCATGAGCGTTATAAGAAGGGTTCTGATTTTGATGCAAGCCATTGGAAACATGCATAAACATATACCCAACATTTACTGAAGAATCCGGGCTGAATCTATAAATAAATTGCGGACCGATTCGCCACATAAAATTATAATGCTCCCCGCCGGCCGGGAATCTTTTGTTATAGATAATAAAGCCGCCGCTCATATCTACCGCCGCCGTCAGCTTGCCGGAGTGGCATCTTTCGTTGCGCACCATGTAGACGGGACCGATGCCGAAAGCGGAGCTGTCCAGACGCTGCGTCTCGTCTTTAGGAAGGATATTCCCGCGCACCCGGGTGATCGTGATGCCTCTATATACGGACCTGTTTTTTGTTGCCGAGATTTTGTCGAATATATGCATTGACACGGTATCGAGATCGCGGGTTTTCGCGGTCGGCGCCAGAAAGTCCCACGCCAGTTCGAGCTTGTCCCCGGCCGCGTGGCAATACGCCGTTACGGGAAAGCAGATCAGTAAAAGGGCACTGACAATTACCAGGCAAAGCGATCTGAACATAAGCATACTCCTCATACACGTTTCTGTGGTTTCCTTCGCGGGGAAAACGTGGTTAGTATTCCATATGTCAGTCCGTTTCTCCTTTAAATGCGTAGCGAATACCGACACCAAAAGAGCGCTTGCCAACGTATTCGGAACATACGCCGGCAAGCGCTCCTGCCTTGTGCGGGAACCGCGGATGGGCCTCTATCGCAGTTTGGTCAGATTACCTGGGAGATGTGCATGGCCTTGAATTTCCCGCCGCTGGCCGCCGCCGCCTTGGCGAGCTGCACGAGGCAACTGGGGCAGCCGCTGACGACGATGGCCGCGCCCGTCTTTTCGATGTTGGCCTGCTTGCGGGCGAGGACCTGGGCGGCGGCATCCGGGTAGTCGATGTGGAACGAGCCCGCCCCGCCGCAGCACCGGTCGGCTTCCTTCAGCTCGACGAACTTGCCGGTGGCCTTGAGGAGCTCGCGCGGCTGCTGCCTGATGCCCTGGCCCCTGACGAGGTGGCACGGGTCATGCCAGGTGACGGGGACGTCGACCTTGGCGCGTGGCTGGTAGCCGACTTTGGCGAGGTACTCGGTCAGGTCCATGACTTTGCCGCTGAAGGCGGCCGCTTTGTCCCGCCAGGCGGGGTCGGCGGCGAGGTAGGCGCCGAAGCGCTTGAGCGTGCCGCCGCAGCTGCCGCAGTCGGTGACGATGATGTCGACGTCGGCGAACAGGTCGATGTTTTCCTTCGCCAAGGCGAGGAAGTCGCCGCGCAGGCCGTGGGCGAGGTGGGGCATGCCACAGCAGGGATTGTCCCTGACGATGAGCGCGGTCGTCGTGCCGAGGATGTCCCGGGTGGCGGCGGCGGCCGCGGGGAACATCATTTCCATGCCGCAGCCGCGGAAATAGGCGACTTTGGCCGCCGGCGACGGGACGGCGCTGCCCGGGGCGGCGGGACGGCCGAGGGCGGCCGGCCCGGCGAAGGCTTCGAGGAATTTGGCGCGGGTGAATTCCTCCGGCGCCATGCCGAAGGGGACGAGCTTGCCGAGGCGCAGGGCGCGGGCGGCGGCCAGGGCGGCGGCGCCCATTTTGACGAGCGCCTTGCGTTTCATGACGCCGCCCAGCAGCTTGTATTTGATGCCGACGCCGCCGGCCTTGTCGGTGAGGTACTGGCGGACGTCGATCATGGCCTCGTCGGTCCGGACCTTGTTGGGACAGCTGTCGACGCACGCCTGGCACAGCAGGCAGAAGTCGACGGCGGACAGCATTTCGTCCGTGGGCCGCAGGCCGCCTTCGGCCAGGGCCCTGGTGATGGCGTTTTTGCCGCGGGCGCTGACCCGCTCGGTGTCGCGGAAGGCGAACAGCGGACAGACCGTCAGGCAGGTGCCGCAGCGGTCGCATTGGACGACCTGGTCCTTGGCTTTCAGCAGCAGTTGTTCGTCGGCAGTTTTGTTCATGGGGTCGCTCCCTTCCGCATCACCAGATTTTGCCCGGATTGAGGATGCCCTTGGGGTCGAGGGATTGCTTGACGCTCTGCATCAGTTTGACGCCCGCCTCGCCGAGGGCTTTGTAGATGTAGGGCTTCTTGGTGATGCCGATGCCGTGCTCGCCGGAGAGCGTGCCGCCGACGGCCAGGGCGGCGGCGAAGATGTCGTCGGCCGCATGGTGGGCCCGCTCGGCTTCTTCCGGGTTGTTGAGGTCGCACAGGATCGAGGGATGGAGGTTGCCGTCGCCGGCGTGGCCGAAGACGGCGATGGTCAGGCCGTGCTTTTCGGAGATGGCCTTGATGCGTTTGACGACCTCGGGGAAGGCGCTCCGCGGCACGGAGATGTCCTCGCCGATGCGGTTGGGCGCCAGGGCGGCGACGGCCGAGCTCATCGTCCGCCTGATGGCCCATAGTTCGTCGGATTCGGCCTGCGACTGGGCGACCTGAAATTCGAGGACGCCGCATTCCCTGGCGACGGCCGCGATTCTTTTCGCCTGGGCGTCGAGGGCGGCCTGGTCCTCGCCGTCGGTTTCGAGGATGACGCAGCTTTCGACCGCCGGGTCGAAGGCGGCGCTGCGCTTCCTGGCGACGGCGTCGAGGCTGGTTTTGTCCATGATTTCGGCCGCCGCCGGCACGATGTTTTCTTGCAGCAGCCTGTTGACGGTTTCGCAGCCGGCGTCGAGCGAGCCGAACATGAGCCGGATGGTGCCGCGCGTCTTGGGCATGGGAATGAGTTTGAAGAGCGCCCGGGTGACGATGCCCAGCGTGCCTTCCGAGCCGACGAACAGGCTGGTGAGGTCGTAGCCGGTGACGTTTTTGACGGCTTTGCCGCCGGTGTTTACGACCGTGCCGTCGGCGAGGACGACCTGGAGGCCCATGACGTAGTCGCCGGTGACGCCGTACTTGACCGCCCGCATGCCGCCGGCGTTCTCGGCGACGTTGCCGCCGATGGTCGACATTTTCCAGCTGGCCGGGTCGGGCGGGAAGAAGAGGTTTTTCGCGGCGCAGTGGTTGTAAAGGTCGATGGTGCGGACGCCGGCCTCGGCGGTCACCATCATGTTCTTTTCGTCCAGCTCGAGGATGTTGGTCATCCGGTCGAGCGACAGGGAGATGCCGCCCATGAGCGGCACGCTGCCGCCCGTCCGCCCGCTGGCCGCCCCCCTGGGGGTGACGGGGATGCCGTGTTCGTCGGCGATGGCCATGACGGCGGCCACCTGCTCGGTAGTGAGGGGACGGACGACCATGTCCGGGTTGTTGGCCGGCACGAGCGGCACGAACGAGGAGTCGTAGGAGTAGCCGAACCGGTCGAGGTCCGAATCGAGGGCGTATTCGTCGCCGACGATGGCGCGGAACTTTTTCTTCACTTCAGCGTTGATCATATTTTTTGCCTCCCAATCAATGACCGATACGCAGCAGCAGGTTGCCTGCCCCGTCGAACGCCAGCTCTTCCGGCCGGGCGGCGACGGCCATGTTTTCCTTCCCCGCCAGGTCGCGGGCGATGGCTGCGGAGACGAGGCACTCGCCGAGGAAGAGCGTGTTGGGGATGATGACGATCCGCAGCTTTTCAGCCGGTATGCCGGACAGGCTGTACAGGGCGGCCTCGAGCAGCTTCTCTTCGGTGGCGAAGTACATGGGGATGGCCGCACGGACGACAAAGGTGCTGGTCAGGCAGTTGAGGTAGGTGGCATGCCGGTCCATCTTGCCCACAAGCTTGTCGGTGACGAAGTCGGCCATGCCGACGCCGGTGGCGTTGCCATGGGACTCCGCCGACAGGTCGAGGACGGCGATTCTTTTTATGGACGGCCGTTCGGGTTCGGGTACGCCGTGGATGCGCGCCCGGCCGATTATGTTGGTGTCGATGCCGGTGCCGCTGTAGTTCTTGCCCATCTCTTCGATAATGAGGAGGTCGATGTCGTCGACCGGCAGGGCGGGCATAAGCGATTTGGAGTAGGCGAGCAGTTCGGTCTCGGCGGCGATCATGCCGTCGCGGGGTACGGCCTTGATTACCGCCGTTTCCTCGTAGGCGTTTTCGATGATCGCCAGGCCCCCGAGGACGGGGAGCTTGCCGATGATGACGCTGCCGAGCTCGACGAGCAGGCGCGCCAGTTCGCCGGGGCCGAACCCGTGGAATTGCTGCGCCCCTTGCGGGCCGCCCAGGCCGACGACGAGTTTTTTTATCAGCCCGCTTTCGACGTCGCCCTTGAATGAGGTATGGGTTTTGACGCGGTTGACGACCAGGATGCCGTCGAGGTCGAGCGCGGCCGCGACGATGTATACCGGCAGTCCGGACGGGGAGCGGGCGATTGTCCGGCAGTCGTCGCAGGTTACGACCGGCGCGCCTAAAGCTCCTTCCGTAATCCCCAGGCTGTCGAGCACTTCCTTCTGGCCGGCGGCGGTGCCGCCACCGTGGCTGCCCATGGCGGCTACGAGGCAGGGGACGGCGCCAAGCTCTTTAAGGTGGTCGACAGCCGCTTTGAGGATGGGCAGAAGGTTCTGGACGCCGCGGCTGCCGACGGTGATGCCGATTCTCTGGCCGGGGGCGATCCTGCTCTTCAGCCCGAGGGCCGCGAGCTCGCCGCAGGCGGCGGCTGCGACGTCGCCGGTCTTGGGCCGGGGGAACGTCTGGCTGACGCGGTACATGCGGGGCAGGTTGAGCATGCCATTCACCTCGCTTCGCCCATCACAGCAGACCGCTCACTTTCCACCAGGTGAACGCCATCCACAGCCCTCAGATGATGAGGCCGAGGATGGTGGAAGACTCGATCTGCTCGGTGACGGTATAGTGGCCGGTACCGTAGAAGATGATGTTGCCCATGGTGTTGAACGACAGGAAGAGGGCGTTGACGCTGATCGTGATCAAGGCGACGACCGCGCCGCCGAACAGAGCGAGGAGCTTGTGTTGGGTGATCGTCATGATCGCCGAGGATGAACCCGTACCTTTTTCCCCGGGTTTCGAACGCATTAGCCAACAACTTCACTCTCCTTTATAGCCCCGATTTTCCCGTTGTGGCCGCCCGGCTTTAGCGGACGACGCCGATCCAGTTCCAGTAGGTGAGGACCATGAGCGTCATGTACGCCGCGCCGAGGACGCTCATGACGGCGCCGGTCCTGATGAGTTCGCCGGTGGTGATATGGCCGGTGCCCATCGCGACCGCGTTGGGCATGTTGCTGACCGGCAGCAGGTACTGGTGCTGCATGTTCATGCCCAGGACGAGGGCGAAGACGAGCGGATCGGCGCCGATAGCCGCCGCGTGGGCGATGACGATCGGCGTGAGGGCGGTTGTCTTGGGGCCGCCGCCGGTGAAGAAGACCTGCAGGATGGTGGCAATCCAGATAAGGATGATCATCTGCATGGAGTGGGTCATGGCGACGATGGGGCCGAGCATGGTGCCGGCCAGCCATTTGGCGGCTCCGGAGCTGACGAGGGCCGCCCCCATCGACAGGCCGGCGCCGTACACCATGAAGACGTTCCAGGGCACCTTCTGCTGGGCCTCTTTCCAGGACATGACGCCGATGCCGGGCCAGATGAGGAGGATGATGGAGAACAGGCCGACGATGGCGACGTTGACCTTGTGGATGGAGTCGGTCGCCCACAGGACGAGGGTGACGAGGAAGACGATCAGGGTGTAGATTTCTTTGGGGCTGAATTTGCCGAGGGCGGCCAGTTCGCGTTTGATGTAGTCCTGGCCTTCGCCGAGGTTCTTGATCTCCGGCGGCCACAGCAGCCTGAGGACGAACACCGATATGGCGGCGACGGAGAAGGCCGGGAAGGCGCCGATGCGGAACCATTCGGACCAGGAGATGGTCTTTTTGGTGGCGGCCTCGATCAGGCCGACCGTAATCGGGTTGCCGACGTGGGCCGTGAGCACGCCGATGCTCATCATGGTGCCGCTCATTGCGACGATGAAGATGAGGGCCTTGACGATGTTGCTCTGCCCCGGCTTGGCCCCGAAGGCGGTGCCGATGCCGAGGATGATCGGCAGCATGAGCAGCGTGCGGGCGGTGATGGAGGGCACGAGGAAGGTAAGTACCGCCATGACGAGGGCGATCGCCCAATAGACCTTGGTGGCCGAACCGCCGGCCGCGTTTACGAGAAAGAGGGCGATGCGTTTCGACAGGCCGGAATTTTCCATGCAGGCCGCCATGACGAAGCCGATGACGATCAGCCACAGGGAAGTATTGGCGTAGCCGCTGAAGGCTCCCGCCAGCGAGGTGGCGTTGAGCACCGCCAGCAGGAAGACGATCAGGATGCCGCTGAGGGCATCGTCCACGGCTTGAGTAACCCAGACAACGATGGCAAATACGGCGACGCCCAGCGAGGCCTTGCCGGCAGCCTTGAGCCCGGCGATTTCCGGCGTCATCCAGACGATGGCCGCCATGCACAGAAACGCGAGCGCAATCGAACCCCATTTTTTCGCCATTTTTACACTCCTCCCGAAATATATAATTACCTAAAGTAATTTTATAAGAGGGAGATTGCATTCCGTGCGAAAACCGTACGAAAAAGGAAAAAACCGCCACGAGCGGCCAGCAAAAAACAGCCTCGCGTGGCTGCGGGGCTGCCTCATCAGAAGCAAACGTATTTTGAAAGCTTGCTAATCTTCGCCCGGCTGACCGGCGCCTCCACCTTGGTCGCGCCCTTGAGCGTCAGCAGGTATCCCCGGTTGAACCCCGGCGCCAGTTCCTTGGCATGGCGCATGTTCACGAGGTAGTTGCGGTGGCAGCGGAAGAAGTGCCGGGGGTCTAGCTTGGCCTCCAGGTCGGCCAGGCGGTTTTTCGCCATGTAGATCTCGCCGTCGAGCGCCTGCACGTACACCCATCTGTTTTCCGCGTAGGCCCACAGTATGTCGTCGGCGCGGATGATGACGGCCCGGTTCCCGCGGTAGAAGCAGAACTGGTCCGGGTATCCGCCCCCGCCGCTCCCGCCCTGGCCGGCAGGCAGCGCCGAGAGCTTCGACGTCTTGGACGACAGCCGCCCGATCCTGTCGATCACTTTTTTGATGTCTTCTTTGACGAACGGCTTGAGGATGTAGTCGAGGGCATTGACCTCGTAGGCCTTGAGGGCGTAGTCGTCGTAGGCGGTGATGAAGACGACGAACGGCGCGTCGTCGCCGGTGAGCCCCGCCGCGACGTCGATGCCGCTGAGGCCGGGCATGCGGATGTCGAGGAAGGCGATGTCCGGCATGAGCCCGGCGATGGCATCGGCGGCGTCCTGGCCGTCGTGGCACACCGCCAGCACTTCGATATCGAGGCCGACGAGTATTTCCTCGAGCGTTTCGCAGATTAGATGCTCGTCGTCGGCGATGATGGCGCTTAACGGTTTCAGCACTTATCGGCAACCCCCTTGCCCCAGGGCATCAGCATGGTAACTTCCGTCCCCCTGCCCTTGCCGCTGATGATGGACAGGCCGAACTCGTCGCCGAACAGCTTGCGGATCCTGCGGTTGACGTTTTCCAGCCCGATGCCCGCGCCCCTGTCCGAGGATACGTTGCTGCTCAGGCTTGCGACCTGGGCCAGCCTTTCCGCCGACATGCCGACCCCGTCGTCGGCCACCTTTATGTACGCCCGTTCACCGCTGTAACCGGCGGACAGGTTCACCACGCCGCCGCCCCGCTTCATGCTTACGCCGTGCCTGATGGCGTTCTCCACCAGCGGCTGGAGCGAAAATACCGGAATGAGGTAATCCTGCATCTCGGCGGGGATCTGCACATCGAGGTTGACCCGTTCGCCGAACCGCGCCTTTTCGATGCGGAAGTAGATGTTGACGGATTCGAGTTCCTCCCGTAGCGGCACCATTTCGTCGCCGCGCTTGAGCGTTTTGCGGAAGAACTCGGCCAGGTCCTTGATGAGGCTGACCGCTCCCGGGTCTCTTCGCACCAGCGCCTGGATGGTGGACAGGGTGTTGAAGAAAAAATGGGGGTTGATCTGCGCCCGGAGCATGTTGTATTCCGTCTGCAGCAGGGCGAGCTGCTGCGCCTCGAATCGCTGCTGGGCCAGTTGCAGTCCCAGGGAGTCGGCGATCCCCTGGATCATCTGCGCCTCGTCGGCAGTGATGACGTCGTGGCCTGTCTTGTAGACCTTGACCGTGCCGACGGTTTCGCCGAGCGTCACGATCGGCGCGCTGATGACGGCGGACAGGCGGCAGTCCGGGTAGGGGCAGCCGATCTCCGCGCGGTTGCCGATGATGACCGTATGCCCGCTGCTCAGGGCCCGTTTGGTCGCCTCGGTGACGATCGGCGTACCCGGCCGGTGATGGTCTTCACCCGTGCCGATGAACGCCAGCACTTCGGCGGTATCGGTGACGGCCGTGGCGGCGGGCCGCAGCTCGCTGTAAATGATCGTAGCCACCTTGCGGGCGGTTTGTCTGTTCAGGCCGTCTTTAAAAATTTCGCTTGTCTTGCGGATCATCCTGATCGCCTGCTGTACCGAAAAAGCCTGCATCCGCCGCTGCTCGGCGAGCACATCCCGGATTATGTAAATAAAAAATGCGACGGCCAGCGAGTTGCCGAGCATGGTGGGGATGGCGATGGCCTGCTCGAGCCTCAGCGCAGCTTCTAAGGGCTTAGCCATCAGCAGTATCAGCACTTTCAGGACGGCTTCGCCCAGCAGGCCGGTGAGAAACGCCACCTTGACGGTTACTTTCTGCGGCCCGTAACGCTCGTAAATCAGGCCGCCGATGACGCCGGCGATGATGTTCGACAGCACGGAGGCCGAAACGGTGAACCCGCCCATAAAATAGCGGGCAGTCGCGCCGGTCGTCCCGGCGAGCAGCCCGACGACCGGCCCGCCGACCAGGCCGCCGGCGATGGCGCCGACGATGCGGCAGTTGGCGATCGCCCCGTGGATGGGGATGCCCACCCAGTTGCCGGCCGCGGAGATGAAGCCGAAAACCAGGCCGAGCAGCAGCTTGTCCTGGAACCGGTACTGTGAATTGGTGATCGTCCGCCTAAAGACCGGAAGCCTGGTGAGCAGATAGGCAAAAATGCCGATCAGCGCCAAGTTCTGGGCGATCTGCAGCGCCAGGGCCCATTCGGGGAAAAGCATCGTGTTGTTCCAGCGCATCAGCCAACACCTTTCCCGTTTTTTCCGTTTTTATCTCAATATAAATTATATACCATTCGGACCGCGAAAGCCCGCCGCATTTTACCGGCAGGCCAAAACCACGACCTGAAACGGCCCTTTGCCGGCATGGAATTTCGGATTCCGCTACCGTAGGAAAAAAACTTGCCGCCAATGGAAAATATTGCTTGCCAAAATTCTCTTCATTGCTTATACTAAAAAGCAATATAATATTTGCGACAAAGCAGTCTTTCGATGGATATCGGAAGACTGCTCTTGTTTACTGTTGGGATAATGGAATCCTCCGGCCGCGCCGGAGGATTCCTGTCTTTCAGGAGGGGGAGGGATGGCAACAATCGTGCCTTGGGGTTCGAAAAATTCATTAAAGAAATCGGAGGTTCTTATGAAAAAGGTTATTACCATCGTCTGTCTTTTCGTTTTGGCGTTCACGCTGCCGGCGGCGGCGACCCCGTCGACCCTGATCTGGATTCCTTCGACCGACATCCAGCCCGCCGATAAGACTCATTTCGGCATCGACAATTATTTTACCGAGAAGTCCCTGCAAGCCGGCGAGGCGACCGGCGCCTTCACGACCCCCACCTACGGCCTGACCTGGGGAGGCAAAAACTTCGAGGTCGGCATCGATTACGTCGCCAGCCAGGACAAGCCGCTCTACTTCAACTTCAAGTATTTGGTGGCCGGCAAAAAGCCGACCGACCTGAACGTGGTCGTCGGCGTCTACAACCTCGGTCAGACTTCGGCGACCAACCAGGAGGTCAAGTACGTGCTGACGAGCACCACCGACCAAAACGGCTGGCGCTATACGCTGGGCTACGGCTGGGGCCGCAAAGAGGTGCTGGGCGACGACCACAACATGATTATGGCCGGCATCGACAAGCAGTTGAACGACAAGTGGTGGGTGGCGGCCGACTATCAGGGCGGCAAGAGCGCCCTGGGCGCTTTGAGCTTCGGCGTCGGCTACACCTTCGCCCCTAATGCGTCGGTGATCCTCGGCTACAACGTTTATAACGACGGCAACCTGAAAAACACGATAACCACCCAGTTGGACATCAACTTCTAAAGCCGGGCCTTTTCTTATCTTTCGGTTCAGGGGAGAAGCATTGCTAGCTTCTCCCCTGATTTTTGTAATTTTATGGCAGGTCATTTTTCTTCAATCGTCGTATAAAACAATCAGGCAAATACGCCGCTTCATTACTTACGAAAGGAAGTGCACCGTTCATGTTCAAAATACTCAAGGGCGGCCGCGTCTTCGCCCCGCAGGAACAGGGGGTGCGGGACGTGCTGCTCGCCGGCGCCACCGTGGCGCGCATCGCCGAGGACATCGAACCGGCCGAAAGCTACGGCCCGGTAGAGGTGGTCGATGTGAGCGGCAAGCTGGTCGTGCCCGGCTTCATCGACCAGCACGTCCACATGATCGGCGGCGGCGGCGAAGGGGGCTTCGCCACGAGGACGCCGGAGGTGCTGCTGAGCAACGTCACCCGCGCCGGGATCACAACGGTGGTCGGCTGCCTCGGCACCGACGGCGTGACCCGCAGTATGCCGGCTCTGCTGGCCAAAGCGCGCGGCCTCGAGGCCGAGGGCCTGTCGACCTATATATATTCGGGGTCGTACGAGGTGCCGGCCAACACGATCACCGGCAGCATCCGCAGCGACATTGTGCTCATCGACAAGGTGGTGGGCTGCGGCGAGATCGCCGTTTCCGACCACCGGTCCGCGCAGCCGACAAAGGCCGAGATCGCGCGGCTGGCCGCCGAGGCGCGCGTCGGGGGCATGCTGTCGGGCAAGGCCGGCGTGCTTCACTTGCATATGGGCGATGGCGACCGCAGGCTGAGCATGGTGTTCGCTATCCTCGCCGAGGCCGAGATACCTGTCACCCAGTTCACGCCCACCCATATCAACCGCAACCCCGGGCTGCTCGCCGACGGCATCCGGTTCGCAAAGCTGGGCGGCTATATCGACATGACGAGCGGTATCGGCAGCCATCCCGGCAGTCCGGCGCTCAAGGCCGCACAGGCGATAAAGCGCTGCCTGGACAGCGGGGTGGCGATCGACAGCATCACGATGAGCTCGGACGGCAACGGGAGCATGCCCCTCTTCAACGCGCGGGGCGAGATGACCGGGCTGAGCGTGTCGCGGCTCGACACGCTGCACGCGGAGTTCCGCGCCCTGGTGCTGGACGAGGGTATCGCCCTGGCCGAGGCCCTGAAGATTATCACCGTGAACCCGGCAAAAGCGCTGAAACTGAAGAATAAGGGGGCGCTCCAGGCCGGCGGCGACGCCGACATCGTGGTGCTCGACACCGACCTCGGCATCGACAGCGTCTTCGCCAAGGGGCGGCGCATGGTGGCCGGCGGGCAGCCGCTGGTCAAGGGGTCTTTCGAATAAAAAGAAAAAAAGTCGGCGTCGAGGTGCCGCCTCTTTTCGTTACGCTGCCGGACAAATGAGGTTCAGTACAACTCCGTATGGACGTAATCGAAAAAAGTGATCGTGTACCCGTCGGGTAAAACGGTGCTGAAGCGGCGGATATTGAACTCGGCGGTTTCGGCGACACTGTGGATGGTGCGGGTTATCACGGCCCCGCTGGCGCGCACTTTGTGATAAGCATCGTCGACATCGGGGATCTTTAGCAATATCTCCATCCCTAAGCCCAGCGGGTTTTCGCCGAAGGCGACTTCGCGGGATGAAGTGTACAGCCGCCGCGACTCGAGCATCAGGAACACGCCCCGGAAAACCATAACGGCGAATTCGCCGCCGTCGGAGATCCGGTGCATCGCAAACCCGAGCCGATTTTCCAGATATTCCACGGTGGCGGCAATATCGTCGACGACGATAAGTGCTATCAGTTGTGCTTGCATTGTTACTCCTCCAGTCGCGTATATAGTGCCCGCCTATGTTAAAAATTAGACAAAGCTTATCATTTGGACCCTATCCGGGCAGGCTTGGCGGCATGACGGAGCGTTGTACATATTCAAAAGTCAAAAAGTCAAATAAGCGTGCGTCAGTGAGATATTTAGCTTATAAAGAGGATAAAATAGCCAATAATTCGCCCTTTTTGCTACTACAAGGAATTTTAATTAATAATGGTTATCGGTTATCATGAAAATATAATCATCAAAGGAGGAATAAACCATGGCAAAGGTAGTGGGTATAGATCTGGGCACGACAAATTCGGTCATAGCCGCGCTGGAAGGAGATCGGCCCGCGGTTATCGTCAATGCCGAGGGCAGCAGGACGACCCCGTCGGTCGTGGCCTTCCGCGATAACGAACGGCTTGTCGGCCAGTTGGCAAAGCGGCAGGCGATACTGAACTCCGGCAAGACGTTTTATTCGGCCAAACGCTTCGTCGGCCGCCGCTACAGCGAAGTGGCCGAGGAGATGAAGCTGGTCCCTTATAAGGTTGTCAAGGGCGCCGACGATACCGTCAAATTCATGGTCGACGGCAAGGAGTACGCGCCTGAGGAGATTTCGGCGCAGGTGCTGCGCAAGCTGGTGGACGACGCCGGCAAATATCTCGGCGAGAAGATAACCGACGCGGTCATCACCGTCCCGGCTTATTTCAACGACGCCCAGCGCCAGGCCACCAAGGATGCGGGGCGGATCGCCGGGCTGAACGTCCTGAGGATCATCAACGAGCCGACAGCCGCGGCCCTGGCCTATGGCCTGGATAAGAAGAAGAACGAGACCATCCTGGTGTTCGACCTGGGCGGCGGCACGTTCGACGTGTCCATCCTGGAGGTGGGCGACGGCGTGTTCGAGGTTAAGGCCACCAACGGCGATACCCACCTGGGCGGCGACGACTTCGACAAAACGCTCGTCGACTGGCTGGCCGGCGAGTTCAAGCGGGAGAACGGCATCGATATACTTAAGGACAAACAGGCGGTGCAGCGGCTGACGGAGGCTGCGGAAAAGGCCAAGGTCGAGCTGTCGGCCGTGACGGAAACCAGCATCAACCTGCCGTTCATCACCGCCGACGCCAACGGCCCGAAACATATGGAGGCGAAGCTGACGCGGGCGAAGTTCGACGAACTGACCCACGGTCTGATCGAACGCTGCCGCATCCCGGTGGAAAAAGCGCTGGCCGACGCCAAGCTGACCGCCAAGGATATCGACGAGGTCATCCTGGTGGGCGGGTCAACCCGCATACCGGCCGTGCAGCGCCTGGTGAAGGCGCTGACCGGCAAGGACCCGAACCAGAGCGTCAACCCGGACGAGGTGGTGGCGGTGGGCGCCGCCATCCAGGCCGCCGTGCTCAGCGGCGAGCTCAAAGACGTGGTGCTGCTCGACGTTACGCCGCTGTCCCTGGGCGTGGAGACGATGGGCGGCGTCATGACGAGGATCATCGAGCGCAATACGACTATCCCCGCCCGGCGCAGCCAGGTTTTCAGCACCGCCGACGACAACCAGCCGGAAGTGGAAATCCACGTGCTCCAAGGCGAGCGGGATATGGCGGGCGACAACCGCACCCTCGGGAGGTTCAAGCTGGCCGGCATCCCCCTGGCGCCGCGCGGCATGCCGCAGATAGAGGTGACGTTCGATATCGACGCCAACGGCATCCTCACGGTGGGCGCCAAGGACAAGGCCTCGGCGAAGGAGCAGTTGATCACCATCAGCGGCGCGAGCAATCTGGCGAAAACGGACATCGAGCGGATGGTGGAGGACGCGAAACGCTATGCCGAGGACGACAAAAAGCGCCGACAGTATGCGGAGCTGAAAAACGACGCCGATTCGCTGGCTTATCAGGCCAAGAACTTCCTCGCCGAAAAGCAGGCCGCGCTGCCGCCCCATGTCAGCGGCCGCCTGAACGCGGCTCTGGAGGCCCTGCGGCAGGTCCTGGACGGCAACGCCGACAGCGATAAGCTACGGCAGGCCAAGGATGAGCTGGAGCAGGCCTATAGCCAGGCGTGCCAGTGCAAACCCGAGGAGCCGCAGCAGAACCGGGTCGACCAGGACGGCGGCCAGGCGAAGAAAAACGACGACGCGATCGACGTCGAATACGAATAGGAAAAATCCTTCTGTGCGGGGTGATGCCGGGTGAAATACATCGACTATTACGAGGTGCTCAAGGTCCCCAAGACGGCGACGGAAAAGGAAATAAAGCAGGCGTACCGCAAGCTGGCCCGCGAGCATCACCCCGATCTGCATCAGGGCAGCGCGAAGGCGGCAGCGGAAGAGAAGTTCAAGCTGATCAACGAGGCTTACGAGGTGTTGAGCGACGCCGGGAAGCGGGCCAAATACGACCGTCTCGGCGCGAACTGGAAGGCCGGCGACGAGTTCGGCGCCGGCCCGGCGGACGCGGGCGGGCGCACATACGCCTACTACGGCCCCGGGGAATTCGATGCCGGCGGCTTCGGTTTCAGCGATTTCTTCGCCAGCATTTTCGGCGAGGATTTCGCCCGGAGCCGCCAAAATGGCCGCGGCCGGCCGGCAGCCTATAAGGGCGAAGACATCGACGCCGAAATCGGCCTGGCGGTCGACGAACTTATCCACGGAACGGAAAAGGAATTGCGCCTTTCCGTCCCGAGCCCCTGCGCCGCCTGCGGCGGGCAGCGGTTTTCCCAGGGGGGCATCTGCCGGGCCTGCGCCGGCACGGGCGTGACCGAGGATACCAAGACGGTCAAGGTCAAGATCCCCGCGCGGCTTTACCCCGGCGCTTCGCTGCGCCTCAAAGGGCTGGGCGGGAAAGGCTACGGGAACGGGCCGGACGGCGACCTCTATCTGCGTATCCGGGTGGCTGCAGGCGGCGGCTGGCAGGTCAACGGCAGCGATCTGGAAGCCGAGCTTACCGTTTACCCCGACCAGGCTGTCCTGGGCGACAAGCTCCAGGTGCCCACGCCCCACGGCAGCGTCCAGCTGAAGCTGCAGCCGGGGATGCATGCCGGCCAGCGGCTGCGGATCAGGGAAAAGGGCCTGCCGAAGGAAAATGGTTTCGGCGATCTGTATTTCCGGCTGCGGATCGACATCCCGCCCGATCGGACCGAGGCCGAAAAAGGGCTTTACGAGAAGCTTCGCGAACTGCGCCATAATAACGGGAAATAAACCGAAACAGGCAGGAGGTACCGGTATGGATCAGGATAAATTCACCCAGAAGGCCACGGCGGCCATGCAGGAGGCGCAGCAGCTCACCGCGCTGAATTACCACCAGGAGCTGACAACCCGCCACCTGCTCCTGGCCCTGGCGAAGGACGACGAAGGCACGGTGCCCTATATCCTGGCTCAGCTGGGCGTGCAGCTCCCGGCCTTCCGGGCCAGGATCGAGCAACTGCTGAAAAGTATCCCGGCGGTCAGAGGCCAGGACGGCGCGCTGCGGATGAATACCGCCATGGTCAGGGTGCTGGCGCTGGCGCAGAAGCAGGCCGCGGCCATGAAGGACGAGTACGTGAGCGTCGAGCATCTTCTCCTGGCGATCGCCGAGGACGGCGACAGCGATGTCGTGGGCGTCTGCCGGGACTTCGGCCTGACCCGCAGCCGCATCCTGGAAGCGGTCAACGGGCTGCGGGCCGGCAAGCAGGTGACGAACGACAATCCGGAGGAGAGCATGCAGGCCCTGGCCAAATACGGCCGCGATCTCACCGACCTGGCCCGCCAGGGCAAGCTCGACCCGGTGATCGGCCGCGACGAGGAGATCCGCCGGGTGGTGGAGATATTGTCGCGGCGGACCAAGAACAACCCGGTGCTGATCGGCGAGCCGGGCGTGGGCAAGACGGCCATCGTCGAGGGGCTGGCCCGCCGGGTCATCGTCGGCGACGTGCCGGAGGGGCTGAAGAATAAAAGCATCTATTCGCTCGACCTGGGGGCGATGGTCGCCGGTGCGAAATACCGCGGCGAGTTCGAAGAGCGCCTGAAGAACGTGCTGGGGGAAATCAAAAAAGCCGAAGGCAGCATCATCCTCTTCATCGACGAGCTGCACACCGTGGTCGGCGCCGGCGCCGCCGAGGGCGCCATGGACGCAGGCAATATCCTCAAGCCCATGCTGGCGCGCGGCGAGCTGCATTGCATCGGCGCGACCACCCTGAACGAATACCGCAAGCATATCGAGAAGGACGCCGCCCTGGAGCGCCGCTTCCAGCCGATCATGGTCGATCAGCCGAGCGTGGAAGACACCATTTCGATCCTGCGGGGCCTGAAGGAGCGCTACGAGGTGCACCACGGGGTAAGGATAAAGGACGCCGCCCTTGTCGCCGCCGCCACTCTGTCCGACCGTTATATCGCCGACCGCTTCCTGCCTGACAAGGCCATCGACCTGGTGGACGAGGCGGCGGCCAAGCTGCGCACCGAGATCGACTCCATGCCGAGCGAGCTGGACGAAGCCTCGCGCCGCGTGCTGCAGCTCGAGATCGAGGAGCAGGCGCTGAAGAAGGAAAGCGACCCCGCTTCCCAGGAAAAGCTGGGCCGCCTCCGCGAGGAGCTGGCGAACCTCAAGCAGCAGGCCGACGCACTGAAGGCCCAGTGGCAGATGGAGAAGCAGGGCATCATGCGTCTGCGCAACCTGAAGAAGGAGATCGAGGCGGTGCGGGCCGCGATGGAGACGGCGGAAAGAAGCTACGACCTCAACAAGCTGGCCGAGCTCAAATACGGCCGGCTGCCGGAACTGGAGAAGCGCCTGCAAGGCGAGGAAAGCCTGCTGGCCGAGAAGCGCTCGCACAAGGTCATGCTGAAGGAAGAAGTGGATGAGGACGACATCGCCAAGATCGTCAGCCGCTGGACAGGTGTTCCGGTTACCCGGCTGCTCAGCGGCGAGCGGGAGAAGCTCGGCCGCCTGGAGGATATCCTGCACGAGCGGGTCGTGGGCCAGGACGCCGCGGTGACCGCGATCAGCGAGGCGATCATCCGCGCCCGGGCGGGCATCAAGGACCCCAGCCGCCCGATCGGCTCGTTCATCTTTCTCGGCCCCACGGGGGTCGGCAAGACGGAGCTGGCGAAAACGCTGGCCGAGGTTCTGTTCGACGACGAGCGCAGCATGATCCGCATCGATATGAGCGAGTATATGGAGAAGCACTCCGTTTCCCGCCTCGTCGGCGCGCCGCCCGGCTATGTCGGCTACGACGAGGGCGGCCAGCTCACCGAGGCGGTGCGCCGCCGCCCCTACAGCGTCATCCTCCTGGACGAGGTGGAAAAGGCCCACAACGATGTCTTCAACATCCTGCTGCAGATCCTCGACGACGGACGCCTGACCGACGGCAAGGGCCGCACGGTCGATTTCAAGAACACGGTCATCATCATGACCTCGAATATCGGCTCGCACGAGATATTGAACAGCGATTTCGCCGTGGCCAAGGAGCGGGTGCTCGATATGCTGAGGACGCATTTCCGCCCGGAATTCCTCAACCGGATCGACGACATCATCGTGTTCAACGCCCTCACCCGCGAGCAGGTCGCCGCCATCGCCGCCCTGCTGCTCAAAAGCTTTGGCGCCCGCATCAAGAAACAGTTGAACATCGGCCTTTCCTGGGACGAAAATGTGCTGAACCTGCTGGCCGCGGAGGGCTACGACCCGAATTACGGCGCGCGCCCGCTCAAACGGCTCATCGGCCGGCTCGTCGAGACGGAGCTGAGCAAGAAGATCGTCAAAGGCGAAGTGCCGGAAGGCAGCCACGTCGAATTGAGCGCCGCCGGGGACAGGATCGCAATCGAGGTACTGGCCGCGGCGGAAATGGTGTAGGCGGACCCGGCAACGTCTTGGGCGGCAAATCCGATATTTAACGCAAAACCCCATCGCGGGCCGGCCGCGATGGGGTTGCTTTCATTTAGCGCCGATGCAAGTATGCAAATCCTTGATAAACGCTGCGACCGCCGCCTCTTCCGTGGCCCAGGAGGTCACGAGGCGAACGGCGGAATGGTCGGCGTCCACCTTCGCCCAGACATAGAACGAATATTTCTCCTGCAGCCGCTCGATGAGCCTGTTCGGGAGAATAGGGAAAATCTGATTTGTCGGCGAGTGCGTCAAGAACCTGAACCCGGCGTCGCTTATGGCCTTTTTCAGCAAACCGGCCATAGCGTTGGCGTGCGCCGCCAGTTCAAAGTAGAGGCCGTTTTGAAAGAGCTCGCGGAACTGGATGCCGAGGAGCTTCCCCTTGGCCAGCAAGGCCCCTTTTTGCTTCATGTGAAAGCGGAAATCGGCTTTAAGGGCGTCGTTGCAGATTACGAGCGCTTCGCCTAATAAAGCGCCGTTTTTCGTGCCGCCGATGTAGAACGCATCCGCCAGTTCGCCCAGGTCGGCGAGCCGCAGGTCATTCTCATCGGAGCACAGCGCCGACCCCAGACGCGCGCCGTCGATGTACAGGTAAAGGTTTTTCGCCCGGCACAGGAGGCTCATTTGCCGCAGCTCGGCCAGCGTGTAAATCGAGCCGATTTCCGTCGGGTCCGAAATGTACACGAGTTTCGGTTTTACCATGTGCTCGTCGGTGTGAGCGTCGAAGACCGCCTGGATATGGGCGGCGTTGATTTTCCCGTCGCTTACCTCGACGGAGAGTATTTTGTGGCCGGTGGCCTCGATGGCTCCGGTCTCGTGGACCAGGATATGTCCGGTAGCGGGGGCTATTACCGCTTCGTGGGGCCGCAGGAAGGCCGCGAGAGCGGTAAGGTTGGTCTGCGTGCCGCCTGCGAACAGATGGACTGCGGCGCGCGGATTGCCGACCTGCCGTTTGATAAGCGCGGCGGCCTGTCGGCTGTAATCGTCCTCGCCGTAGCCTTCGGCCTGCTCGAGGTTCGTTGCCGCCAACGCGCCCAGGATTGCCGGATGCGCGCCCTCGCTATAGTCGCTTTTGAAGCTGTACATCGGTTGAAGCCTCCTCGCATTACCATTATAAAGCATGCCGGCCGGGAATAACAGCATCGCCGGGTTTCTTCATCCCCGAGCGACGGCCGCCGGCTTGGGGGAAGGGGCCGGCAACGCATTGCCGTACAAGAGCCGCGAGCTGGGCCTGCCGGTGAGCGAAGCTTCGTCGGACTTTTTGGCGGCGGCGGTCAAAAAAGCGGCGATATGGATTATAAAGGACAAGGCGCCTAGCGGCGCCTTGTCCTTTATAGCATGTTGCCGTCGTCGTCGAACCGTATTTCATACGGCTGGCTGAGTACTTCAACATCGTGCCGCGTTCGTATTTCGTCCAGATAATTTTCCGATACCTCTATTTCCTCCATGCTCAGGGTGTTCTTGATGCGTATCACCCTGGCGTCGTCGAAGTCGATGCCGGTACAGGTCCTGATCGCCAGCCGTAGCGCGTCCCGGTCATTGTTCATATACACGGGGATTTTGCCGCCGTTGAGCATGGTCGCCGTGATGACGTTTATCCAGGTGGCGTCGAAGTCGACCGTCCGCAGGCAACGTCGCGTGGTGACGTCCGCCATGGCCAGGCCGCAGCCGTTATGGTGGGTTTCCTCGGACAGCCCGCGGATGAACAGCTTCTTGATATCGATCACATCTTCGAAGCCCGGCGAGTTGCTGCGGCCGGTTATGTTGGGATCGTGACCGTTGCCGCTGATATTCTTGCCAATCTCGTCGATGATGAGCACGTCGATTTGGGGGAATTTGAATTTGGCGATCTTGTCTTTCGCTATTTCGAGCAGGGCGGCGTCTCGTTCGAGGATTTTGTCTTTCGCCATTACTTCCAGTTCGCTGATCTCGTCGTAGGCGTTCTGGACGATGCCGACGCCGAACGCCACCGGCGCGTTTTTCAGGAATACGTCGCAGACCTCGGGGATGCGCCCGGCAAAGGAGGAGAACCCCTTCATATGGAACATCGACGCGCCTTTGTGCTTGGCAAGGCCGATGGCCATCATTTTGGCCATGCCGCTCTCCCATTTGCCGCGGAAGTCGGTATGGGGCTTGACTTTGTTCAAGACCACGATGCCGTCGGCTTCGTAAGCGTGCTTGTCGCAGTATACCGGCGTTCCGTCGTCGAGCGCGCCGATCTGCACCACCTCCATCGAGGACAGGACGGGGACGCCGACCGCTTCCTCGGTTATGTTGTAGGTGGCGATCAGCTCCCGCTGGCCTTCCGCCGTAGCCCCTCCGTGGCTGCCCATCGCCGGGATGACGAACGGCTCCGCTCCCCACTCCTTGAGCTGGCCGGCGATCGTCCGGATGATGACGTCGAGGTGGGGAATGCCCCGGCTGCCGGCCGTTATGCAGATTCTTTTTCCTCGGTAGTGCGCTTTGTCGCCGAGGGTTTGCATTTCCTTTCCGGTCCAGGCGGCCAGGTCTTCGATCTTCCTGGCATCGTAAAGCTGCTTTACCTTGACCATCCTGGGGAATTTGATGTTTTCCGCGCCCTCGACGATGACATTGACTTTAGGAAAATCGATGAAATTCATTTTAACGCCTCCTGTTTAACGGCTTTTCAGAATCGCCCCGGTATTGGCCGAGGTAACGGCGCTCGCGTACCGCACGAGGTAGCCCTTGGTGACTTTCGGCGGCGGCTGGACCCAGGCCGCCTTGCGGCGGGCCAGTTCTTCCTCGCTGAGCCTGACATCGATTCTGCGTCCGGGGATGTCGACGGTTATTATGTCGCCTTCCCGGAGCAGGCCAAGCGGCCCGCCGGCCGCCGCCTCGGGCGAGATATGGCCTACGCAGGCGCCGCGGGTCGCGCCGCTGAACCGGCCGTCGGTTATCAGGGCGACCTTGAGGCCCATGCCGGCGATCACGGCGGTGGGATTGAGCATTTCCTGCATGCCGGGTCCGCCTTTGGGGCCTTCGTAGCGGATGACGACCACCTCGCCGTCGCTGATTTCTTTCGCCAGCAAAGCTTTTATCGCGTCTTCCTCCGCGTCGAACACCCGCGCCGGGCCGGCGAAGAACAGCATGTCTTCGGCGACGGCGCTTTCTTTCACCACCGCCCCGTCGGGGGCGATGTTGCCATGGAGAATGGCGATGCCGCCTTTCTGGCGGTAAGGCTCCGCGACGCTGCGGATGACGTCCGGCCGCTCGATGGCGGCGGCGGCGAGGCGATCGGCAACGGTGCCGTCTACTGTTGCCGCGGCGGTGTCGATGACGCCGCGTTTCGTCAGTTCTTTCATGACCGCCGGTATGCCGCCGGCCTCGTTGAGGTCCTGCAGGTAATGGCTGCCGCCGGGGCTGAGTTTCGTCAGATAGGGGGTTTTGTCGCTGATTTCCGAAAATAGGCTGAGCGGCAGCTCGATACCCGCTTCATGGGCGATGGCCGGCAGGTGGAGGACGGTATTGGTCGACCCGCCGATGGCCATGTCGACGGCGATGGCGTTTTTGAAGGCGTCAATGGTCATGATGTCGAGCGGCCTGACGTCTTTTTCGACCAGCGCCATGACGGCCGCGCCGGCCCGCTTGGCCAGCATCCGCCGTTCGCCGAACACCGCCGGAATCGTCCCGTTGCCCGCCAGCGCCATGCCCATGACCTCGGTGAGACAGTTCATGGTGTTGGCCGTGAACAGGCCGGCGCAGGAGCCGCAGGTGGGGCAGCCGTGCTTCTCGAGCCCGGCGAATTCCTCGGCCGTTATATGGCCGCCTTCGAAGCGCCCGGCGCCCTCCAGCACAGTGATGATGTCGATGTTGCGCCCCTTGTAGCGGCCGGCCAGCATCGGCCCGCCGCTGACGAAGATGCTGGGGATGTTCAGCCTGGCGGCCGCCATCAGCATGCCGGGGACGATCTTGTCGCAGTTGGGGATGAACACCAGGCCGTCGAAGCCGTGGGCCAGCGCCATCGCCTCGCAGGAATCGGCGATGAGCTCGCGGCTGGGCAGCGAATATTTCATCCCGATATGGCCCATGGCGAAGCAGTCGCCGACGGCGATCGACGGGAACTCCATCGGCGTCCCGCCCGCGGCGATGACGCCCACCTTGACCGCCTCGGCGATCTCCCGTAGATGCCTGTGGCCGGTCACGACTTCGTTGAAGGAGTTGACGATCCCGATCAGGGGTTTGTCGAGCTCTTCCGGCGTATAGCCCATGCTATAGCACGCCGACCGGGTCGACGCCCGCGTCGATCCTTTTAAGACGGTATCGCTGCGCATGAACAGGACCTCCATTTTATATTGATATGCCCATAGCGGTCTCAGCAATAGTCGCACATCCGGCGGACGACAGTCTCGCTGAAGCCGAAGCCGTGGATCTCCGTTTTGGTCTTCTTGCCGCCGGCGATCCTCACTATCTCCGCCAGCACCTCGCGGCCCATTTCCTCCATGGTTTTGCCGCCGTCGAGAACGGCGCTGAAGTCCATGTCCATGTTATCGTACATGCGGACGAACAGTTCCTTGTTGGCGGTAACCTTCAGCACCGGTGCCACCGGGTTGCCGATGGGGTTGCCGCGGCCGGTGGTAAAAACGATCAGCTGGCAGCCTGCGGCCACCTTCGCGGTCACGGACAGCAGGTCGTACCCCGGGGTATCCATATATACGAGACCCTTCCGCGTGGGCCGGCAGGCGTAGTCGACGACCTCGACGATCGGTTTGGTGCCGCCCTTGTGGATGCAGCCGAGCGACTTCTCCTCCAGAGTGGTGATCCCGCCGGCCTTGTTGCCGGGCGAGGGCTGGCCCGAGCGTAGGCTCTCGTTCACCTTCTGCAGGTCCTCTTCGAGCTTCCGGCATACGCCGAGGAGCTTTTGGCCCATTTCCTCCGTGCAGCACCTGCGGGCCAGGATGTGTTCGGCGCCGATAATCTCCGGCGTCTCACTGAACATGGTCGTCCCGCCGGCGTCGACGAGGCAGTCGCTCACATAGCCCATCACTGGGTTGGCTACCAGGCCCGAGGTGGCGTCCGAGCCGCCGCACTCGATCCCCAGCATCAGTTCGGCTATGCCGCATTCTTCCGGTAGGCGGGCGCTGGCTTCCAAAATCATGTCCTGGGCCATTTTGACGGCTTTGCATATCGTATTCACCGTCCCGCCCTCTTCCTGGATGACGAGCTTTTTGAGCGGCTTGCCGGTTTTCGCCCGGATGATCCCGGCCATGATGTCCACCGAATTAGGCTCACACCCCAAACCGACGAGAATAACCCCGTAAACGTTCGGGTTCGCCGCCAGGCCGGACATGACCGCTTGGGTAAGCTTCCTGTTCCCCTCTACTTCGCCGCAGCCGTTTTGATTGACCAGGCTGACCGCGCCGTTGACCAGGCCGGCGATGATGCGGCAGGTTTCGTTGGCGCAGCCGACGGTAGGCAATATCAGTACGTGATTTCTTATCCCGACCGTGCCGTCCGGTCTCCTGTAACCGAGAAATTTCACTTCCATTCCTCCCGGGCTTTGTCCGGATTCCCGACCGGACTGGCGATATTGTGCTCGTGGACATGACAGCCCCGGCCGATATCCTGCGTCGCCACGCCGATGATCTCCCCGTACTTGCGCACCGCTTCCCCCTTGCCGATGGCGCGTAAGGCGAACTTGTGGTATTGGGGAATTTCCTGGCGGATAGCGACTTCCTTTATCCCTTCGTTCGGCTTGTCATATCGCCCCGCTTCCCCCGGCCGGAGCCCGGTTATGGCCGTGGCCACGTCGTCCAGCGGGTCGACCAGAATGGCATTGATTTTTTCGTTCACTGCCGAACCCCCTTTCCCGGAAATACTCTGAAAGGCTGTGGCAAGCATTGGTATTATCTCTCAAGTTCAATGATAATGGCAAAAATCCTGCCCGGCCTCTATTCGCTTCGCGGCTGCGATGGCTCAAGCCGGTGATGCCGCGGTTAAAGAAAAGATGCCGCCGGACGAGCGACATCTTTTGCCGGTATGCGGTCAGCCTTCCTTCGCAGCTAGCCGAAGACCTTAAACCGTTCCGCCAGCGGTTTGAACTCTTTGTCCCCCGGTGCCGCCGAAGGCTTGCCGAAGGGCATCTGGGCCAGCAGCTTCCACTCGCCGGGAAGGTCCCACTGCTGCTTTACGGCGGCGTCGATCAACGGGTTGTAGTGCTGCAGCGATGCGCCGAACCCCTCGGCCTCCAGCGCCGTCCAGACGACGAACTGGTGCATCCCGGACGATTGCAGGGACCAGGCGGGGAAATTGTCGGCGTAGAGGGGAAAACGCCGCTGCAGGTCCTCGACGACGGCCTGGTCTTCGAAAAACAGGACGGTGGCGTGGCCGTTGCCGAAGGAATTAATTTTTTCTTCGGTTGCCGCGAACCGCTCGGCGGGGACTATCTTGCGCAGCGTCTCCTTGGTGATGTCCCACAATTTGTCATGCTGCTCGCCCAGCAGCAACACGAGGCGCGCGCTTTGGCAATTGAACGCCGACGGCGTATGCCGTACCGCGTGTTCGATCACTTCCCGGATGCGCTCCTGAGAAACCGTGGCCTCCTTGCCGATGGCGTAATAGGTGCGGCGATCTTTTACCGCCGCCAGAAAGTCTTTGAACATCGTTCACCCTCCTACTATAATTAGTTTTGGTTATAAGGCGTATATCGCCGGTCAATTGACCGTGAGATATAATAAGCTCGTATGGGGTGAGGATTCCTATCCCTCCTTGCGGCAAAGACTGCTTTACTAAGAGTGGAACCTCTCCCTC
>JARKPR010000025.1 GCA_029975165.1 Selenomonadales bacterium
TCAGATGGGTCTTGGCGTTGGCGTGGTACACGTCGGCCGGTTCACGGAGGATCGTGTCCGCAACATCCATGAGGTGGTCCTTTCGTGGTGGTCGCTCGTTCGAGCGGATGCATCGTCGGTGTCCAAAGAGTTATTTGCCGCGCGCACCCTCGATCCGCCGCTTCCGCGAAAAGTCGCATGGGATCGAGGTGACCCCATCGCGCAGCCACATGGGGTCAGTTCCATCCCATAGCGCCGCTACATGGGCTGGCCGCCATCCCATCTCGATCCCATATGGGTTGGAAAAAACCACTGGCCGGCCTAGATACCTGCGCGCGGCCGGCGTGAAGAATCGCGGCATCGTTCGGTGCAATTCGATGCAGACCATGACAGCAACGAGGAACCACGCATGCCGCAGACACCACAAACCATCGAGCGCTGGAAGCTTGAACTGATTCGCGCCCGGGCATTGCGCCGTGGACTGCGAGACGGCGAGTTGGACGACGCGCAACAGGAGATCGCCATCGAGGTGATGGCCTTCCGCTTTCGGCCGGATCGGTCCAACGGGGCGACCGAGGTGACCGCCGTGACGGCCGTGATCGACCGTCGGCTGTCGATGATTCATCGCCGCCAGCGACGCTACCGACAACGCTTCGAAGTCCGCGACCAAGCCCTCATGCCCAGCGGCGCAGGAAAGGAACCGGCCGAACCCGCAACCGGTGCGCGGTTCGACTTGCTCACCGACATCCGGGCCATCCTGGCTGGCCTACGGCCGGAGGATCGCGAGCTTTGTCTGCGGCTGGCCGACGGAATGTCGATTGACGCGATTGCCGGGCAGCTCGGCTGTGGCTGGCACACGGTGCGACGCCGCATCGATCGGTTACGTGCCGAGTTCGAGCGGCAGGGGTTCGATGGGCGAGACAGATAAGGAGGGCCGCCTGTGAGTACTCGTGGAGATGTGGTGTCGCTGACGCAAGACGCGGTCGAGTCGCGGCCCGTCGAAGGGTTGCTGCTGAAAGCCCCGGCGGCAGCGGCCGTGTGTTCGGTATCGCTGCGCACGTGGCGGGCGTGGGACGCCGCCGGCCGAATTCCCCTGCCCGTGCGCGTCGGCCGCTCGACGTTCTGGCGTGCCGACGAGCTGCGCGCTTGGGTTGCGGCCGGTTGCCCCGACCGCGAGACGTGGCACGCCACCGAGAAATGACTCGCGGGCAACGAGCCAATGGGGGACGGAATTCCAAGAACAGGGCGCCGACCTTGGCTTGCGTTTTCCACCCGTCGAGGGACACTCGCCCTGCTTTGGTTCGCGGTTCCAATCACCCAAACATGACGGAGGAAGACCAGTGGCGAGTCTCTATCGCAAGACGGTAATCCGCCTCGACGAAACGACGGGGCGGAAGGTGAAGACGAAGTCGAAAAAATGGTGGGGACAGTACAAAGACTCGCTGGGGCGTCTGCGGCGCGTGCCCTTGTCGGTGGACAAGCAGTGTGCCCAGGCGATGCTCACCCGCATCACCCGCCAGGTCGAACGCGAGAAGGCCGGACTGGTCGACCCGACCGAAGAGCAACGCAAGCGGCCATTGGCCGAACACCTCCACGAGTTCGAGAGCTACCTGCGCAACCGAGGCGTTGCCCTGAGGGGCCTCCGCGAGACGATGCGCATGCTGCGACGGATCGCCACCGAGAACCAGTGGCGCTGGATCGCCGACATCTCGGCCAGCGCCGCGCTGGAGTTCCTTGGTGGGCTGCGCCGCAACGGGCTGAGCGCCCAGACCTACAACCACTACCTCAAGGCTGCCAAGCAGTTCACCCGCTGGCTGGTCCGCGACCACCGCACGCCGGTGGACCCGCTCGCACATCTGTCGCGGCTGAACATCCTGCTGGATCGACGCCATGACCGGCGTGCCTTGTCGCCCGACGAATTCGCCCGGCTGATCGCGGCCGCCCGCGGCGGCATGCGGATCGAGGGCCTGCACGGGCCGGATCGGGCGATGTTGTACGTCGTGGCGGCGTGGACCGGCTTTCGGAAGGCGGAGATCGGCAGCCTGACGTTGCGCTCGTTGCGATTGGACGACGACCCGCCCACGGCGACCATCGCCGCCTGCTACAGCAAGCACCGCCGCCAGGACACGCAAATCCTCCATCCCGAACTGGTCCGGCAACTGAAGGCGTGGCTGGCCACCAAACGCAACATCAACCCGGACAAGCCGCTGTTCTCCATCTCCCGCCGCTTCCCCGGCGGCATCGAGCGGAAGACTTACAAGATGATCGAACTGGACTTGCGCGCCGCCCGCGACCGGTGGCTCGACGAGGTGAAAGACGACGCGGCCGAGACCGAGCGGCGACTGAAGACGGACTTCCTCTGCTACTGCAACCACGACGGCCTGTTCGCCGACTTCCACAGCCTGCGGCACCTGTTCATCACGAACCTGGAGCGCGCCGGGCTCTCGCCCAAGATGGCCCAGACGCTCGCCCGGCACAGCGACATCCGGCTGACATTGGGCGTGTACACCCACGTCGGATTGCACGACCAGTCGGCCGCAATCAACACGCTGCCCGGCCCGCCGGCCGGCGATGGCGCGACGGGGCCGACAGCCACGCCCGATTCCGCTCAGACGCCCCCTCCACAAGGCGGGCTTCGGCTGCACCGCACGGGCACGGAGGGGTGAAAACATGACGCCTGCCGGGGTGCTTCCCGTGGTGCTTCTTGAACCGCTTGGGTGCGTGATTTGGTGCTATCCACTTCGCCGGGATTTGCACGGCTCTGCACCGCCTTGCACCCGGAACGCCGGGAAAGCGTCGGCCTGCGTGGCGGAAGTCGTCGCCGCAAGTGGCGACGGCGGTGAAAGATACGGCGCGAGACTGCACCGCTTCGCAGCGGTTCGCATCGGTTTGCACCGCCGCGGGCCGCCCAGATGAAAGTATCCCCGACAGGATTCGAACCTGTAACCTTCGGCTCCGGAGGC
>JARKPR010000059.1 GCA_029975165.1 Selenomonadales bacterium
TCAAGATGATGGGGATCGCGCTGCCGACGATGTTCGCCGTTATCGCGATTTTCTATGTGGCTACCAAGCTCCTCCACCGCGCTCTGCCCGCTCCCGTCGAGGAGGATGACGAGGATGACGAGGATGACGAGGAATAGCGGCCGGCGTATCGCCGGTAGGAACATAACATGACCAAAAAAGCGGACAAGCCGGAAGGCGTGGAAAAAGTCGTCGAGCATTCAGAGGTGCACCGCAAGAACCGCATCGTCATCGGGGCGACGCTTGGCTTCCTGTTGGTTATGGCCGTTTTGTCCGCATATTTCTGGGTTACCCGCCACAGCGTCGATCCCTACCGGCTGTTCACGCCGCTCCTTATCGCCGGCTGGGTCGTGTGGCGGGCCGGCAGCAAATTCACCTGTGAGGCGGACGGCAAGCTGCTGCGGTTCACCAAGACCGGACCGTTCGGCGGCGTGAAGGTTTACGAGGTGCAATACCGCGATATCGACGGCATCTTCCCCTATCGCCCGAAGCTGATGAGCATCATCAAGACCCGCCGCACCTTCCGGCTGCATTCGGCCCTGGACGGCCGCCCGGTGTGGGCGATCGCCTATGAGGCACCGGGGCGGAGAGGACGGCCGGAAAACCGCCGCATCTATTTCAAGCCCGGCGACGCCATGCTGGCCTTCCTCCATACCCGGTTGCCCAACAAGGTGTGGGCGTCGGAGGAGGAGGTTTTCGCCCGCAAGGTGGCCGCCGGGAAATAGGCGGCGATGAAAGGAAATCATCCTCCTTGGTGCGAGGGAGGATTTTTTCTTTTCGTGGCAAAAGGGTGGCAAAAGGGCGGATAATTTGCTATTATTGAAAGGTAAAACCACATGGTGATACAAAATATTTGTATCCCTAGAATTATCGGTGATAGCGGTATGACCATAAGACCGCCGGAAAAGTGGGGCGATAAAGCGTGAATAGTCAGCAGGAAGGCATCGTCATCAGTGTCGACGGGCAGATGGCCAAGGTCAAGACCAGCCGCCACAACGACTGCGAGAACTGCGGCGCATGCCCAGGCAACGCGGCTATCGTGCTCGACGCGCGCAACCCGGTGGGGGCCGCGCCAGGGCAACTGGTCATGGTTGAGGTGCAGGAAGTCGGTATGCTCAAGTCGGCCTTCATTGTGTATATGCTACCGCTCATCGCCCTGTTCGCGGGGGCGATGGCCGGGAGCTGGGCCGCGGGGCAGCTGGCGCGCGACGCTTTATGGTTTCAGGTGGCGGGCGCCGGGGCGGCTTTCGCCGCTTCGATTCTGTATATCCGCTACTTTGATAGAAGCGCAAGGGAAAACAAAAATATGCAGCCGGTTATTACGCGGATCCTGTCGTAGATATACCGGCACGGAGAGGTGAGAAAATGGCAAAAAGCTTTCGGGGGGGAGTACACCCCGACGACCGGAAACGGTACACGGCGGGCAAAGCCATAGAGGTGGCGCCATTGCCGGACAAAGTGGCGATCCCGACCAGGCAGCACATCGGCGCCCCGTGCGCGCCGGTAGTCAA
>JARKPR010000067.1 GCA_029975165.1 Selenomonadales bacterium
TCAAGATGATGGGGATCGCGCTGCCGACGATGTTCGCCGTTATCGCGATTTTCTATGTGGCTACCAAGCTCCTCCACCGCGCTCTGCCCGCTCCCGTCGAGGAGGATGACGAGGATGACGAGGATGACGAGGAATAGCGGCACGTATGCGAAAGCCGCCGGGTTGCCCGGCGGCTTTCGCGTTCCCTGTTCTATTTGCCGATGAAGGCGGGCTTGCGCTTTTCGAGGAAGGCGGCCATGCCTTCCTTCTGGTCGGCGGTGGCGAAGCACAGGCCGAAGACTTCGGCCTCATAGGCGACACCGGTGTCGAGGTCGGTGTCAAGACCTTCGTTGACGGCGGCTTTACACATCTGCACGGCGAATTGCCCCCGCGACATGATTTTGAGGGCGATAGCCCTGGCGGCCTCCATGAGTTCCCCGGGGGCGACGACCTTGTTGACCAGGCCGAGGCGGTAGGCCTCGGCGGCGTCGATCATGTCGCCGGTGTAGAGGAGCTCTTTGGCGCGGCCTTTGCCGATGAGGCGGGGCAGGCGCTGGGTGCCGCCGAAGCCGGGGGTGATGCCGAGCGTGACCTCGGGCTGGCCGAATTTGGCTTTGTCGGCCGCGATGCGGATATCGCAGGCCAGGGCGAGCTCGCAGCCGCCGCCGAGGGCGAAGCCGTTGACGGCGGCGATGACGGGCTGGGGCAGATTCTCGATTTTGTTGAAGACGGCCTGGCCGGCTTTGCCCCAGGCCCGCCCGTCGACGGCCGCCAGAGGCTGCATGTAGGCGATGTCGGCCCCGGCGACGAAGGCTTTATCGCCGGCGCCGGTAATGATGACGGCCTTGACGGCGGAGTCCTTGGCGATGGCGTCGACGAGTCGGTCGAGCTCGGCCATGGTGTCGGCGTTGAGGGCGTTGAGGGCTTGGGGGCGATTGACGGTGATGACGCCGATGCCATCCTGGTTTTCGAACATGAGGTTTTGGTATTCGCTCATAAATTTTCTCCTCCCTATTCTCCTATTGTTTGCCGTAGTCGTAGAAGCCGCGGCCGGTCTTGCGGCCTAGCCAGCCGGCGGCGACGTATTTCCTGAGCAGCGGGCAGGGGCGGTATTTGCTGTCGCCGAAGCCCTGGTAGAGGACCTCCATGATGTAGAGGACGGTGTCGTTGCCGATGAGGTCGGAGAGGGCCAGCGGCCCCATGGGATGGTTGAAGCCGAGCTTGGCCACGTTGTCGATGTCTTCGACGCTGGCGACCCCCTCCATGAGAGTGTACACGGCTTCGTTGATCATCGGCATCATGATGCGGTTGCCGGCGAAGCCGGGGGAATCGGCGACCCTGACGGGGCTTTTGCCCAGGGCCTCGGCGAGGGTCTTGACGGCGGCGAACGTTTCTTCGCTGGTCGCCAGGCCGGTGATGACCTCGACGAGCCTCATGACCGGGGCGGGATTGAAGAAGTGCATGCCGATGAATCTGTCCGGCCGTTTGGTCAGGTTGGCGAGGGCGGTGATGGGCAGCGACGAAGTGTTGGAGGCGAAGATGGTGTGGGCGGGGCAAAGCCTGTCGACGGTCTGGAAAATGTCGCGCTTGATGTCCATGTTCTCGACCGCCGCCTCGACGACGAGGTCGACATCGCAGGCCGCGGCGTCAAGGGCGACGACGCCGGTGATGCGCGCCATTACGGCCGCCTTTTCGTCGCCGGTCATGCGGCCTTTCTCGACGTTCTTGGCGAGGTTCTTGTCGATGGTCGCGAGACCTTTCTGGACGAACTCGTCCTTGATGTCGCGGAGGACGACCGCGAGGCCGCCCTGGGCCATAACCTGGGCGATGCCGCTGCCCATCTGGCCGGCGCCGATGATGAGCGCCCGTTTGCATTCCATGATTGTCACCTTCCCACAAATTATTTTTTTCACAAATGCCTGGAAGGACGAAACCCCCCGCCGTTTTTCCACGGCGTGGGGTTTCGGGTTACACTCTGCGACGGCGGCTGCGCTGCCGGCCTCAGCCGGCCTGCCTGATCTTTTTCAGTTCTTCGGTCAGGATGGGGAGCACTTCCAGCACGTCGCCGACAAGGCCGTAGTCGGCCACCTTGAAGATAGGCGCGTCGGGGTCTTTGTTGATGGCGACGATGATGTCGGACGACGACATGCCTGCCAGGTGCTGGATGGCTCCGGAGATGCCGCAGGCGAAGTAGATCTTGGGGGCGACGGTCTTGCCGGTCTGGCCGACCTGGTGGAGGGCGGGCTTCCAGCCGGCGTCGACGGCCGCGCGCGAGGCGCCGACGGCGGCGCCGAGGACCCCTGCCAGCTCTTCGACGAGGGCGAAATTCTCCGGCTTGCACAGGCCGCGGCCGCCGGAGACGATGACCTCCGCCTCTTCGAGGTTGCAGGCGGCGGTGCACACCTTTATTATGTCGACCAACCTGGTGCGGATGTCGCCGGGCCTGACCTTGCTGGCGACGCGGATTAGCTCGCCGCTGCGGCTATGGTCGGGTACAGGCTTCTTGAAGACCTTCGGCCGGACGGTGCCCATTTGCGGCCGGTTATCCGGGCAGAGGATGGTGGCCATGATGTTGCCCCCGAAGGCCGGCCGGGTCCAGGCGACGAGGCCGGTGGCTTCGTCGATGCCCAGGCCGGTGCAGTCGGCGGTGAGGCCGGTGCCGATGCGGCAGGCCACGCGCGGCCCGAGGTCGCGCCCGTCGTTGGTGGCGCCGAGGAGGAGGACGGCGGGCTTGTAGGTGTCGATGAGGTCGACGGCGGCGATAGCGAAGGCGTCGGTGGTGTAGTGGGCGTATTCCGGCCCTTCGACGAGGTAGACCTTGTCGGCGCCGGCGGCGAACGCTTCCTGGGCGATCGGTTCGACGCCGTCGCCGATGAGGACGGCGGCGAGCTGCTGGCCCATGGCGTCGGCGAGCTTGCGGCCTTCGCCGAGGAGCTCGAGGCCGACGCTGCGGGGCTGGCCGCCGTTGAGCTCCATATAGACCCAGACATCCCGGTAGGCATCCTTATCGACGGCGGTTTGCCTGGCTTCCTGTTCGCGGACGATGGTTTGCGCCGGGCAGGCGTCGATGCAGGCGCCGCAGGCGGTACAGGCTTCGGTGATGAAGGCTTTGCTGCCGCCCTGCATCTCGATGGCGCCGAACGGACAGGCGCCGACGCAGGCGCTGCAGCCGATGCACTTGTCTTGGTTTACTTTTACGGCCATGATTGCGCCCCCTAGACGATCTTTGCTGCGGAAAGTTTGGCGATCAGCTCGGCGACCGCCTCCCGGGCGGTGTCCTTCGCGATGAGCACGCCCTGGGTGCGCTGTTTGGGGGTGAAGATCTTGCGCACCTGGGTGGGCGAGCCTTTGAGGCCGAGGCGGGCCGGGTCGGTGTCGAGGTCGGCGACCGTCCAGACGGGGATCTCGGCCCGGTTGGCGCGCATGGTGCCCTTGACGGTGGGATAGCGCGGCTCGTTGGCCGACTTGACAACGGTGACGAGGACAGGCAGGCCGGCTTCGATGACTTCGTAGCCGTCCTCATGCTCCCTTTCCAGGCGGGCGGCGGCGCCGTCGATATCGATCTTGGCGACGTAAGTGACCTGGGCGATGCCGAGGTGCTCGGCGATTTCGGGGCCGACCTGGGCGGTGTCGCCGTCGATGGCCTGCTTGCCGCACAAGATGAGGTCGACGGCGCCGAGCTTCCTGATGGCGGCGGCAAGGGTGTAGCTGGTGGCGAGGGTATCGGCGCCGCCGAAAGCGCGGTCGCTGACGAGGATGGCGGCGTCGGCCCCCATGGCGAGGCACTCTTTGAGGGCGTCCTTGGCCTGGGGCGGCCCCATGCTGAGGACGGTCACCTTGCCGCCGTGCTTCTCCTTGAGCACGAGGGCGGCCTCGACGGCGTTCTTGTCGAACGGGTTGACGATGCTGGGCACGCCCTGGCGGATGAGGGTGTTGGTGACGGGGTCGATCTTAACTTCGGTGGTGTCAGGCACTTGCTTGACGCAGACGACGATTTCCATTGCTACGCCTCCTGTTGCGTTGGGTCCGCCTAACGGAGGATGGCCGCCGAGATGACCATCCGCTGGACCTGGTTGGTGCCTTCGTAAATTTGGGTGATCTTGGCGTCGCGCATCAGCCGCTCGACCGGGTACTCGCGGCTGTAGCCGTAGCCGCCGTAGACCTGCACGGCGTCGACAGCGATAGCCATGGCGGCGTCCGAGGCGTACAGCTTGGCCATGGCGGCCTCCTTGGAATAAGGCAGCCCTTTGTCCTTGCAGTAAGCGGCCCGGTAAGTGAGCAACCTGGCGGCGTCGATCTGCGTGGCCATGTCGGCGAGCGTGAAGGCGACGGCCTGGTTGGCGGCGATGGGCTTGCCGAACTGGACGCGCTCCTTGGCGTACTTGGCGGCGTGGTCGAGGGCCGCCTGGGCGATGCCGAGAGCCTGGGCGGCGACGCCGATGCGGCCGCCGTCGAGGGTGGTCATGGCGATCTTGAAGCCATCGCCTTCCTTGCCGAGCAAATTGGCGGCAGGCACCGCGACGTCCTGGAAGACGAGCTCCATGGTCTGGGAGGAACGGATGCCCAGCTTGTGCTCCTTTTTGCCGAACGTGAAGCCGGGCATGCCCTTTTCGAGGATGAAGGCCGAGATGCCGCGCGCGCCCTTGGCTTTGTCGGTCATGGCGAGGATGACGTACGTTTCCGCCTCGCCGCCGTTGGTGATGAAAATCTTGCTGCCATTGAGGACGTAGTGGTCGCCCTGCAAGACGGCGACCGTCTGCTGGGCGGCGGCGTCCGTGCCGGCGTTGGGCTCGGTGAGGCCGAAGGCGCCGAGCGTCCTGCCTTCGGCCAGCGGCGCGAGATACTTTTTCTTTTGCTCTTCGCTGCCGTAGGCGTAGATGGGCCAGCCGCCCAGGGACACCGAGGCCGACAGGGCGATGCCGAGGCCGCTGTCGACGCGGCTGAGCTCCTCGATGGCCAGGATGTAGCTCAGCGTGTCGGCGCCGGCGCCGCCGTACTGTTCGGGGAAGCAAATACCGGTGACGCCGAGCTCGCCGAGGGCGTCGTAGAGGGAGCGGTCGAATTTTTCCTCTTCGTCCCGCGCCGCCGAACCGGGGGCGACCTCCTTCGCCGCGAATTCGCGGACCATCTTCTGCATCATCTTTTGTTCTTCGGTGAGTTCGAACTGCATTCCTATCCTCTCCTGTCATATGTGGTACATATATTTTATCATAAATGTGAAAATAATCACATTTGCTTATTATTTTGGTGCCAATAGGATGTCCCATTGGCACCAAAACATTACGCCCTATTGCCGGCCGGCTACAGTTTCTCGACGATGGTGGCCACACCCTGGCCGCCGCCGATGCAAAGCGTGGCGAGACCGCGCTTTTTCCCGTAAAGCTCGAGGGCGTGCAGCAGGGTGACGAGGATGCGGGCGCCGCTGGCGCCGATCGGATGGCCGAGGGCGATGGCGCCGCCGTGGACGTTGACCTTCTCCTGCGGGAAGCCGAGCGCTTTGCCGACCGCCAGGAACTGCGCGGCGAAGGCCTCGTTGGCTTCGATGAGGTCGATGTCGCCCAGGGTGAGGCCGGCTTTGTCCAGGGCTTTGCGGGTGGCGGCGACCGGCCCCATGCCCATGATGGCGGGGTCGACGCCGCCGACGCCGTAGCCGATGATCCTGGCCAGCGGCTTCAACCCGAGGGCTTTGGCTTTGTCGGCGGCCATGACCACGAGGGCGGCCGCGCCGTCGTTGATCCCGGAGGCGTTGCCTGCCGTGACGCGGCCGTCCTTTTTGAAGGCCGGCCGCAGGTTGCAGAGCGTCTGGACGGTGGTGCCGGCACGGGGAAATTCGTCGGTGTCGAAGATGATGTCACCCTTTTTGCTTTTGACGGTGACGGGAACGATCTCGTTTTTAAAGGCGCCGCTCTGGATAGCCTTGACGGCTTTGTCCTGGGATGCGGCGGCAAGCTGGTCCTGCATCTCGCGGGTGATACCGTAGCGTTCGGACACGTTTTCGGCGGTCATGCCCATATGGTAGTCGTTAAAGGCGCACCACAGGCCGTCGCTGATCATGACGTCGATCAGCTTGTCGTGGCCCATGCGGTAGCCCCAGCGGGCCTTGCTGCTGAGGAGGTACGGGGCCTGGGTCATGCTCTCCATGCCGCCGGCGACGATGGTGTCGGCGTCGCCGCACATGATGGCCTGGGCGGCGAGGTTGACGGTTTTGAGGCCGGAACCGCAGACCTTATTGACGGTGTAGGACGGGACTTCGACCGGGACGCCGGCCTTGATCGCCGCCTGGCGGGCCGGGTTCTGCCCCAGGCCGGCCTGGAGGACGTTGCCGAAGATGACCTCGTCTACACTGTCTTCCTTGACGCCGGCCTTTTCCAGGGCGGCCTTGATGACGAGGGCGCCCATCTCGGGGGCGGACAGGGACGCCAGCGCGCCGTTGAAAGTGCCAATCGCCGTGCGGACGGCGCTGACGATCACTACGTCTTTCATTCGAATCATCTCCTAGAATTTATTGGCGGGGTGACTCCTAATACATTCTAGCATTATTTGCCAAAGGCAGGCAACACGTCCTTCGCGGTTAGTGTGCGCATTTGCCGGCAGACTATGACGCCGGCCGGCGGCGAAATGTCCGGCCCGGATGGAACCGCCCCGGCGGAGGTGGTATAATGGGGAAGAAAACAAACTTACGGAAGGGGCCGGCATGGACTTCTGGCGACGCTGGCGGAAAGGGATAATAATCGGGGCGCTGTTCCTGTTCGCGGCGGTGGAGCTGCCGATCGTGGCCGGCGGATTGCTGCGGCCGGCACCGGCGGACGTGATGATCGTGCTCGGCTCGCGGGTGATCGGCGGCGAGCCTGGACCGATGCTGCGCCTCCGCCTCGAGGAGGCGGTGCGGCTGTACCGGCAGGGGCTGGCGCCGGCGATCATCGTGAGCGGCGCCCGCGGCGCGGACGAAGAGGTGGCCGAGGCGTTCGCGATGCGCGCCTACCTGGTGAAGGAAGGCGTCCCCGGCGAACGCATCCTGACCGAGGACGGTTCGTTCACCACCTATCAGAATCTGGCCAATTCGCAGGCGGTGATGGCGGCCCACGGGTACCGCCGGGCAATCATCGTTTCCAACGCGTCGCACATGCACCGTACGCTGGTGCTGGCCCGCGACCTCGGGCTGGAGGCCACGGCGGCGCCGGCGCCGATGCCGGACAGCCTGTACCTCCTGGCGCGCAACTACCTGCGCGAAGGCGCGGCTATGGTGGCGCTGGCCTTCCGGCGGTAGAAGGTGAAACAAAAAGGCTGCGTAGAAAACTCTACGCAGCCTTTTTCTTGTAGTCAACTTACCTGCACCGTCCCCGGGCCGAGGATCTCTTCCAGGGCCGCGATGGCTTCCGGGGCGGGGTCGAGCCAGTATTGTTTGTCGGTGCGGACGACGCGGCGGCTGGCGGTGAGGTGAAGGTAGACGACCGCCGGCCCTTGGTGGCGGGCGAAGACTTCCTTAAGGCGGGCGAAGACGGCGTCGTTCTCCTGGCCCTGGCCGAGGCGGAGGCGCACCTCGCGCGTCCTTTTGCCGTTCGGCGGGGCCCCGTTGGCGGGCCCTTTAGCGTTTCCGAGATCTATGACATCGTCGGCGATGACCTTGACGGTTTCTTCGCCGACACTTAGCTTGCCGCTGACGGCAAGGGCGGCGTCGGGCAGGAGCAGGCGGCTGACGCGGTCGAACAGGCGGGGGAAGACGACGACCTCGACCTGGCCGGTGAAGTCTTCAAGGGCGACAAAGCACATCATGTCGCCGCTTTTGGTAGTGATGCGCTTGGCGCCGGCGACGAGGCCGGCGACCCTGACCGCCTGGCCGTCGCCATACTCGTCGCCGCTCAGTTGGCCAACGGAAGTGTAGTCTTTCATAATTTCGCGGTACTTGTCGAGGGGATGGCCGGTGACGTAGAAGCCGGTCATTTCTTTTTCCATGGCAAGCAGCTCTTCGGTCGGCAGCTCCTCGAGCCGCGGCGGGGCGATCTCGTCGGCGCCGGCGGCGTCGCCGTCGCCGAACAGGCCGAGCTGGCCGCTGTCGCGGTCGCGCTGGCGGGCGGCGGCCACGTCAATGGCCTGGTCGAGGACGGCCAGGAGCTGGGAGCGCTTCCAGCCGAGCGAGTCGAAGGCGCCGCATCTGATGAGGCTGTCCAGCATCCGTTTGTTGACGACCCGCATGTCGATGCGCGAGCAGAAGTCGACGAGGGAGGTGTATTTGCCGCCTTTGGCCCGTTCGGCGACGAGGCCGGCGATGGCGTTGTCGCCGACGTTCTTGACGCCGGCGAGGCCGAAGCGGATGGCTTCGCCGTCGACGGTGAAGCCGGCGGCGCTGGCGTTGACGTCGGGCGGCAGGACGGCCAGGCCCATGCGGCGGCATTCCTCGATGTAGAAGCCGACCTTGTCGCTGGCCCCCATGACGCTGGTAAGGAGGGCGGCCATGAATTCCAGCGGATAGTTGGCTTTGAGCCAGGCGGTCTGGTAAGCGACGAGGGCGTAGGCGGCGCTGTGGGATTTGTTGAAGCCGTAGTCGGCGAAATGAGCGATAAGGTTGAAGATCTCTTCGGCCAGTCTGGCGTCGATATGCCGCTCGGCGGCCCCCTTCATGAAATTATCGCGCTGGGCGGCGACGATTTCCGGCTTTTTCTTGCCCATGGCCCGCCGGAGGAGGTCGGCCTGGCTGAGAGTGAAGCCGGCGAGGACGGAGGCGATCTGCATGACCTGCTCCTGATAGAGGATGACGCCGAAGGTGTCTTTGAGGATGGGTTCGAGGAGCGGGTGGAGGTAGGCGACCTTCTTGCGGCCATGGCGGCCGTTGATGAAGTCGGTGACCATGCCGCTGCCCAGCGGCCCGGGCCGGAAGAGGGCGACGAGGGGGATGAGGTCCTCGAACCGCTCGGGCTTGAGCTCTCTGACGAGGTTGGTCATGCCGCTCGATTCCATCTGGAAGACGCCGGCGGTGTCGCCGGCCGCCAGCATGGCGCACGTTTTCGGGTCGGCTTGGGGGATGGCGTCGATGTCGATGTCGATATCGCGGTTCTGCTTTATCATCGCGAGGGCGTCGCCGATGACGGTGAGCGTCCTGAGGCCGAGGAGGTCCATTTTGAGGAGGCCGATCTCTTCGATGCGGTCCTTGTCGTACTGGGTGGTAATGAAGCCTTCGGTGGAATTCTGTAGCGGCACGTAGTGGGTCAGCGGCTCGTTGGCGATGACGACGCCGGCGGCGTGGGTGGAAGCGTGGCGGGGCAGTCCTTCGACACTGATGGCTAGGTCGAGGAGCTTTTTGACCTCGGGGTCGTTCTGGTAAAGAGTCTTGAGTTCGTTGCTGACCTCCAGCGCCCGGTGGAGGGTGATGCCGAGCTCGCCGGGCACGAGCTTGGCGATGCGGTCGACGTCGCCGTAGGGCATGTTGAGGGCGCGGCCGACGTCGCGGATGGCGGCCCTGGCGGCCATGGTGCCGAAGGTGACGATCTGGGCGACGCGGTCGGCGCCGTAGCGCTGGACGACGTATTCGATGATTTTGCTCCGCCTTACGTAGCAAAAATCGATGTCGATGTCGGGCATGGTGACCCGCTCGGAGTTGAGGAAGCGTTCGAACAGCAGGCCGTACTTCAGGGGGTCGATATTGGTGATGCCGAGGAGATAGGCGACGATGCTGCCGGCGGCCGAGCCGCGGCCGGGGCCGACGGCGATGCCTTCCTGGCGGGCGTAGCTGACGAAATCCCACACGATGAGAAAGTAGCTGGCGAAGCCCATCTGGGCGATGACGCCGAGCTCGTAGTCGAGCCGGTCGGTCTCGGTTTTGCCGGCGGCGGGGTAGCGCGCGGGCAACCTTTCGAGGCACAGCTGGCGCAGATAGGCGTCGGCCGTGAGACCGGCGGGGATGGGGAATTCGGGCAGGTAGAGCTTGCCGAACTCCAAGGTGACGTTGCAGCGCTCGGCGATGCGGACGGTGTTGGCGACGGCCTCGGGGTGGGCGGGGAACAGGGCGGCCATCTCGTCGCCGCTCTTGAGGTAGAATTCGTTGGTCTGGAAACGCATGCGGCCGGTGTCGTCGACCGTTTTGCCGGTCTGGATGCACAGCAGCACGTCGTGGCTTTCGGCGTCCTGGCGGCCGATGTAGTGGATGTCGTTCGTGGCCACGAGGCCGAGGCCGAGCTTGGCGGCGAGGGCGGCGAGCATGGGGTTGACCTGTTTCTGCTCCGCCAGGCCGTGGTCCTGGAGCTCGATGAAGAAGTTGTCGGCGCCGAAAATGGCGGCGTACTCGCGGGCCAGGGCCTCGGCGCCGGCGCTGTCGCCGCGCAGCAGCAAGGCGGGCACCTCGCCGGCCAGGCAGGCGCTGAGAGCGATGAGGCCTTCGTGATATTCGCGGAGCAGCTCTTTGTCGACGCGCGGCTTATAGTAGAAGCCCTCGGTGTTGGCGCGGGAGACGAGCTCCATGAGGTTGCGGTAGCCGGCGGTGTTTTCGGCCAGCAGGACGAGGTGGTAGTAGGCCTCGCCCTCGACGGTGGTCCGCTCGTGGCGCGAGCGGGGCGCGACGTACACCTCGCAGCCGATGATCGGCTTTATGCCGGCTTTGACGGCGTTTTTATAGAAGTCGACCACGCCGCACATCGTGCCGTGGTCGGTGATGGCGACGGCCGGCATGCCGAGTTCCTTGGCGCGGGCCACGAGGCGGTCGGTGCGGCTGGCGCCGTCGAGGAGGCTGAATTCGGTATGATTGTGGAGGTGGACGAAGGGAGTGCTCATAGACTTTTCCTTTCACTATTAAGCGTCGCCGGTTCGTCAGGCATTTAAGGACAATTTCTCTTCTGGCGTTGGCGAGTCCTCTTTTTGCGTAGCGGCCGAATGGAAAAAGCGGGCGCCCCGGCTTGAGCCCGGAGCCCCGCTTATTTCCCGCGCAGAGAAAACGGCCGCTACTTGCCGAGTACGGCGAGGACCTCGTCGATATCCGGCAGTTGGGGGATGTCGTACAGTTTGACCCAGGCCACCCGGCCGTTCTCGTCGAGGATGACGTTGGCCCGCTGGGAGAACCCTTCCGCTTCGCGGAACAGGCCGTAGTCCGCCGCCACCCTGCCGTGCGGCCAAAAGTCGGCCAGCAGCTTGACGGTGGCGATTTTTAGTTCTTTAGCCCAGGCGTTTTTCGAGGGGTAAGAGTCGACACTCAGCCCCAGCGGCACGGTATTCAGGCGTTCGAAATCGGCCAGGTGGTCTTCGAGCGATTTCATCTGGTCGCCGCAGACCTTGGTCCAGGCCAGCGGGTGCCAGGAAAGCAGCACCTTTTTCCCCCGGTAAGCTTGGAGTTCGATCAGGTCGCCCCGGTTGTCCTTGAGGGCGAAGCCCGGCGCGAAACTGCCGACGGTTATAGGCTTCACAAATATCTTCCTCCTTAAGTTTCGAGCTGCGGCGAAGGCGGCCGTCACCGGTAGTCCCCGCCGTCCTTACGACATATAACTTCGGTGAACGGAGCGGCGATTCCTTTCTGATATTTTTTTCACAGCAACGCAGGTGTACAACATCGCCACGATGAATTACTTATTCACCATTACAGGGGGTTTTGCCATGCACCATATCGGCATCCTGCAGCTCACCCAGCACCTGGACGACGCCGTGCGCGGCTTCAGGGACGGGCTGGCCGTGAACGGCTCGGCGGCGACGTTCATTTACCGCAATGCCGACGGCAACGCCGCGCTCCTTCCGGAGCTGGCCGGCGAACTGGCCGACCAGGTCGACCTGATCTTCGCCTGTTCCGCCCCGGCGGCCAAGGCGGCGGTGGCGCTGCCGGTGCCCGTGCCGGTGGTGTACACGCCGGTGTTCGACCCGGTCGGCGCCGGCCTGGCGGCTTCGCTGGCCAAGCCGGGCGGCAAGGCTACCGGCATGGCGGGAATGGTGCCGGCGGCAGCCAAGGCGGCCTTCCTCCGCGAGCTTTTGCCTGCGGCCGTTTCCGTGGGGCTCCTTTACGACGGCGGGGACGCCAACGCCGTCCTCGAAGCGGCCAAATTCCAGACGGCGGCGGAAACCCTCACGGTATGGACGATAATCGTTTCCCGGCCTGACCACCTGTCCACTCTCGACGAGAAGCTTTCCCCCCGCCCCGACGTCTTATTCCTGCCCATCGGCAAGCTGGTGGAGGATAATTTTGCGACGATCGCCTATTACGCCGATCTGGCCGCCGTGCCGGTGATCGCTTCCAGCCCGGCCAACGTCGCCGCCGGCGCTCTCGGCGCCCTGGCCGCCGACCATTACCGCCTCGGCTACGCCTGCGCCGGCCAGGCGGCGCAAATTCTTGCCGGCGCCGACCCCGGCGCCATGCCGGTCGGCACGGCGGACAGCCCTGACGTGTATCTGAACGCGGCGACGGCGAAGCGGCTCGGCCTGGAGCTGCCGGCCGCGCTGGCGGCAAGGGCGAGGGAGATATATGAATAAGATCGAGCTGCTGGCTCCCGCCGGCGCCTGGGACTCCCTCGTCGCCGCCGTCGATGCCGGCGCCGACGCGGTTTACCTGGGCGGCAAACGCTTCAACCTGCGGCTGCACAGCCAGAGCGCCAATTTCGACGACGCGGCCCTCGCCAGGGCGGCGGATTTCGCCCGCGCCCGCGGCGTGCGCCTGTACGTGACGGTGGACAGCCTCGTGAACGAGGCGGAACTGCCGGCGCTGCGCACTTACCTCGAGGTTCTGCGGCAGGTCGGCCCCGACGCCCTGCTGATCCAGGACCCCTGCCTGCTGGAGCTGGCCCGCGAACAGGGGCTGAAAATACCGCTCCATGCTTCGGTGATGATGAATACGCACAGCGAGGCGGCGGTGCGGACGCTCCAGGAGTACGGGGTGACGCGGGTGGCGGCGGGCCGGGAGCTGACGCTTGCCCAGCTCGCGCTCATCCGGGAGCGGACGGGGATCGAGACGGAATATCTCGCCCACGGCGACATGTGCGTAGCCCACAGCGGGCAGTGCCTGCACTCGGGGCTGGTGTTCGGGCAGAGCGCCAACCGCGGCCGCTGCCTGAAGCCGTGCCGCTGGCCCTACCGGTTCGCCGCCGGCGGCGCGCTGCTGCCCGCGGGCCGCGACCCGGGGCCGTACAAGCTGGCGGTCAAGGACATGTGCCTGTACCTCCACCTGCCGCAGCTCATCCAGGCCAAGGTGACTTCCCTGAAGCTCGAAGGGCGGCTGCAGACCCCGGATTCCGTGAGCCGCATCGTCGGCCTGTACCGGCGGGCGATCGACCGCTACCTGGCCGACCCGGCGGGGTACGCGGCCGGCGCCGACGAATGGCGGTCGCTGCACGCCGGCCGGGTGAGGGATTTTTCAACCTGCTACGCGTTCGGCAACCCCGGCGCGGCGGCGGTGGGCTACAGCGGTGAGCGCGAACCGCGCTTCTTCAGCCAGGCGGTGAAAGAAGCCTCGCTGAAGGTGCCGGCCGCGGGCCTGACCGCCGGCCGCGCTTTTCCCACCCGCGCCCGGCCGCTGTTGGCGGTGCGGGTCAACGACCTGGCGGCGCTCACCGCCGCGTACGACAACGGCGCCGATGTCGTCTACGTCGGCGGCGAGGCCTTCAAGCCCGCCAAACCGTGGACTTTGGAGGAAATCGCCGAGGCGGTCGCGGCCGCGGATGCCCGCGACGCGACCCTGGTGGTGGCGACGCCGCGGCTGACGACGGCGCGGGAGTACGGCGAAGCGGCCGCGCTGCTCCGCTCCTTGGACGATATAAAGCCCCACGGGGTGATGGTGGGCAATACGGGGACGCTCCGGCTGGCCGGCCGGGCGACCGACCTGCCCCTGTACGGCGATTATTCCTTCAATCTCTTCAATTCCCTGACGGCCCGATGGTTAAAAAACCAGGGAATCTGCCGGGCGACCGTGTCGCTGGAGGCCACTGCCGGACAGATCGCCGCCATAGCCGCCGCCAGCCCCCTGCCGCTGGAGGTGGTGGTGCACGGGCCGCTGACGGCGATGGTCAGCGACCATTGCCTGCCCCGGGCCCTTCTGGGCAACGGGGCGCAGCCCGGCCTGTGCCGGGAAACCTGTCAGGGCGGGAATTTCGCCCTGGTGGACAGCGCCGGCGAAAGCCACGCCGTCAAGCTCGACCAGCACTGCCGCAACCATATCCTGCTGGCCCGCGACCTTTGCCTGGCCGGCAGGCTGGCGCCGCTGGCCGCCGCCGGCGTCGGCTGCTTCCGCATCGAGGGCCAGCACTATGCCCCGGCCCAGGTGGGCGCCGTAGTCGCGGTCTACCGCCGGGAACTCGACGGCAGCACGGACGCGGCCGGCGAGCCCGATGTCGCCGCCTTCGCGCCGCGGCCGCTGGGGGTCGGCGTTTTCCGCTACCAGGCGTCGCGCTGATTTTCGCCACAAGAGGTAATGTCCGGACTTGTCCACGCCGACACGTCGCCGGCTACGCAGACTACGTGCCGGTTCTATTGACCGTTAACCCCGCAGCGGGCCGCGCTCCCGCTGCGTTTCTTTTTGCGGCTGGCGGCCGCGTCCGGCCCGTTCCGGGCGGGAAAGGCGATGGCGCTGGCCGGACAGGCGGCGAGCGTGGGCGAAGAAGATGACGATGGCCAAGGCCGCCCAAGCGGCGGCGAACGCCCGGCCGAGGGGCGATGCCAAAAATTCCGGCAGCGACAGGGAATAGAGGGCCAGCATAGCCGTGACGGCGACGAGGCTTATCAGCGAGCCGAATTTGCTTATCCGTTCCTTGAACAGTGTGGCCACTTATTGACACCCCTTTCAGGAAACCTGGTAAATTATATGCTGTTCCTAAAGTTGTAAGAATATGCAGCAGTTGGCAGGCGGACATGGCCCGCCTGCAACTTCCAGCTATAAAACGGGACCCGGCCAAAATACTAGCTAATGGGAAGGCTACCGCGCCGCCGGTAACGGAGAAAAATGTCAAAGAGGAGAAAGCCATGTCCATTAACGTCGGCATTCCCCAGGCACTGCTCTACCATGAGTTCGGTGAATTGTGGCGGAATTTCTTCACCAATCTGGATATCCCGGTGACAGTGTCGGGCGCGACGACCAAGAGGGTGCTGGACCGCGGCACCAGTCTCGCCGAGGACGAATCGTGCCTGCCCCTCAAGCTGTATCTCGGCCACGCCGAATCGCTCCTCGGCAGCTGCAGCCATTTGTTCGTGCCCCGCATCGTCCGCTACCACCGCGACTTTTTTCTCTGCGCCAAGTTCGCCGGCTTGCCCGACATCGTGCGCAATACCTTCGGCCTAAATGCCGGGCAGGTGATCGCCCCCAACATCGACGGCTACCGGCCGCTCTGCCGGCTGGGCGCCATCCGGACCGCCGCCGGGGCCGTCGGTCGGTCGCTGCTTGCCGGCGCCGCCAGTTACCGGCGGGCCCTGCAGACGTGGCGGCAGCGGCCGCCGGCGGCCGGCGGGCCGGCGGTCGGCAAAGTGGCCCTTATCGGCCACAGCTATGTTTTGCGCGACCCCTTTCTGGGGGGAGAGATTATCGCGCTGCTGGCGGCGCGGGGAGTGGCGACGGTCACGCCGGCGGACCTCGACGGCAAAGCGGCGTACGCGGAAACGCGCCGCCACGCCCCGGAGGTGTATTGGCAATTGTCGGCCAGGCTGGCCGGGGCGGCCTGCCATTACGCCCGCCGTCCCGACGTGGCCGGTCTTGTCCTGGTGTCCTGCTTCGGCTGCGGGCCGGATTCGCTGATGAACGAGTACCTGGAACAGCAGGTGCTGAAAGATTGCGGCAAGCCGTATCTCGTCCTCAGCCTCGATGAACAAACCGGCCGGGCCGGTGTGGCGACCAGGGTCGAGGCCTTCTGGGACCTGGTGGAACGGAGGCGGCGGCAATGAGAGTCACTTATGCGCATATGGGCTACATGAACGCGCCTGTCCGCCATATGCTGGAAAGCCTGGCCGTCGAGGTGGTGGCAACGCCGCCCGTCAGCGAGCGGACGATGGAGCTGGGCACCCGCTATTCTCCCGAGGGAGCGTGCCTGCCGTACAAGATCAGTACAGGCACTCTCCTCGAAGGGCTTGACAGCGGCGCCGACACGGTCGTGACGATGTGCGGGGCCGGCAAGTGCCGGTTCGGTTTTTACGGCACGGTCCAGAAAATCGTCCTTGCCAGGGGCCGGAAAATTGCCTTCCACACCCTCGACACCGAACGGCTGCTGACCGACCTGTACCGCTTCCTGCGCCAGGCGGCCCCCGCCGCCGGCCGTCTGGCGGTAGCCAAGCATATCGCCCTGGTCATCAAAAAACTGCGAGCCCTCGACGCTTTGAACGACGCCAAAAACTTCTACGCACCCCGCGCCGCCAATCCCCAGCGGGTCATCGACACCTGCGACTACGGTGCGGGCGAAATCGCCGGCAGCGACGATTTCGCGGAGGTCAACAGCTGCCGCGAACTCGTCACGGAAACTATGCGCTCGTATTGCCGCGCCGGCGCCCACCCGCCGCCGAAAGTGGCACTGGTGGGCGAATTTTACCTGCTGCTGGAGCCGTACGCCAACCGCTGGATCGAAAACGCCCTGGTCCGCCAGGGGGTGGAGGTAAAAAGATTCGTTCACACCGGCGGTTGGGCGTATGCGAAGACGCTGCTGCAATTTTTCGGCTTCTTCGACGAGGAACGCGAATACCTGGCCCAGGCCAGGCCCTACCTCAATCACCATGTGGGCGGCGAAGGCCTCAAATCGGTGGGCACGGCGCTGTGGAGCGCCCGGCACGGATACGACGGCATCATCCACATTTTCCCCTTCGGCTGCATGCCCGAGGTCGTGGCCCGCTACGCCCTGAAAAACGTCGCTGCCGATTACGGCCTGCCGCTGCTGACGCTGAGCATCGACGAACACGCCAGCGAGGTGGGGCTGGCGACTAGACTAGAGGCATTTGTAGATTGTATTAAGCGTAAAAACCAGGGAAGCCGCCTATAAGGTCCATCTGCGGCGTTACGACTGCGGGCGCTTGCTAGCGTACGTCCCTTGTACGCGTCGCGGCGCGTCCTCGTCGTGCCTTGCATCTGGATCCTTCTAGGCGGCTTCCGGCAGTCCGGGTAAACTGGCTATTCTCCCCTACTCTTTTACAACACTATCGGTCCACTTCCCGCAGCGGTCCCCCCAGCGGGCGATCACTTCTTCGTCCAACTTGATTTCGACGACTTCGCAAGTGTTGGGGCAGCCGTCGCAGGCGAAGCTGGCCGTCCGGAAGGGGTCGTCGACGAGGCCGAAGCCCCGGAAGCGGCTGGCGCGGCCGGCGGCCTGCTCCTGTGCCAGCAGGGCCGCGCCGATCGCCCCCATGACCCCGTGATGGGGCGGAACGACGACCGGGAGGTCCAAGGCCTCTTCGAAAGCGCGCCGCATGCCGGCGTTGGCGGCCACCCCGCCCTGGAAGACGACCGGGCCGGCAATGGCTTTGCCTTTGCCGACGTTGTTTAGATAGTTGCGCACCAGCGCCTGACAGAGACCGCCGAGGATGTCGTCGAGCCGGTGGCCGGTCTGCTGCTTGTGGATCATGTCCGATTCGGCGAAGACGGCGCACCGTCCCGCCACCCGCACCGGCGAGGCGGCGGCAAGGGCGCGGCGGCCGAAATCCTCGATGCGGATGCCCAGCCTGGCGGCCTGCTGGTCGAGGAACGAGCCGGTGCCGGCCGCGCAGACGGTGTTCATGGCAAAGTCGGTGACGACGCCGTTCCTGATGATAATGATCTTCGAGTCCTGGCCGCCGATCTCAAGCACCGTCCTGACGTCGGGGACGATGTGCATAGCCGCGACGGCGTGGGCGGTGATCTCGTTCTTGACGCTGTCGGCGCCGAGGACGACGCCGGCCAGATGGCGGCCGCTGCCGGTCGTCCCCACCCCCGCCACCGCCAGGGCGGGATGCCGGTCCTTTATCTGCCGCAAGGCCTCCTGGATGGCGTCGATAGGCCGGCCCTGCGTCCGCAGGTAGACCGTGTCGAGGACGGTGCCGGCGGCGTCCAGCGCCGCGATATTGGTGCTGACCGACCCTACGTCCACACCGAGATAGACCGCCAATACATTTGCCTCCCTCATACGCATCATACTCGGTCATTTTTCCCGCTTTCCGGGGAAGGTATGCTAAGCATGAGAAAGGGAGCGCCGGCAAAGGCGCTCCCTTTATGCAACCGCTGGCTTGTGCGCAGACCGCTGATGACCCCCATAAGCGGCCTGCCCTTATAGCTTAGGGAAGCTCGGCTGCCTGCCCGGCAGCTTCTTCCGGCTTCTCCTTGCGGGGCACGATCATGACCGGGACGGTGGTCTCCTGCAGCACGCCGTAGCTGGTGCTGCCGAGAAAGGCGCCGACGACGGGGTTGAGGCCGCGCGAACCCATGACGATGAGGCCGGCCCCCTCCTTCCCTTCTTTGGCCGCCTCTTGAAGAATGATGTCCTTAGGATAGCCGATCCGCATGCGGACGTCGAAAGGCACGCCGCTGTCCTTGAGGGTCTTGATCGCCGGGGCCGCCGCTTCGCGGCAGAGCTGCAGCTGATATTCATGAATGTCTTGCGGGTCGAAGAAAATTTTTGTATGGGCGGTTTGGAACGAGGGCTGAACGTTGAGCAAAATAACCTTGCCGTCCAGAGCCCTGGCGAGGGATATGGCCTGCTGTAGGGCTTCGCCGGCATTGGGGGACCCGTCGAAGGGGACGAGGATGTTCTTCTTCATGGTCATGCCTCCTGTCGTCTGCCTGCTGCTTCTATTCCCCGGCGGCCACCGTTTTTCCTGTCGCCGCCGGCAGGTCCGCCAATTATCTCCGCGCCACCGTCGCCAATACCTCCATGTATATTGAAGATAGCCGGCTATGCATAATAGCATCAGGAGCCGGCGAAGGAGGAAATGAATATGCTGCGGTTTCTGTTCGGCGTCGCCGTTGGCGTGGCGCTCACGACAATAGCCCGTCATGCTTACCGGGAACGGGAAAAACAGCGCCTTGTCGACGAGATCGCCAAACTGCACGCGGTAAATAGTTCCCGCGACCGGGACAGCGTCTAGTGGTTTCACGGCGGAGGAGGTGCAATGGCCAAAAATCTGTCTCCAGATGACAAGCTGATGATCGAACTGCAAGAAAAAATGACCCGCCTGGATATCCAATCCTGGCTGGAGCATGATTTCCTAAGCACCGAATGGTGGATTCAACTGGTGATGTTTGTCATCCCCTGGCTGGTCTTCGTGCGGCTGGCGAAACGGGAACAGTTGCCGGAGCTCGTGCTATACGGTTCATGGGTGATGATCCTGGCCGAGGCGCTCGATCACATCGGCTACGAACTGGGCTACTGGTTTTATCCGACGGAGATCGCGCCGCTCTTCCCGCGGTTCGAGGAGGTGAACCTTTCCGCCCTGCCGGTGATTTATATGCTCGTTTATCAATATTTTCCGTCCTGGAAGCGGTTTACGATCGCGATTACCGTCACCGCCGTGATATTTACGCTGGCGGCCGAGCCGGCCCTTATCCATCTGGGTCTGTACACGCCCCTTACCTGGAAGCCGTATTACGGCTTGCCCATTTATATCGCCATCGGCCTCGCGCTCAAATGGCTGGTCGAAAAAACCTTTCGCCTCGCCGGCCGGAAAACGTGAGCCGGCGAAAATAGGCAGGGACAGGCGGACAACCGCCTGCCTCCTCGCGTCACTGCCGCAAATGTTGTTGTTATTCTTCTCCGGCCGTTTTTCCCTCCGGGGCTTGCGCGGAAAGGGGTGCGTCATTATTCGCTGGTTATTTGTTCTTCCCTTGCTGGCGGCCCTATTCCTGGCCGCCTGTTCGCCGGCGCCGCCGGCACCCAAATCCGTCCCCGGACCCCAGGCCGCGGATACCCCGGCCGACCCCGGCGCAGGCATCCGCTTCGGCGTCGAGTGGTTCGACGGCCAGGCCGGGGTGTTCGCCAAGAAACTGGGGAGCAGGCAGACCATCGCCGTGAACGCGGACAGCGTGTTCCCGACCGCCTCCACCCACAAGCTGGTCGTGGCCCTGGCGGTGTACCGCTACTTATACCCCGAAGCCGCGCCGGCGCAGCGGCACGAATACGACAAGGCCATCAAAGCCATGATGGTCACGAGCGACAATCCGGCTTTTTACCGCCTCGTCGACGAGATCGCCGCCCGCAAGCCCGACGCCCTGACGAAGGTCCTCGCCGACCTGCGCCTCACCCACACCAGGATTCACAGCGGCGAGGCCTTTCGCCGCTACGGCTACCACAGCGTGACGACCCCTCGGGAAATGGCGGCGGTGTTTGAGGCCATTTACGACGAAGCTTACCTGGGCAAGGAGATGTCCGCCATCCTCAAGGAAGAGCTGGCCAACACCATTTTCCACGAGGAAATTCCCCGCTTCATGCACAAGAGCAAGGTACTGCACAAGGTCGGCCAGCTCCCCGGCCTGCTTTGCGATGTCGGCATCGTCGACGACGGCCGCGACCGGATACTGATCAGCATCTTCGCCGCCACCCGCCGGGCCGACCCCTATGCCAGCAATTTCATCGCCCATACTTCTGGGGACGTCTACAACGCCCTGCGGACGAAATAAGGCCGCCGGTATCACTACCGGTTTTCGTACATCGAGGCCGCCACCTGGGTCAGGTCGCTGGCGAGGGTGGCCAGCGCCTGGCTGGCCTTGGCCATCTCCTGCACGGAATTGGCCTGGTCGTTGATGTTGCCGTCAATGGTGCGGCACTTTTCCGTCAGAGCGTCGACCGACGCGCGGATGGTGGTGAGGGCTTTGGTGATTTCCTTGACCGACTGGGAGCTGGCGGTAGCCAGCTTGCGGACCTCCTCGGCCACGACGCCGAAGCCTCGCCCCATTTCGCCGACCCTGGCCGCCTCGATGGCGGCGTTGAGCCCCAGCAGGTTGGTCTGATCGGCGATGTTTTTGATGAAGGCGACGATGTCGTCCGTCTGTTGCGCGGCGACCGCGAGGCCCTGGCCCAGTTTGCCGAGATCGCTGCTGGCGACCGCTACCGTCTGCGCGCCGGCGGCCAGTTCCTCCATGCCGGCGGTGAGCTCTTCGGCCGACGAGGCCAGATCGCCGGCCGCCGCCTGCACCCGTTCCTGCTTGTCGATGGTCTGGGTGGTGGTGACGCAGCCGACAACCCTGTCGCCGTCCTTGATGGGCACGGCGCAGGCGGCATAGGGAACGCCATAGGCCGACTGCTCCCGCGTGATGATCTCGGCGACGCTCTGGCCCGTTTGCAGGCACTTCTTGCTAATTTTGCCCCTGACCGGGTCGCCGGCCTTGTTGCCGAGATCGAGCGAATCGGCCGGGACATAGGCTATGTAGGCCCCGTCCTTGATGACCGACACGCCGACATCGCCGGCGACGGCGTCGTTGAGGTACGGAGCGACCACGGCGAACATCTCGAGGATTTCCGCCGCCGAGCGCTGCTTGTTTGTCCCGTTTGGCTCTTCGGCCATTACAACATCTCTCCTTTTATCCGTCAAGGCAATCCGTCCGCTACGGCCCGTGGCCGGCGGCGGCGGTGTGAATTGCCTTATTTTTCTACGTGGCGTCGGGCGATTCCTGCATAATGTTATCGCTGCCCCGGCAGGGCTTGGCGGGGACGACGGCGAAATTCTCCGGCAATTGCCGTTGATGCCTGTGCCGGGGAGGTAACCGCCCATGCGCCGCCGGGTCCTTATCATCCTCGCCGCCCTCCTGATTCCTCTGGCTGGCTGCCTGCCGGCCGCCGCGCCGCCCGCTTTCGCGCCCGGCGACTGGCAGGCGTTCGATCAATATGCCGCGGACCTGATCGGGCGGGAGATGGCGCGGTACAATCTCGTCGGCGTCAGCGCCGCCGTGGTCGACGGCGAACGGATCGTGTGGACGAAGGGCTTCGGGTACGCGGACGCCGCCGGCGGCGTGCCGGCCACGCCTGATACGGTTTACAGCACCGGGTCGGTGGCCAAGCTGCTCAACGCCGTGGCCGTCCTCCGGCTCTGCGACCGGGGCGCAATCGCTCTCGACCGCCCGGTGAGCGATTACCTGGCTGATTTCTCCGTGCGGACGCGCTGGCCCGCGTTGCCGCCGGTGACGCTCCGCCATCTGCTCACCCACCATTCCGGGCTGCCCGGCGACCTGGTGGACGACATGTGGGGCGAAGACCCGCCGTACTTCACGGCGATCGTCGCCCGGCTGCGGGACGAGTACGCCGCTTATCCCCCCGGCTATATGTACGCTTATTCCAACGTGGGCTCCTGCCTGGCCGGGGCCGTCGTCGAGCGGGTGGCCGGCGAGAGCTACGCCGCTTTTATGGAGCGCGAAGTGCTGCGGCCGCTGGGAATGGGCCGGTCGGCCTTCGCCCGGCGGCCGCAGACGGTCGCCGGCCTGGCGAAGGGCTATGACCGGGAAGGGCGGGAGCAAAAAGAAGTGGCTATCCGCGATATGCCTGCCGGCGGCCTGTACGCGAGCGCCGTCGACCTGGGCCGGTTCCTGGCGATGCTGTTCACCGACGGCCGCAGCGGCGGGCGGCAAATTCTTTCGCCGGCTTCGGCCGCGGAGATGCTGCGCGCGCAGCCGTCCACGCCGCTCGACGGCACCTTTCGCATCGGCCTGGAGTTCTTTCTCGACTACCCCGAGTTCGCCTACGCCGGGCGAGTGGCCGGCCACGGCGGCGAGACGTACCTCTTCCGCAGCCATGTCTTGGCGGCTGTCGACCATAAGGTGGGGGTGGTCGTGCTGACCAACTCGGCCGGCGCCCGTTCGCGGGCGGTGGCGGTGGAGTTGCTGAAGGCGGCCGTCGCGGTGAAGACCGGACTGGTTCCCCCGGCTGCAGCGCCGCAGCCGGCGTATTCGCTGCCCGGGGTGCCCGCCGGCGACCCGGCCGGGTACTACGGCACGGCGGCGGGACTGGCGAGCGTGACGGCTGGCGACCGGCCGGAGCTGGCGGTGCTGGGCCGGCGTGTCCGCCTGACACCGGGCGCGGACGGCTGGTATGAGCCCGAGCTGCTGCTGGGCGGCGTTGTCCCGGTGCCTGTTTCCCTGTTCAAGGACCTGTCCGTGGCTTTCCGGACTGTGGACGGCGATGACGTCGTATTCCTGCGCGACGGGGCGAAGGTATCGGCGGTGGGCAGGCGCGCCGCCCCCGCCCCCATCCCCGCCCGCTGGCTGCGGCATATCGGCGACTACGAGCTGCTGGGCGCCGAAAACAGCCAGCTCAAACTCGACAGATTCCGCATCGCCCTCCAGGAAGACTTCCTGGTGGCCGAGCTGGCCTCCGCAGGGGAGAGCGGCCGCTTCCTTCTCCGGCCGGTGGCCGACGGCGAGGCGGTGCTGTACGGCCTCGGCCGGCGGATGATGGAGACGATGACCGCGGCCGGCGGTCCCGGTGAAGAGCGGCTGCTGTTCGCCGGCCTGGTCTTCCGCAAGCTCCAGCCGGAGGAATACGAATCTTTTTAGGTAAAAAAAGAAGGCGACGAAAGCGCCTTCTTTTTCCTTGGTTTTTTTGTCCCCTATTTCCCTACCTTAATTCTCGCGGCGGCCTTGGCGCGCACCTCTTCCGGGTCCACCTTTATCCGCGCCACGCCGGTCTCGATGGCCGTCTTGGCCACCGCCGCCGCCACCGCCGGCCCCACCCGCGGGTCGAAAGCGTCGACGAGCACGAAGTCCTGCCTGAGATCCTTCTCCGGCAGCAGGTCGGCGATGGCGTACGCCGCCGCCAGCTTCATGTCCTCGTTGATCTGCCGCGCCCTCACGTCCAGGGCGCCGCGGAAGATGCCGGGGAAAACGGTGACGTTGTTGACCTGGTTGGGCGCGTCCGAGCGGCCTGTGCCGGCCACCTTGGCCCCCCAGGCGATGGCGTCGGCGTAGGTGCATTCCGGCACCGGGTTGGCCATGGCGAAAACGATGGCGTCTTGGGCCATGCTGCCGATGATGTCCTGGGTGAACAGACCGGGCCCGGAGACGCCCAGAAGCACGTCGGCCCCTTTGGCCAGGTCGGCCAGGCCGCCCTGCTGCTTGTCTTTGTTGGTGGTTTTGGCGATGAGCTCCTTCATGCGGTCGAGGCCGCCGCGACCTTCGTACAGGGCGCCTTTGGTGTCGAGGAGCACGACGTTCTGGGCCCCGGCGTAGACCAAAAGGCGGGCGATGGCCGTGCCGGCCGCGCCGGCGCCGTTGATGATTATCCGCGCTGTTTTCAGCTCTTTCTTGACGAACCGCAGAGCGCCGATGAGGGCCGAGAGGGCGGCGATGGCCGTGCCGTGCTGGTCGTCGTGGAAAACGGGGATGTCGAGCTCTTGCTTCAAGGCGTCTTCGATGTCGTAGCATTTCGGCGAGGAGATGTCTTCGAGGTTGATGCCGGCGAAAGAGGGCTGGAGGAGCTTGACGGTTTCGATTATCTTCGCCGGGTCTTTGGTGTCGAGGCAGATGGGGACGGCGTCGACGTCGCCGAAGACTTTGAAGAGGACGGATTTGCCTTCCATGACCGGCAGGCCGGCCGTGGCGCCGATGTCGCCGAGGCCGAGGACGCGCGTGCCGTCGGTGACGACCGCGACCATGTTGCCGCGGCAGGACAGCTCGAACGACAGGTCGGGATTGAGCTTGATGTCCTTGCACGGTTCGGCCACGCCGGGCGTGTAGAGGATGGCCAGGTCCTGCCTGTTTTTCAGGGGCGCTTTCGGCGTCACCGCCAGGATGCCTTGTTTTTCCTTCCTGATTTTGAGCGCTTCTTCCCGGATGTTCATTTTCTCTTTCCCCCTTCTTTTTCTCTAGCTGCCGAGGTCTACCACAACCCGAGGATTTTCCACCACAGGGAACCGAGGCCGATCCAGATCACGAGGTTGACGACCGAGATGACGAAGCCCAGCCGCCACCAAGTGCCCTGGTCCATGAAGCCGGCGTTGAAGAAGATAGGCGACGGGCCGCCGGCGTAATGGGTGAGCGACATGCACAGGTTGGACAGGAAGCCGAAAGCGAGGGCGGCGAGCATTACGGGGGCGCCGGCCGCGACGGCCACGGCGGTGAAGGCGGCGTACATGGCCGTGATGTGGGCGGTGAGGCTGGCGAAGGCATAGTGGGCGTACATGTAGACGACGAGAAGGACGCCGAGGGCCGGTACCCAGGAAACGCCGCAGATGCCGGCGCCGACGGTCTTGGCGAACCAGGGGATGAAGCCGAGCTTGGCGAGGAAGCCGGCCAGACCGACGATAGTGCCCATCCAGACGAGGGTGTCCCAGGCGCCTTTTTCGGCCAGGACGTCCTGCCATTCGAGGACGCGGGTGACAAGCATGATCGACACGGCGAGCAGGGCGACGACGGCGGCGTCGATGACCGGAACCCAGGGAAAAGCTCTCGCGAGGCCGGCCGCGACCCACAGGGCCAGGGCGAGGACGAACGCGGCGGCGACGATCTTCTCGGCGGCCGTCGGCGGCCCCATCTTCGCCAACTCCTGCCTGGCGATATCCTTGGCCTGGGGCGTCTTTTTGATTTCCGGCGGATAGATGAGGTACAGGACGTAAGGGACGACGGCGAGCGAGACGAGCCCCGGCACGATGGCGGCCGCGGCCCAGCCCAGCCAGGTGATGTTGATGTTGAGCGTTTTCCGCGCCAGTTCGACGATGAGGGGATTGCCGGCCATGGCGGTCATGAACATCGCCGAAGTCACGACATTGCCCTGATACACGGTCTGCATGATGTAAGCGCCGAAGCGGCGCGGGTTGTCGCCGGGCTCGGAGCCGAAGGCGCTGCTGAGGCTGCGGGCGACGGGGAAAAGGATGCCGCCGGCGCGGGCGGTGTTGGACGGGGTGGCCATGCTGATGACGAGGTCGCTAGCCACCAGGGAGTAGCCGAGCGACAGGGTGCTGCCGCCGAAGAGGCTCATGAATTTGTAGGCGATACGGCGGCCGAGGCCGGATTTTATGAAGCCGCGGGCGAAGAGGAAAGCGGCGACGATCAGCCAGATGGTGCCGTTGGCGAAGCCGCTGAGGATCTCGCCCGCCTTGAGGACGCCGGCCAGGGCGGTGAAGGTTAGGCTGACGAGGGCGATCGCGCCCATGGGCAGCGGCTGGAGGATAAAGCCGAGGATGGTGGCCGTGAAGATGGCGAAGAGGTGCCAGGCCTGCGGCTTGACGCCGGCCGGCACGGGCGCGAGCCAGATGGCCGCGCCGACGGCGACCGTAACCAGGGCCCGCGTGAGGTTCTTGTGCATACGCCCTCCTGTTCTGACAGGCGAAGAAAGCCCGGCGTATTGTCCTAATAATAGCTTTCCGCAGGTGTCCTGACTATATTTGGTTACTTTGTTGTCATTTATGAAACTAAATCAATAATTTTGTAATCAATGTAAGCGGCGCTAGCGGTATTTCTCGATCAGGTCCTGGTCGGGGTTGGGGCAGCGGTACTTATAGATGGGGCGGCCGACGGCGCCGTAAACCGTCTCGACGTCGAGCAGCCCCTGCCTGGCGAGGAAATACAGATACTTGCGCGTCGAGACCCGCGATATGCCTGTCATCCGGGCCAGGTCCTCGGTTGAGAACGCGGCCGCGCCGACGGCGGCGATCTTCGCCCAGATGCGGCGAAGGGTGTTGCGGTCGATGCCCTTGGGCATATCGGCCTGGGCCGGCAGGTCCTTGCGGAGGACGCGGCGGTCGAGGTCGGCCTGGGTAAGGACGGCGTTCTGGCGCATGAGCCGCACCCGGTCGCGGTAGGCGGCGAGCGAGGCGTTGAGGCGCTCGAACTCGAACGGCTTGATGAGGTAATCGACCGCCCCGTACTGGAGGGCGTCCCTGATGCTGTCGCGGTCGGCGGCGGCGGTGACGAGGAGGACGTCGACCCCGCTGCCGGTGCGGCGGATTTCGCGCAGCAGCTCCAGCCCCGTCTTGCCGGGCATGAAAATGTCGAGGAGGACGAGGTCGACCGCCTGACGGGCGAGCACGGCCAAAGCCTCGTCGCCCGTGGCGGCGGTGGCGACGAGCTGGAACCCTTCGACCCGGGCGAGGTAGCGCCGATTGAACTCGGCCACCATGGGATCGTCCTCGACGATGAGCACTTTTATCATGCCGTTCCCTCCGCTGCTTGGTATGGCATCGTGACGGTGAAGCACGCTCCCCCGCCGTCGCCGGCGGACACCGCGATACGGCCGCCGAGCCTTTCCAGGCCGCACGCGACGAGATACAGCCCCAGGCCGCGGTCGGCGGCCTTGGTGGAGTAGCCTTTCGCGAAGATGCCGTCGCCGACCTCCGGGTCGATACCGGGACCGCTGTCGGCCACAGTGATCGTCAGGCCGCCGCCGGCGACGGCGAAGCCGAGCTCGACCCGCTTGCAGCCGGCGTCGGCGACCGCGTCGAGAGCGTTGTCGATAAGGTTGCCGACAATGGTGATGAGCTCGTGGACAATTTCCTGATCGGCCGGCGCAGGCAGGGAGCTGGCCGGCGTGACGACGAGCTCGACGCCGAGCTCGCGTGCCCGGCTGTGCTTGCCGAGGATGAAGCCGGCCAGCACGGGGTCGCGGATCTGGGCCGTAACCGCGCTCGCCTCGCTGCGGCGGGCCTGGGCGATGTCGGTGATATAGGCGGCAAGCTGGTCGTAGCATTCCATCCGCACCATGCCGAGGATGACGTGGAGTTTGTTCATAAATTCGTGGGTCTGGGCGCGGAGGGCTTCGGCGTATATGCGGATGCCGCTGAGCTGTTCCGCCAGGAGGCGGATTTCCGTTTTATCGCGGAAGGTTGCAATGGCGCCGACGACTTCGCCGGCCACTTTTATCGGCATGCGGTTGGTGAGGACCTCGACGCCGTTGATGCTCTGCTCGCGGTCGAGCTCGACCTCGCCGCTGGCCAGCACCTCCTGCAGCCTGGTGTTGGCGACCCGGCCGGCGACCTCGCTGCCGATGAGATCGCCGTCGATGCCCGCTTTGCGGAGGATACGCTGCGCTTCATCGTTGACAACAGTGATGCGGGCGTCCTTGTCGACGGCCAGCACGCCTTCGCGGACCGACTGGAGCATGGCGTTGCGCTCCTCGACGAGGCGGGCGATGGCGAAAGGCTCGAGCCCGAACATGGTTTTTTTGATATTAGCGGCGAGCAGCAGCGCCCCGGCCACGCCCACGAGGAGGCCGACGCCGACGGCCAGGTAGATGATGGAGTGCGTACGGGCGATCTCCCTTTCCACGTCGTGGAGGAGGATGCCGACCGACACGGCGCCGACCTGCCTTCCGGACGGGTCGAGGACCGGGGTGAAGGCGCGCAGCGACAGGCCGAGCGTCCCTTTGGCAATCGAAATGTATTCGCGGCCGGCGCGCAGAACGGCTTCCTCGTCGCCGCCCACGAAATGCTGGCCGATTATCGCCGGGTTGGGGTGGGTCTTGCGGATGCCGTCCATGTCGAATACGACGATGAACTCGACATTCGTGGCCCGGCGGATGTCTTCGACGAAGAGCTGGATTTCGGGTGCGTCCCGGCCGCCTGTCAGGCTGGCGATCACAGGCGGGGACTTGGCGACGATGCGGGCGATATCGGCGGCGTTCCCGCCGATGCTCGTTTCGACGGTGGCAGTGATGTGGCGGGTGATAAGGACGTTGGTGACGAGCAGCGCCACGGCGACGACGCCGCAGACGAGGATGGCGATCTTGGTCTGGAGGTTGAAAAGGGGTTTGCCGGCACTCATCGCTGAACTCCTTAACGGCCTTTACCAATTCTTTCGCCCCCGGTTCTGGATAATCCTCCCTGAAAACGATAGCCGGCAGAAGCAAAAAGCAACGGCGAAAATAGCCGTTGCTCGGTTTATGATCCTCTGCGGTCAGCCGGCCACAAGGCCGGTTATCGTCAGGTCCCGCCTCTTCTCCAAATCCACATACCCGCCGCGGGCGAGCCTGACGACCGGCCGGGACAGCCTTTCCGTATCGAGGTATATGACCCGCGCCTCGGTGCCGTCTGACAGCTTGACCATGCGGCCGATCATCGCGTCGCGGATATTGGCGATGAACGGCAGGGCGACCGCCGGGTCGAGCTTGTCGAACATCGCGAAGATTTCGGCGGCGCTGGCGAACGGGGTGAAGGCTTCGCGATAGACCTGCGACGAGGTCATGGCGTCGTACATGTCGGTGACGGCGATCAGCCGCGCGTAATCGGCGATGGCGTCGCCGGCCAGGGCGGCCGGGTAACCGCTGCCGTCGAGGCGCTCGTGGTGCTGGAGGACGGCGAACTTGACCGACTGCGCCAGGCGGTCGTTGTCTTCGAGCAGCTTGTAGCCGCGGACGGGATGCTGCTGCATGATCGCCATCTCCGCCGCCGACAGCGGGCCGGGGCTGTTGAGGATCTCAAGCGGCACCTGCGTCTTGCCGATATCGTGCAGCAGCCCGGCGAGAACGACCTCGCGCAGCGTTTTGATGCCGACCTTCCGCCACCTGCCGAGCAGCCCGGCGAGGATGCCGACGTTGAGGGAATGGCGGAGGGTGTAGTCGTCGGCCGGCGGCAGGCTGGAGAGATGGCTGATGACGCCGGTGGCCCCGCTCAGCATATCCACCGTCCGGTCGGCCAGCGCTTCGATCTTCTTGACGGGGGCTTCCCGCAGATAACGGGCTGTTTCGAAAACATCCTTGAGGACGAGGATGTTTTCTTCGTACCTGGCGAGAAACTTCTCCCGCCCGGCGACGAAGCCGTACGCGTTGACGCCGTCCTCGCGGATAATCTCCTTGATGTGCAGCGACTGCACGCCCCACGCCTTCAGCAGATCGAGCGTCGTTTGGGTGAGGACGGTATTTTCATTGAGGAGGATGTTCCTGTCGCCGGACACGATCGGTCTCGCCAGGATCATCCCGGCCTGGACTTCAGCGAGGAGATATTGTCTGGTCAGCCACAGCAAGGCAATCACTCCTATGCCAGGGTATACATACCCCAACCGAAGGCGCGAAGGGGCTTTCCATTATTATTATCGCCTATTTTCCGCCGTTTGTTAAGTAGGCAAAGGAAAGGCACCCTTGCGGGTGCCCGTTGAGGAGGGGGCATTGCAGTAGCCGGGGGCGTCAGCGCTGGACGCGGCCCGAAGCGTCGCCGCCGGCCAGCGTTTTCACCTCGGCGACGGTAACGTGGTTGTGGTCGCCTTCGACGGAGTGCTTGAGGCAGGAGGCCGCTACGGCGAATTCGAGGGCGTCCTTGCTGGCGAAGCCGTTCAGCAGCGCGTAGATGAGGCCGCCGGCGAAAGAGTCGCCGCCGCCGACCCGGTCGACGATATGCACGGGGTAGGAGCGGGAGAAATGGAATTCGCCGTCCTTATACAGCATGGCCGCCCAATTGTTGTCGGAAGCGGAGATGCTGCCCCTGAGCGTGATAGCGACGGTAGTGAAAGCGAAGCGTTGCTTGAGCTCCTGGGCGACCGCCTTGTAGCCTTCGTGGCTGAGGCTGCCGCCGGCGACATTCGTGTCCGGGGCCTTGATGCCGAAAACCTTGTCGGCGTCTTCCTCGTTGGCGATGCAGACATCGACGAACGGCATGTACAGGGCCATGACCTGGCCCGCTTTTTCGCTCGTCCAGAGATTCTTGCGGAAATTGAGGTCGCAGCTGACGGTCAGGCCGGCGGCTTTAGCCGCCTGGCAGGCCGCCAGCACCGCTTCGGCGACGCTGTCGCCGAGGGCCGGGGTGATGCCGGTGAAATGGAACCAGTCGGCGCCGCGGAAAATGGCCGGCCAGTCGAAGTCTTCCTTCCTGGCCGTCGAGATGGCGGACAGCTTGCGGTCGTACACCACCTTCGAAGGCCGCTGCGAGGCGCCCTTTTCCAGAAAATAAATGCCGAGGCGTTCGCCGCCTTTAAGCATATAGGCGGTGTCGACGCCGTAGCGCCGCATCTCGTTTATCGCCGCCTGGCCGATGGGGTTGTCGGGGACGCGGGTGACGAAGCCGGCGGCGATGCCGAAGTTGGCCAGCGACACGGCGACGTTGGCCTCGCCGCCGCCGTACACCACCTCGAAGGCGCCGGCCTGCTCGAAGCGGAGGTAGCCCGGCGGGGCCAGCCGCAGCATGATTTCACCGAAGGTAACCACTCTCATCCTGATGCGCTCCTTCCTTATCGGCCGCGGGCGGCATTGATCTTGGCGACGAATTCCCTGGCGATGGCGGTTATCGACTGCCAGTCGCCCTTCTTCGCGCCGGCGGTCAGGTTGCCGCCGACCCCGACGGCCACGCAGCCGGCCTTGATCCAGTCGCCGACATTGTCGAGGCTGACGCCGCCGGTCGGCATGAGGGGCGCCTGGGGCAACGGCCCGCGGACGGCCTTGACGAACGCGGGGCCGAGGATTTCGCCGGGGAAGACCTTGACGATGTCGGCGCCGGCCTCCATGGCTTCGACGATCTCCTTGATCGTGCCGGCGCCGGGCATGACGGGTATCTGGTAACGGTTGCAAAGCCTGATGGTGTCGAAATTGATGCTGGGGCTGACCACGTACTGGGCGCCGGCGAGGATGGCGATGCGGGCCGTCTCGGAATCGAGGACGGTGCCGGCGCCGATGATGATTTCGCCCGCTTTGTAAGTGCGGACAAGGTCTTTGATGGTGTCGGCGGCCCCGGGGACGGTGAAGGTGATTTCGATGGCCGCCACGCCGCCGGCGATGCAGGCGTCGGCGATCTTGGCCGCCTGCTCGGAGCTTTCCGCCCTGACGACGGCCACGAGGCCGGCGGCGGCAATCTTCTGGATGACGGCTTGTCGTGCTAACATTGGTATTCCTCCTCGGCAGATTATTGGGCGGCAAAGCCGGCAGAACCTCCGGCCCGGCCGTCAGAAGGTGACCATGACCTTGCAGGTTATGTCCGGGTCCTGTTCCAGGATGTTGAAGGCGTCGTGGATGTCCGCGAGCGGGAAACGGTGCGAGATGAGAGGGGTCGTCTTGACCTCCCCGGCCGCGAACCAGCCGATGACCTCGGGGAATTTGCCGCAGTGCATGCGCGACCCGCGGATATCCAGCTCCTTGCGGGTGATGGGCAGCTCAGGCACCTGCGACGGGGCGGGATGGAAGCCGACGATGACGACGCGCCCCGCCGGCGCCGCGTACTCGACCGCCTGGGCGAACAGCTCCGGCAGGCCGACAGCATCCACGGCCACGTTGACGCCGTAGCCGGCGGTGAACTGGCTGACCGCGACGGCCAGGTCCTGGCGGCGGGGGTTGACGGTGACATCGGCGTCGAGGCGGCGGGCCAGCTCCAGCCGGCCTTCCGACAGGTCGGTGACGATGACCCTGGCCCGGCGCCGCTTGGCCGCCTGGAGGATGACGAGGCCGATGGTGCCGGCGCCCATCACGAGCAGGACCTCGCCGGCGGCCACCTCGCCGCGGCTGGTGACCTGGGCGCCGATGGTGTAGGGCTCGATGAGGGCCGCTTCCGCCCAGGGGAGGTCGGCGGGGATGACGTGGACGTTGTTTTCCGGCAGGACGATGTACTCGGCGCAGCCGCCTTCGGCCGCCACGCCCATGCATTTGACGTCCCGGCAGACATTGCCGCGCCCTGCGCGGCAGGCCGGGCAACGGCCGCAGCTGACGACGGGGTCCATCACGACATGGTCGCCCGGTTTGACTTTGCGCACCTCTCCGCCGACGGCGACCGCTTCGCCGGCCACTTCGTGGCCGATGATCCGCGGATAGGCGACAGTGGCCAGCTTGCCGTGGTAGGCGTGGACGTCGGAGCCGCAGATGCCCATCGCCCTGACGCGGATGAGGACGCCGCGGGCGTCGGCGACCGGCTCGGGCATATCGACGAGGCGCAGATCGCGGGGTCCGTAAAGAATCGCTGCTTTCATCGTTTTCCTCCTGCCGTTTACCGGCCCAGCCAGCCGCCGTCGATGACGATGACATGGCCCTGGAGGTAGTCGGAGGCCGCGGACGACAAATAGACGGCAGCGCCTTTCATATCCTCCGGCGTGCCCCACCGCCCCTGCGGGATGCGGGCCAGGATGGTCGGCGCCCGTTCGGCGCTCTTCTGCAGGGCCTCGGTCATCTCGGTGGCCATGTAGCCGGGAGCGATGGCGTTCACGTTGATGCCGTGGGGGGCCCATTCGTTGGCGAGCGCCATGGTGATGCCGGCGACGCCCGCTTTGCTGGCGGTGTAGGAGGGAACGATGATGCCGCCCTGATAGGCCAGCAGCGAGGCGATGTTGACGATCTTGCCCCCGCCCTGTTTCATCATCTGTCTGGCTGCCGCCTGGCACATGAAGAACGTCGTCTTGAGGTTGAGGTCCATGACGTCGTCCCAGTCCTGCTCGGAGAACTCGACGGCCGGGGCGCGGCGGATGATGCCGGCGCTGTTGATGAGGATGTCGACCTTGCCGAAGTTGTCCAGCGCGGCGTCGATGACCTTGGGGACGGCGCTCACGTCGCCGAGGTCGATTTTCAGGGCCGCGCATTTGCGGCCGAGGGCGGCAATCTTCGCGGCGGTTTCGTTTATCCGGTCGCTGCCGGCCACGACGAGCACGTCGGCGCCGGCCTCGGCGAGCCCTTCGGCCATGCCGGCCCCCAGGCCGCGGCTGGCCCCGGTGACGATGGCTACCTTGCCGGCCAGCGAGAATTGGTCGAGAATCATTTCATCGCCTCCAAAACATTTCGTCGTTATTCAGGCTCTGTCCTGCATGGACGGCTACTTCAACCCGGCCATGCTCACGTGGTCCATGTCGTCGAACGCCTGGTTCTCGCCCGCCATCCCCCAGATGAAGGTATAGTTGGCCGTGCCCACGCCGGCGTGAACCGACCAGCTCGGCGAAATGACGGCCTGCTCGTTGCGCATCACGATGTGGCGCGTCTCTCCGGGGTCGCCCATGAGGTGGAAGACGACGGCGTCCTCAGGCAGGTCGAAGTAGAAGTAGACCTCCATCCGCCGCTCATGGGTATGGCAGGGCATGGAATTCCACATGTTGCCCGGGGCGAGTACGGTCATGCCCATGACCAGCTGGCAGCTCGGCACGCCGCCGGGAACGATGTACTTGTAGATTTTCCGCTCGTTGGACTGGCTGATGCTGCCGAGAGCGGCGGGGACGATATCCTTGACAAGAATCTTGGCCGTCGGGCAGGTCTTGTGGGCCGGGGTGCTGTTGAAATAGAACTTGGCCGGGCTGGCCGGGTCGTCGCTGCTGAAGACGACCTGCTTCGCCCCCCTGCCGATGTACAGTCCGTCGGTCTTCTGCAGCGCGTACTCGCTGCCGTCGACGACGACCCTGCCCGGGGCGCCGATGTTGATGATGCCGATCTCGCGCCGCTGGAGGAAATATTCGGCGGCGATCTCCTTGCCGGCAGCCAGCGACAGGGGGGCTACCGGGCAGACGCCGCCGGCGATGATCCGGTCGAAGTGGCTGTAGACCATCCTCGTCTCGCCGGGGACGAAGATGGCGGGGATGAGAAACTCCTCGCGCAGCCGGTCGGTGGTATAGTGCATCGCGTCCCGGGGATGGGCCGGGTACCTGGTTTCCATTGACAGGCCTCCTTTTATGTTATAGGTTCACGCTGTTCAGGATACATACCCCAAGGAGCGCGAGATCGTCTTGGTGGCCTCGATAAGCCTGGGGGCGACGACGGTTTCCGCCGTGCGCCGCGACAGGCGCGACACCGGCCCGGAGACGCTGATCGCCGCCAGGACCTGGCCGAGGTGGTTGTAGATGGGCGCGCCGATGCAGAAACAGTCGTCGCCGCTTTCACGGTCGTCGAAGCCGAAGCCTACGCGGCGCACGACCTCCATCTCCTTGAGGAAGGCTTCCGGAGTGACGAGGGTATAGTGGGTTCGCCGCTCCATCTCGACTTCGGCGAGGATCTGCCTGATCTCTTCGTCGCTGTGGGTGATGAGCAGCACCTTGCCGAGCGACGTGCAATGCACGGAATTGTTGCCGCCGATCTGCGCCACCAGGCGGATGGAATGGGGACTGTCGATCGAATCGACGTACATGACCCTGTTTTTGGTAAGCACGCCGAGATGGACCGATTCGCTGGTAAACTGGTTGAGCCTGGCCATATGCGGCCTGGCGAGGCGCTTGAGCTCGAAGCCGCGCTCCGCCTTCTGCCCCAGGGTCAGGAAGGTGAGGCCGAGGCGGTAACCGCCTTCGTTGCCGCAGCAGACGTAGCCGCGGGACTCGAGGTTCGACAGGATGCGGTACACGGTCGATTTGGGCAGGCCCACCTTTTCGGTGATGCTTTTCAGGCTGACCGGTTCCGCGTTCATGCCGATGACTTCGAGAACACCCATCGCCCGCTGCAGGACCTGGACCTCCAAAAAATGCTTTTCCACGCCATCACCTCTCCACATCGTGAAACTGTTTCGTATTATGAAACCAAATGCCGCATCATAAAATAATAATGCTGTTTTTTTCTGTTGCAGGGGAAAATTCCTGCTGTAATGCCCTTTTTGTGAACTAATAGTTCACGATATGAAATCGCGTTTGCGGCCGCGGCCGCAAAAAAAAAAAAACGGTTTTTTAAACCGCTTTTTCCGTATACAGTGCCGATTGCCGATCATCTTTTCGAGCGCCGGCTTTTCTTCAACTCCCCGTTTATTTTGCGGGATTTATTTCGTCCCGCCAATTACATTTACGTCCCGCTACAGGAAAACGAAGGCGGGCCGCCGCCCCCGCCCGTCGACCCGCCGCTGCCGGCTGCCGCTAAAGCTTTGTGCCGTTTATATTTCCGCATTCAGCACAAGAATCTTTTCCGAGATCGTCTGCACGTACTTGCCAAGCTCCTGATGCTGCGGATGATAGAAGTAGGCCGCGATATCTTCCTTGGTCTTGAAGGTCAGGCAGTGCGCGGAGTCGTATTCCGGCGGCGTCCCGTCGGCGTTGGGAAAGCACATCCCGCCCCGGTAGGCGACGATTTCCGGGATGATGCCGGTAAGTTCGCGGAATTTCCTGAAATGGGCGGCTATGTCCTCTGCGGTGGTAGCCGGTTTGTACTTGAAACATACTATTCGCTGGAACATCGGCAGCTCCTCCCTTGTCGATGAAAATCGCCCGGATTGAGGCCTTGCCCCGAGCCCTTATGCTCATAAGGGCTCGGGGCCTTGGCATTTATTTGCTGTTGTCGGCTACATCATCAAGGCGCCGCCGTCGATGACGACGGTCTGGCCGGTGACCATATCCGCCGCCACGAGCAGCGGGATTACCACCGCGGCCACGTCCTCGGGACCGCACACACGTTCCAGGGGCGTGCCCTGGAAAAATTTCTTCACGCCGTCCTCGCGGCCGGCGTTCCAGCGGGTCATGACCGGCCCGGGGGCGACGCTGTTGACCCGCACTTCGGGGGCGAGAACCTGGGCCAGGGATTTCGTCAGGGTTATGGCGCCGCCTTTCGCGACCGCGTAGGCGATCGAGCTGCCCCGCCCGTTGAAGCCGGCCAGGGAGGTGATGGTGACGATGCTGCCCCGTGTCTTTTTCAGGTGGGGGGCGGCCGCCCGGCAGACGAAGAACACGCCCTTGACGTTGACGGCCAGCGCCCGGTCCCAGTACTCTTCCTTGAGCCCTTCGAGGTCGGCCATGGGGACGAAGTCGGTGATGCCGGCGGCGTTCACGACATAGTCGAGCCGGCCCGTCGCGCCGATGATGCTGTCGATCATCGCCCGCACCTGCCGGTCGTCGGCGACGTCCGCCTTCACCGTGATGCCGGTGACGCCCTTGGCGTTGACGAGTTCGGCCGTTTCCGCGGCCTCCTTTTCCGAGCGGGAATAATTGATGACGATGTTCGCGCCCCGGCCCGCGAGCCCCAGCGCGACCTCCTTGCCGATGCCCGTGGCGCCGCCGGTGATCAAGGCCACTTTGCCATTATCCATAAATATCCCTCCATTCGCTGCGACATGCTGCGGTTCCGGTTGTTTTCCCCCACTGGCGGCAATCAGGCTTTGACCTTATCGTCGCTGGCTGCGGAGGGGATGTGGACCATTGAGTCGATCTGTTCGATCGATTTGTTGCGGGTCTCGACGCCGAAATAGCAGCAGATCACGATGACTATGCCGGCGGCGGCCCACAGGCCGAAGGCCGCGGGGATGGCCTCGATCGTGGCTTTCGGGGAAACGAGGTTCGAGCTGCCGGCGAAGATGGCCAGGGCCACCGGGCCGAGCATCTTGCCCAGGCCGCCCATGCCGTAGCCCACGCCCATTCCCAGGGCCCGGACGTGCTTGGGCCAGACCTCCGAGGCGTACGGGCCGATGACCGCCATACCGCCGTTGGCGAAGAAGTACGAGCAGATGATCGCCAGCCAGAATACGGACACGCCGTTCCAGGTGACATCGTAGTTCAGGCCGGCGAACGCGAGGACGACGGCGCAGCCGCCGCCGATGAGCATGCCGGATTTGCGGCGGCCGACGAACTCGGACATGAAGGCCCAGAACCACCGGCCGGCAAAACCGGCCATCGCCACCGGGAAGAACATCTTGGCCGCATCGGCCGGAGAGACCTGGAGCACGAGGGTGAAAAGCGTCGCCGCCCACAGCGTGATGCCGTAGTCGCATGTCTGCAGGCAGAAATTGGTCATGCAGGCGACCACCAGGCTGCGGGGGTATTTGAACAGTTCCGTGACGCTTATTTTGCGGGCCTGGGCGGCCGCGACGGCGCCGCCGGCCTGCAGGTCCTCGGCCTTGTAGGTTTCCGTGCTCTGCGTGACCCAGTTGATGGCCTTGACCGCCTCTTCGTAGCGGCCTTTGGAAAGCAGCCAGCGCGGCGATTCCGGCACCCACGCCCGGATGAGGAGGGTGAGCAGGGCCGGCAGCAGGGCGACGAGGAAGAGGCCCCGCCAGCCGATCAGCGGCGTGAGGTAACCGGCGACCGTGCTGCCGATCATGATGCCGATGGGGATGAAGGCGGTGAGGATGCCGCTGATGGCGCCGCGATAGCGCGCCGGCACGAATTCCTGCACAAGCGGCAGGTCGACCGAGTACAGCCCGCCCACGCCGAAACCGACCAGGAACCGCATGGCGGACAGATATATCCAGCCGCCGTCGGGGGTAAGGTACATGAGACCGCTGGGGATCGAGAAGGTAAGAACGGTGATCATGAAGACGGGTCGCCGGCCGATTCTGTCCGCCATATAGCCGAAGAAAAACGCGCCGAACATCGCGCCGAGACCGGCGATCAGCAGCACGGTCGTGGCCTGGGCGAAGTTGAGCTTCCAGGGGGTGACGATGAACGCCAGGACGAAGCCGATCAGGAAGTAATCGAAGAATTCCAGCATGTCGCCGAGTATGGCGGCGGTGATGACCTTGTAATGGTTGACGGTCAGCTTGGCGTCATCCAGTTTGGCCAACAATTGGTCATAGGTGATCATTTATGCGCCTCCTCCTTTGTCAAGCCGTTGGTTCATCCGCATCTTCCGGGTCAGGTTGCAGGCAGCCGCTCAGGCCGCTTATCACTCCCCCTCGCCTCTTTGTTGCGCGCAACTGCTGCCCTTCATATTTGCAAGAAATGTGCCAGGAACCGCCGGCGGCCGATCTACGGCCATCCTGCCTCATGCCGGCCGTTCGTCCTGATTCGACAATTGGATACAAATGACCCACAATGGTATCCAATTGTTTATTTTTTATCCAGACATGCCAGGAATTTCCCTGCCGGCGGCGAATTGTTCCCCCCAAAAAGCCGAAACGGGGGCGAAAAAATGCTGTTGACGGACGGCGTGCAGAAGGAATGGGCGGAACGCTTCAAAGCCGACGCCGAGATCAATCAGGAAGAGTATCATAATTTCCTCAACCACCTGGCGGCCGTCCGCGCCGACTGGGAGAGCTTCATGGCGACCGGCCGGACGGCGGCCGTGAAATACACCCGCCAGGAAGTGGTCGACTCGTGGAAGCGCTCCCGGCAGCGCAATATCGACCCCTACGAGCTCGCCCCGCCGGTTACCGCCTCCGAAAAGGAGCTGGCCGCCAAACTGGCCAAAAACGAAGACCTCATCAACATCGCCTCGCCTTTCCTGGAGACGCTGCTGGCGAGCGTGAGCGGCTCGCAGTTCCGGATCGACCTCCTCGACAGCGAGATGTGCGTCCTCAAGCAGTTCGGCGAACAGGAACTGCTCGACACATCCCGCCGCAGCGGCATCGTCGTCGGTTCGCTCCGCAGCGAGCCGATCATGGGCACGAACGCGGTCGGCCTGGCGGCCATCCTCCGCAAGCCCATCCAGCTCGCCGGGCCGGAGCACTACAACACCAACCTCCACATCTGGACGTGCTCGTCCGCCCCGCTGTGCGACCAGGACGGCAACATCGTCGGCGGCATCAACATGTCGGGGCATTACCGCAAGGTCCACATGCACACCCTGGGCATGGTGGCGGCCCTGGCCAAGGCGATCGAATTCAGCCTCCACCAGCACTGGCTGCGCCGCGAGAAGGAGATAACCTCCAGCTACCTCAAGGGCATCGTCGATTCCATCTCCGACGGCCTGGTGGCCGTAAACGAAAAGGGCCTAGTAACGCTGATCAACCGCACGGCTTTACGGGCGCTGGCGCTCAAGGGCGAGGAAGCGCTCGATAAACGGGCCGACGAAATTTTCGACGCCAAGACCACCATGCTGGACACGGTCAAAACCGGCCTGCTCATCCACGAACGGGAGCTGAACTTTTTCCGCCGCGGCAAGCGCAAGACGGTGTTCGGCAACTGCCTGCCGATAAAGATCGACGGCAAGCTCAAGGGCGGCCTGGCGGTGTTCAAGGACCTCGCCAACACCAGCCACCTGGTCAAGAACGCCGCCGGCTTCAAAGCCTATTTCCACTTCGAGGACGTCAAGGGCCGGAGCTCGAACTTCAAGTCGATCGTCGACCTCGCCCGCCAGGCGGCCTCCATCCCGTCGAACATCCTCCTGTCGGGGGAGAGCGGCACCGGCAAGGAGGTGTTCGCCCAGGCCATCCACAACGCCAGCCCGTACAGCGACGGCCCGTTCATCGGCATAAACTGCGCGGCCATACCGGTCGACCTCATCGAAAGCGAGCTGTTCGGCTACGAGGGCGGCTCGTTCACCGGCGCCAAGCGCGAGGGCCGGCCGGGGAAGATGCAGCTGGCCGAAGGCGGCACGCTGTTCCTGGACGAGGTGAACAGCATGTCGGGGGCCATGCAGGCCAAGTTGCTCCGCGTCCTCCAGAACCGCTCGTTCACCCGCCTCGGCGGCCTGGCCGAGATTCCCTTCCGGGCCCGGCTGATCGCCGCCACCAACTGCGACCTGTGGGAACAGGTGCGGTTCGGCAACTTCCGCGAGGACCTCTACTACCGCCTGAACGTCATCAGCATCGACATCCCGCCGCTGCGCTTCCACGGCGAGGATATCCCCGAGTTGAGCGCCCATTTCTGCCTCAAGCTCAAGGAGCGGCTGGGGATCGACGTGACCATCTCCGCCCAGGCGCTCGCAATGCTGGCCGCCTACGACTGGCCCGGCAATGTCCGCGAGCTGGAGAACGTCATCGAGCGCAGCGCGGTGGCGGCCATCAGCCGGGGGGGCAGGATGATCGAGACGGCGGATATAGCGCATTACCGCGGCTTGAAGAAGACCGTAGGCGGACAGACCGAGTCGCCCAAATTCCCGCCCTACCCGGCCATCCAGGCCGACAGCCTGGACAGCGCCAGCAGGCTGGCGGTCGAAAACGCCCTGAAACGCTTCAGCGGCAACGTCTCCCAGGCGTCGCAGTTCCTGGGGGTAACGCGCAAGACCCTGTACCGCAAAATGGATAAGTACGGCCTGACGGCCGCGTCGTTTTTCAGCTGATAAAACGGTAAAATGGCCCGCGGACTAGTGTCCACGGGCCATTTTACCGTTTTCCGGATCTTACAAACCCAGCTCCTCGCCGACGACGATGACGTGCACGTCGGTCAGCCGCGGCTTCTTGTGCATGATGGTGGTGATATTACAGATCCGCGTCGGGCCCTGGCAGTCCACGCACACCCCGGTCTGCGCGCAGGGGTTGGGGTAGCCGAGCCGTTTGTTGTTCGGCGGCGAAGCCCACAGCTTCACGCGGCTTTGCGCCTCGGCCACGTCCTTGACGATCTTGTTGATGCCGACGACGATGAACACTTTTTCCGGACCGTACAGCATCGGCCCCACGCGGTTGCCGGTGGCGTCGACGTTCACGAGCTCGCCGTCTAGGGTGACGGCATTGGTGCCGGACAGGTATACGTCGGCCAGCAGGTGCTGGCGCCTGATGGCCTTTACCTCCTGCGGGCTGAGGCCGGGCTTCATGTAGTTGCCGACCGGGTTGCCGCGCTCTTCGAGCTGGGGAATGATCGCCAGCTCGTTCAGCGTCACCGACCCGCCGAAGCCGATGGTGGCGTCTGGCGGGATGAGCTCGAGCAGCATGGCCGCGGCCTCCTGGCGGTTCTGGACATAGGTGGCGGTGAAGTTGTTCTTGGTCAGCGCCTTGACCACTTTTTCCCCGAGGGTGTCACGGTGCCATCTGACAGAATCGTTCATTTTCTATCCTCCGCATCTGTGTTTTTCTAGCAATTCTTTCTATCAGCTATGGAGCTTTTTCAGCAGCGCGGCCATGTTCTTGCCCAGCGTCCGGAAGGTCTGCACGCCTTCGGCGTCGTTCTGCACGTCGCCGGGGTTGAGGGCCAGCGTCATGTTCCAGTAGCTCGAACCGGGGATGATCATCTCGCTGATGCCGAAGAAGAAGTTGATGGCCGAATAGACGAAATTCGACCCGGCCCGCCGTACGGAGACCACCGCCGCCCCCACCTTGCCGCGCAGCATGTCGCCGCCGTTGGCCTTGGCCACGAACCCGCAGCGGTCGATGAGGGCCTTGACTTCGGGGGATACGTTGCTGAAATAGGTGGGCGAACCGATGATGATGCCGTCGGCCTGGCGGATCTTGTCGATGAAAATGTTCATCTCGTCGTCCTGCCGGACACAGTGATTGTCCTTGTTCTCCCAGCACTTGCCGCACGACAGACAGCCGAAAACCTTGCGGCCGCCGAGCTGGACGAATTCGGTTTCGATGCCTTCCTTGCGCAGTTCGGCCAGGACGATCTCGATGCCCTGGGCGGTGTTGCCGCCCTGTCGCGGGCTGCCGTTAAAGGCTACGACTTTCATAGATAACCTCCTCGTTCATGATGCCTCTCCCCGAGGGAAGGCTTCTATGCTATAATATAGATACTGATGCAGTTTTTAGCAAGTACGTACTTATAAGTGGTTTAGTATGTTTTGGATACCGGTAATCCGCGCAACGACACAGGAGGCGGCCGCGATGCTCAAGTATAAGGACTGCGAGTACCAGTGCTCGATGGAGCTTACCCTGGCCCTCATCGGCGGCAAATGGAAGGCGCTCATCCTCTGGTATCTGGGGGAAAACACCGTGCGCTTCAGCGGGCTGCGGAAAGCGCTGCCGCGGATCACCCAGAAGATGCTGACCCAGCAGCTCAGGGAGCTTGAAGAGGACGGCCTGGTGGACCGGCACGTTTATACGCAGGTGCCGCCGAAGGTCGAATACCGCCTGACCGCCGCCGGCAAAAGCCTGCTGCCCATCCTGGCGACGCTGTGCGAATGGGGCGGGAAATACGCGAACGCCGCCGAGCCCGGCGCCTGCGCCGCCACCTGCCGGCAGGCCGGCGAATGACCGCCCGCCACGACAAATAAGTGCCCCCGCCTGTCCGGCGGGGGCACTTCACGTTCCTATGGCGCGTCTTTATTTGCGTTTGGAGAAGGCGTACATTTCTTTGTTTATGTCGACATGGGGGGGCACGTAGATGACGACCGTGTCCGACACCCGCTGGCTGGCGCCGCCGGTGACGACGATGAGGCCGCTGAGGAAGTCGCCGATGCGTTGCTGGACGGCGCTGTCGACGTCGGCGTAGTTTACCAGCACGGCGACGTTGGCTTTCAGGTAGTCGGCGCACAGCTTGACGTCGTCGTATTCCGCCGGGCTAGCGACGAACACCTTGAGGGCCGCCGGGTTCTGGCTGTGGACCCTGAGCTGGGCACGGCGGTCGCCGGCGGGCAGGGCCTCAACCGGCTGCGGTTCTTCTTCCACCGGCATGAGGAAGTTGGTCAGTTTGTCGATAAGACCGGGAGCCAAGTTCCTCACCTCCTTGACATAATCTAGTGATAGAATCGTTTTTGATAAAAATTCGACATTATTTTCCTAATTCCTGCATGAAAATGGAATCTAATAGAGATTTCGTGGAAAATAGGCAAAAACTTAAGCAATTTGAATAGGACAAAGCCGTCTAAAAGCTCCAGATGCAAGGCGCACCGGAGGCTGACACCGGAAGCGTACACGGGACGTACGCTGAGGATGGCAGCCGAGGAGCAACGCCGCAGATGGACTTTTAGGCGGCTTTCAAAGTTTACAGCGCACAATCCTCGCAAGCCGTGCCGCCGGTCAGCACCTGCTCTTCCCTGCTGCCGTCGCGGTAGACGGTGACCCCCTTGCAGCCGGCGGCGTACGCCTGGCGGAAGATGGCCGCGACTTCGGCCTCGCCTGCGGCGTGGGGCATGTTGACTGTCTTCGATACGCCGTTGTCGGTGAACGCCTGGGCGGCGGCGAGGTGGGCGACGTGCCAGTGCGGCTCGATGGCGTGGGCGGTGGCGAGGACCTGTTTGACGCGGCCGGGCAGGGCGGTGGCCTGGACGCTGCCGGTGGCGGCGATGGCGGCGGCGGCTTCTTCCGTATACAGGTTACGTCGGCTCAGGTAGTCGATGACCGTCCCATTCACGCTCGCGAGCACTTGCCCGTCGAGCACCCGCCGGGAGAGGGCGAGGGCGAACAGCGGCTCGATGCCGCTGGAGCAGCCGGCGATGATGCTGATGGTGCCGGTGGGGGCGATGGTGGTCACGGTGGCGTTGCGCATGGCGGCGAAGCCCCGCGCCGGGTAGACGCTGGCGGCGAAGGCGGGAAAGCTGCCGCGGGCGGCGCCGAGCTCGGCGGACATCTGCCTGGCTTCGGCGGTGACGAATTCGAGGATGCGGCCGGTGAGTTCCACAGCCTCCCGGCTGGCGTAAGGGAGGTCGAGCAGGATGAACGCTTCGGCCAGGCCCATGACGCCGAGGCCGATTTTGCGGGTTTGGCGCGTGGCCTCGGCCACGGCCGGCAGGGGATGTTCGTTGATGTCGACGACGTTGTCGAGGAATCTGACCGCCGTGCGCACGGCGGTCCGCAGGCGGGCGAAGTCGACGGCCCGCTCCCGGCCGCGGGCGGCCACCAGCCGCGTGAGGTTGATCGAGCCGAGGACGCAGGATTCGTACGGCAGCAGCGGCTGTTCGGAGCAGGGGTTGGGCGCCTCGAAGGCGCCGAGGGCCGGGGTGGGGTTGAAGCGGTTGACGGTGTCGAGGAAGAACAGGCCGGGTTCGCCGTTTTCCCAGGCCATTTTCACCACCAGGGCGAACAGGTCGCGGGCGGCGACCGTCTTCACCGCCGCGCCGTCGCGGGGACTGACGAGAGCGAAGCCGCCGCCCCGTTCCACCGCCTGCATGAAGTCGTCGGTGATCGCCACCGACAGGTTGAAGTTGTTGAGGACGTCGCGGCTGCGCTTGACGGTGACGAACTGCTCGATGTCGGGGTGGTCGATCCTGAGGACGGCCATGTTGGCGCCGCGCCGCACCGCCCCCTGCTTGACGACCTGGGTGGCGACATCGTAGACGTGTATGAAGGACACCGGCCCGCTGGCCACGCCGCCGGTGGTCGCGACGGCGTCGCCGGCCGGGCGCAGGCGGGAGAACGAGAAGCCGGTGCCGCCGCCGCTCTGGTGGATGAGGGCGGCGTTTTTCAGTGTTTCGAAGATGGCGGCGAGCGAATCCTCGACAGGCAGTACGAAGCAGGCGGCGAGCTGGGCCCGCGCCTTGCCGGCGTTGATGAGGGTGGGCGAGTTGGGCAGGAAGATAAGGTCGTCCATCAGCCGCCGGTATTCGTCGGCCGCCTGCGCGGCGTCGCCGCCGTACAGGGTTTCGGCCCGGGCGACGTGGCCGGCGACCCGCCGGAACATGTCGGCCGGCTCTTCCCCGCCTTTAAGGTAGCGGGCTTGGAGAACGGCCATGGCTTCGGGAGAAAACATGCTTACTCCCCTTCCAGGGCCCCTTGAGCGTTCTTGCGCTCCCGCGCCCTAAGCTGCCTGTCGAGCGTGGCCTTGCGCAGGCGGATGCTGCGCGGCGTAACTTCTACGGCCTCGTCGTCGTTGATCCACTCCAGCGCCTGCTCGAGGCTGAGGATGCGGGGCGAGGCCAGCCTGAGCGCCTCTTCCGCGGTGCTGGAGCGCATGTTGGTGACGTGCTTCTTCTTGCAGGGGTTGATTTCCATATCCATTTCGCGGGTGTTTTCGCCGACGACCATGCCTTCGTAGACGGCCTGGCCGGGCACGACGAACATCGTCCCCCGGTCCTGGACGCTGTGGATGCCGTAGGTGGTCGTCTCGCCGGTCTCGAAGGCCACGAGCGCCCCGCGGGTGCGGCCGGGGATGTCGCCCTTGTAGGGGGCGTAGCCGTGGAAGACGTGGTGCATGATGCCGTTGCCCTTGGTGTTGGTGAGGAATTCCGACCGGAAGCCGATGAGGCCACGGGCCGGGATGATGAATTCCAGCCGCAGGTACCCGGCCAGTTCGACCATGTTGACGAGCTCGGCCCGGCGGGTGCCGAGGGCTTCCATGACCGTGCCCATGAAGTCCTGGGGCACGTCGACGGTGAGGCGTTCCAGAGGTTCGCAGCGCTGGCTGTTGATGGTTTTGATGATGACCTTGGGCTTGCCGACCTGGAATTCGTAGCCTTCGCGGCGCATGGTCTCGATGAGGATGGACAGGTGGAGCTCGCCGCGGCCGGCGACCTCGAAGGCGTCGGGGCTGCCGGTCTCGTTCACCCGCAGGCTGACGTTGGTCTCGACCTCTTTGAACAGCCGCTCGCGCAGGTGGCGGCTGGTGACGTACTGGCCTTCGCGACCGGCGAAGGGGCTGGTGTTGACGCTGAAGATCATCGACAGGGTCGGTTCGTCGACCTTGATGGCTGGCAGGGCTTCGGGGTTCTCGGGGTCGGCGACCGTGTCGCCGATGTTGACGGCGTCGAGGCCGGTGATGGCCACGATGTCGCCGAGGGCCGCTTCTTTGACTTCGCTGCGTTTCAGCCCTTCGTAGACGTACAGGCGGCTGAGCTTGGCGCGCGTTTCGTTCTCGCCGTCGAGGACGGCGACCGTCTGGCCGCTCTGCACGCGGCCCCGCATTACGCGGCCGATGGCGATGCGGCCGACGTAGTCGTCCCAGTCGAGGGTGGTGACCATGATCTGTAGCGGCCCGTCGATGTCGCCGCAGGGGACGGGGACGGCCGTTAGCAGCAGGTCGAACAGCGGCTTGAGGTCCCGGCTGTCGTCGTCCATGTTTAGCTTGGCGACGCCGTCGCGGGCGGTGGCGTACACGACCGGGAAGTCGAGCTGCTTGTCGTTGGCTTCGAGTTCGATGAACAGTTCGAGGACTTCGTCAAGCACGTCCGCGACCCGCTGGTCGGGACGGTCGATCTTGTTGATGACGACGATGGCGGTGAGGTTTTGTTCGAGCGCTTTGCGCAGCACGTATTTCGTCTGGGGCATGGGCCCCTCGAAGGCGTCGACGAGCAGGAGCACGCCGTCGACCATGTTGAGCACCCGCTCGACTTCGCCGCCGAAGTCGGCGTGGCCGGGGGTGTCGACGATGTTGATTTTGACGCCCTTGTATATGATGGCCGTGTTTTTGGCGAGGATGGTGATGCCGCGCTCGCGCTCCAGTTCGTTGGAGTCCATGACGCGTTCCATCACTTGTTCGTTGCTGCGGAAGACGCCGCTTTGCCTGAGCATGGCGTCGACGAGCGTCGTCTTGCCGTGGTCGACGTGGGCGATGATGGCGATATTCCGCAAATCTTCTCGTTGCATGCTGTCTCCTCCTGCGAATATCGGCCGCCCTGGCGCACGGGCGGCCTCTTGCTCCGGTCTCTTGTAGGTATGGTTAGTCTCCGGCGGAACGGCCGGTGTTTATTCTCCTATTTCGCGCCGTTGGCGCCCGCTTCTTCCATGGCCTGGCGGACCATTTTGCGGACTTTCTGGGCGCCGCGCAGCAGGGCGGGCAGCTTGGCGGGCTCGGCGGCCGTGACCGTCTCCAGCCGTTTGCGCAGTTCCATGTATTCGCTGTCGAGCTGTTCGAGCAGGGCTTGCAGTTCTTCCACCGCGGGATCGACGAGCACCAGGCCGCTGGCCTCGACGGTGAAGCTGCGGCCGTCGATGACGGCGACGTCGCCGAAGCGGGGCACGTAGGCCGGGAAGCCCAGCCGGTCCTTGACGACGCCGGCGAAGGCCGTCGCCTGTTCGAATTCGCCGTGGACGACGAAGATGTTGGCCGGGGGCTGCTTTAGGTTCGAAAGCCACATGAGGAGGTCTTCCTGGTCGGCATGGGCGGAAAAGCCGTCGAGGTTGTGGATCTTCGCCCGCACGCCCACTTCCTCGCCCATGATCTTCACCCGCTTCACGCCGTCGAGCAGCCGCCGCCCGAGGCTGCCGTCGGCCTGATAGCCGACAAGCACGACGCTGGACTCCGGCCGCCACAGGTTGTGCTTGAGGTGGTGGAGGATGCGGCCGGCGTCGGCCATGCCGCTGGCGGAGATGATGATGACCGGCTCCTTGAGGAAGTTGATGGCTTTGGATTCGTCGGCCGTGCGGGTGAACACGAGGTGCGGCAGCCTTAAGGGGTTGTCGTTCTGGTTGTAGAGTTCGTAGGCTTCGACGTCGAAGTTCTGGGGGTGGTGGGCGAAGATGTCGGTGGCCGAGATGGCCAGAGGGCTGTCGATGAACACCGGGATGTCGGGAATTTTGTTGGCTTTGAGCAGCCGGTGGAGGTGGTAGATGATGGTCTGGGTGCGGCCGACGGCGAAGGCGGGGATGACGACGTTGCCGCCGCGTTTGACGGTATCGTTGATGATGGCCGCCAGGGCTTCTTCTTTGTCGTAGTCCTCGTGCTTGCGGTTGCCGTACGTCGACTCCATGACGATGTAATCGGCGGCGTCGATGCCGGACGGGTCCTTGATGATCGGCTGGTCGGGCTGGCCGAGGTCGCCGGAGAAGACCAGTTTGACGGTGCGGCCGTTTTCGGCGACGAACAGTTCGATGATCGACGAGCCGAGGATATGGCCGGCGTCGTTGAAGCGCACGGTTACTCCCGGGCATACTTCCCGCTGCTCGTCGTAGGGGACGGGGCTGAAGTATTTCAGGCACGTATACGCGTCGTCGACGGTGTAGAGCGGCGCGAGCGGGGCCTTGCCGGCGCGGCGGCCCTTGCGGGCGATGATCTCGGCCTCGAATTCCTGGATGTGGGCGCTGTCGGGCAGCATGATGCGGCACAGGTCGGCGGTGGCCTCGGTGGCGTATATTTTGCCTTTGTAGCCTTCCTTGCAGAGTTTGGGCAGCAGCCCGCTGTGGTCGATGTGGGCATGGGTGAGGAGGACGGCGTCGAGCCCCGCCGGCTCGAAGCGGAACGGCCGCCTGTTGAGCGCCTCGGTCGCCTTCGACCCCTGGAACATCCCGCAGTCCACGAGCAGTTTTTTCCCGCCTACCTCCAGGAGGTACGACGAACCTGTCACCATGCCTGCAGCACCTAAAAAAGTCAACCGCATTTTTTCCGCTCCTTCGGCAAAATTATGCCCAAAATTGCTTGACTTGTTTATTTTCCACATTTAACGCGATATTTCCTGCCCAACAAAAAAAAGCGGGGTACCCCGCAAAGTCGGAGGCGGCGTAAAAAGCGCCGCCTCCCCCTACTCTTCGCCGAAGATGCGGACCTCGGGCTGCAGCCTCACGCCGAACCGTTCGAAAACCTGGCGCTGCACTTCTTTGATGAGGGCCAGGACATCGGCCGCCGTCGCCCCGCCGACATTGACGATGAAGCCGGCGTGTTTCCCGGAGACTTCCGCGCCGCCGATCCTGAAGCCTTTGAGGCCGGCCTGCTCGATGAGGGTGCCGGCGAAATAGCCGGGCGGACGTTTGAAGGTGCTGCCGGCGCTCGGCAGTTCGATGGGTTGTTTGGCTTCGCGCCGGCAGGTGTAGTCGCTCATCTTGCTGCCGATGGCGGTATCGTCGCCGGCCGCGAGGGCCAGCTCGACTTCGCAGATTATACAGCCGTTGTGCTGGAAGATGCTGTCGCGGTAGCCGAAGCGGATGTCGGCGTGGCCGAAGCGCTGCAACCTGCCGTCCGGGGAGACCGCCGTCACGGCGGCAACGAGGCAGCCGATTTCGCCGTCGTAGGCGCCGGCGTTCATGAACACCGCGCCGCCGATGCTGCCCGGGATGCCGACGGCGAATTCCAGCCCCGTCAGGCCGATGCTGCCGGCGTAACGGGCCACGTCGCCCAGGGCCGCCCCGGCGCCGGCCTTGACGGTCGCGCCGTTGTGGCTTATCTCGCCCATGGCGGCGTCGAGCTTGAGCACCAGCCCGCGGATCCCCTTGTCGCGGACGAGGACGTTCGAGCCGTTGCCGAGGACGACGACCGGCACGCCGTGGCGTCCGGCGGCTGCCAGCACGGCCGCCACTTCACGGGCGGAGGCCGGCCTGACGAGGTAATCGGCGGGCCCGCCGATACGGAAGGTGGTGTGCTTGGCCATCGGTTCGTCGATCAGAAGGCGGGGGCCGGCAATGATTTTTTGCAGTTGTCCGTAGAAGTCTTCCCGCACCTTAATCTTTTGCAAATATATCCAATCCTTCAGCAACCGATTCGCCAATGATTTTGCTGATGTCGGCCATGGTCCGCTGAAACCGCGAGTAGGCGGCAAGAAACTCCCGCGCCTTGCTGTTCATGGCGAGGAGTTCGTACATGCGCTGCAATGCTTCCGTTTTGGCCGCGTCCTCTTTGCCGGCGAGCGCTTCGTATTCCCGCTCCATCTGCTTGCGGAGAAAATCCTCGACCATCTTCCTGGCGTCGGGATCGGCGGCAATGGCCTCCTTGGCCGCGAGCAGGGCACGGTATTCGCTGGACGCCTGAAGCGCTCTGGCCAGTTCGTGGGCTTTGTCGTACGGATTCAAGCCAATTCCCCCATATACAATGTATCTTATGCTCCCTGCCGCGGTTTAATACACAGGGACAAAGCGGCCTCCGGGGCAAATACAGCTATATTCCATAAGGCGGCCGCCAACTCCTGCCGGCCGGCGGCAAAACGAAGCCGGGCCCGGGCTTCAGGCCCCGGTCAGTTTGCGGTAGTAAGCCTGCATGGTTTTGGCGTCGGCGGCCTGGGTGCCGGCCGATTCGCACACGATGCGCGGCGCGTAGCCGCGGGCGGCGATGACTTCGAGCAGCGGCTCGTGAGGCGGGCCGAAGGCGTCGGCGAAGGTCCAGTGGCGTTTTTCGCCGGCTTTGGTGAATTCGATGCGGCTGAAGTGGATGTGGACGGCGGCGGCCTTGGCTTCGCCGAGCTTCGCGGCGACGAGGTCGAAGGCGGCTTCGTATTCTTCGCGGGTGGTGTAGCGGCCGCCGGTGACGCAGTGCAGGTGCCCGAAGTCGAGGGTGGGGATGGTCCATTCGCTCATGGCGCAGAAGGCCAGCACTTCTTCGAGGTTGCCGAGCTGGTTCTGTTTGCCCATCGTTTCCGGCGCGAGGCAGATGCCCTCGAGGAGGCCCTGCTTGTCGGCCTCTTCGAGCACGGCGGCGAACAGGGCCTTGGCCCGCTCGATCGCCCGGCCGCGGGTCTGCTTGCCCGGCCCGCCGATGTGGAAGGCGACGCGGTCGGCGCCCAGCCAGCGGGCGGCGGTGAGCGATTTGAGGATATGGCCGGTGGTGTTGGCGGCGATGGTGGGGTCTTCGGTGGCGAGGTTTATGTAGTAGGGGGCATGGACGCTGAGCCTGATGCCGTGGCGGCGGGCTTCCTCGCCGATGGCCCGGGCCGTCTCTTCGCGGACGGTGACGCCGCGGCTGCATTGGTATTCGTAGGCGTCCAGGCCCAGGCCGGCCAGCCACGCCGGCATTTCTGACGAGGCTTTGTGCCCTGCGGCGTAAAAAGCGTCCGGGTTGCCTGCCGGACCGAACTGGGCTGCTTGCATGGCGATCATCTCCTGCAAAGAATTTGTCGCATACGGTGTTCAGCAAAAGTCCCGGAAGCTCTGCTGGCGAAGGGCTTCGTACACTACGACGGCGACGGCGTTCGAGAGGTTAAGCGATCTCGCCCCCGCCAGCATGGGGATGCGCAGGCAGCGGTCGGCGTTGGCGGCGAGGAGGCTTGCCGGCAGCCCGGCCGTCTCCCGGCCGAAGACGAGCACGTCGTCGGGCGTGTAGGCGACCTGGCTGTAGAAGCGGCCCGCCTTGGTGGTGTTGAAATAGAAGTTGTGGCCGGCGTATTCCGCGGCCACGGCGGCGAAGGAGTCGTGGTAGCGGACGGCGACGAGGTGCCAGTAGTCCAGCCCCGCCCGCTTCAGGTGGCGGTCGTCGGTGGCGAAGCCGAGCGGCCTCACCAGGTGCAGCGCGGCGCCGGTGGCGGCGCAGAGGCGGGCGATGTTGCCGGTGTTGCCGGGTATTTCGGGTTCGACGAGGACGATGTGCATGCTGTCACCTCAGAGATATTCCACGTTGAAGGCGGCCACTTCGGCTTCGCCGTTGTCGTCGACGATGCGCCGCAGCAGTTCGACCTGCCTGGCCAGCACGGCCCGGCTGCTGCCGACGAGGGCCGCTTCGACCGTCGCCCGCTGCCAGGTGTCCTGGTGGCCGGTTTCGGCGACCGCCGCGCCGCAGCGGGAACGGATGCGTTCGAGGAGGCTGCGCAGGACCTGGCGTTTGTCCTTGAGCGAGGCGGCGTCCGGGATGATGAGTTCAAGGGTGCAGAGCGCGGCCGCCATGGTCAGCCGCCGAGGAGGGTTACGCAGACCGTCCGCCGGCGCGGTCCGTCGAATTCGCCCAGGTAGATGGCCTGCCAGGTGCCGAGGGCGAGGCCGCCGCCGGCGATGGGCACGGTTGCTGCCGCCCCGAGCAGCGAGGCTTTGATGTGGGCCCGGGAGTTGCCTTCGGCGTGGCGGTAGGGCAGTTGGGGGACTATTTTGTCCAGGCCGGCCAGCAGGTCGGCGGCGACGTCGGGGTCGGCGTTTTCGTTGACGGTGACGCCGGCGGTGGTGTGGGGGACGAAGACGTGGCAGAGGCCGGCGGCGACGCCGCCGGCCCGGACGATGGCGGCGACTTTGGCGGTGATGTCGACGAGGCCTTCGGCCGGGGTGGTTACTGTGAATTTATCCATGCGCTCACCTTCTTGGGTCAGTTTCTTTGCGCCGCCAGCCGGCGGCCAGGAAGAGGGCGCTGGCCGCCACGCCGGCGTACAGCGGGTCGAGGCCCTGGGGGAAGACGAGCCGCCAGGCCATTGTCACCGCGGCGCCGGCGGCCATGGACCAGACGGCCAGCCGCGGGGCGATGCGGCCGGGCCGGAAGATGGCCGCTGTCAGCGGCAGGATTATGCCCGCGCCGCGCAGGCCCATCGACAGGTAGTTCCAGTCCATGATCACCGCCTTGAGGTTGCCGAAGGTAAGGAGAGCCGCCGCCATCGCCACCGCGAGCACGACCAGCCGGTTGAGCCACAGGGCGGCGATGTCGCCGCCGCGGCGGACCAGCCCGGACAATATGTCCCGGGTTACCATGGTGCCGACGCCCAGGGCGAGGCCGGCGGCCGAGCCGACCGTGGCCAGCAGCAGGGCGGCCATGGCGATGCCGCCCAGCCAGGGGGGCAGGTAGTGGAGGATATAGAGGGGCAGCGCTTCGATGGGGGCGATGTCGGGATGGTGGAGGCGCATGAACATGCCGGCCATGACGGCCGGGATGCCGGCGGGAATGTTGATCGCCGCCGCGACGAGCGCGCCGCGCCTGGCGGTGTCGCCGTCCCTGGCGGCGTAAAGCGCCTGGACGTAGGTCTGGGTCGTCAGGGTGCCGATCAGCAGGGAAAGCACGGCCCCCAGGTCGGTCCACAGGCCGCGCCCGAAGATGTCGAGCCAGGGATGGGCGGGGAAGGCGGCCGCGTAGCCGGCCGGGCCGCCCATGGCGGTGTAGGTCTGCCAGCCGATGGCGATGAGGGTGATGTAGAGGATGATGGTTTTGGCGACGCCTACGAGGCCTGTGCCCCATACGCCGCCGAAGAAGACGTAGGCGACGATCAGCACGAGGACGAGGCCGGCGGCCTGCGCGGCGCCGAAGGAAAACATGGCGGTGATGAGCGGTACGGCGGCGAGTGTGCTGGCGGCGATGCTGAAGAAGATGCCCAGCGACGATGTGAGGCTGGCGAGCGGCCCGGCCGCCGGCCCGAAGTGGCGGACGAGGAACTGGGGGATTGTCTGCAGGCCGGTGGCCCGCAGGGGGCGGGCGTAGAAGAGGGCCATGACGATCAGCGCCAGCCCTGTCCCGAGGGTGAACCACCATGCCGACAGGCCGACCATGAAAGCCAGTTGGGCCGTGCCGACGGTGGCCGAGCCGCCGACGATGGTGCCGATGATGGTGCCGGCCACCAGCGTCACGCCCGAGCTGTAGCCGCCTACGGCGAAGTCGCTGGCCGATTTCACTTTGCGGGCCGCGCCGATGCCGACCGCGGTGACGAGGAGGAGGGTGACGACAAGACTGAAAAGGTGTTCGGAAGTTAATGCCACGATTGTCACCTCGCAGTTTGCTTCTGCGCGGTGAGGGGGTTTTCCTTCCTCGTCAGCCGCCGGCTAATTTTTTGCGCCGGTATGCGAGCAGGTCGACGAAGGCTTCCAGCCGGGTCATTGTCCCGGCCGCGCCGGTTTGTTCGTCGAAGGCCAGCGAGAGGACGGGGATGCCGGTGCGGTCGCTCACTCCCGGCAAAATGTTTTTGGCGATGACTTCCGGCATGCAGGTGAAGGGGAAGACGTGGACGAGGCCGTCGCAGCCGCTCCGCTCCATGGCCACCGCCTGGCCGATGCTTTTGACGCCGTGGCCGCCGACGTAGTGCCCCAGGTAGGGCGCGGCCAGCGCCTGCACTGCCCGGTCCCGGCGGCAGGCGGCGGAGTCGCGGAGGATGTGGGTGCGCACGTAGTCGCCGAGCAGCATCGTCGGCCGGACGGCCACCCCCATGCGCCCCAGCAGGCGGACAAGGTCGTTGTTTACGTAGTTTTCCAGCATGACGTAGATTTCGCCCGCCAGGCCGACAGCGAGCGGCTCCGGCCCATCTTGGCCGGGGAGCGCCGCCAGCCGACGCCGGAAGGCGGCAGCTGCTTCGGCGGCGGCCGCCGGGCCGGTGGCGGCGTCGATGGCGGCCACGGCCTGTTGCCGGGCGGCGTCGACGCAGTCGGCGGCGCGGGGCCGGGCCAGGCAGGCCGCCCGCTCGATGGCGTCGAGGGCGGCGAGCTTGGCGCCGGCCAGCCGGAAGGCGCCCGGGGCCCGGCGCCAGCCGCCGGTGGCCGTCAGCCGCCGCAGGGCCTGCCAGACGCTGGCGATGTTCGGTTCGACGACGACCATGTCGAAGCTGTAGCCCAGGTCGCGGAGGAGCTCGCGCTGGACGGCGGCGTAATAGCCGAGGCGGCAGGGCCCTTCGCCGCCGCAGGTCAGGATGGTGTCGGCCCCCGCCTCCAGGGCCTGGATGAAGTTGCCCAGCGTCGTTTTGAAGGGCAGGCAAGCGGTCTCGGGGGAGTAGCGGGCGCCCAGCTCCAGCGCGGCCCGGCCGGTGGGCGGCGGCGGGAGGACCTGCGCGCCCAGCCCGGTCAGGAGCGCTTTTAAGACGATGTGCAGCGGGCCGAGGTGGGGAAAGGTCACGATCATGGCAGCCTCCGGCGCAGCAGCATGTCGGTGAACGCCTCCAGCCTGGTGGTCACGCCGGCCTCGGCCGTGTGTTCGTCGAAGGTGAGCAGCAGGAAGGGGACGCCACGGCGCTCGGCCTGGCGGCGCAGCAGTTCGCCGACGAGGGAGTCGGGGCCGCAGGCGAACGAGGTGAGCAGGACCACGCCGGCCGGCGGCGGCGAGGCCGCCAGGAAGGCCAGGGCCGCCCCGGCCAGGGTCCGGCAGTAATGCCAGAAGATGTTTTTCGGCAGCGCGGCGGCGGCTTTGTCGGCGGCCCGGGGGTCGGCACGGTCGGCGGCGACGACGGCCGCCCCGCAGGCGGCCAGTTTGCCGGCCGCGTCCATGCTGAGCAGGCGGTCGTACAGGATGTAGGGATGGCCGGCGAGGATGACGGAGGGTTTGCCGGCCGGCGCCAGGCAGGCGGCCTCCTCCGGCCGCCGCCGCAGCCGCCAGGCCCGCTGCCAGGCGTACACGCTGGCGAGGGGCGAGCGGCCAAGGGCTTCGCCTACGGCCGCCGCCGCCCGGTAGAGGCTGCGCCGGCCTTCGCGCAGGTTGACGGTCGGGGCGATGAGCGGCGGGCTGCCGGGGAAGGCGGCCCGCATGATGTCCGGCAGGCCGATGATCTTGGGGCAGGAATAGTGCCCGGCGGCCACGCTCACCACCCGCGGCATGAAGATGAAGTCGGTCCGGGCGGTCAGCGCGGCGGCATGGCCGAAGAAGGCCTTGACAGGCAGGCAGACTTCGTCGATGCGGCCACCCGCCGCGATGACCGCCTGGGTCGTCGGGGGCGAAACCACCGGCTCGGCGCCCAGCCGCCGCAGGAAATCGCACCATACGTCGCCGTAATGATAGTAAAGAAGACCGCGGGGTATACCGACCAATGGCGGCAAAAGCCCTCATCCTTTCGCCGCCGTCCGGCGGCTGGCGCTCAATTATTTTATTATCGCCGCCGCCGCCGCCGCTTATGTCAAAATTTTCTCCGCCCCGTTCCCAGGCGGCGAAAAATGGTGTATAATTGAGTCGATAAGTTCTGACGCGGCGGGCCGCCGGCCGGCCGCGGAGGAAAACCGATTTTTCGGTATCTGCAAGCAAGGGCCGCGCGCCTGCGCCGAGGATGGCAAAGTTTGCCGCATGGTGACAAAGCCTTCTTTTGCCTTGCAGAAGAAGGCTTTACTTTTTTGAGGAGGGAGCCAGATGGCCAAACGCATCGGGGTTATCGGCATCGTCATCCACGACCCCAAGAACGTATCGGAAAAGGTCAACACGGCCATTTCCGCCTACAGCCACATCGTCATCGGCCGCATGGGCATACCCAGGCCCGAGGCCAATGTCGGCGTGATTGCCCTCATTATCGAAGGCACCACCGACGAGGTGGGCGCGCTCACCGGCAAGCTCGGCAACCTGTCCGGCGTGACGGTGAAATCCGCCCTTACGACGCAAAGTCTGGAGGAGGAGAAAAAATGATCGACGAACGAGAACGCACTTCCGACGCCTTCATCGATGACGCGCTCATCGCTAAACTGCTGGCCGAGGCTAAGAGGCAGGCCGGCGACAAGGACGCCGTGCGGCGGATAATCGCCAAGGCCCGGGAATATCACGGGCTGAGCGCCGCCGAGGTGGCGGTGCTGCTGGAGACGACCGACCCGGCCCTGCTGCAGGAGATGTTCGCCGCCGCCGCGGCGGTTAAGAAAGCTATCTACGGCAACCGCATCGTCTTGTTCGCCCCCCTGTACATCTCCAGCTACTGTATCAACAACTGCGCCTACTGCGGCTACCGCCAGGGCAACGCCGGGCAGCTCCGCCGCCGCCTCACGCCAGCCGAGGTCAAGGAAGAGGTCGAGATCCTCGAGTCCCTGGGCCACAAGCGCCTGGCGGTCGAGGCGGGCGAAGACCCGGTCAACTGCCCGATCGACTACGTGACCGATATCATCAGGGAGATATACAGCGTCAAGGATGGCAACGGCAGCATCCGCCGCGTCAACGTCAACATCGCGGCGACGACGGTGGCCGATTACCGCCAGCTCAAGGAAGTGGGCATCGGTACCTACATCCTTTTCCAGGAGACTTACCACCGCCCCACCTATGCCGCTCTCCATCCCAGCGGCCCGAAACGCGATTACAACTGGCATACCACCGCCATGGACCGGGCCATGAAGGCCGGCATCGACGACGTCGGCATCGGCGTCCTCTACGGCCTGTACGACTACAAGTATGAAACGGTGGCCATGTTCCTCCACGCCGAGCACCTCGACCGCGACTGCGGCGTCGGGCCGCACACCATCTCGGTGCCGCGCCTCCGCCCGGCCGGCAGCGTCAACCTGCAGAACTTCCCCCATCTGGTGAGCGACGAGGATTTCCGGAAGATCATCGCCATCATCCGCCTGGCGGTGCCGTACACCGGCATGATCCTCTCCACCCGCGAGGAGCCCGCGCTGCGCGACGAGCTCATCAAGTACGGCATCTCGCAGATCAGCGCCGGCTCGTGCACCGGCGTGGGCGGCTACCAGCAGCACCAGCAGCACGCCGCCTGCGGCCCGAACGACGGCCAGCAGTTCGAACCCAGCGACCAGCGTTCGCCCGGCGAGATCATCCGCATGCTGTGCGAGAACGGCTTCATCCCCAGCTATTGTACGGCCTGCTATCGCCAGGGCCGCACCGGCGACCGCTTCATGGCCCTGGCCAAGAGCGGCGAGATCCAGAACGTCTGCCTGCCCAACGCCCTCCTCACCTTCAAGGAATACCTGCTCGACTACGCCGACGAGCCTACCCGGGCGGTGGGCGAAGACCTCATCCGCCGCTCCCTGGACGACATCCCCCAGGAAAATGTCCGCGCCGCCGCGGTCCAGCGGCTGAAAGACCTCGATGCGGGCAAAAGGGATCTATACTTTTAGAGAGCTTTATCCGACCGCAAAAAACAGCCCTTGCGGGCTGTTTTTTTATGTTCAATGCCTCATTCCGGTTCGCAGGCCGCCGGCACCGCGATCTTGCCCCGCAGCCAAAACTGGTACAGGGCGGCGTAGGCCAGGGTGTACACGCCGGCGGCGGCGAACACGGCCTGATAGCCCCAGGCGGAGGCGACCGCGCCCATGCCGATGGCGCCGAAGCCGAAGCCCAGGTCGACCGCCATGGTGTAGAAGCCGAACGCCGTGCCGCGGTTGGCGGGCTGGACATTGGCGGTGACGACCGTCGCCATGGCCGGGAAGACGAGGCCATAGCCGATGCCAACGCCGGCGCCGCACAGCGCCAGCACCCAGTCGCCGGTGAACTTCCCCGCGGTCAGCATCGTCAGGCCGAGGGCGACGAGGACGTGAAAGGTGAGCCTTTCGGGCCGCAGGACGGCGCACAGCCGGCCGATCCACATGCGGGAGAGGATGACGGCGACCGAGTAGGCCACATAAAAGATGTTGAACTCGGTTATCCCTTTGCTGAGCATGAGAAGGGGCAGGAAGGTCATGATGCTGCCGTAGCAGAGGTTGGACGCCAGCAGGCTGATGGTGGCGACGTACACCGCCGGAGCGGCGACGACTTTTTTCAGCGGCAGGGACTCGGCGGCCACCACGGCGATTTTCGGTTTGACCTGCCGCGGGAATAATACTAGCGACAGCAAGGTCGTCGCCGCGCCGACGCCGATCACGAGCGGCATGCCGCCGGCCGCGAACAGCCAATTGGCCGAGCTGGTCGCGATCCCCGTGCCGATCATGCTCGCCAGGGTGTATAAGGCCACCGCCTCGGTAATGCGGTGTTCCTCGTGCATTACGCTGACCATGGTGAGGGCCGAGGAGCTGTAGCCCGAGATGCCTGCGCCGTGCAGGAAGCGGGCTATGGTCGCCGTGACCAGGGTAACGGCGACATAGTAGCCGCCGATGGCCGCCACCGACAGGAGCACGCCGACGGTGAGCACCGGCAGGCTGCCGTAGCGGTCGACGGCCCGCCCCGCGTATACGCGGAACATAACGGCCCCGAGGGAAAATGCCCCGACGGCCAGGCCGATCTGGTGGTCGTTCATGCCAAGAGTGTGGTAATATATTGGTAATACCGGCAAAAAGAAGCTGACGCTCATCCAGAAGAACAGGTTGGCGGCAACCAGGCCGAGAAAAGCGCGGCTGTAGAAGCTGCGGTCGAACAACCATCATCACCCCGAGTATTTGGACATATCTGGTATGTTTCGTCGTTGCGCCGCCAATACCTTGTGTAAATTCCATAAATGCGAGGCAGTATGAAACGCTTCTTCTTCTCACTGATCGTGGCCCTCGCCGTCGTTTATCTGGCGGAGGCCGCGGCCGCCGCGGTCCTGGGCGGGTACAAGCCCAGGCTGGGAGCGGCTCTGGCCGCCAACGAGTATGTCCTGACCTGGCAAAGGCTGCCCTATCCCGGCTATTACGAGATAGAGGTGCTAAAAACGCCGCCCGACCAGGCGCCGGCGCTCCCGGGGCAGCGCCTCTTCGCCTTCCGCACCTGGCAGAACAGCTTCACGGTCAACGAAAATTTCCCTTTCCGCACCTACTGGCGGGTATCGGCCCACGGCCTGTTCCGCCATCCGTTCGGCGGCTACTCCGAGCCCCTCGACCTGGCGAAGCTCACCGGCCGTTCGGCCGTCGATTTCAACCGCCTCAAGCCGGCCGCCACTTCCGCCTACCCCGCCTCCGCCCCGGCGCCCGACAAGCCGATGCTGACCTGGACGGTGGTGCCGGGGGCGGTGTATTACGAGATCGAATTCCTCGACGCCCCGCCGGAGAACCCGGGCGGCACCGAGCCTTCCCGCCACCGCTTCACCCATTCCCGCGAGGTATTCACCCACGGCTACAACGCCGATTTTTCCCGCTACCCTGGCGACCGGCTGTGGTGGCGGGTCCGGGCCCTCGACTACGACGGCAACCCGCTGGGGGTGTTTTCGGACGCCCAGGAACTGTTCATCGACCGCCGCCGGACCGTTGTCCAGCGGCCGCTCCCGACCACCGTTTTCAACCGCGACGGCTTGGCCGCGCCCCTCTACCCCGCCTATGCCTGGATCCCCATCGCCGGCGCCGTCAGCTACGAGGTCGAGGTCCTCGCCGCCCCGCCGGAGATTCCCGGCAACGCGGCGCCGTCGATGCACCGCATCTGGAGCAAGGAGGTCACCGGCTTCGCCTGCTACGACGAGCAGCCCCGCATCGAGCCTGGCACCTATTACTGGCGGGTGCGCGGCCTGGACGCCGCCGGCGGGCCGGTCGGCGCGTATTCGGAGGCGGGGAGCTTCGTCGTCGACCACGCCAAAGGCAACTATGCGGCCACGTTCGGCGACAGCATCACCCACGGCGGCGGCGCCGTCTCCTACTCGCCGGGCGACTGGGAGTACAGCTTCCAGACCTACCTGGCCTTCCCGGCCGTCAACCTCGGCCGCAGCGGCGACACGTCGGAAACGATGGCCGAGCGGTTCGAGCGCGATGTGCTGCCCTTCCGGCCCAAGTTCCTCCTGATCATGGGCGGCACGAACAGCCTGCGCGGCGGCACGCCGGCCGAGGAGGTCATCGCCGACCTGGCCGCCATCCGCACCAACTGCCAGATGAACGGCATCAGGCCCATCTTTCTCACTCTGCCGCCCATCAACCCGGATGCCATCAAGAAGGTTTTCAACGAAGAAACGGCGTCGAACTGGCGGCAGGAGTTCGACACCGTCAACGATTTCATCCGCCAGCAACGCTACTTCATCGATCTCGACCCCCACCTGGCGGACGCGGGGCGGGAGCTGCCCGATTACTACGCCATCGACGGCCTCCACCCCGACATCGAGGCCAAAAAGCTCATCGCCCAGATCATCAATTCCCAGTGGGCCCGAGTGACGCGATGATGCCGTCCCGCCGCTTTTTGGCGGCGGCGAAAAAGGCGCGCACCGCCGCCCGGTCGCCGCGGCGGACGGCGGCGGCAAGCCCGTCTAAAAGCCCCTGCAGATTTGCCAGCCCGGCCGTGATCGCCGCCGGGTTGGTCAGGCAGATGTCGGCCCACATGTCGGCGTTCGACGACGCGATGCGGGTCGTATCGCAAAACCCGCCGCCGGCAAGGGCCGCGATGTCTTCCTCGCCGTCCGGGTAGCAGTCGAGGAGGTTGACGAGGCCGGCCGCCACCACGTGGGGCACGTGGCTGATGACGGCGGCGCAGTCGTCGTGGCGGGCGACGTCCATGACCGTGACCCTGGCGCCCGCCCTGCGGATCAGGCCGGCCAGGGCCTCCACCGCCGCCGGCGGCGTGGCCGCGCCGGGAGTGAATATATACCGCTTGCCGCGGAAGAGGTTGCCGTCGGCGGCGGCGATGCCGCTTTTCTCCCGCCCGGCCATGGGGTGCCCGCCCACGTAGTGGACGCCCGCAGGCAGCAGGCGGGTTATTGCTTTGCCGAGGTAGCCCTTCGTGCTGCCGGCGTCGGTGACGATGGCCCCGGCCTTGAGGCGGGGGGCGATCTGGGCGACGAGGCCCGGAATCTGCAGCACCGGTGTGCAGAGGAACACGATGTCGGCGCCGGCCGCGCCGGCCGCCGGGTCGGTCGTGCCGCGGTCGATGGCGCCCCGCCTGACGGCTTCGTCCAGGGTGGCCCGGTCGCTGTCCGCGCCGGTGACGTCCGCAACGCCGGCGGCTTTGAGGGCCAACCCCAGCGAGCCGCCGATGAGGCCGACGCCGATGACGGCGACCCGCGCGGCCGTCATGCCAGCCTCCGGCCCATGAGGGCGGCGATGCCCGCCACTTCCCGCATCAGGCCGGCGAAGTTCGCCGGGGTGAGGGACTGCTTGCCGTCGGACAGGGCCTCGGCCGGGTTGGGATGGACTTCGACCATCAGGCCGTCGGCGCCGACGGCCACGGCGGCCCGCGCCATCGGCTGGACGAGCTTGCCCACCCCGGTGCCGTGGCTGGGGTCGACGATCACCGGCAGATGGCTGATGCTCTTCACGGCGGCGACGGCGCTCAGGTCGAGCGTGTTGCGGGTGTAATCCTCGAAGGTGCGGATGCCCCGCTCGCACATGATGACGTTGTAGTTGCCTTCGTTCATGATATATTCGGCGGCGTTCAGCCATTCGTTGATGGTGGCCGCCATGCCGCGTTTCAGGAGGACGGGTTTTTCGGCCTTGCCGACCGCTTTGAGGAGCTGGTAGTTCTGCATGTTGCGGGCGCCGACCTGGAGGACGTCGGCGTAGGCGCTCACCGCCGGCACCGACTGGGTGTCGACGACTTCGGTGACGATCTTCAGGCCGGTCTTCTCCCTGGCCTCGGCCAGCATCTCCAGGCCCTTCTCCTCCAGGCCCTGGAAGGAGTAAGGCGAGGTCCGCGGCTTGTAGGCCCCGCCGCGCAGGAACTGGGCGCCGCAATCCTTGACCGCCCGGGCGGCCTCGAGCAGCTGGTCGCGGCTTTCCACCGCGCACGGCCCGGCCATGACCACGAGGCTCTCGCCGCCTACCGGCACGCCGCCGACGTCGATGACGCTGCCCTCGTGCTTGAACTCGCGGCTGACCAGTTTGTAGCTCTCGGTCACAGGCACGACCTTTTCCACCCCCGGCAGCGCCTCGACCGGGAAGCCGTTGATGACCTTCTTGTCGCCGATGACGCCGATGATGGTGCGGTATCGTCCCTCTGAGAGGTGCACTTTCAGGCCGAGGCCGGTTATTTTCTCCACGACGCGGTTGATGTCGGCGTCGCTGGCAAGAGGCTGCATTACGATGATCATGATTGGTTCCTCCCTTTTTTATTTGAAATGTGCGAAGCTGTCTAGAAAGCTTCAGATGCAAGGAACGACGAGGACGTGACGGAGGCGTACTGGAAGTACGTCGGAGGAGCGCCCGCAGGAGTGACGCCGCAGATGAGCTTTCTAGGCAGCTTCCCCGGTACAAATGCAAATAACCCCGTCCCTGTACAGGGACGGGGTTTAATATACCCGTGGTACCACCCTGCTTGCTTATAATGGCAAGCCGCTCTCTTCAGGTACGGGACGTGCGTCCGATACCCTAGCCCATGATAACGGTGGCGTTCCGGCGCGGTCTACTCGCCAGTGGCTTTCAACCTGCTGCTCGCGGGTGTATTTCGGTCAGCGCGCCTGCCGGGTCGCACCGACCCCCGGCTCTCTGGGAAACGCCTCTGGCTTACTTCTCCCGCTCATCGCATTTCGCTGTGTTGTTGATAGTAACTATAGCAAAAGACAACCGCAATTGTCAAGCCGGAATTTGCACGCGACTGTCTAAAAAGCTCCAGAGGCAAGGCAGCCGGGGACCAACGCCGCAGATGGACTTTTTAGGCAGTCGCCCCGCTTCCGCATTCGCCGGCCTCGCCCTTCATTATCGCCAGTCCGTGCTCCAGGGCGGGCAGCACGACCTCCAGGCATTCCTTGACCCCTTTGGGGCTGCCGGGGAGGTTGATGATGAGCGTGCGGCCGCGGATGCCGGCCACGGCCCGCGACAGCATAGCCCGCGAGGTCACTTCCAGCGACCTGGCCCGCATGGCCTCAGGGATGCCTGGCACCTGGCGGTCGATGACCGCCAGCGTGGCCTCGGGGGTGACGTCGCGCGGCCCCAGGCCGGTGCCGCCGGTGGTGAGGATGAGGTCGACGGCCAGGTTGTCCACCATATTGACGATCTCGCGGCTGAGGGCGTCGCGCTCGTCGGGCACGATAACGTAATGGCGCACTTCGCCGATGCCGGCCAGCATGGTGGCGATGGTGCGTCCGCTGACATCCTCGCGTTCGCCGCGGGAACCCTTGTCGCTGGCGGTGATGATGCCGATGTTAAACATTGGCCGCCGCCTCCAGCGTATCGCCGACCGCCACCGGCCCGCCGGCCAGCACGACGGCGAAGATTCCCTCCTTGGGCATGACGCAGTCGCCGGCCTGATAGTAGATGGCACAGCGGGTGTGGCATTCCTTGCCTATCTGGCTGACCTCCAGGAGCGCGTCGCCGATTTTCAGGCGGGTGCCTACCGGCAGCGAGACGAGGTCGATTCCTTCGGTGGTGAGATTTTCGGCGAAGTCGCCCGGCCCGACGTCGAGCCCTTTCGCGCGCATTTTGTCGATGCTCTCGATGGCCAGCAGGCTTACCTGACGGTGGGCGAAGCCGGCGTGGGCGTCGCCTGCCAGCCCCTGTCCGGGCAGCAGTTCGGCGCGGCCGACGTTGGTTTTGCGTTCGCCTTTGTTGGCGCTGGTGCATACGGCGATGATTTTTCCGGACATTGTTCGGCCTCCTAGCCGCGGTCTTCCCGCAGATAATTGCCGCTCTTGCCGCCCGATTTGGCGGCCAGGCGGACGTATTCGACGACCATCCCCTTGTCGACCGCCTTGGCCATGTCGTAGATGGTCAGGGCGGCCACGGAAACGGCCGTCAACGCTTCCATTTCCACGCCGGTCTTGCCGGTCGTCCTCACGGTGGCGACGATGTCGATCGCGCTGGCGGTCTCGTCGACGGCGAAAGCGATGTCGACGCCGGTCAGCAGCAGCGGGTGGCACATCGGGATGAGCTGCCACGTCTGCTTGGCCGCCATGATGCCGGCCACCTGGGCCACGCTCAGCACGTCGCCCTTGCCGATCGCCCCCGCCTGGATGAGCGCGAGGGTCGCCGGCAGCAGTCTCACCCGGCCCTCGGCCACCGCTTCGCGCCGGGTCTCGTCCTTGGCCGTCACGTCGACCATCCGGGCCCGGCCGGCCTTGTTAAAATGGGTAAATTCCACGCCAGTCTCCTTTCCGCGGTGGCTCACGCCTTGGCGGCGAAATCCCGGGGGAAGAGTTCCACCCGGTCGCCGTCGGCCAGCAGGCGCGACATGGTGCTCTCGTTGCCGTTCACCGCGGCGAGTTTTATTTCGGCGGGGTCGATCTCCAGTTCGGAGAGGAGTTCCCCCAGCGAGATGCCGTCCGGGACGTCGGCCGCCATCATACCTGTGTCGGAACCCGCCGACAGGTAGTGCCGGAGCGACGCGTACAAGCGTACTTCGATTACCAATCCTGCCCCACAACCTTCCTCCGATGCTTCCTCTTGCAGACGTTACTTAGTACTATTCGGGCAGAAAGGGCTAATTCCTGCCAGTTAATTTCCAAATATTGCTAATTAGTGTCAGCCGCCGATCTGCGACATGCGGCGCCCGAAGCCCGGATAGCCGCTCGTGCGGCAGAGGGAATGGCCGTCAGGCTTGGCGCGGACGGCCGCGGCGAACAGCGCCGCCAGTTCGTCGTCGCTGGCCCCCGCCCTGAGCGGCGTTCTGACGTCGATCTCCAGGTCGCTCAGCAAGCATGGCCGGAGACGGCCGTCGGCCGTCAGCCGCAGGCGGTTGCAGGCGTTGCAGAAATGTTCGCTGATCGGGGTTATGAACCCGAAGGTTCCCTGCGATTTGGGCAGGCGCCAGTAACGGGCCGGCCCGTTGCCTTTGGCGGTTGCGGGTTCCAGGCGGCCGTGCCCCGCTGCTTCGAGCAGCCGTTTGACGGCGGCGATGTCGGGGCCGGCCTCGAAGCTTGCGCTGCCGCCCAGCGGCATGCGTTCTATGAAGCGCACCGCTATGGGGTAGCAGTAGACTTGGTCGATGAAGAAGGCCAGGTCGGCGGCGGTCAAGGCCGCGGTCAGGACGACGTTGAGCTTGAGCGGCGTCAGGCCGGCGGCGAGGGCGCTTTTCACTCCCCGCAGCGTATCTTCGAGCCGGCCGCAGTAGGTCATCTTGGCGAATTTCGCGGCATCGACGGTGTCGAGGCTGATGTTGACCCGGTCGAGGCCGGCGGCTTTCAGCGCGGGCGCGAACTTGGGCAGCAGGCTGCCGTTCGTGGTCAACGACAGGTCCTCGATCGTCCCCAGGCGTTTGACGGCGGCGACAAAGTCGACGAAGCCTTTGCGGACCAGCGGTTCGCCGCCTGTCAGCCGCACGTTCCTGATGCCCTCGCGGCTGAAAACGGCGATAAGGCGCAGCAATTCTTCATAGGTGAGTATTTCGTCGTGGGTCAGCCACTTTACGCCCCGCGGCGGCATGCAGTATGCGCAGCGGAAATTGCAGCGGTCGGTGACAGACACCCGGAGATAATGGATGGTCCGGTCGTGGCCGTCGCGCATGATTCCGCCCCTTTCTCCGTCCTCAGAAAGATGTGTAGGTTGACTTATTCGCCGGCAACGGCCGGATAACCTGCCGCTGCGGGGATGGGAAAAGGGGGAATCGCCGAAAACCTTGCCGCCGGCAGCAGGATTTTGCCTGCCGGCCGATAATAAATATTTTTGGATATAATCCGCAAAACTATCAATTAAAACCATTTTAAAGGGAGGCTTGGCGATGAAGACCCTCAGATTCCTCGGTCATGCCTGTTTTCTCCTTTCCGACGGCAAGACGTCGATCATTTTCGATCCTTTCCTGACCGGAAACCCCTCGGCAGCCGCGGAGGCGGCCGCCATCGACTGCCAGTACGTCATGCCCTCGCATTGCCATGGCGACCATTTCGGCGATGCGGTGGCGATCGCCAAACGCACCGGCGCGACTGTGGTGTCCACCGCCGAAGTGGCCGGCTCCTGCGGCTCCCAGGGCTGCCAGGCCCATGCGATGCACCTGGGCGGCAAGCATGCTTTCGATTTCGGCTATGTCCGCCTGACGCTCGCTTTCCACGGTTCCGGGGTGCCGGGCGGCCACGCCTGCGGCTTCGTGGTGAACCTCGGCGGCACGACTGTCTATCACGCCGGCGATACCGGCCTCTTCGGCGATATGGCCCTCATCGGCCGGCTGGAGAAGATCGATTATGCGCTGCTGCCGATCGGCGACAACTACACCATGGGGCCGGTGGACGCCGTCGAGGCCGTCGCCCTGCTCAAGCCGCGCTTCGTGGTGCCGATGCATTACAACACTTGGCCGCTGATCGCCCAGGACCCGCAGGCGTTCAAAAAAGATGTGGAACAACGCCTCGGCGTGCCGGTGCTAGTTATGGAGCCGGGCGAAACGGTCACCCTCGAATAGCAGACTGGCGATAAAAAAACCGGCAGATATCACATCTGCCGGTTTTTTCTTATTTGCTGGTTTTGTCACCAGGGGTCTGCCAGCCTGCCGTCACGGTCGAAGGCCATTGGGGCGAGCGGACTGGCAATTTCCATGCTGGGGTTTGCTGCCGCCTCTGGCAACAACGCTTCGGAGATATACAGCTCGCCCAGCTGCAGGGTGTTTTTGATCCGGACCAGCCGCGCCTGGGCGGGGTCGGGGACGAAGCAGGTTTTCAGCACCACGCGGACGGCGTCCAGGTCGGTGTCTACGAGCATGGGGATGCGGGCCGACGCCGTCACCGTGGAGGTGAGGGCGTTGGCGTAGACGGCATCGTAGTCGTATTTGGCGAACAGCCTGCGGGTGGTTACGTCGGCGAGGCCGACGCCGTTGGCGTTGCCGGCGCTTTTGTCCGTCACGTCCAGTACGGCGATTTTGCTCACTTCGGGCCCGCCGGAGATGAAGGGGGTCGAGTAACGCCCCGTGATGTTGCCGTCGATCCCGCCGCCGGAGAATTCTTTGCCGATCCAGTCGACCACCAGCACGTCGATCTGCGGGAACATGATGCGGGGCATGTTGGCCTTGGCCTCGATCAGCAGCCGCTGGTCGGCGGCGATCAGGTCGGCGGCCGGCATGCATTCCACTTTCATGATCTTGTCGTAGGCGTTCTCGACCGTGGCGATGCCGAACAGCACCGGGCACGTGGCCAGCTTGATGGCCGCCATTTTCACGATGAACTCGGCCATGAGGCCGAATCCGTAGGTGTGGCAGGAGTCGGCCCCTTGCTGCTTGCCGAGGCCGATGGCCAGCATTTTGACGATGCCGCTCTCGCTCGGCCCGCGGAATGCGTTATGGGGTTTCACCCTGTTGAGCACGACGATGCCGTCGGCTTCGTAAGCGTGCTTGTCGATCAGCACCGGCAAGCCGTTCTCCAGCTTGCCGACCTCGACCGTTTCCATGGAAGAGACGATGGGACAGCCGACCGATTCTTCGGTTACGCCCAGATGGGCGAGCACTTTGTTCTGCCCGGCGGCAGTGGCGCCGCCGTGGCTGCCCATGGCCGGCACGACGAACGGCTGCGCGCCGCGTTTTTTCAGTTCTTCCACCGTTACCCGCGCAAGGGTGGCGACCTGATCCATTCCCCGGCTGCCGACGGTGAGGGCGATCCGCATCCCCGGCTTAACCAGGCGGGAGATTTCCTCCCGGCCCAGTTCCCGCCGCAGGGCTGCTTCCACATCCTTCACGGCCGGCGCCGGGAAATGCTGGCGGACCTTGGCTACTTTCGGCAACGGCACATCCTTTAGCAGTTCATGTATGACGCTCATAGCCTTGTTCTCCGTTTTCACCCGGACCGCGGAAAGCGGACGTTATTTTTTGTCCAGGCCCAATTCCTTGATGGTCTTGCCGTAGTCGTCGAAGGCCTGCTTCATGAATTTGCCGAAATCGGCCGCATTCTGGTATTGCACCGGCTGAAGCATGTCCTGCATGGCCTTCTTGAATTCGGCATCCTCGCAGATTTTCTTGAACAGGTCTTCGTAGTAGGCGATGATTTCCGGCGAGGTGCCTTTGGCGACGGCTATGCCTTTGACCGAGCCCCAGGTATAGAAGTTGATCCCCTGTTCCTTGAGGGTCGGGATGTTGGGCAGCGCCGGGTCTCTCTCCGGGGTAGCGATGGCGACGGGCCGCACTCTGTTGGCTTTGAGCGGGCCGACGACTTCGGCGGGATGGTTGCCGCCCATGACGGTCTGGCCGCCGATGAGGGTCGTCATCGACTGCGAGCCGCCGGCGTGCGGGATGGGCGTCACGTTTATGCCGGCTGCCTTGCCGATGCCCCTCATGACCATATCGACGGAGCCGGCGGTGACCGACACCGAAGCGGTTACGGGTTTATTCTCCTTTTTCGACCAGTCGACGATGTCCTTAACCGACTTGAACGGCGAATTTTCCGGGACGAGGACGACGACCGAGTGGATCGACAGGCGGGCTACCGGCAGCAGGTCCTCGAAGGGTTTATAATCGATTTTTTCCAGGTGGGGCATGACAAGGTCGCAGCCCGACCCGTAGCCGAGGACGAGGTTGTAGCCGTCCGGCTTGCCGCGGGCTACGAATGCGGCGCCTTCGACGCCGGCGCCGCCGGGTTTGTTGACGATCTGCACCGGCTGCGGGCAATACTTGGACCACACTTTTTCGACGGCGCGGGCCAGCAGGTCGGACGACCCTCCGGCCGCGTAGGGAACGACGATAGTGACCGGTTTTTCGGGCTTGAAGGCCTTGCCGGCCTCAGGTTTCTTGTCGCCGCCGGCCGACTTGCCGCCGCCGCAGCCCGCTGCGAGCACCATGGCGAGCGCCACGACCACCGCAACCAAGATAACCCATTTCTTCTTGCCAAACATTTGATCCCCTCCCTTTTATTGTTGGTGATGCCAAACCCGATGTTAAACTTGCCAAGCCTATACTATGCTCGCTGTTTGCGTCAGTTCGTTTGCCCGGCGTCCTGCCGCCGGTTCTTGCGAATATTTATATAGAGCTGGCCGACGAGCACCAGCACGAACAGCGCCATCAGCGTTCCCGAGATCGGCCGGGTGAAGAAAATCGCCGGACTGCCCTGCGACATGAGCAGCGATTGCCGCAGGGAGTTCTCGATGAGCGGCGCGAGGATGAACGCCATGATCAGCGGCCCCGGCTCGAAGCCCATTTTTCGGAAGATGTAGCCTACGATGCCGAAGGCGATGAATACGTAGATGCTGAATACTTCGTTGGCGAGGCTGTAGCAGCCCATGACGGTGAACATGATGATCACGGGGCCCATGATCCCGAAGGGCACCTTCAGGAGTTGCACCCATAGGCCGACCAGCGGCAGGTTGAGGATCAGGAGGATGACGTTGCCGATGTACATCGAGGCGATGACGCCCCAGAAGATGTCGGGATGTTCGCCGATGAGGAACGGCCCCGGCGTAACGCCCTGCACCATGAGGGCGGCGAAAATCATCGCGATCGACGCGTTGCAGGGTATCCCCAGGGTCAGGAGGGGGATGAAGGACGAGCTCGACGCCCCGTTGTTGGCCGCCTCCGGGCCGGCCACCCCGGCGATGGCGCCGTGGCCGAACTCTTCCGGGTTTTTCGACAGCCGCTGCTCCATGGCGTACGAGGTCAGCGACGCGACCACCGCGCCGCCGCCGGGGATTATCCCCGTAAAGAAGCCGACCAGCGACCCGCGGACGACCGCCCATTTGCTTTCCGCCCAGTCCTGGGCGGTCGGAAACAGCTTGCCGATCTTTTTGGTCACGAATTCCGCGCCGCCCTTTTCCTCCAGGGTGGTCAAGACTTCGCTCAGCCCGAACATGCCCATGGCCAGGGTGACGAAATCGAAGCCGTCCTGCAGGGCGACGATCCCGAAGGTGAACCGTTCCTTGCCGGATATCGGGTCGAGGCCGACGTTGGACAGCAGCACCCCGAGAAAAATCATGATCGTCCCTTTGACCGGCGAGCTCCCGGACAGGAAGACGGCCAGCAGCAGCCCGAACAGCATCAGGGCGAAATACTCCGGCGCCCCGAACCGCAGGGCGAATTCGGCCAGCGGCGGCGCCATGAACGTCAGGCCGACGACGCCCACCGTGCCGGCTACGAACGAGCCGATGGCGGCTATCGCCAGCGCGGCCCCCGCCCGGCCCTTTTTCGCCATCTCGAAGCCGTCGATGCAGGTGACGACCGAGGCGGCCTCGCCGGGTATCCGCATGAGGATGGAGGTCGTGGAGCCGCCGTACATGGCCCCGTAATAGATGCCGGCGAGGAAGATGATCGAGGTGGCCGGCGAATGGAGCGCGTAAACGACCGGCAGGAGGAGCGAGATCGTCGCCGCCGGCCCCAGTCCCGGCAGGACGCCGACGGCAGTGCCCAGAGCGGCCCCCAGGAAGCAGTACATCAAGTTGTTGGCGGTGAATGCTATCGAAAATCCGCCGAACAGGCCCGCAAAAACATCCATATATCAGCCGCCCTCTCCTTATAAGAATAAATCTTCCAATAAGCCTTCCGGGAGCGCCACGGACAGAAGGTAGACGAAGAGAAAATACATGGCGGCCGTGCCGATGATGGCTATCATCGCCGTCTTCTTCCATTTCTCCCTTTCGATGAACACCTGCCAGGCGGCAAGAAAGACCAGCGTGGACAGCACGTAACCCAGCGGCTCCATCAGCACCGCGTAGGCCGTCGTTACCGCGACGGCAATCACCGGCCGCACCAGTTGGCCTTTTTCCCACAGTGCCTGGCAAGCGCCGGCGGGTACGGGGTTGGCAATAATCCACGCCAGGCACAGGATAACTATCCCCGCCCCGGAGATGAACGGGAACGCGCCCGGCCCCGGCTGGCCGATGGTGCCGATTTTCAACTGGAACATGCCGTAATAAGCAGAGGCGAGACCGAGGCAGATCAGGAATAATCCCGCCCTGCGTTCCTGTATCGTCATGTTGCTTTCCGCCCTCCGTCCTAATTCATCATTTCAGGAGGCCCATGCCGACGAGCACCTTGCGGAGCTTCTCCCGCTCCTCGGGCGTCATCGGGCCCACCGGCTCCATGCAGGGGCCGGCGTCGATGCCCAGCATCGTCAGCGATTCCTTGATGACGGCCGGGAAGGTGCCGATCGTGAAGGCGATTCTGAGCGGGGCGAGCGTGAACTGGGCCTCGAGCGCCCCGGCCAGGTCGCCGGCCAGGTATTTGTCGTAGATGTCGGCGCACAGGCGCGGCGCCACGTTGGCGCAGGCGGCGATCGAGCCGGTGGCTCCGTAGCACAGCCCGGCGTAAATAAGGGTGTCGCGCCCCAGGAGGACGTGGAAGTCTTTGCCGCGGGTGGTGCGGATGTACTCGCCCGTCAGGGTGAAATCGCCGCTCGAATCCTTGACGCCGACGATGTTGTCGACTTCGGACAGCTTGGCCACCGTGTCGACCGAGAGGTTGACGCCCGTCTTGGGCGGGTTGTTGTACAGCAGGACCGGCAGCTTGGTGCTGGCGGCGATTTTTTTGTAGTGGCCGACAAGCTGTTCCTGGCTGGGGCTGATGAACATCGGCGTCAGTACCGACACCGCGTCCACGCCGCATTCTTCGGCAATTTTGGTCAGTTCGATCGACTCTTTGGTGGTGATGGCTCCGGTGCCGGCATAGATCGGCACGCGGCCTTTCGTCTCGTCTACTGATACTTCCCAGATATAGCGGCTCTCGGCGGGCGTCACGCCGTAGAATTCGCCGGTCGTACCGACGATGAACAAGCCGTGGACGCCACCGGCGATGAGATGGTTGATGAGTTGCCGCATCGCTTTCTCGTTGAAATCTCCGTCAGCTGTCAGCGGCGTGATGACCGCCGGGATGATGCCTTTTGGTACGAAACCCACAGCCGTTTTCCCCCTTTGTTTTGTCGGATGTCGCCGGCTCAGCGGCGTGGCGATGCCGGCTTGTTGACCGGCCATGAAGGTGTCTTGCCGCTTATGACTTCGTCGACGCCTATCGCCGCGTGGACCGCCATGCGGATGGTGCACTCGGTGGTGAGGGCGGCGTTATGCGGCGTCACGATGACGTTATCCATTGTCAGCAGCGGGTTGTCGCGGTCGGGCGGTTCCTTTTCGAACACGTCCAGGGCCGCGCCGGCGATTTTCTTCGCCTGTAGCGCCTCGATCAGTTCCGTTTCGGCGACCAGCTCGCCGCGGGCCACGTTGATGAAGTATGCCGTGGGCTTCATGAGCGCAAACTCTTTCATGCCCACCAGTTTTTTGCCGGCGAAGGGCAGATGGAGGCTGACGAAATCGGGGCGGGCGAAAATGTCCTCCCACTTGTCGGTCATCTCCACGCCTTCCGGCGCCTGCGCCTGGGATATATAGGGATCATAGGCGAGGATCTTCATGCCCAGCCCTAATCTGGCCTTGGTCGCGACCAGGCGGCCGATCTTGCCGAGACCGACGATGCCCAGGACTTTGCCCTCCAAGTCTATGCCGCGGACCTGGTTGCGGATCTCGAAGTTGCCCTTGCGGAATTCGCGCTCGCAGTAGGTCAGCTGGCGGCCGAGAGCGATCACCAGGCCGACGGCGACCTCCGCCACGGTGTTCGAATTCGATTGCGGCGCGTTCGTCACCCAGATGCCCAGCCGCTCGGCGGCCTTCAGGTCGATATTGTCGACGCCGACGCCGTGCCGGCCGATGACCTTCAGCTTAGGGGCGGCTTCCATCACCTCGGCGGTAAAGGGCGCCGTGCGGGCGACGATGGCGTCGCAGTCGGCGACATCGCGCTTGATCGCGTCGACGGTGATCCCTGTGCCCATCTTTATCTCGTAGCCCCGCTCGCGCAGATAAGCCTTGCCTTCTTCGGCGATATCCTGGGGAATAAGTACTTTAAATGCCATAGCCGTGTCCTCCTCGCCTGGCGGCGGTTATTTTTTCAGCTTTGCCAGCCTTTCTTTGGCGGCGTTCATCATCAGCGTCGCGTCGTTGGCCAAGAAATTGATCGTCATCCCTTTGGCGATCCACGGCTCGAGCGCCGCGGTCGACATCAGGTGGATGCCGGAGTATTTGCCGCAGGCCTTCGCCGTGGCGATGACGTGGTCCACCGCCTCGATATAGCGCGGATGGTCGGTCTGGCCCATGATTCCCAGGCTCTGCGACAGGTCGTTCGGGCCGATGAAGGCCGCGTCGATGCCTTCGATGGCCAAAAACTTGTCGACGTTTTCGACGCCTTTGGGGGACTCGATCTGCACCATGAGGATGTTCTCGGCGTTGCTGCGCTGCATGTACTCGGTAGCGCTGTCGATCTTCTCGAAGCCGGTGTGGCCGCGCAGGAGGGAGACGCCGCGGTTGCCGAGCGGGTAGTATTTCGAATACTCCACAAGCGCCTTGGCCTGCTCGACCGTCTCGGTGTTGGGCAGGAGAAGGCCGGATGCCCCCATCTCCATGTACTTCAGCACGATCTCGCGCCGCGCCTCGGGGACCCGCACCAGCATCGGCATGCCGGCTTCCCTCGCCAGGGCAGCCATGTTGCCGACCGACTGGTAATCGAAATGGCCGTGCTCGCAATCGACGATGAAGAAGTCGAACCCGCAGACCTTAAGAATTTTGCCGATTTCCGGACTGTCGAATACCGTGACCATTGTGCCGATTACTTGTTCGCCGCGCGCCAGACGTTCCTTGATGTTGTTTTTCATCGCCGCACCCCTTCTGTAGTTGATGCCTGTATCCAATGCAAGGGACATGCCAACCCGCGAAGCCCCATTTGCGTGCGCTGCCGCCCCAAGGCAATGCAACATTTGCGGCAATAAATGTTGCATTGTTGCGGATTATCGGCAGCAATTGTTGCAGCCAGCAGCGCTATTGCCAATATTCAAATACTTTTGAGCAAAATATTATAGCGTTTCAGCTTCCGGTACAGGGTCGTGCGGTCGATGGCCAGCATGGCCGCCGCCTTCGTCTGGTTATAGTTCGCCGCCCGCAGGGCGTTGACGATTCTGGCCTTGTCGTCGTTTTCGTAGCTGTCGGCGGGCGACGCTTCGCGGATGGCGAATTCGCGGTTCTGGAACAACGCCTTGACGGTGTCGACGGTTACGTGCTTGCCGCGCAGCATGATCACCAGGCGCTCGATGAAATTCTTCAGCTCGCGGACATTGCCCGGCCACTCGTACTGCTCGAACAGGGCCGTCGCCTCCTCGTCCAGCACCGGCTCGCGGCCGTAGCGGCTGCCGAACGCTTTCAGGAAATGGCCGACAAGATACCGCACCTCGCCCTTGCGGTCTTTCAGCGACGGCAGGTTGAGAGACAGCACGTTCAGCCGGTAGTACAGATCTTCGCGGAATTCCCCGTCGCGGACCAGCTTGGGGAGGTTTTTGTTCGACGCGGCGATTACCCGCACGTCGACGGGGATGTACTTGTCGTCGCCCAGCCGCCTGACCTTTCTTTCCTGGAGCACCCTGAGCAGCCGGCTCTGGCCGTATTTGTCCATTTCGGAGATTTCGTCCAGGAAGATCGTGCCTTTGTGGGCCAGCTCGAACAGGCCCGGTTTCCCCTGCCGCGCCGCGCCGGTGAAGGCGCCCTCCACATAGCCGAACAGCTCGCTTTCCAGCAGGTTGGCCGGCAGGGCCGCACAGTTGATGGCGACGAACGGGCGGTTCTTCCTGAGGCTGTAGTTGTGGATGCTTTGGGCGAACAGCTCCTTGCCGGTGCCCGACGGCCCGGTTATCAGCACCGTGGCGTCGATGACCGCGAACTCCTGGGCGATGCGCTTGGCTTCGCCGATCTCCGGGGAGATGCCGAGCAGATCGCTGAAATGATACTGGGCCACGAACCCGCGCGCGTACAGCTCTTTGCGGATTTTCTCCTCCATCTCGACGATGCGGGAGATGTCCTGAAAGGTTATCATCGCCCCGGTTATCTCGCCGGACACCTTGATCGGCGCGATGTTCAGCAGGATGTCGACGCCGCTGGCATGCATTATTTCCCCGACGCATTCCCGGCCCGTCTGGATGCTTTCCGCCACCCGCTGGCCGGGCAGCACGGCGTCGATGCTCATGCCGATGACCGCCTCGGCCGTCCGTCCCAGGATCCTTTCGGCGGAAGGGTTGAACACCCGGATCTTTCCCTCCCGGTCGACGCTGATGATCCCGTCGATCGAATATTCCACCAGCGCCTGGAACTGCTGCGTCTTTTCCTTTTCGATCGCCCTGGCGGCCGCTACCTTGGCCGCCTCCAGGAAGGCGGCCCGGAACGACGCCTCCCCCGAGCCCAGCAGGAGCGTTTTCATCCCCCGCGCCGCGGCAAGCTGCGTAGTAAGGATCCCGCCGACGACGACATCCACCTTGTCGGCCAGCGCCTGTTCCACGCAGGCCGCAATATCCTCGGTCGTAGCCAGGGGGTATACCTTCAGGTCGAGCGCCATCAGCCCGGAAAACAGCTCAATATCGTAGATCATATTTTCGAAAGCGGGAAAACCTATTACCGGCGCTTTTTTGCCGGTGATCTGCTTGGCGTCGGACAGCGCCTGCGCCAAATCCGGCCCGGTTATGGGGACTTCGATCAGCGGGGTGCGGACGCCGGATTTGAGGATCAGTTCGGCCGTGCCGCCGCGGGAGACGATCGCGTCGACCCCTTCGGCTTCCAGCCGTCTGGCGAGCGCCACGCCGTCGTCGAGGCTGCCGTGGTACAGCTCGACCGCATGGGACAGGTTCAGGTCGGCGACAATCCGCTTGCCCACGTCGAACATCTTGCTGTTGGGTGCGATGAATGCAATTCTGGCCACAGTGTCACCCCTGAAGAAGTATTTATTGATAATTTCCTTATTTCTACGCAATTTCCTCCATCCGGCGGCCATTTTATCGCCTGCGGCGTCAACTTCGACGCGGCCGGGCGAAGTTTATAATTTTCTCGATACAAAAGTAAGTTAATAACGTAATTACCGGCAAATATTAAGTTAATAACGTAACATTTCCCAAGTTATTAAATTAACTTAGTTGCTTTTATTGTTTTTTGTAAAGCAAACTTGCTATACTATAATCAAGGAACGGAAAGGAGGGTGTTTTCCATGTACGACTGCAATGTAGCCTGCCTCGGACCGGGATGCGAGTTCTGGATTTCCTGCCAGAAATGTAATTATGTAAACACCGCTTCCCCCCAGCCAGCGGATAAAAATTGATCAAGGCAAAGTCACCCCCCGCCTTCATATGGGCGGGGGGTTATTTTATCAGCCTTTGTACAGGGGGCAGAGGACCCGGTAGCCGCAGCGCGGGCACCAGGCCGGGCTGCCGGCGTAGTCTTCTTCGGCGGCGTCGCTGGCGATGTGGCGGCAAATCGCCGCCAGTTCCCCGGCGGCCGCCGCCAGGGCGGCGGCGTCCACCGGCACGGCCACCGTGACGCCCGGCCGCAGGAAATGGAGCCTGGCGTCCCTGGGCCGGCCGCGGCCGGCTGCGGCCGCGGCCATGGCGTAGAGGGCCAGCTGGTGGGCGTATTCGTGCGCCTTGGCCGCCGCGTCGCCGGCGGCGACGCGGTCGGTCTTGTAGTCGATGATGCCGCAGCTGCCGTCGCCGTAGTCGACGAGGCAGTCGACGCGCCCGGTGAAGGCGTAGGAAGCCGGGCCGTCCGGGTCGGGCAGCAGGTAGGAAAACCGCCACTCGCGCTGCGCGGGGTACCGGGCCGTCTCCCGGAACAGGTCGGCGGCGGCGTAGCGGGCCAGCAGCGGACGCACTTCGGCCAGCGCCGCTTCGCGCCAGCGCCTGGGGGCCGCTTCGGCCGCCGCCGCCAGCCACTCTTCCGCCGGCCGGCCGGGGACGGCCAGTTCCAGGCAGCGGTGGAGTACGTCGCCGATTATCCGCGCCGGCGGCTTGGCGGCGTCCGGCCGCCAAGCCTCGCCGGCCGGCGGTTCGGGCAGGGCGGCGATGACGCCGTAGTAGAAGGCGCGGGGGCACTGGCGGAACAGGCCGATGTCGCTGGCGGTGAAGACTTGTTCCCGGCAGCCGGCCGGCAGGGGCGCGATGCGGGCGGTCAGGTCGGCCAGCCAGCCGGGGGCGACGGGCGGGGCGGTGGCGGTGGCGGCCGCCGCGCAGGCCGCCGCCGGCCAGGCGGCGGGACCACTGACCCGTAGGGCCGCGCGGCCGACGGCCAGTTCCGCCGGCAGGGCGGCAAGGTCGTCGAAACGGTAGACCTTGCCCAGCCAGCCCAGCCACGTGCCGAGGGCGGCGTATTCTTTGTCGGTGGTCACTTTGTCGCCGACGGCGGAGAGGACGAGGTAATCCTTGGCCCTGGTGAAGGCGACGTACAGCACCCGCTTGAGTTCGAGCAGGGCCAGCTTCTTTTCCCGGCCGGCGATGTCCTCGTATACCGAGGTGGCCGCCAGGTCGGCGCCGCCGGCGGGGACCTTCAGCCCCAGGCCGTGCCCGGCGGAAAACGCCGCCGGTCCGGTCTCGTCTTTGAAGCGGCGGTGGAGGTCGGGCAGGAAGACGACCGGAAATTCCAGGCCTTTGGCTTTATGGATGGTCATGAGTTTGACGGTGTCGCCGCCTTCGCTCTCTACCTGGGCCTCCCCTTCGCGCACCTCGCCGGCGACGAGCTTGGCGACGTAGCGCAGGAAATCGCCGAGCGTGGCCGGCCCTTTAAGGGCGAAGGCGTCGGCCACCGCGACCAGCTTGCCGAGGTTGGCGTATTTCTGCTGGCCCATGAACTGGGTGAGCACGAAGTCCTGGTAGCCCGTCGCGGCTAAAGCGCAGCGGATGAGGCGGCCGACGCCTACCGCGCCGCGCAGGCCGCGGAGCTTGCCGAGGATCCGCCAGGCCCTGGCGGCAGCCCGGCGCTGTTCGTCCGGCAGGCCGGCCGCCTCGTGGCGCTCCAGCCCCTGCCAAAGCGTGGGAGCGCTCTGCCTCAGGGCGAGCAGGGCGGCGTCGGACAGCAGGAAGAGCGGCGAGCGCAGCGCGCCGGCCAGGGCGGTCTGGTGGCCGCAGTTTTCCACCGCCTGTAGGAGGTTGAGGACGTCGATGATTTCCTGGCGGTGGTAGAAGCCGCGGCCGCCGACGATGTAGTAGGGGATGCCGGCGGTCTGCAGCGCCGCCGCGTAGGTGTCGAGGTCGGTCACGGTGCGGAAGAGGACGGCGATGTCGCCGTAGCTGACCGGCCGGGGCGCCGTGTCCCGGTCGACGAGCCGCTCGCGGCCGCCGACCATCGCCGCGATCCGGCCGGCGATCACCGCCGCCTCGGCCTTCCTGCCGTCATCGCCGGCGCCGGTTTTGGCGACGGCGATGAATTCGGCCCGGGCCTCGCCTGCCGGCCCGCCGTCGCGGCGGAAGGGGGCCAGGGGCTGGAAGGGGATGGTGTCCTCGTCCGTGCCCATCAGGGCGGCGAAGCATTCGTTATAAAGGGCAAGAAGGCTGTCGAGCGAGCGGAAGTTTATGTCCAGGTCGATGAGTTCGCCGCCGGCGGCGGCGATGTCGCGGCAGACGCGCGCGAACACGGCCACGTCCGCCCCGCGGAAGCGGTAGATGGACTGTTTGGCGTCGCCGACGACGAACAGCTTGCCGCCCCGCAGCGTGTCGGCGTCGCCGCCAGCCACGAGGTAGACGATCTGGCGCTGCAGGTCGTTGGTGTCCTGAAATTCGTCCACCATGATGTGGCGAATGCGGCCGAGGTACCGCTGCCTCACCGCCGGATGCTCCTTGAGGAGGCGGGCGGTGCGGACCTCGAGGTCGGTGAATGTGAGGACGCGCTGCTCGGCTTTGTGTTTGGCCAGCGCGGCGTCGAGGGCGGCAAGCAGGCGATGGAAGGCGGGCACGAGCCCGAGGGCGGCGCGGTCGGCCTTCGCCTGGCGGAGCCGCCGCAGCGTCGCGCGGAGGGCGGCGACGATTTCCCGGTCGCCGGAGCGGCGGTCGAGGTTGTCGAGATATTCCTTGAGCACGGCGTCGGCGCTGTCGTCGCCGGCGGCGGCGATGGCGGCCGCCACCTTGTCGCGGTCCCGGGCCAGCCGGTCGACGCGGGCGTACTGGGCGCCGTTCTTTTTAAGCTTGTCCTTGTAGGCGATCAGTTCGTCGCACAGCTGCAGCAGTTCGTCCCTGAGAGCGGGGATTGCGGCGACCGCCCGGTGGTAAGGCGCGGCCAGCCGTTCGGCCAGGCCGTCGTCCAGCGGTCCCTGGGCGGCGATCTTGTCGTAGAGGCCGGGCACGGCGGCGGCGAGGAGGGCCTTGTCGTAGGCGGCCAGCAGGTCGTCCAGCCAGGCGTCGCCCGCCGCCAGGCCGGCGGCGAATATTTCGCCGAGCGCTTTTTCCAGCAGCAGGGCCGTTTCCGCCTCGTCGAGGACGGCGAAGTTGGGGTCGAGGCCGGCTTCGACGGGGTTTTCGCGCAGCACGCGGGCGCAGAAGCTGTGGAAGGTTCCGATGGGCGCGTACTCCAGTTCCCCGAGCACCGCCCGCCAGCGCCGGCCGGCTTCGTCGTCGTCCGCCGCCGCCAGTTCGGCCGCCCGTTTGCGGATGCGGTCCTTCATCTCTTTGGCGGCCTTGTTGGTGAAGGTGATGGCCATGATGCCGTCGCAGGCGGCGCGGCCCCGGGCGAGGATGGTGAGGTAGCGCTCCACGAGGACGCGCGTTTTGCCCGCCCCGGCGCCGGCGGATACGGCGACGTCGCGGTCGAGCGTTTCGATGGCCCGCGTCTGGGCGGGGGTGAACTCAGGCATCGTTTTCCCCTCCCCCGGCGCGGCTGTCCTCGGCCCGGTAGCGGCATATCGCGCGGGCCACGCAGTACGGCGGGCAGTCGGCGGCCGGCCGCACCGGGAAGACCCCGGCCCTGATGCCGGCGCCGTAGCCGGCGACGAGGCGGCCGATGTCCGCCTGGAGGCTGTCCCATTCCGCGGCGGCGAGGTTGCCGGCCTCCTTGGCGGCGCGGTGGCGAATCCCGTCCGTCAGCTCGGCCCGCCACATGCCGCCTTCCTTGGCGGCGTTCTCCACCGAATAATAGCCGCCGCCGGCGACCGTTCCGCCGGCCGGGCAGAGGAATCGTTCCGCCGCCATTATGTATAGCGCGGCCTGCAGGTCGAGGCCGGCGGCCAGGTCGCGGAAGCGGGGGGCGTAGCGGCGCTTGTAGTCGATGACTGCCAGTTGGCCGCCGGCGGCGTCGACGCGGTCGACCTTGCCCCGCACCTGCAGCCGCTCGTCGCCGGCGGCCAGCGTCAGCGGCTCAGCCACCGAGGCGGGGTCCATGCCCTCGCCGGCCGGCAGGCCGAAGCCCCATTCCAGGTAGGCGGGCGTGAAGGCCAGGCCGTCGCCGTTCTGCTCGGCGATTTCGTACGCCAGCCAGCGGTTCAGCGTAGCTTCGAGCCGGCGGCGCCGGAATTCCCACGCTTTGCCGCGGAACATCCTGTCCTGCCCGGCCAGGCGGCAGCACACGGCGTCGAGGGCGGCGTCCAGTTCGGCCCGGTAGCCGGCCGCCGCCGCGGGCCGGAGCGTTTCGCCGCGGTGGGCGCGCAGGAAGGTCGCCAGCACTTCGTGGTAGATGTTGCCGATAATGTCGAAGCCCGCCTCTTCTTCTTTCTCCTCCCACTCGCCGAGCTTGAGGGCGTGGGTGGCGAAATAGCGGAAGGGGCACTGGGCGTAGTCTTCCAGGGCGGTGATGCTGAACACGGGCGGCGCGGCGCCCCCAACGCCGGCCAGCCCGTTGTACGGGCCCGGCCCCAGGCTGCGCTCCTGTTCGGCGGCGACCCGGCGGGCAAAATCCTCGTCCACCAGGTTGGCGAAAACGTAGCCGGCGGCCGCGCACGCCTCCGGGCCGGCGGCGGCCCGGCTGTCGAGGAGGGCCTTGCCGGCCAGTTCGCGGGCCGAGAAAATCTCCCCGTAGACGGCGGGGAAGATGTCGTTGGCGGTGTATTTGCCGCGGGCGACCGCCCCCGGCGCGAACAGGCGCAGCAGTTCGGCGACGTACGGCGACGGCAGCGTCTCGGCGTCCTCGCGGCCGCTGATGGTCAGCAGGTCGCCGGCCAGGGCGACGGCGACGGCGAAATACAGGTCCTCTTCCGCCCGCCGGAACGCGGCCGTGGTCAAGCTCAGGCCGAGGCTGGCCAATTCGCTGCGCTCGCGGTCGTCGTACAGCCAGTTCTCCCGTTCCCGCCGGGGAAATTCGCCGTCGGTCAGGCCGAGGACGAAGACGGCCCGGAAGGTCACGCCCCGCAGTCCGGCCGGGCTGACGACCTGCACCGCCTGCTCGTTGTAGCCGTCCGGCCGCAGCGTCTGGCCGGCGACCGCCTGGCGGAAGAAACGCAGGAATTCGGCGGCCGTCAGCAGCCTGTCTGCCTGGCCGGCCAAGGCGAAGCCCTCCTCCATGGCGTCGAGCGCTTCGCCGCATTTTTCCCAGGCCTGCAGCCCGGCCTGCAGGACAGGCAGCGGCAGCAAGCCGGCTTTATAGGCTTTGCCCAGCGTCGCCGGCATGGCGAGGGCGGCAAGGACGCTTTTCAGTGCCGCGACGTGGGCGCCGCACGGACCCTGGCGGGGCAGCGACCTCACCAGTAGGGCGAGACTGTCGAATCCTGGCCGGGAGGTGACAAGATTTTCGTCGGCCGTGTTTTTATTGAAGACGCCGAACCAGTCGCGCCACGAGCCGATGACCCGGCTCAGGGCCGCCTGCTCGGCGGCGTCGGCGTCGATGGCGAAGGCGCCGGCCACGAGCGGCGATTTTATCAGGTTGAGGACGGCGGGCCGGGTGCCGCCGTCGGCCCTGACGGCGAGGATGTTGGCCAGCAGGCGGGTCGGCGGCTGGTCGGCCAGGCCCTCGGCGGCCGCCAGGCTGACCGGCAGGCCGAACTCGCCGCACACCTCGCGGAATTCCGCCCACTCGCTTGGGTCGCGCACGACGACGGCGACCTCCGCCGGACGGCACGTCCCGTCCAGCAGCAGCTTCTTGATGCGGGCCGCCGCCACTGCCATCTCCTTGGCGCGGGTCGGGCAGCTCACCGCGGCCACGCCCGGGGCGGCGGCGGCGATGGCCGGCCGGGCCGCGAACAGATTCCGCCGGATGTGGGCGAGGCTGGCGGCCGTTTGCCGCCCGGCGGCGACGAACACCGGCGTGAACCCCATGCCGACGAGGTCGGTGTAGGTCTGCTCGACGGCGGCGAACACCTCCGGACGGTTCTTTTCGTAGATGATGCCGATGTCGATGGCCACCGCCTGCTTCAGCTCGTTCACCAGGGCCAGTTGCAACGGCGTGAGGATATAGAATTCGCTGATGTAGATCTTTTTGTACGGCAGCGCCAGGCCGGCCCGCAGGGCTTCGATGGCCAGGAAATACATTTCCTCGAGGTCGGCCAGCCCGCGCGCGGCTAAAGCCGCCTGATAGGCCTCGTATATGGCGTGGACCTCGGCGTCTTTGGCCGGGCTGCCGCTGGCCCCTACCGGGAATTCGTCGGGCGGCGCGGCCGTCCGCTTGATCTCGGCCAGCAGGCTGGTGACCGTGCCGATATAGCCGGGGAAGGACGCGATGGCGCTGAAGTACGGCAGCGCCTGCCGGCGGCTCAGGTCGGCAAGGACCTCGGCGACCAAAAGCTCTTGCGTCATCCGGTCCATAAGCCGGCACGGGCGGCTGGCAAGGGCGACGATCTCCTCCACGAGGTCGTCGAAGGCCAGCAGGTTGGGGTGGTCGCAGCCGGCCTGCCCCCGGGAGCGCAGGTCGCGGCGGACGATGCCGAGCAGATGGGCGCTGGGCAGAAGAAAGGCTTGTTCTGGGCCGCGCCCGTCGCCCAGGGCGGCGGCGAACGCGGCGACGAACTCGTCCCGCACCGTTTCCCCCAGGGGGGTGCAATAAAGGGTATGCATGGCAGGTCCTCCCGGTGTCGTTGCCTTATATATTGGCGTCGGCGGGACGATTGTCCTGCAACGGCAAAGGCCCGCGTCAGCGGGCCTTATTGCTACAGTTCCTTGATCACCGCGATCTCGTCGCAGTTGGGGAATTTGGGACAGTTGATGCATTCTTTCCACACCTTCTGCGGGAGCTTATCCTTATCGGCCTCGATGAAGCCCTGCTTGGCGAAGAACTCCGGCTGATAGGTGAGGGCGAACAGCGTCTTGACGCCCAGTTCCTTGGCTTCCTCGGTAAGCTTGGCCACGATGTCGCGGCCGACCCCCTTGCGGACGGCTTCCGGCGCGACGGCCAGCGCCCGGACCTCGGCCAGTTCGTCCCATACGAGATGGAGCGCGCCGACGCCGATGACCTGGCCGTCCTCTTCGGCGACGACCATGTCGCGCAGCGTTTCATACAGGACGTTGCGGGCCCGCGGCAGCATCAGGCCTTTTTCGGCGTAGGCGTTGACCAGTTTATGAATAGCCTCGACATCTTTGAATGTCGGTTTGCGGTAATGCATCGTATCATACCCCCTTTTGTATGATTATACTAATAAACTAATATTTATTCAATAGTGCGGTGATAATTTTATCTTTATAACAACATAAGCATACCCTATGTCGATTTGTGAAATATTTTGTCCCCGTTCGGATATGCCGTATCGAGGACATGTTACAATTTAAACGTAGTCACGGTTTAAACGTAGTCACGGCAAAATTGTATCAGGAAGAGGGTGTTGTCTTGGATACTCTTGTTCGCCTTGCGACCGTCGGCAGTTCGCAAATCGTGGCCGATGAGCTGCTGGCAGCAGTTCACCAACTGCTGGGCAAGGATGTCGGCGGACGTGCCTACGCCATCCGCGAAGTGTCGGATCATACCGTCGCCGACCTGTTCGTCTGTCTGCCGACCAGGGTTGAAGAAGCGGCCCAGAAAATACCCCGCGACAAGATCGTCGCTCTGGAGCTCGTTCCCGACGCCTATTTCTACGTCCAGGTGGCCCTGCTCCCCGCCGGCAGCCAGGTATTCGTGTTCAACAACAACACCGCCCAGGCCGAGGCGATTGCCAAATACTGCCGCCAGCACGGCGTCACCCATGTCGAATACATATCCCTGCCCTATGACGAGCTGCCCCCCGAGGAGCTCGCCGACAAGCTGGGGAAAGCGAGGTATGTCATCGGCGCGCAGCGCATCGTCGGCGCCGGCGGCGTGCTGACGACGAAGTTCGGCGCCGGCCTCCGCGGCGACGCGGCCGTCATCGGCGCCAACCGCATCGCCACCACCGAATCGGTCTGCGCGCTGATGCGCTGGATCACGCTTTTCAACCACAAGCGGGTCGCCGGCGAGGTCGCCGCCCTGACCGGCCGCCTCAACGGGCGGCTGCAGGAATTCGCCGCCGCGGCCGGCGAGATTTCCCGCTCGATCACCGCCAATTCGGCGACGATAAACAATGTCGACGGCAGGATGATCGACGAGCTGGCCAGGGTCGAGGAAACCGGCCGCCAGTCGCAGGAGCTGGTCGCCGCGACCCGCAACATCGGCGGCATCGCCGCGACGATCAAGAATGTCGCCGACCAGACCAACCTGCTGGCGCTGAACGCCGCGATCGAGGCTGCCAGGGTCGGCGAGCACGGCCGCGGGTTCGCCGTCGTCGCCCAAGAGGTCCGCAAGCTGGCCGAGGAAACGCGCGGCTCGACCGACACCATCCGCCAGTCGGTCAGCGAAGTGCAGACGACGGTCGGGAAGATAACCCCCACCCTGGCCGCCCTGGCTGCGGAGATGACCGCCAACCAGCGGGAGATCGCCAAGATCGCCCAGGCCGCCAGCGGCGAAAGTCAGGCGGTCACCGACATCGCCAAAGCCCTGGACGGCATCCGCGAGATCAGCGACCATTTGCAGGCCGCGGTGCAAAAACTGACAGAATGCTGACAGACTGGCGATAAAGGCCCATCTGCGGCGTTGCTCCTCAGAGCGCTTGCTTGCGTACGTCCCGCATAGTACGCGGCGCGGCGCGCTCTTCCGGTGCGCCTTGCATCTGGACCTTTCTCACCAGTCTGACCCATACACCATCAAAGCCCCCGCACGGGGGCTTTTCATTCGCTCTTTTCGGCGCTGGGGCACAGTTCATTGAGCGGACACGCGGCGCAATCCGGTTTGCGGGCCTTGCAGATTTCGCGCCCGTGCCAGATCAGCCAGTGGTGGGCGCTGCCCCAGTCGCGGCGCGGCACGGCTTTCATCAGTCCGGCCTCCACCTGCTCGGGCGTCTTGCCCGGCGCCAGCCCCAGCCTGTTGGCCACACGGAAAACGTGGGTGTCGACGGCGATGGCCGGCACGGCGAACAGTTGGCTGAGGAGCACGTTGGCGGTCTTGCGCCCCACCCCCGGCAGCCGGGTCAGGTCCGCGAACTTGTCCGGCACTTCGCCGCCGTACTCGTCGAGCAGCAGGGCGCAGGCGGCGATGAGGTTGCGCGCCTTGCCCCGGTACAGGCCGCAGTCGCGGATGAGCGCCGCCAGGCCTTCCTCCCCCAGGGCGAGCATCTTGGCCGGGGTGTCGTAGGCGGGGAAAAGGCGGGCGGTGATGATGTTGACCCGTTTGTCGGTGCACTGGGCGGAAAGCACGACCGCGACCAGCAGTTCGAAGGGCGAGGTATAGAGGAGGGCCGTGCTCCTGCCGCCGTAGGCGGCGGCAAGGGCGGCCAGCATCTTCTCCCGCGTCGCTTTGGTGATGCGCATGTTAGCCTCCGGGATGCAGTATTTCGTAAAGGCGCTTTACTTCTTCATAATCGGCCGGCGTGTCGATATCCAGGAAAACGGCCGCGTCCGCCACCGGCACGGCCACCACCTCGTCCGGGTGGGCGGCCACGATCGCCCTGGCGCCGGCGTCGCCTTCGAGGGTCATCATCTCCTGCCGCCAGCGGCCCAGGTCGAACAGCACGGGGTTGCCGCGCCGGCCGCCGGCCACCGGGGCATAGATCGTGCCGCCGCCGGCCCGGTAGGCCGCGGCCAGGGCATCCAAAAGCGCCGGCGTCACAAAGGGCTGGTCGGCCAGCAGGAATACGGCCGCGCCCGTCTCCGGCCGCAAGGCCGCCACCCCGGCGCGGAGCGAACTCGCCTGCCCGGTCTGCCAGTCGGGGTTCGGCGCCAGCCGCACCGGCAGGTCCGCGACCGCGGCCGCCACCCCGGCTCCCTGCGAACCGGTGACGACGACCACATCGCCAAACGCGCGGCAGGCGGCGGCGGCCGCGTGCCATACCAGCGGCCGGCCGGCGAGCGGCAGCAGCTGTTTCGTCCGCCCCATGCGCCGGGCGGCGCCGGCGGCCAGCACGACGGCCGCGATCATGCTTTGCCGAACGGGCAGCAGGGGTACGAACAGCCGCCCTTGCAGGACACGCACAGGCCGCCGTAGCCGAGGGCGGCGATGTCGCCCTTGCCCAGCCGTTCGCCGGCCAGCACCCGCGGCAGGATAAGGTCGAATACCGTCGTTTTCGAATACATGCCGCAGGCCGGCATGCCCATCACGGCCACGTCGCCGAGGTAGGCGAGCATGAACATCGCCCCCGGCAGGACGGGGGTGCCGTAGCTGATCACCTCGGCCCCGGTGGCGCGGATGGCGTCGGGGGTGACGTCGTCGGGGTCGACCGACATGCCCCCCGAGGCGACGATGACGTCCGCTCCCTGGTTTTTGAAGTCCAAAATCGCCGCTTTGATCTGCTTGGGATCGTCGGGCTTGTAGGTCACGCCCAGCAGGGTGGCCCCGTACTCGGCCGCCTTGGCCGCGAATACGGGGGCGAACCTGTCCTGGATACGGCCGTAGAAGATCTCGTTGCCGGTGATGACGGCGGCCACTTTGAGGCCGCGCATCGGCAGCACCGACACCGCGCCGCCGGCGGGGGCGGCGATCGCCTCGACCGCGGCGACCATGGCGGCGTCTACGACCAGCGGCACCACCTTGACGGCGGCGAGCAGATCGCCGCTTTTCACCGGGCGGTTGCTGTGGAGGGTGGAGAAAACGGCGTTCTCGACGCTGTTGATAGCCGTCACCGTCGCCCGGTCGACCTTGAGCAGGCCGTCGGTGGCCGCCGTGAGGTTTACGCGCCCTTCGGAGGGCGTGGCCGCGGCTACCCCCGGGCCGGCGACCGCCCGGGCGATCCTGGACACGGCCTCGTTTTCGTGCACCTGGCCCTCGGTAAGTTCGATGAGGTAAATATGATCTTTGCCGATCGACTTGAGATGGGGGATGTCCTCCTCGCGGATGATATGGCCCTTCTTGAAGGCCGGCCCTTTGTATTCGCCGGGCACGATCTTGGTGATATCGTGCCCGAGCACCATGCCGACCGCGGCTTCGACCCGCACCTTTTTAATCGCCACCGTTCCTACCTCCCGCAAAGCAAGTAATAAAAAGGCCGTTTTCCGACAGAAAACGGCCCGGGCCTGTCTAAATTAAATTATAGGATACCTGGCGGGGAAAGTAAAGGCGGCTAGTTGGTCATGCTGCGCACTGGGGCGGGAATGCGGCCGCCGCGGGCGATGAAGTCGTCGGCCTTGAACCTGCTGACCGGCAAGATCGGGCTGTGGCCGAGCAGGCCGCCGAATTCCACCCGGTCGCCGACCTTCTTGCCCGGCACGGGGATGATGCGCACGGCGGTCGTCTTGTTGTTGACCATGCCGATGGCCGCCTCGTCGGCGATGATGGCGGCGATGGTGGCCGCCGACGTGTCGCCGGGGACGGCGATCATGTCGAGGCCCACCGAGCAGACGCAGGTCATGGCCTCCAGCTTTTCCAGCGACAGGCTGCCCCGTTCCACGGCGGCGATCATGCCGGCGTCCTCGCTCACGGGGATGAACGCCCCGCTCAGGCCGCCGACGTAGGAAGAGGCCATGATGCCGCCCTTCTTGACGGCGTCGTTCAGCAGGGCCAGCGCCGCCGTCGTGCCGGGGGCGCCGCAGCTCTCCAGGCCCATCTCCTCGAGGATATGGGCCACGCTGTCGCCGACCGCCGGCGTCGGCGCCAGCGACAGGTCGATGATGCCGAACGGCGCGTTCAGGCGCCGCGACGCTTCCTGGGCGACCAGTTGGCCGACGCGGGTGATCTTGAAGGCGGTGCGCTTGATTGTCTCGGCCACAGTGCCGAAATCGGCGCCCCGCGCCTCCTCCAGCGCCCGCTTGACGACGCCGGGGCCGCTTACGCCCACGTTCACGGCCGTTTCCGGCTCGCCCACGCCGTGGAAGGCGCCGGCCATGAAGGGGTTGTCCTCCGGCACGTTGGCGAATACCACCAGCTTGGCGCAGCCGATGGCGTCGCGGTCGCGGGTCAGCTCGGCCGTCGCCTTGATGACCCCGCCCAGCTCCCGCACGCCGTCCATATTTATGCCGGCCTTGGTGGACGCCAGGTTGACCGACGAGCACACCCGCTCGGTCGTGGCCAAAGCGGCCGGGATGGAGCGGATGAGGATGCGGTCTCCCTGGGTATAGCCCTTCTCCACCAGGGCCGAGAAGCCGCCGATGAAGTTCACGCCGACCGTCTTGGCGGCCGCGTCCATGGCTTCGGCCACCGGCACGAAGCTGTCGGTGCGGCAGCTTTCGGCGACGATGGCGATCGGCGTCACCGAGATGCGCTTGTTGATGATCGGGATGCCGTACTCGGCCTCGATGTCCTCGCCGGTCTGCACCAGCTTCTCGGCGGTGCGGGTTATCTTGTCGTAGATGTTGCGGCAGAACACCTTGATATCGGGATGGCCGCAATCCCGCAGGCTGATCCCGAGGGTGATCGTCCGCACGTCAAGCCTGTTTTCCGCAATCATCCGGTTTGTTTCCAGGATGTCCTGAACAGATAGCATAGGCATAGGCTAGCCCCCCTTAGCAGCACACTGTAATGTAGCGGAGTGAAGGCTGTTCAGAAACGAGCATAGCAAGGCGCACCGGAAGAGCGCGGCACCGTTTCCTCCGCGACCAAGTATGCATACATGGTTTGCAGAGAAGAGGTGTAACAGCATCGCGACGCGTACACGGGACGTACGCTAGCAAGCGCTCTGAGGAGCAACGCAGCTAGGCGAAGTTTATCAACAGCCGTAATTATATGCGGTGCATGGCTTTGAAAATGTCCTCGTGCTGCACCTTGATCTCGAGGCCCATGGCCTGCCCCTTGTCCTTCAAGAGCTGCTGCAGTTCCTTGAGGTTGATCGCGGCCCCGCTCATGTCGGCGATCATGACCATGTTGAAGAAGCCGTTGACGATATTCTGGTTGATGTCGAGGATGTTGACGCTGTTGGCCGCCAGCGCCGCGCTGACCATGGCGACGATGCCCACCCTGTCCCGGCCGATGATGGTTATGACGACTTTCATATGCTCCACTCTCCAGCGCGCAAATAATAGTCCGCCAGGCAACGATTTTTGTCTGGCGGTATCGTATTGACTAATATTATACCTTTTTTGCGGGAAAAGCCAAGAGGCTTGGCGGATTTTCCTATTTTCCCGCGAAGGTTAACGTCGCCCGCCGCATGCTGCCGACGACGACGCCGCTTACCGCCGGGTGCCTGGCGGCCAGCACGGCCGCGGCCAGCTCGGCGGCGCGGCTCCTCGCCCGCCCTTCGGCCTTGTTTATGAACGGGACGACGCTGGCCCCCGGCGGGCAGTTATGGAGATAGCCCTCGGGATGCAGCAGGAGCTTGGCGATCATGGCGGCGGTGACGGCCGCCCCTTCGGCCGCGCCGGCGAGTTCGGCCGCCCGTGCCGGGCGGTGGACCCAGTCGCCGGTCAGCGGCCGGCCGATGGCGTCCGCGCCCACGACCGGGATGAGCAGCTTCGTGGCGGACGGCACCACCGGCTCGTAGGCAAGATGCCCCTTGAGCGGCAGCCCGGCCGAGCCGTCCCCTTCGACGACGAACCGGGCGGCGGGGTGTTCGGCGGCCACGGCGTCCAGCCACGCGGGCTCCAGCCCGGCCAGCTTGCTCACGACTCCGGCCACCACCTCCCGCGCCAGGGTCACGATCCCCGGGTACCCGCTCCCGGCGGCGACGGCCTGCCGGCATTCCTCCAGGCTGCGGACGAGAACGGCGCGGTGGCCGTCGCCCTCCGGGGCTAACAGCTTGGTGGTGGTGGCGGCGAAGACGGGCGTCCCCGCCGCCTTGAGCCCGGACACCAGGTAGTACATCAGGCTGGTTTTGCCGCCGCCGCCGACGATGGTGATTATGCCCGCAGGCGGCACGAGGTTTTGCCAGACGGGATGCAAGCCGCTATTCCTCGTCATAGGCGACGACGCGGCAGATCGACGACTCGCCGCCCTCGAACCGCCAGGGATAGCAGCCGATGATCAGGCGCTTGCCGAGGACCTTCTGGACTTCGCCGCCGATGTTCTCGATGTGGATGATGTCGTAGGGGAAGAGGTCGACGTGCATGAGCTGGTAGTGGTCGGGCGGGAAGATGTCGTCGATGCCTTTGCCGTATTTTTCCCGGAAATACCGCTCGCACTCGGCGGCCTGCCGCGGGCACCATTCGCGGATCTTGGTGTTCATTGGGTGGTCGGCCGAGCCGGCGTCGACGGCCAGGTATTTGAACTTCATCTTCCGGCACCAGGCCGAGAATTCGCGGGTCGGGCCGGGGTGCTTGACCATGTAGCGCACCTCGTCGGCCGCGGGCTGATCCCAGCCGTATTTGTAGTAGCCGGTGTAGATGACGAGGATGTCGCCTTCGCGCACGTCGGCCCGCTCCATGATGTCCTTGGAGGTGTAGATGCCGTAGTCTTCCGCGATGTCGCTGACGTCGACGACCACGCCGGGGCCGACGAGGTCGGTGAGGGGAATGGAGGCGATATCCCGGCCGTGGGTGCAGAAGTGGAGCGACCCGTCGAGGTGGGTGCCGACGTGGTTGGAGGTCGTGATGACCTGGCCGTTGGCGCCGTTCGAGCTGAGGCGCTTGAAGAACTTGATCTGCAGCGGCTCGTACGTCGGCCACGGCGGCGTCAGATGGCTGAGCTTCTGCGTGAGGTCGTACATCCTGACTTTGTCCCAGTTCTTGACCATGATGATCCCTCGCTTTGCTGGCGATATTTTTGGCCTTCTATTTCCTACTTCGCCCGCGCCGCCAGCGCCAGCAGCGCCTTGTCGAAGCACTCGCGCGGCGGGCGGACCACGCCGGCCCCCACCTGGCCGACCCCCGGCTCGCGGTGGGCCATGCCGGTGTTGATGACCGGCAGCAGCCCGGTCGCCACCACGCGGCGGACGTCGATGGCCGTGGGCGTGCCGCGGAAGTTGAGATTGGGGATGGTGTAGCTGCCGTTCTCGGCCAGGGTGATCTCGTACATCTGCGTCGTATACGCCAGCGCGTCGGCGGGGGTGCCGCCCACGAACTGGACGATGGCCGGCGCTCCGCCCATGGCGAAGCCGCCGATGCCGTAGGTCTCGGTTATGGCGCTGTCGCCGAGGTCGGGATTGGCGTCGGCCGGGCCGTAGCCGGGGAAGAACAGCCCCTCCACCGCCTGGGCCGGCCCGGTGAACCACGTGTTGCCGGGGCAGCCGCTCACCCGCACGCCGAACTCCACGCCGTTGCGGCACATGGTGGTGACGACGGACGAGCCTGCGATGCCGTGGGCGGCGTCGAGGGCCGCCTTGGCCGCCGGCATGGACAGGTTGAGGAAGAAGTGGTCGTTGGCGTGCATGAACGCCAGCACGCGGGCCGTGACCGCGGGCGCCAGGCCGGCCTTGGCGAGGCCGGGGGCGACGGTGCGGATGAAGAGGCTGGTGCCGGCCTTGTTGCGGTTGTGGCCCTCGTCGCCCATGTGCAGCGCCTGAGCGATCATCGTCCTGAGGTCGATGCCGCCGGTATGGGCGAGGGCGGCTTTGAGGGCGGGCGCGAGCTCGTCCCTCATCCAGCGCAGCCGGTCGATGACCTCGGCGCCGAACGCACCGAACCGCAGCACCTTGCCGAGCCCTTCGTTGAGCGGGCAGTAGCTGCGGTTGCCGCGGGCGGCGTTTTCCACCACCCACACCGGCATGGACGCCGACACGATGCCGGCCATCGGGCCGACCGCGCCGTGCTCGTGGCAGGGCGCGAACGTTATTTTGCCCGCGGCGGCCAGCGCCGCGGCCTCCGCCTCGTCCGCCGCCAGCCCTTCGAAGATGAGGGCGCCGATCACCGCGCCCCGCATCGGCCCGGCCATCGCCTCCCAGCGCACCGGCGGACCGGCGTGGAGGATGGTGGTCGGCGTCATCCCGGGAATGGCGTCCACGGCGGCGAGAGCGAGGTCGGTGAGCACCGGCCGCGCGGCGAGGATGGCCGCGACCGCGGCCGCGTTGGCCGCCTCGGTCTCCGGCCGATCGCTGAGGGCGTCCAGGGCGGCGATTAGCTCCGGCCGGCCGCCGGCGGGCGGCCGCCAGTCGAGCTGGGTGACCGGCACTTCCTGGGCGGCCAGGTCGTCCCGGAAGAGCGGTGCCCCGACGTTGATCACCGTTAGTTTGCGCTTGAACAGTTCGTTTATCGCCGTCATTTTCTCACCTCCCGGGTGACGATGGCGGTGGCCAGGTACGCGCCGCGCGCGTTGCTTTTGGCGAGTATCGCCCCGGCGGCGGCCAGCTTGCTCTCCTGGTCGGCCTTGCCCTGCCGGTCGGCGTCGGTGCCGCAGACATAGGCGATGACGTGGACGTGCCGGCCGGCGGCGCGGGCGATTTCCCTGGCCTCGACGATGGCCGGGGCGGTGACGCCGGCGGGATCGGGATGGGCGCCGTAGCCGAGCACGATGTCGAGCAGGATGACGGCCACGGCCGGGTCGCCGGCGGCCGCGAGGATATGGGGCAGCCGCAGCGACGGCTCGATCATGGGGTGGGGCTTGCCTTTGGTATATTCGTCGGCGCCGAGGTCGACGAACAGGTGCCTGGCGCCCGGCGACAGCCCGGCCGCCTCCGCGCACAGCGTGCCGCCGCAGAACAGGCCGCGGATGGTATCCTGCTGCGGGGCCAGCTTGGTCCTGGCCAGCGCCGCCATCGACGCCAGCTTTTCGTGCCTGCATTGGGGCGCCGCCGGCTGGCCGCCTGCGGCCAGCGTCACGGCCGCCCGGGCCGCCTCTTCGAGCGTGGCGGCGAAATACGCGCCCGCGGCCGGCGGGCCGGCGGCCTCGCCGCCGGGAAAGCAGACCACTACCGGCTTGGGGCAGGCCGTGACCGCCGTCATGATTTTCGCGGCCACGGCCGGCGCCGGCGGCTTGGAAACGAGGACGACGACCGACGTGGCTTCGTCCCTGGCCAGCGCCGCCAGGCAGTCGAGCATCATGATGCCGCCGACCGCCGCGCTCAGGTCGCGGCCCCCGGTGCCCAGCACCTGGGATACGCCGCCTCCCAGGCGGTCGATGTGCACCGTCACTTCCTGGGTGCCTGTGCCGGAGGCGCCGACGACGCCGATGCCGCCCCGCCGCACGGCGTTGGCGAAGCACAGGGCGACGCCGTTTACGATCGCCGTGCCGCAGTCCGGCCCCATGACCAGCAGGCCCTGCTCGTGGGCCGTCTTTTTCAGTTCCACTTCATCTTCAAGCGACACGTTGTCGCTGAACAGCATGACGTTGAGGCCCTGGCGCAGGGCGGCTCTCGCCTCGCGGGCCGCGTATTCGCCCGGCACGGAGATGACGGCGAGGTTGGCGTCGGGTATGCTGCGGGCCGCCGCCGCCAGGGTCGTGAAGGCGGCCGCCGTTTTCTTCTCCCCGGCCTGCCTGGCGGTCGCCCCGGAGAAAACCTCCAGCGCCGCGACGCAGGCCGCTTCGCTCTCGGCCTTCACGGCCACCACCAGGTCGTCGGCGCCGGCCGCGGACGCTTCCGGGCCCAGCAGGCCGACGCCGGCCAGCAGGTCCTTGTTCAGCGGCGTGGCCATCACGGCCACAGCCTCGGCGACGCCGGGCAGGGCGGCCATCTTGCGGGCGAGCGCCATCAGGGTGACTGAGTCGTAGTAAGTGTTTTTTCTTATCGCCACGTGGACTGTCATGTCATTCCTCCCTTTCGCCGGCGAATTTGCCGCCGATGGCCAGGCCGGTGAGGAGCCCGGCCGCGAGGTCGGTGCCCGAGCTCGCGCCGCCGGCCAGCACCGGCAGCGCGGCGGCGGCCACGTCGGCCGGCGACCCGGCCGTCAGTGCCGCCAGCAGGGCCACTACCCCCGCCCGCGTGCGGCCGCGGGCGGCATGGGCGAGCATGGCCCGGCTCACCGTCGTCGTCGCCGCCCCGGCCGCCAGAGCGGCGGCGGTTTCGCGGCAGCGGCGGCCGAACGGGCCGGCCGGCAGATTGAATATTATCATCAGCCCGGCGAGAAAGTCGTCGCCGGCCGGCGTCAGCCCCGGCCCCAGCCCGACCAGCCGCCGCCCGGCGGCGGCGAAGTCCTGTTCCCCGGCGCCGAGGAGGGCGGCCAGGGCCGCGGCCCGCGCGGCAAGCTCCCGTTCGGGAACGGTGCCGGCCGTGCCGGTGACGAACCCCTTGAGGCCGCCGTCCCGGCCGGCGGCGACGATGGCCGCCCGCAGCGCGTCCAGGTTGGCTGCCAGGCGAATACGCCCGGCCGCGCCGGCGGGGAAGGGCGGCAAGGCCGCCGTCCACGGCCGCACGGCCGCCGCCTTCACCGGCACCGGGCCGCAGACCAGGCCGCAAGCCGCCGTCGCCACTTCGTCCCCCGGCTTTATGCCGATGCCGTCCAGCGCCGTTCCCGCCGGCCGGCGGACCCGCACCGTGGCCGGCGCGTCGTCGAGCTCCTCCGCCGCCAGGCAGTACAGGCTGTCGTCCTGACCGGTGAAGTTTATCGCTTTGGCGAACACGCTGTGGACGCGGCCGCGGAAGGGCCGCCCGAACAGCGCGTCCCCGGCCGCCGCGTCGACTGTCAATGCTTCCAGCAAAAAAGCCTCCTGATAGAAGAGAGAGCCCGCGTAAGCGCGGGCCCCAGGCCGCGGCCTGTCCCTTTATTGCTTTTGGTCGGCCGCGTCGTCGCCGTCGTTGGCCCAGCCCATGCGGTTGAACAACTCGAACAGCAGGCTGACGCCGATGGCGACGACCGTACCGAGGGCCATGCCGGTCAGTTCGACGGTGCCGATTTTGACGGCCGCTTTGCTGACGCCGGCGATGAGTACGACCGAGGTCAAAATGAGGTTTTTGGATTTGGTGTAGTCGACCTTCTTCTCGATCAGCATGCGGATACCGGCGGCGGCGATGACGCCGAACAGCAGGATGCAGACGCCGCCCATGACCGGCACGGGGATGCTGCGGATGAGGACCGAGAACTTGCCGATGAAGGATATGGCGATGGCGATGACGGCCGCGCCGCCGATGACCCAGGTGCTGAAAACCTTGGTGATGGCCATGACGCCGATGTTCTCGCCGTAAGTGGTGTTAGGCGTGGCGCCCGCGAAGCCGGACAGGATGTTCGATATGCCGTCGCCGAGCAGCGACTTGTCCAGGCCGGGGTCCTTGATCAGGTCGCGCTCGACGATGTTGCCGGTCACGACCAGGTGGCCGATGTGTTCGGCGAGCACGACCAGGAAGGCGGGCGCGATCATGAGGATGGCGTTGATGTTGAAGATCGGGGCGTAGAAGGTCGGGGCCGTCAGCCAGGGGGCGTCCAAAATCGCGTTCACGTTGACGATACCCATCGCCAGCGACAGGGCGTAGCCGGCGATGACGCCGATGAGGACGGGGATGACGGCCAGGAAGCCGCGGAAGAGCACCGAGCCGAGGATGGTAACGCCAAGGGTGAACATCGACACGGTGACCGCCGTGGCGTACGGAATATTGAGTTGCTCGATGGTCTTGCCGGTCAGGCCGGCCATGTCGGTGGCCACCGGGGCGAGCTCCAGGCCGATGATGGCGACGATGGCGCCCATGGCGGCCGGCGGGAAGACGACGTCCAGCCAGCGCACGCCGGCCACGCGGATAATGAAAGAAACGATGACGAAAAAGACGCCGAACACGATAAACCCGCCCTGGGCGGCGTTGTACCCGCCGAGGCCGGGCACGGCCATGACGGCGAAGACGGGGGCGATGAAAGCGAAGCTGGAGCCGAGATAGGCCGGGATGCGCCCCCGGGAAAAGAAGAGGTATACGAGGGTGCCGATGCCGTTCATGAGCAGCGAGGTGGCCGGGTCGACCTTAAACAGGAACGGGACTAGCACGGTGGCGCCGAACATGGCAAATAAGTGCTGCAGGCTTAAGGGGATGGTCTGGGCGAGGGGCAAGCGTTCTTCGACTTGAATGATTCGTCTTTCCATACTTTGAGTCACCTTTCTCTGCTATGTATTTGTTTTATATAATGGCCGCCGCCCGGCGGCTCAGGGAGCGCGGCGGACGAACTTCTCCCCGGCCTGCTTGCTTTTCAGGGCGGCGAGGACTTTCTCCGCCGACAGCGGCAGGTCCCTGATCCGCACGCCGATGGCGTCGTATACGGCGTTGGCGATCGCCGGCGCCGTCGGCACCATCGTCGGCTCGGCGATGCCCTTGACGCCGAAGGGGCCGTCGGCCTGGGGCGATGTCTCCAGCAGCACGATGTCCATCTGCGGCGTGTCGGTGGCGGTGGGGATTTTATAGTCCACGAAGTCGCTGTTCAGGTACTTGCCCTCGGCCAGCGCCAGGCGCTCGTACAGCGCCGCGCCCAGCCCCTGGACGATGCCTCCCTGCACCTGGCCGATGGCCAGGGCCGGGTTGATGACTTTGCCGACCTCGTATGCGGCCGTCACCTTGAGGACGGTTATTGCCCCCGTCCGGAGGTCGACTTCGACGTCGGCCACTTGGGTGCCGTATGTCCAGAAGGGCGCCGGCCGTTCGCCCTGGCCGGTTTCCCGGTCGAGGCCGGTGATGCCGGCGGGAACGAACGCCCCCCGGCCGACGACCGGGCCGCCGATCGCCCCGCCGGGCAGCAGGCAGCCCATGGCTATGGCGCTCACCGCCAGAGCGCGGGCCGGGTCGGTGCGCGGGAAAATCCGCCCGTCCTCGATGGCGAGCTCCGTCGCCGGCACGGCCAGCACCTGCGCGGCCACGGCCAGCAGTTGGGCTTTGGCGTCCCGGGCCGCCGCCAGCACGGCGTTGCCGGCCGAATAGCTGATGCGGCTGGCGACCGTTTGCCACTCGTAGGGCGTGTAGTCGGTGTCGGGCAGCGTGACGACGACGTCCGCCACCGGCACGCCCAGTTCCTCGGCGGCGATCTGGGCCAGCGCGGTCAGCGACCCCTGGCCGATTTCCATCGCCGTCGTCAGGATGTGGACGGTGCCGTCCTCGTTGAGCTTCAGCACGGCCGAGGACTGGGCGTCAGGCGGCATGGAGGGCGCCTTGAACATGCAGGCCAGCCCCCGGCCGCGCGCCTTGCGGGCGCCGGAGGCCGGCGGCTTGGGGCCGCCCCAGCCGCACCTGGCGGCCACGGCGTCGATGGTGTCGACCAGCGTCGCCCCGGACATCGGCCCGCCGAAAGCGGCCGGGCTGCCGTCGCGCAGGGCATTCAGCCGCCGGAAGGCCAGCGGGTCCAGGCCCAGCTTTTCGGCGAGCATATCCATCTGCTGCTCGATGCCCCAATGGATCTCCGGCATGCCGAAGCCGCGCATCGGCCCGCCGACCGGATGGTTGGTGTACACGCAGCAGGAGTCGGTTTTGATGTTGGGGATCTCGTACGGCCCGGACGAGCAGTAGCCGCCGCTGCGGGCGATGTTCACGCCGTACTCGGCATAGGCGCCGCCGTCCCAGAACAGTTCGGCCTCCATAGCCGCGAGGCGCCCGTCCCCGCCCGCCCCCGTCTTCAGCCTGGCCACCAAGCCCTGGCGCACGAAGGTGCCGCGGAAGACCTCTTCGCGGGTGAGGGTAAGCTTGACGTGATGCCCCGGCAGGCGCAGGGCGAGCGGCACCACCAGCGCCTCGCACGTCAGCCCGGCCTTGCCGCCGAAGCCGCCGCCCACGTAGGGGGTGATGACGCGAAGCTTTGTCATCGGCAGGCCGAAGGCGGTGGCGATCAGCTTGCGCACCGCGTTGGGCGACTGGCTGGAGGACCACAGCGTGAGTTTGCCCGCCCGGTCGAAATTGGCCGCCGCCGCATGGGGCTCGAGCTGGGAATGCTGGATATGGGGCACGGTGTAAGTGTTCTCGACGACGGCGGCGGCCGCCGCGAAGCCTTTGTCCGTGTCTCCCTTGCGCAGCCGGAAGCGGTTGGCGATGTTGGTGCCCGGCACCGGGTAGATGAACGGCGCGCACCGGTACGTGCCGAGGTTCTCGTGCAGCAGCACGTCTTTATTGCCGGCCCCTGCGACCGGGTCGAAGATGCCTGGCAGCGGCTCGTAGGCGACGACGATTTTGCCGATCGCCTCGGTGGCCGCGGCGGCGCTGTCGGCCGCCACGCCCGCCACCGGCTCGCCGACGAAGCGGACCCTGTCGACGGCGTACACGGTGCGGTCGGCCAGATAAAGACCGAGATATTGCGGGCAGTCCTTGCCGGTGACGATCGCCCTGACGCCCGGCACGGCCATGGCCGCCGCCGTATCGATGGCGACGATCCGCGCGTGCGGGTGGGGGCTGCGGAGGATTTTGGCATGCAGGAGGGTCGGGCCGAACTGGATGTCGTCGACGAACTGGGCCGCCCCGGTCACCTTGTCGACCGCGTCCTGGCGCGGCACGCTCCTGCCGATGGCCTTGCCGTCAGCCATTGCCCTCGCCTCCCCCGGCAACGGCCATTATGGCCTTGACGATGTTTTCGTAGCCGGTGCAGCGGCAGAGGTTGCCGCTGATGAATTCCTTGACCTCCGCCTCGGTGGGGTGGGGGTTCTGCATGAGCAGCGCCTTGCCCATGAGGATCATCCCCGGCGTGCAGTAGCCGCATTGCAAGGCGAAGTTGTCGATGAAGGACTGCTGCAGCCTGTCGAGCCCGTCCGGGCCGCCCAGCCCTTCGATGGTCACGACCGCGGCGCCGCTCAGTTCCACCGCCAGCACGAGGCAGGAATTGACCGGCTTGCCGTTCAGCAGCACGGTGCAGGCGCCGCATTCGCCGGCGTCGCAGCCGCGCTTGGCGCCGGTGAGGCCCAGGTCCTCGCGCAGCACGTCGAGCAGCGTGCGCTCGGGCGACGGCGTCAGCGTATGCGGCCTGTTATTCACGGTAAGCGTTACCGTCTTCATGGCCGCGCCCCCTCCTCGCCCAGCGCCAGCAGCGCCTGTTCGACCAGGGCGGCCACAAGCTCGCGCCGGTACTCCGCCGTGCCGCGCACGTCGGTGATCGGTTTCGCTTCCGCTCTTGCCAGGCGGGCGGCCTCGGCCGCCGTAGCGGCTGAAAGGCCCTCGCGGGCCAGCAGGCGCTCGGCCTCGCGGACGCGGACGACCGTCGGCGCCACCGCCCCGAGGGCGATGCGCCAGGCGCCCCCGGCGGCGAACACGGCCGCGCTGGCCGTCGCCAAATCGAGCGACGGGCGGCGGGCTTTGCGCAGGTATACGCCCCGGCTGCCGCTCTCCGGGCGCGGCAGGACGACGGCGCTCACCACTTCGCCGGTGAGGAGGACGGTGCGGCCGGGACCGGTGATGAACCGCTCGACCGGGACCAGCCGGTCGCCGCGGGCGCCGTGGATTTTTATCTTCGCGCCCAGCACGACCAAAGCCGGCACAGTGTCGGCCGCCGGCGAGGCGTTGCAGAGGTTGCCGGCCAGCGTGGCGCGGTGGCGGATCTGGACGGACGCCACGCTGTGCATCGCCTGGCGGAGGACGCCGTATTCGGGATAAGCGGCGAGGAACCTTTCGCCTTCGCCCAGCGTCACCGCCGCGCCGATCTCCACGCTGTCCTCGGTCGCGGCGATCTGCTCCAGGCCGGAAACGGTTTTGATATTCAAAAGATGGTGCGGTTGCTGGCGCCCCTTGCGCATCTGGACCAGGAGATCGGTGCCGCCGGCCAGTATCCGGGCCGATTCACCGTAGGCGGTGAGGAGCGACGTGACCTCGGCCAACGATTGCGGCTCATGGTATGCAAACATGCCATCACCTTCCCTATAGCATAAATATACGTCATTAGTAATATTTATGCAATCAGTCTCGTAAAAAGCAGCCTCGGAAAGGCTGCGTATTGTGATGGATGTTCCCCCAGATGTCGACGTTGAAAGCGGTTTATTCACTTGTGACTGCGATATATTGGTATTCGCAGGCCGGACAAAAAAATCCTGCCGCCGGGGCGGCAGTTTCATGGAAAAACCCTATCGGCAGGCGATTTTCACTGCTTGCGAAGCAGGTATTCGTATGCCGCCAGGGCCGCTTTCGCTCCGTCGCCGGCGGCGATGATGATCTGCTTGTCGGGTCCGCTCGTCACGTCGCCGGCGGCGAACAGCCCCGGCACGCCGGTCGCGGTGCGGCAGTCCACGGCGATTTCCCGGTAGGCGTTGAGCGCGGTGGCGCCGGCGGCGAATTCGCTGTTGGGATCGAGGCCGATCTCCACGAACACGCCCTGGACCGCCAGCTCTCGCTCGGCGCCGTCGCGGGCCGCGACCACGAACCTCTCGACCGTCTCCCCGCCGTAGATGCCGCGGGCCACATAACCCTGCAACACCTCCACCCCGGCGGTCGTCCGCAGCTTCTCCACCACCACCGGGTCGGCCCGGAATTCGCCGCGCGCCACCAGGTACACCTTGCTGGCGACCGCCGCAAGCTCGATGGCCGCCTGCAGGGCGGAATTGCCGCCGCCCACCACCGCCACCGCTTTGCCCGCGTACAGCGGTCCGTCGCAGGTGGCGCAATAGCCGACGCCGCGGCCGGTGTACTCCACCTCTCCCGGCACCCCCAGCCGCCGCGGGCGTTTGCCGGAGGCGACGATCACCGTCTTCGCCCGGTGCTCGCGAGCGCCGCACCACACGCGGAATGTGCCGTCCGCCGCCTGTTCCAGCTTCGTCACCTCATCGTACACGATGTTCGCCGGGTACTTCTTCACGTGCTCCTCGAACTTGCCGATCAGTTCCGGCCCGGTGATGTACTGGTAGCCCAGGTAATTCTCGATCTCCCGCGTCCAGATCATTTGCCCGCCCAGATCACTGGTGATGAGCAGGGCATCCATCAGCTTGCGGGCGGCGTAAACCGCGGCCGTCATCCCGGCCGGTCCGCCGCCGATTATTATCAGGTCGTGCATGCGCCTCACCCCTGCGTCGTTTCTCGCGGTGCCGGCTTGCGTGCCGGCCGGTAATCTGCTAGTATTTGTACAGAAGTTCGATAGTTCGAGGTGAGACAGCGTGATAACCCCGGAAACCATCGCCCGCATCAATGAGCTGGCCCGCAAGCAACGCGAGCAGGGCCTGACGGAAGCGGAAAAAGACGAACAGGCCAAGCTTCGCCGCCTTTACGCCGATAACATAAAAGGCCAGGTCAGAGCCGCCCTCGACGCCGCCCGCCAGGACGCGCACCCGGCGGACTGCGGCTGCGGCTGCCATCACAAGCACTAGCACCGCCTATTCCCATAATATGTTTAATAAACAGTAAAGGAGCCGGGACGATTTGTCCCGGCTCCTTCTTTTTCGCCTTATTGCGGTGCAAACGTGTTGCAGTCGGTGTCGGTCGTTTTCGCCGCGTGCGCCCCGTTGACTTCGATGGCGGACGCGTGGCAGTAGTTGCCTGACTTCCAGTACTTGCAGTTGTCCACGTAGCATTCCACCGACGGCGTTATCTGGGTGCCTGCGGCGAACGCCGCCTTCGCCGTGCCGCCGATATTGGCGTTATGCAGCGCTCCCGCGTAGTCGCCGATACCCTTGCCGGCGTGGAAGGACTTGCACTGCGTGTCGGCGGACGAGGCCGACTGGCCGCCGCGTTCATCGTTGTAAATGGCGATCTTCGCCGCCATGCACTGGTCGCCCGGCATCCAGTGCGTGCACTGGTCGACGCTGCACTTCACGAGCGGATTGACGGTAGACACAAAATCACCTCTTTCTTTTTGTTAGTTTTCGACCGCAGCCGCATCTTTATCCGCAGCGGCGAAGAAAAAATGGCCCCCGCCCGCTACACCTCGACCGGCTCCCAGGCTACCCGGATATCGTAGCCGCATGCCGGGCAATAGAGGAGATGCACGCACTGGGTGTCCGGTTCGCCCCCCTGCAGGGAAGCTGCGTCCATATACGGACTGTAGGGGCCGAAAAAGCTTTCCAGCGCCCCGCCGTCGGCGAGCGGCCGGCCGCAGCGCGGACAGCTCGCCGTTATCGCCGTCAGGGCGTTGCAGACCGGACACACTTTCGCCATATCGCCGCCTCCTCCCGGAAAACTCTTGGGTGGTCGCCCGCATATTATATTACAGAATATAATTACCGCAAACTAACAAGGAGGTGTGAACTAGGCCATGCAATCTTCCAGTCCTGTCGGTGTCAGCCGCCTTCTGGCCTCAGTCGTCGCCGTGGCACTCGGTTACGTGATTTTCGGCGGGCTGACGTCCCTCACGCTGGAGGCGCCGCGCATAGTCGCTCTGCACACGATTTTTGAGGTGGTCAACATCGTCTTCGGCTGCATAATCTTCTTCATCGCCTGGTACGGGACCGGGCCCACCCGTATCGGGGTAGCCGTCGTCAGTCTGGTTGTCGTCAGCTCGGTCATCCTCTCCCTCGTCCATTTGATCGCTTTCCCGCAAACGCCTCCTGCAGGCGGCGGAGAAGTGAGCCATATATGGGTCACCGCCTGGTTGTTCTCCCGCTTCGTATGGTCGTTCGGCCTGCTGCTCGCCGCCACCCTGCTCGGCAACAACGGCATCACCCAGCCCGCGTCGAACAGAGCGCTCCTGGGCGGCACCGTCCTGGCCGTCGGCGGCCTCGTGGCCGACATCGTCATCGCCCCGGACTTCTGGCCCTACCTCTATAACATCGGCAGCGACCATCCTCTGACCGTTTTCGGTTTGTACGCAGCTTGCGGCGCCGACATCCTGACGTTCATTATTCTGCTCTGCCGGCCGGCTAATAATGTAGGCACCCTGCCGTACCTGGCGCTGGCTTTCGGGGCGCTGGCCGACCTGAGCTTCGCGGTCGCCGGCCACTCCCTGACGAGCCTCAACATCGCCGCCCATCTGTTCACCGCCCTCGCCAATCTTTATATCCTGCGCACCCTGTACGTCGCCCTCATCCGCCGGCCCTTCGAGCAGGCCATGGCTCTCAAGGAAGAGATGGAGCGCCTGGCGGAAAACAACGCCCGCCTGTATCGGGAATCGGAGGGGCAGCGCAATCTGTTCGAAGACATCCTCGCCAAAGTCGGCATGATCATTTCCTCCCAGCTCAACCTCCGCGAGACGCTCGACGCGATCGCCGATATGGTCGCCGACATGATGCGGGCCAGACAGTGCGCCATCGCCCTGTTCACCGAGGACCACTCCGCCCTCAAGGTGGTGGCGACCTACGGCATCAACACGCCGCCGGAATACCTGCCGCTCGAGAACAGCCTGGCCGCCCAGGTCTGCAAGGCGAACACCGCCCTCATCGTCGACGACCTGCTCCTCCAGCCGGAGCTCTTCCGTCCCCAGCTCGTCTTCACCAGCATCCGCTCCATCGTCGCCGCCCCGCTGGTCAACGACCACGAGATCGTCGGCGTCGTCGAAGCGTATTCCAGCGAGAAGGGCGCTTTCTGCCAGCGCGACGCCCTCCTCCTCCAGGCGCTCGGCTACCAGGCGGGGGCGGCGGTGGCCGGCGCCACCCTCCACGAGCAAACGAAGGCCCGGCTCGACGAAGAGCAGTATTTGTACCGCATCGCCCAGACGGTCACGAGCACCATCGGCGCCGACACTATCCTCGAGCAGAGTCTGCCGCTGGCCGCCCAGGCCCTGACCGCCGATTTCGCCCTCGCCTATCTCGCCGCCGGGCCGGCGAACACGACCATGACGTTCAAGACGGCGGTCGGGCTGAGCTTCCGTCCCACCGACTTCGCCCTCGACGCTTTTCCCGCGCTGGCCGCCCTCGCCGGCACCTCGAGCGCCACCGTCGTGCCGTCGGGAAAATCGCCGCCGCTGGCGGGATTGTGCGACGACTGCGCCACCGGACCCGTAATGGTCATGCCCCTGCCGGTCAACGGGCGCCTGCTTGGCCTAATCCTCCTCGGCTGGCAGCGCCGCGTCGACGGCGACGGGCTCAAAAAGCGGGCCGCCTTCGCCACCCTCATGGCTCAGCAGATCGCCCTCGGCCTGGAGAACGCCATGCTCTACAACCAGGTAAAGGCCATGGCCCTGTCCGACGGGCTGACCGGCCTGGCCAACCGCCGCAACTTCGACCTTTTCCTCGACGCCGAGCTGCGGCGGGCCGTCTCCCTGAAACGCCCCCTCAGCCTGATCATGCTCGATCTCGACAAATTCAAGGCCTACAACGACACCTACGGCCACCTTACCGGTGACAAGCTGCTGTCCCAGCTGGGCGAAATCCTCCGCCAGACCGCGAGGACGATCGACTTCCCCGCCCGCTATGGCGGCGAGGAATTCTCCGTCATCCTGCCGGAATGCGGCAGTTCCGAGGCCGTCGCCATCGCCGAGAAGGTCCGCCTGGCCGTCGAAGCGGGGGTGTTCCCCGACAGCGCCGGCACCTTTACCGCCCGCATCACCGCCAGCATGGGGGTGGCGACGTACGACCCCGCCATCAGCGCCATGCCGCCTGACGCCGCCAGTTTCATCGCCGCCGCCGACTGCGCCCTCTACCAGGCGAAGCAGAACGGCCGCAACCGGGTGGTCGCCGCGCCGCTCATATAACAACCGCCATAGGATATAATAATACCGCCAAGGCCGCAGGCGTACCTGCGGCCTTCTGCTTTAGGCTGACGATAGGCTCAAGTGCGGCCTCCCCAGGAGGGAAAAGCCTCCTGCCATAGAAGTATACAGGAAAAATCCGGGGTAGGAGGAATAACCTTGCGCACCAAGCTGCTCGCCTTGACGCTCGTCCTGGCCATCGCCGCCACGGCAACGGCCGGCTGCATGACCGCCAAAAAGCCGGCCGGCAAATACCTCCGCTATTCGGCCGGCACTGAGCCGGAAACCCTCGACCCGCGCAAATCCACCGGCTCGCCCGAGGCGATAATCGAGGCCCAGCTCTTTGAAGGCCTCACGGTGCTCGACGGCAGGGACGCGCCGGTCGCCGGCGTCGCCGAGAAGTGGGACATATCGGCCGACGGCCTCGCCTACACCTTCCGCCTCCGCATGAACGCCCGCTGGTCGAACGGCGACCCGGTCACCGCCCGCGACTTCGAATACGCCTGGAAGTCGGTCCTCAACCCGGCCTTCGGCGCCAAATACGCCTACCAGCTCTACTACCTCAAAAACGGCGAAAACTACAACAAGGGGCTGGCAACCGCGGACAGCGTCGGCGTGAAGGCGCTCGACGACCACACTCTGCTGGTCGCGCTGGAAAAACCGACCCCCTATTTCCTCACCTTGACCGCCTTCCATACTTATTACCCCGTCCACCGGGCAACGGCCGCCGCCGGCGACAACTGGGCCGCCGACCCCGCGACGCTCGTCGGCAACGGCCCTTTCAAGATAACGAGCTGGGTCCACAACAGCAAGATCGAGTTCGCCAGAAACGATTTCTACTGGGACGCCGCCAGGGTCAAAATGGCCAAGATGGAGTTCGTGCTCACCGACAGCGCCACCACCGAGCTCAACATGTTCGAGAACAACCAGATCGACATGGGCGGCAACGTGCCGGCAAGCGAGATACCCCGCCTGCTGAAGGAAGGCAAGCTCAAAATCGAGCCGCTGCTGGCCACCTATTTCTTCAGCTTCAACGTCGCGAAGGCGCCCTTCGACAACGTCAAGGTCCGCAAAGCCTTCACCCTCGCCATCGACCGCGCCGCCATCGTCAAGAACGTCACCAGGTCGGGCCAGCAGCCCGCCCTGGCCTGGGTCCCCCCCGGCCTCGCCGACGCCGCGCCGGGCAGCGACTTCCGCCAGGCCGGCGGCAGCTACTTCGCCGACAACGATGTGGCCACGGCCCGCCGCCTGCTGGCCGAGGCCGGCTACCCCGGCGGCAAGGGCCTGCCGCCGGTCACGCTCATCTACAACACCAGCGAGGGCCACAAGGCGATCGCCGAGGCGGTGCAGGAGATGTGGCGCAAGAACCTTGGCGTCGACGTCGCCATCGCCAACCAGGAATGGAAGGTGTTCATCAACGCCCGCACGAAGGGCGATTATCAGGTGGCCCGCCACGGCTGGACGGGCGACTACCTCGACCCCATGACCTTCATCGATATGTTCACCGCCGACAGCGGCAACAACGACCCCCAGTACAAAAACCCCGTCTACGAAAGCCTCGTCAAGCGGGCCAAGGAGAGCAACGACCAGCAGGTCCGCATGCGGCTCATGCACCAGGCCGAGAAGCTGCTCATGGACGACGCGGTCATCGCCCCGGTCTACTATTACACCAACGCCGTCCTCGTCAAGCCGAACGTCAAGGGCTACGTACGCTCGATCACCGGTCTGTTCTACTTCAAGGAAGCCTACTTAGAATAGCGTGCTGTGCGACGCTGCACCCGCCCGGTGCAGCTTTTCTCTGCCGCGATTGCGCCACTCGGCAAGCAAGCAGGCAAAATAGCGCCGGTTGGGCCGCAGGCACATTGCGATTTGCGAAGGGCGCTACGCGCCGTCGGCGAAGCATAGCAGCGCCGCACCACGCGAGGACAGGGAAGTCCGAGCGAGGAGCCCTCGGCCGTGGATGGCCGTAGGCGACGGTGGCCGCGGCGCACGACTGCCGCCCGCTCTGTCATAAAATACATGCGTTGGCGGCACGAGGATAAAGCGCTGCCGACAGAGAAAAGGTAATAGATAACCGCAAGAGGAGGTCGGCCGCCTTGGTGCAGTATACCTTCAACCGCTTCCTGTCCATGCTGCTCGTCCTGTTCGTCATCGCCTCGGTCACGTTCGCGCTCATGCACGCCATCCCCGGCGGCCCCTTCACCGCCGAGAAGAACCTGCCGGAAGCGGTGCTGAAAAACCTCAACGAGCGTTACCACCTGAACGACCCCCTGTGGAAGCAATATACCGACTACCTGGCCAACGTCGCCCGCGGCGACTTCGGCCCGTCTTTCAAGTACGAGGCCCGCACCGTCAACGACATCATCGCCGAGAGCTTCCCCGTCTCGGCCGAGCTCGGCCTCACGGCCGTCCTCATCGCCCTCGCCGGCGGCATCCCCATGGGGGTGATCGCCGCCCTCCGCCAGAACCGCTGGCCCGACTACCTGTGCATGTTCGCCGCCACTATCGGCATCTCGGTGCCCGGCTTCATCCTCGCCACCCTGTTCATCTATCTCTTCGCCCTGAAATTGGAGCTGCTGCCCGCCGCCATGTGGGAGGGCCCCGAATTCGTCATCCTGCCGGCCGCGGCCCTGGCCGCCTTCCCGATGGCCTTCATCGCCCGCCTCACCCGCTCCAGCATGCTCGAGGTGCTGGGCCAGGACTTTATCCGTACCGCCCGCGCCAAAGGGCTGTCGGCCTTTACCATTGTCCGCAGGCACGCCCTGAAAAACGCCATCATCCCGGTCGTCACCTATCTCGGTCCCCTGCTGGCCGCCATCCTGACCGGCAGCTTCGTCATCGAGTCGATTTTCGCCATCCCCGGCCTCGGCCGCCACTTCGTCACCAGCATCTACAACCGCGATTATACTGTCATCCTCGGCATCACCATTTTCTACAGCACCCTGCTGGTCACGCTCAACTTCCTCGTCGACCTCGCGTACGCCTGGCTCGATCCCCGCATCAAGCTCGGCGGCGGGAAGGGGGAATGACCGTGGCCGCGCCCGATTTCACCCCGCTACGCGCCGACGACGCGGCGACCGGCCCCGTCCGGCCGCCCACGACCTACTGGCAGGACGCCTGGCGGCGACTTAGGGGCAACCGGCTCGCCATGGCCGGCCTGGTCGTCATCGTCCTCATCGCCCTCCTGGCCGCCTTCGGCCCCCTTTTCTCCCCCTATTCCTACTCCGACCAGGTTCTGGCCGACGCCAACCAGCCGCCCTCGGATGCCCACTGGTTCGGCACCGACAACCTCGGCCGCGACCTTTTGACCCGCGTCCTGTACGGCGCCCGCATATCCCTGTCCATCGGCATCGTCGCCAGCCTGCTGAACCTGACGATCGGCGTCGTGTACGGCGGCATCGCCGGCTACTGCGGCGACCGGATCGACAGCGTCATGATGCGCATTGTCGATATCCTCTACGGCATCCCCCTCCTTCTGTACGTCATCCTCCTCATGGTCGTCCTCAAGCCCGGCCTGACGAATATCTTCATCGCCCTCGGCATGGTCTACTGGCTGGGCATGGCCCGCATTGTCCGCGGCCAGATCCTGGCCATCAAGGAGCAGGAATACGTCCTGGCCGCCCGCCTCGTGGGCGCCGGCCCCTGGCGCATCATCCTCCGCCACCTCGTCCCCAACAGCATGGGGCCGATTATCGTCACCATGACCCTCTCCATCCCTGAGGCCATTTTCACCGAAGCCTTCCTCAGCTTCATCGGCCTCGGCGTGTCCGCCCCCATGGCCAGTTGGGGCGTGCTGGCCTCGGAAAGCCTCGCCGGCCTCCGCTCCTACCCCTTCCAGCTCGCCTACCCCGCCCTGGCCATCAGCGTCACGATGCTCGCCTTCAACTTCCTCGGCGACGGCCTCCGCGACGCCCTCGATCCGCGGATGCGCAAATAGGACAGGAGGTGCCCCGTGCAGCCTTTGCTTAGCGTCGAAAACCTGAGCGTCAACTTCCGTACTTACGCCGGCACCGTCCGGGCCGTGAGGGACGTCAGCTTCACGCTGGCCGCCGGGGAAATCCTCGGCATCGTCGGCGAATCGGGCTGCGGCAAAAGCGTCACCGCCAGCTCGCTCCTCGGCCTCATCCCCTCGCCGCCGGGGGAAGTAGCCTCCGGCCGCATCCTGTTCGACGGCCAAGACATCGTCAAAATGGACGAGGCGGCGCTGCGCAAACTGCGCGGCAACGCCGTCAGCATGATCTTCCAGGACCCCATGACGTCGCTCAACCCCGTGCTCACCGTCGGCAGCCAGCTCGGCGAGTGCTTCACCGCCCACCAGCGGCTGGACGGCAGGACGGTCCGCGAACGGTCGGCCGAGCTCCTGCGGCTGGTCGGCATCCCCGCCCCCGAGGCGCGGCTCGGCCAGTATCCCCACCAGCTCAGCGGCGGCATGCGCCAGCGGGTCATGATCGCCATGGCCCTGGCGATGAACCCCCGCATCCTCATCGCCGACGAGCCCACCACCGCCCTCGACGTTACCATCCAGGCCCAGATCATCGACCTGATGAAAAAGCTCAATAGCGAGCTCGGCACGTCGATAATCCTCATTTCCCACGACCTCGGCGTCGTCGCTGGCCTGTGCGAAAAAGTCCTCGTCATGTACGCCGGCCAGGTCGTCGAGGCGGCGCCCGTGGCCGAGCTTTACACCCGGCCTCTCCATCCCTACACGCTGGGGCTGCTCCACTCCGTGCCGCGGCTGGACGCCGTCCGCACCCGCCTCGCCTCGATCGACGGCCAGCCTCCCGACCTCATCGCCCCGCCGGCCGGCTGCGCGTTCGCGCCCCGTTGCCGCTTCGCCATGGTCGCCTGCCGCGAGGCGCCGCCCCTCATCGCCGCCGTCCCCGGCCATCAGAGCCGCTGCTGGCTGGCCCACCCCGACTGCCCCCAGCCCCTGGCGGGCGGCCCGGCAAAGGAGGCTGAGCCGGCATGAACCAGCCCCTCCTCGAAGTACGCGGCCTCAGCAAATTTTTCGTCACCGCCCGCAGCCTGCTGGGCGCGCCCCGGGCGGCGGTAAAGGCGGTCGAAAATGTCAGCTTCGCCGTGGCTGCCGGCGAAACGCTCGGCCTCGTCGGCGAGACGGGCTGCGGCAAATCGACCGTCGCCCGCACGATCGTCGGCCTCTACGCCCCCACCGCCGGCCAGGTCCTTTTCCGCGGCGAGGACGTCCACGCCGCTCTCGCCGGATCGGACGCGGCCGCCGTCCGCCGCCGCGTCCAGATGATTTTCCAGGACCCGTACGCCTCGCTCAACCCCCGCATGACGGTCGGCGACATCGTCGGCGAACCGCTCGACATCCACGGCCTAGCCGCCGGCGGCGAACGCCGCGACCGCATCCTGCATCTTCTGGACCAGGTCGGCCTCAGCCCCGAGCATGCCAGCCGCTTCCCCCACGAGTTCAGCGGCGGCCAGCGCCAGCGCGTCGGCATCGCCCGGGCGCTGGCCGCCGGCCCCGAGTTCCTCGCCTGCGACGAGCCGATCTCGGCCCTCGACGTATCCATCCAGGCCCAGGTCGTCAATCTGCTGCAGGACCTGCAGGAAAAATTCGGCCTCACCTACCTGTTCGTCGCCCATGACCTGTCGATGATCAAGCATATCAGCCGCCGCGTCGCCGTCATGTACCTCGGCACGCTGGCCGAGGTGGCCCCGGTCGGCGAGCTGTACGCCCGTCCCCTCCACCCTTACACCCAGGCCCTGCTGTCCGCCATCCCCATTCCCGACCCGGCGGTCGAGCAAGGCCGCCGCCGCATCATCCTCGGCGGCGACGTCCCCAGCCCGCTGAACCCGCCGGCCGGCTGCAAGTTCCACACCCGCTGCCCGCACGCCTTCGACCGCTGCCGTAGCGAGGCGCCGGCCCTCGCGGCGTACGGCGACCACCACGTCGCCTGCCACCTGATAACGAAGTAGCTACCGGCATCCCCAGGCCGCGGCGGCGCGCTCCGCCGCGGCGGCACTCCGGAAGCGGGACGGTATCGGTCCCATAGTCAGAATTTTGCATTTTTTCCTTGACACCAACTGAGCGCCTATGACATAATTTATGTATACGCGTATACACCGTTCAGCGCGCCCGCGGGCAAAGCCGCCTGCGTCTATCCGGCCTAGAAGACTACTCCCCTCCTGCGGCAACGGGGAAAGAAAACTGATACGGCTCCGGAGAAGCGTGTTGATGCGATGCTGTCAGCACCTTTTTTCTTGGCGGCGGGAAAATTTCTTCGTCCGGGCAGGGAAAAAAAGCGCAGGAAAAGAGTAATCTTGGCATAATTAATCGAAGATAATAAAGACGGAACGTTTACGCCGAGGTGTTCATATGCCTGCCCAAGCTCCCCTCAACATCAAGCCCCGCATCCTCTATCAGGTGGCCAAGGCCGCCTGGGAGGGCCGGCTCTTCGAACGGCGCGAGGACATCTGCCGCCTCGTCTACGAGGAGTTCGCCGACCGCGTGACCCGCCGCCGGGTGGCCAACGAGATCCGCATCGCCATGGGGCTCGACCCTCACGACAGCGACACCGTCCTCGGCGAACACGATGCCGAAGCCCTCATGGGCATGGCCGGCGAACCGTTCGTGGTCGCCAACCCCGACGCCTGCCGGCATTGCGCCCCCGGCGACCGCAACTGCCAGCTCAGTTGCCCCGTGGGGGCGATCAGCCGCGACGAAATGGGCCGGGTGCGGATAAACCACGACGAGTGCCTCGGTGAAGGCCGCTGCGTGGAGGCCTGCTCCTTCGGCGCCCTGGCCGAGAAGTCGAATTTTGTCCCGCTGATAGAGCTCCTCCGTCAGCGGACCCAGCCGGTGTATGCGTCCGTGGCTCCGGCCTTCGCCGGCCAGTTCGGCCCCGCCGTCACCGCCGGCAAGCTGCGCTCGGCCCTGCTGAAGCTCGGCTTCGCCGAAGTGGTCGAGACGGCCTTGTACGCCGACCTCATCACGATGAAAGAGTGTTTCGAGTACGACGCGCACGTGCAAACGGAACGGGATTTCCTCATCACCAGTTGCTGCTGCCCGGTGTGGATCAAGCTGATCGAGAACAAATTCCCCGAGCTCCTCAGCCACATCTCCCCCTCCGTTTCGCCGATGGTCGCTTCGGCGCGGGTTATCAAGGCGCTGGACCCCGACGCCAAGGTGGTCTTCATCGGCCCCTGCGTCGCCAAGAAGTCGGAAGCCCTGCTGCCCGGCCTGAAAGGCGCGGTCGACTTCGTCCTCACCTTCCAGGAGCTGACCGCCATCTTCGCGGCCACCGGCGTCGACCCGGCCGACCAGCCTGACGAAGAAAACTCCCAAGCCTCCTGGGGCGGCCGCGTGTACGGCCGCACGGGCGGCGTCAGCGCCGCGGTCGCCGCCACGCTCGCCAAGCTCATCCCCCGCCGGGCGGAGAAGTTCGCCGCCCGTCAGGTCGACGGCATCCCCGATTGCCAGAAACTGCTCGAAAGCCTGAAAGGAGGCGACTTCTCGGCCAATTTCGTCGAAGGCATGGCCTGCAAGGGGGGCTGCGTCGGCGGACCCGGCCGCATCCTGCCGCCGGAGGAAGGCGCCCGACATGTTAACGCCTACTCCGACAAAGCCGCCAGCCACATCCCGGCGGAAAACCCCCAGGTCTACGCCATCCTCGCCCGGCTCAGCCACGAAACCGGCACCCCCGCGCTGACCGGCGAAGGCCCCATCGCCACCCTGCTGGCGCGCAAGCTGGCTGAAGACTGATATCGGCCTGGCCGATTGCGCGCCGGAAAATCATAGGGTAAAATTAGATATTGCGGATTTATAACTAAGGGAGGCTGTACTATTGGCTAACAAAAACCCGTTGAAAATCTGTGAAACCGTCCTGCGCGACGGGCACCAATCGCTCGCCGCCACCCGCATGCGCACCGCCGACATGATCCCGGTGCTCGAACAGCTCGACGAAATCGGCTACTTCTCGCTGGAGGCCTGGGGCGGCGCCACCTTCGACAGCTGCCTGCGCTTCCTCGACGAAGACCCGTGGGAGCGCCTGCGCACCATCAAGAAGCACCTGAAGAAGACCCCCGTGCAGATGCTGCTCAGGGGCCAGAACGTCCTCGGCTATAACCACTACGCCGACGACGTCGTGAGTGAATTCGTCAAACGCGCCGTCGACAACGGCGTGGGCGTCATGCGCATCTTCGACGCCCTCAACGACGTCCGCAACCTCGAAGTCGCCATGCGGGCCGCCAAGGAAGCCGGCGCCCACGTCCAAGGCGCCTTCGTGTACACTATCAGCCCGTTCCACAAAATCGAGACCTTTGTGAAGGTCGCCAAAGACCTGGCCGAACGCGGCGCCGATTCCATCTGCATCAAGGACATGGCCGGCCTGCTGGCCCCCTATGTCACTTACGAGCTGGTCAAAACCCTCAAGGCCGAGCTGTCCATTCCCATCCATCTCCACAGCCACTACACGAGCGGCATGGCCTCGATGAGCTACCTCAAGGGCTCCGAGTCCGGCGTCGACATCGTCGACTGCGCCCTCTCGCCCTTCGCCCTCGGTTCGTCCCAGCCGGCCACCGAGGCGATTGTCGCCGCTTTCGAGGGCCAGGAGCGCGACACCGGCCTCAAGAAAGAGACCCTCTACCCCATCGCCGATCATTTCCGCGCCGTGAAAAAATCCGTGGCCGAAACCTTCAAGCTCAACACCGCCATCGACATCGACACCAAGGTGTTGTCCTTCCAGATCCCCGGCGGCATGTTGTCCAACTTCCTCAAACAGATGAGCGATATGGGCATGGCCGACAAATATCCCGAGCTCATCGAAGAGATGCCCAAGGTGCGGGCCGACCTCGGCTACCCGCCCCTCGTCACCCCCACCAGCCAGATCGTCGGCTCCATGGCGGCCTTCAACGTCATGATGGGTAGATACAAGAACGTTCCCCGCGAGGTCAAGGACCTGGCCCGCGGCAAATACGGCCGCACCCCGGCGCCGATCTCCGAGGAGGTCAGGAAGATCATCGAGGACGCCGGCGAAGAATTCATCACCCACCGGCCGGCCGACGACATCCCGCCCCAGCTCGAAGGCCTGAAGCAGGCCCTGGCCGAGAAGGGCTATCCCAACGCCTCGATGGAAGATGTGCTGTCGTACGCCGTTTTCCCCGACGTAGCCCTCAAGTTTTTTGAAACGAATCGCAAATAAGGGCCGCCAAACACCGAACCCCCTGGCATGCCAGGGGGTTCGCATCTTTATCTCCTTACGGTCTGTAAAAGCAGCTCTTGCCCACGAACTCGCGCAGAATGGAATTCGCCGGGACATCGTCGTCCGGCAGGACGGTGAAGTAGCTGAGGAAGTTTAAAAGCCGCTGGGCCTCTGAATACACCGGGCTCTCGGGGCCGATCTTCTGCAGCAGCCCCTCGGCGCAGTTCCGCAGCATCCCCAGCTCGTAGATCAGGGCCGAGTTGAACATGATGTCGGCATCTTCCTGGAAGGGGAAGATGTTGCGCTCCTCGCCCCGCCGCACCGACGGCCAAATCTCCAGCGTCTTGAGCGCGTCGTGGGCCCGGAACTGGCTGTCGCGCACGATGCGGCGGATGAGCCGCGTGTCGGTCGTCGGGATACGGTTATGGTTGTCGATCGACAACTGGGTGAGGGCGCTGATATAGATCTTGACCTTCTTGTCCCGCGGCACCGATCTGGTCAGCCGCTCGTTCAGGCCGTGGATGCCCTCGATGATGAGCGGCTGGTCGGGCTCGAGCTTGATGACGTGGCCGCGGTACTCCCGCTGGCCGTGCATGAAGTTGTAGGTCGGTATCTTGACGCTGTCGCCTTCCAGCAGGCGGACGAGGTGCTCGTTGAACAGCTCCAGGTCGAGGGCCTCGATGGCCTCGAAGTCGTAGTCGCCCTTCTCGTCGCGGGGCGTGTGCTCGCGGTCGACGAAGTAGTCGTCGAGCGAGATGGGCACCGGCCGGACGCCGTTGACCCTAAGCTGCACGTTCAGCCGCTGGGCGAAGGTGGTCTTGCCCGACGACGACGGACCGGCCACGAGGATGACCCGCACCTGGTTGGTGTGTTCGCTGATATAGTCGGCGATCTGGGCCAGCTTCTTCTCGTGCAGCGCCTCCGCCACCCTGACGAGTTCGGCCATCTGGCCGCGGGCGGCGTATTCGTTGAGATCGGCCACGTACGGGCAGCGGAGGATGTTCCCCCATTGCTCGGCCTCCTGGAAGATTTTGAACAGCTTGCGCTGTTCGAAGAACGGCGGCAGGACGTCCGGAGCCTCCTTCTCCGGGAAGCGCAGGATGAGCCCCGGCGGGTAGAATTTCAGTTCGAACACCTTCAGATAGCCGGTGCTGGGTACCATCGTCCCGAAGAAATAATCGTAAGACTCGCCGCAGAAGTACAGGCTCACCTGCTCCCGCTGCACCTGTTCGAGCAGCTTGACTTTCTCCTTCTGGCCGGACGCCTGCGACAGGGCTATGGCCTCGGCCCGCGGCATCCGCCGGCGGATGAAGGGGCGGTCCTCGCCGACGATCTGGCGCATGCGCTCCTCGATCCGGGCCACATCCTCCGCCGTAAGCTCGCGGCCTCCCAGGTCGAGTTCGCAGTACAGCCCCTTGCTGAGCGAATGTTCGACTGTCACCTTGCCGTCCGGGAAAAGGTCGCGGGCCGCCACGATCAGCACGAACGCCAGGCTGCGGCGGTATATCCGCGCGCCTTCCTCGCTCGTGAGATCGATGAACGTTATTTTGCCGCCGTCCTTTACTACCGTCTGTAGGTCCTTTACGTCGTTGTCGCCCGCCGCGGCGACGATGGGCGTCGCGAACCGTCCGGCGAAATCGCGGCTTACGGCCATCAAGGTCGTGCCGTCCGCATATTCGCGGCCGACGCCGTCGATATATACTCTAGCCAATGGAGCCTCCTCAGAATCAGGCGGATCGGCCGCCCGTATTTCGTCCGGCCGGCTTGCCTGTTCACAAACCATTCTGCGCAGCCGGCGGCCAATTATTCGCGCTATTGTTTCCCCGTCACTTAGTATATCGGATTCACGGCGAAAATGCCATATCGCCGCCGGTCTATAACAGGCAAAAGGAGTGAACTTCCGTTCACTCCCCAGACTGGCGATAAAGGCCCATCTGCGGCGTTGCTCCTCAGAGCGCTTGCTTGCGTACATCCCACAGTACGCGGCGCGGCGCGCTCTTCCGGTGCGCCTTGCATCTGGACCTTTCTCACCAGTCTGACTTTGTCTACAAGCTGAGGAGTGAACTTCCGTTCACTCCTTCCGGGCGCCTAGCGCTGCCTAAGCATTCGCAGGAAGCGGTAGGCCATGATGGACAGGGGCGCGCGCCGCACGGCGAAGCGCATGCCGAGGAAGAAAAGCATCGTAGCGCCGATGACATGGACGAGCCAAAAGCCGGTACGGGGAAATTCGAGCGTGGTATCGTCGATCCAGTTCTCGTTGTACTGTCCCACGGTATCAGCCTCCTTTTGGGGCTAGTATAGCCCAAGCAAGCCGTTCTCTCTAGTGGGAATAAGTAGAAGCCGGGCTTACGCCCGGCTTCAAAAGGCTTTTATTTATCCACTTCGGCCAACGCCTGGGCGATCTTTGTCGGCACGCCCTTGACCTTGCCGGCCGGCAGCGCGCACACCGCCACCCGCACTCCCTTGGCCAGCGGCACGGCGAAGATGTTGTCGTCGCGCAGCCTGGTGCAGACCGCGTCGGGGTTCTTGGCCGGGATGGACAGGAAGAAGCCGGCGATGTAAGGCACCATGGCGAGCTTGGCTTCCCTGGCCTCGGTGGTGAACAGTTCGGCCCGCTCGGCCATCATCTTGTAGTAGGCGGCCCGTTCCTTCTCCAGTTCCGCCTGGGCGGCGGCGTCCTTGTAGATGGCGGTCAGCAGTTGCTGGGCGCCGCGGTTGATGTTCGACCAGGTCGCCCGGCTCATGTACTGGTTGATGTTGGCGAATTCGGCGGCGACATCCTGGTTGGAGGAGATGCCGATCATCGCCCCCGTCCGCATGCCGTACACCGTGTAGCCCTTGGACATGCTGTAGGCGACGATGACGAGGATATTCTCCGGCAGGCCGCCGAATTTCTTCATGAAGGCCCGGGTCGCGTTCTTTTCGCCGGCGTAGTCCAGATAAGCGACATCGACGAGCAGCGTGATCTTCTTGTCGGCTTTGACCTTCTTCAGTACTTCGAGGACCTGGTCCCATTCGTCGCCGCTCAGGCTGTAGCCCACCGGGTTGTGGGCCGGCGTGTTCAGGATGACGACGAGGCTGGTCTGCCTGGCGAGCAGTTCGTTGACCTTGCTTGCAAAGGATTCGATGTTGAACTTGTTGGCGGCGTCGAACAGGGAGAATGTGTCCAGCTTGCGCAGCATCGCGTCGGACAGCACGCTGTACGGGTCCCAGTACCAGTCGTGGGTCAGGATGGTGTCGCCGAGCTCGGAATAATTCCAGATGGTGTGGTGGATGGCCCCCGAGCCGCCGGACGTCGATACCGCCTTGGTGTAAGCCTCCGGTTTGTTGTCGCCGAACGCCGCCACCTGGACCATTTCCAGGAAATCGGGCTGGCCGGCGATGCCGGCGTAAGGGGCGATTTCCGCCATCGGCAGGCTCTTGTAGACCTTCTCCACCGTCGGCAGGACGACCAGCTTCTCGCTGTTGTCCAGCAGCACGCCGATGGTGGCGTCAACCACGTTCTCCCTGCCCAGTTTGGCCTTGGCGGCGTTGGCGGCCGCGGCCGCCCCGAAGATCTTGTCGGTGGCTGATTTGCCGGCCATATGGGAAGCAGCCATGCTATAAGGCATTGTTTTTTCCTCCTCCGTCAATTGTTGTCGTTATTTTAAATGCCAATAGTATTTTAAGATTGGGCACGTTTCCTTTTTTTCCTGCCGGCCTGCGGGAAAAATCCAGTATACATTGCTTTGTTACGGATACATCTTGTGCAGCATCCGCGGGAAGGGGATGGTTTCGCGAATGTGGTCGAGCCCGCAAATCCAGGCCACCGTGCGCTCGATGCCCAGGCCGAACCCCGAATGGGGCACCGTCCCGAAACGGCGCAGGTCGAGGTACCACTCGAACGCCTCCCGCGGCAGCTTATGCTCCGCCAGGCGCGCCTCCAGGAGAGCGAGGTCGTCGAGCCTCTGCCCGCCGCCGATGATTTCGCCGTACCCCTCGGGGGCGATGAGATCGGCCCCCAGCACCACGTTGGCATCGTGCGGATCAGGCTTGAAGTAAAAAGCCTTGATTGCTGTCGGGTAACGATGTACGAACACGGGGGAGTCGAAGCTGTTGCCGATCATCGTCTCGTGGGGAGCGCCGAAATCGTCGCCCCAGGTGAAGTCTTCGCCCGCGTTCTTCAACAGTGCCACGGCTTCCGTATAGCTTATGCGCGGAAAGGGGAGTTTGACGGCCGCCAGCTTGGCCACGTCGCGCTCCAGCGTTTTAAGTTCCTGGCCGCAGCGCTCCAGCACCCGCTGGATGACGTAGCACACCATCTCTTCCTGCAGCTTCATATTGTCATCGATGTCGTAATACGCCATTTCCGCCTCGATCATCCAAAACTCCATCAGATGGCGGCGGGTCTTCGACTTTTCGGCCCGGAAGGTCGGCCCGAAACAGTACACGCGCCCGAGGGCGGCAGCGGTGGCCTCGTTGTAGAGTTGGCCGCTCTGGGACAGGTACGCCTTGTCGCCGTGGTAATCGAGCTCGAACAGCGTCGTCGTGCCCTCGCAGGCGGCCGGTGTCAGCACCGGCGCGTCGGCCAGCACGAAATCGCGCTGATAGAAAAAGTCACGGAAGGCCTGCTCGATCTCGGAGCGGATGCGGATAATCGCCGTCTGCCGCGGCGTCCGCAGCCACAAATGGCGCCGCTCGGCCAGGAAGTCCACGCCGTGCTCCTTATGGGTGATGGGATATTCGGCGGCGATGCCCACCACCTCGAGGCCGGTCAGCGTAAGCTCGTAGCCGCCCACCGCCCGCGGTTCCTCGCGGACGGTGCCCGTCACCTTCAGGGAGCTTTCCTGGGTCAGTGTGCCGGCCAGGGCGAACAGCTCGTCACCCACTTCTTTTTTCACCATCACGCCCTGCACCAGGCCTGTCCCGTCGCGCACGATCAGGAAAGAGATCTTTCCCGACGAGCGGAAATTGTACAGCCATCCCTGGACGGTCACCGTCTCGCCGATATGGCGGCCGAGATTCTTGATGAGTGCCGTTGCCAAACAGGCCACCCCTCTTTGTCCAATATGTGTATGTTAGTCTAACCGCGGAACATCTTCCTGATTACCCGCTTTAGCGTCTCAGGCTTCGGGCTGGGGGTCGATGTTCCGCTTGCCGCTTATCTTGTCCACGCTTATGGCCACGACCACGCAGCCCTTCGCCGCCGCCGCATCGGCCGGCGTGAACGGCCGCCCGGCGGCGTAGCGTCCCGTAAGGGTGTTCAGCACATCCACCTTCTCCTCGTCCGCCGTGACGAGGCGAGCCCGGCCGAACACCACGACCGAAGTGTAGCGGGTCGAGCAGCCGCAGGCCTTCTCCGTGAAAAACGCCTTGTCGGTCTGGCTCACCTCGAAGCAGACGCGGTCGTTGGCGGCGATGTTGTCGAGCTTGTGTCCCTTCGGGGCGCAGTGGAAGTAGATATTGCCGCGATGGAAAACGTAATTGAGGGGGGTTATGTAAGGCTGCCCGGCAGCGTCGCACGTCGCCAGCCTCCCCTCCGTCCTGGCGGCGAGATACGCGAACGCCTCGCTTTCGCTCAACCACTTCTTCGGCATCGAATCCCTCCTGAATAACTCATAGTATTATACCTGGATATTATTTCATTCTTTGTCGGCCGCTTTATTCCTGTCGGCCGGCGCGAACATCTGCGAAAACAAGTGCGGAAATAATAAAAAGGAAAGCAGGCCTGCCGGCCTGCTGTTCACCCTTAGCTGCCAAGGTTGCTCTTGGTGGTGAGAGTCTGCTGCCCGGCTTTGCCCTGTTGCCCGGCGCTGCCGCCCAGCTTGTTCTCCTGGGATTCGATCATCTTGCGGACCATGTGGCCGCCGACGCGCCCGTTGTCCGCCGAGGTCAGGGCACCCTTGTACGTGTTCTGGTAATTCTGCAAGCCGAGTTCGGCGGCGGTTTCCATCTTCAGCTGGTCGAGAGCTTTCTTGGCCGCAGGATTGACAGGATTCCGACTCCTCGACATTAAGCAAAACCTCCCCTAAAAGAAATTTGGGTACCCGTTTATAGAATGGCTAAAACGGGCCGTCGCATACATTGAAAAAACTGGCGCGACAAAAAAGAAGCGGCCCCGAATGGGGCCGCCTGGGCGCCGTTTAGAAGTTGAGGTCGAGTTCGGCGCGGAACTGGTCCGGATTGAAGCCGGCTTCGTGGGTGCCGGTGGCGCTGACTTGCTCGACGAAGTCTTTGTAGACCCACAGGGTGGAATTGTTGGTCGGTTTGTACTTCGCTTCGAGGCGGATGCCCTTGGAGTTGGCCAGGGCGCCGTTGGTCACCCAGCTATCGTCGACGGCGAACTCATCGACATCGCGGTACGATACGGCGTAGCTGAAGTCGCCTTTTTTGGCCGTCTGGCCAACGGTGGCTTTCACGAGGTAGCCGTCGGCGTCACGATAGGTGTTGTTCATGTAGATACCGGACAGGTAGACATTGTCGGCGACCTTGGCGCCGGCGTTGGCCGACCAGTATTTGTCGTCTTCGCGCTTCAGGTAGCCGGCGCCCAGGTCGAGGCTTTCGACCTTGGTGTCGACGGTGGCGGCGAGCAGATCGTCGTCGCCGGAACGGCCGCCGAATGCGAACAGGTTGGCCTGGCCGGCCTTCGTGGCCAGCGATACGCCTTCGACGCCGTTGAGGTCAGCCAGCATACCCTGGCCTACGGCTACCGGCTGGCGGCCGAACTTGGCGTCGGTCTGGCCGAACTTCGTGCCGATGTACATCTGTTCCATGTTGATACCCGCGCCGCTCGAACCGGTGCCGGCCGGAGCGTACTGGCTGTAGGTGCCGCCGTTCTGTTCGTCGATGCCCATGAGGCGGGCGTGGGCGTACATGCCTTCGCCCATGTCGAAGTCGAAGTTCAGGCGGATGCGCACGTCCGAGTAATCCTTGGAGTCTTTGGTGGTCTGGATCATCGTCTGGGCGTCGCCGGTGATGACCGGGCCAGCGGCGAAAGCGGTGGCCGTCGAGACGGTGAGGGCAGCCATGACAGCCGCGGCAAGCAGTCTCTTCTTCATTGAATTGCCTCCTCAGTTTTTTTGCGGGTGTAGTTTCAAGTCTACCTATATAACCCGCAGCTTCCTGAAGAGCCCTCGGCGTGAGTGTCCATGTTTCCTCACTGTCGGGCTTCCCCATGGGCCGCCGGTTATCTTATAACGCCTTCCCGCCCCGGTACCGGGCAGTCACCCCGCTGTCCCGGTCCTGCGCAGGCCGCGTTTATAAGCCTTATTATAATAAGCAATATTCGCTTTACTTTACATAATTCCTTCATAGTTACACGTAATTTTGCCTGTCAATTAATACTATATAGGCTGTTTATCATTAATTTAAGATTACATAATATTATAATTTGCGCAAAAAAAATAGCGCCGGGCGCTATTTTTTATCGCTGCGGGTCAGCCGCCGTTGGCGTTGTCGGGGAAAAAGCGGGCGTGGATAGCGGCGACCGCCTCCTTGACCTTATCGGCCTGGACCAGGCAGGAGATGCTGATCTCCGAGGTGCTGATGACCTCGATGTTGACGCCGGCGTCGGCCAGCGCCCCGAACATGGCGGCGGCGATACCGGGGCTGCCGTACATCCCCGCCCCCACTACCGACACCTTGGCCACATTTTCGTCCACCGTCACCCCGAGAACCCCCATATCGCTGCCGACCTTTTCGATGATCTGCTTGGCCAGGGGCAGATCGGGCTGAGCGATAGTGAAGACGATATCGTTGATATTTTTGTCGGCGTTGCGGATGCTCTGCACGATCATATCAACGTCGATATTGGCCTGGGCAAGCGCGGAAAATACCTTGAAGGCGATGCCGGGACGGTCCGGCACTCCCAGAATCGCCACCTTGGCCACATTGGCGTCATGGGTGACGCCCCTGACAGTAAACTCTTTTTCTTCCACCGTATACGCCTCCCTGATAATTGTTCCCGATTCGCGGGTGAACGTGGAGCGGACGTGGATCGGCACCCCGTAGTGCTTGCCCATCTCCACGGCGCGCGGCTGCATCACCACCGCCCCCAGCCGGGCCATCTCGAGCATTTCGTTGTACGTTATCTCCCGCATCCGGCGGGCCGCCTTCACTACCCGCGGATCGGCGGAATAAACCCCGTCCACGTCGGTGAAGATCTCGCAGACAGCGGCGTTCATCGCGCCGGCCAGCGCGACCGCCGTCGTGTCCGAGCCGCCGCGTCCCAATGTCGTTATATCGCCGCCCGCGGTCATCCCCTGGAAACCGGCCACCACGACAATTTTCCCCGCGTCGAGCTCCGCCAATACCCGCTCAGCCTTGACGGCCCTGATTTTCCCTTTGTTGAACGCGCCCGTGGTGGCGATGCCGGCCTGGAAACCGGTCAGCGATACCGCCGGCTGCCCCAGGGAAGCGAAAGCCATCGCCAAAAGGGCGATGGAAACCTGCTCGCCGGTCGCCAGCAGCATATCCATCTCCCGGCCGTACGGCTTGTCGGTCACCGCCTTGGCCAATTTGATCAGGTCGTCGGTGGTGTCGCCCATGGCCGATACCACCACCACTACTTTGTCGTCCGGCCCTTTGTCAGCCAGAATCCGTCCGGCCACGGCCATAATCTTTTCCGTCGTCGCTACCGAGCTGCCACCAAACTTTTTGACAATCAGCGCCATATCCTGTTCATTCCCTCCGCATCCAAGCGTCCTATTGGCAATAGCATTACATATTCTCTGCCGGCGTACATATTCCTCCTGGTAATGCACATTCAGAATATTACGGCTTCGGTCATCGAAATGGCGCCAAAATAAAAACCCGGCCGCAGCCGGGTAAGCATTGAACAGGTTCAGCCTTCTACTTTAATCTCTTTCGAGCCTTCCCACAGGCCATGGATATTACAGTACGACTCGGCGACCAGCGTCCCCGGCCCGTTCAGCTTAACCGCCGCGGTTGCCGCCGGCTCGCTGAAGGCCGGCCCTTTGTTCGGCCCCTCCACTGACTCGCCGTGCGCGGCGAATTCGTAGCTGCCGAGCAGATATGCGAACTTACCGCCCTCAGGCTTGAAAAACAGCTTGATATAACGGATATGGTGCTCGGTAGTATTCGGGTGGGCTATCTCCTTGCCCACCGATACCTGGACGGTGAACTTCTCCCCGGCCTTGACGCTGTCGGGGGCCTCGACGACCGGTACGTGCTTCTCCGTTTTCCAGTCGGCGCTCTGCACAAGATCGGCAATTTTCATCTTCGTTCCTCCTTCGGCAATCTTTGTATTTTCTATGTATTATTATTATCCACTCACCCGGCAAATTCCTTCTAATAATTATTATTTTTTAATAATCTTTATCTTTTGTTTCGTTAAACGAAAGCGGCCGCACGGTTTAACCGCAGGCCGCCTATTTCCTGATCCTGATTATCACCATCGAGCGCGCCACCACGTAGCCGAAGGCAAAAACGCCTCCTACCGTGAAAAAGAAGGCTACCGGCTTGATCATCATAATCTCCGCGCTGCCGATCAGGCTGAAGAGCAGTGCCGCCATATAGGCCAGGAACCAGTCCCCATACCGCGGACCGTCGATTCGCGGGGCGATCGCGAGCCACACCAAAAAACCGCACGCCACGACATAGGCATTGGGGCCGAACTCCATACAATCCCTCCCTCAAGACCCGTTATTTCCGGCCCGCCTTGACAAAGCGCAGTCTCAACCAGGCCGCGGAAACGAACACCGCCATTTGGACGACCATGCCCAGCACGAACAGCCATGACTGGCGATGATATTCGAAATAATACATCACCGCCACGGCGATCACGATGGCGCTCACATAGGGCCAGATCGGTTTGAATGCCCTGGCGCCGCGGATCCTCCTGACACGCGGCATCAGGAACCAGCCGAGCAGGGCGCCCCAAAAGGCCGGCATCGGTAAAGTCATGGCACCCTCCTGAAAGTCACCTCAAGTATTTCGGGGTCGGGCGGAAATATCCTTCTCCCTCCCTGAGCCGCCCGGCGCCGCAGAAGCGGTCTGGGTCGTCGTCAGCCATACGCCGCCGATGATCAGCGCCGCGCCGGCCGCCTGCTCGATCGACACTGTTTCGTGCAACAGCAGCGCCGCCAGCAGCATCCCGGACAGCGGGATGACGTTCATGAACACTGCCGCCCGGCTCGGGCCGATCACCGTCACCCCCTGGTTCCACCAATAAAAGGCGAGGACACCGCTGCCGAAAACCATATACGCCATGCTCGTCCACCCCAGCGGGCTGAGGGCGATGTCGCCCCTGAACCCCTCGGCCAAGGCCGCCGCAAAAAGCAGCAGCGACCCTCCCAGGCTGGCCCACGCCGTCGCTGCCAGCGCCGACATCCCCTTCATCACCCGGCGGCCGACGACCGAATAGATCGCCCACGCCACCGGGGCCGACGCCAGCAGGATATCGCCGAGGTTGAAGCTAAGCCCAGTTATCACGGCTAACTGGCCCCTGGTGATGACCACCAGCACCCCGGCCAGCGACGTAGCCACCCCCAGCATCTGCCTCCCGGTAAGGCGCTCGCGCAGGAACAGCGCCGCCAGGCAGGCGGTCACCACCGGATTGATGGCGGCGAACAGACTCATATTGGTCGCCGAGGAAAGCTTAACTCCTGTATAGACGAACAGATTATGCCCGAAAATCCCTGTGGCGGCCAGCGCCAGTATACCGGGCAGCTGCCGCCGCCGCGGCAGGCATCCGGCTCCCTCGACGCGCCATACCAGCGCCAGCAGGATGACGCTCACCAGGGCAAAACGAAAAAATGCGGTGGTAATCGGCGGCAACTCGCTCACGACATACTTGGCGGTCACCGCGTTTCCACCCCACATCACGGCAGTCAGGGTCAGCAGTATGAGGACGCCTTTCTCGGTCTGCAGCAAAAAGTGCAGCAATACTCCACCTCCGGGGGGTTGACAAAAGTAACATTATGTTTCAGCTTCTCATATGATGTAGCAGGTGACAGCAAAAAAATTATACCATCTCCCGATAAAAAAATAAAGGAGGATACTAAGGCCTATGGACTGCAAATATCCGCACTGGTATCAAGGCGAAGAAATGATGGAGCCGTGCTGCGACGACTATATGGGCAAAGACGTCTGCTGCGACGAGCCGATGGCGTACAAGATGTACGACTTCCATCGCGAAAGCTTCAAAGACCGCATCCTGTGCCTGCTGGGCGATGAAGTGCTCTTCTCCGTCGACGCCCGCTTCTGCGGCCGGGAAAGTTTCTGCGGCACCGTCTGCTACGTAGGCTGCGACTTCATCATCGTCAACGTGAACGTCCGTCACCGTTGTATATCCATGCATGTTCCCATCAAAATGATCCGTTTCATCGCCCCGTTTAAATAACCATTGCTCGGGCGCTGTCTTCACATCCGTTTCGCGGCGGCATAAAATATAACGACCATCCTTATTGGGGAGGGCTTGCCGTGAAAATAAAACGCGACCGTAGGCCGATGACCGTAGACACCGAACACATGCGGCGCCTGCATCAGGAGGCCTTCGAGCAGCTCGAACTTCTCCGCACCGCCGTCGAAGCCGCCGACCAGGCCAGCGGCACCGCCCGGGACACCCTGGACGATATCGCCGTCGACCACTGGAACAGCTACCTAGACGTCCTCCATATGATTACCCTCCATGACGACCTCATGGCGGCAGCATTACGTAAATATGACATGAGTCTGCGTGAAAGCGACGGCCTGGACAGCGAACAGGAATACTGCGGCAGTCGCCTGCTCCTCCTGCCTCTTTTGTCAGCCATGAGCCGTCGCCACCGTCGCTTTTCCGACGTCTACGGATGGCGGGGTCAGCCGCAGAGCGACTATCTCAAAGAATCCATGACCGCCGAACGGGAACATATGGCCGAGCTAATAATGCTAATTCAACAAGCTATGTAACTGCCTGCAAAGGCAGGTTTTTTTTCGCCCTGCCGCCGTAACCGGCAAAGCTGCTCCCCGCCAGGAATCAGCCGGCCGGAAAACGAAATACTATATAAAGATCAGCAAAGGATTGGAAACATGTTCACTTTCATCCTCCCCGCTGCCGAACAGGCTATCCCGCTCGGCAAACTGCTCCGCCGGCTGGGCTTTTCCCTCACCCTGCGGCGCAAGCTCAAACAAATCCCCGGCGCCGTCCGCCTTAACGGCCGGCCCGCGCCCTGGCCGTCGCTCGTCATCCCCGGCGACCGTCTCACCGTCGACTGGCCGGACGAAACGGCCATCGTCCCCCTGCCTCTGCCGCTCGTCATCCGCTACGAAGATGATCACATTCTCGTCGCGGACAAGCCCGCCGGCCTGCTCGTTCACCCCGCCAGCGGCCCACCCGAACCCACGCTCGCCAATGCCGTCGTCCACCATCTGCGCGCCTGCGGCCAAAGCGGCGCCTTCCACCCCGTCCACCGGCTCGACCGCAACACTTCCGGCCTCATCCTCATCGCCAAAAACCCCTACATCCAGCACCTCCTATTCGCCGACGGTGGCAAAGCCGTCGATCGCACCTACCTCGCTCTCGTCACCGGGCGCCCCCAGCCACCGGCAGCCATCATCGACGCCCCCATAGGCCGCCACCCCCACAGCATCGTGGAACGCATCATCCGCCCCGACGGCCAGGCCGCCCGCACCAGTTACCAAACCGTCGCCGCCGCCGGCCCTCACAGCCTCCTAAGCCTCCGCCTCCATACCGGTCGGACCCACCAGATCAGGGTCCACCTCGCCCACATCGGCCATCCCATTCTCGGCGACGACCTCTACGGCGGCTCCACCGCCCTCATCGGCCGCCCCGCCCTTCACGCCGCCGCCCTGGCCTTCAACCATCCCTTTACCGGCCAAAGACTCAGCCTCGCCAGTCCGCTGCCGGAAGACGTCTCACGCCTGCTGGCCGAACTTCAGTCACAGACATAAGCTAATTTTTCCATTACCGCGACAAGTGTGATATAATGGACGGGAACAATTCACCATAGGAGGTAATCATTATGCCATTGGTTTCATCAGCGGAAATGTTCAAAAACGCGTACGGGAAATACGCCGTCGGGGCCTTCAACGTCAACAACATGGAAATCATCCAGGGCATCGTCGACGCCGCCAAGGAGGAACAGGC
>JARKPR010000068.1 GCA_029975165.1 Selenomonadales bacterium
GTGGCCGCAAGAGGGAGTGAGAATCAGGTGATTCTCACTCCCTCTTGCGGCCAACGCTTCGTCAACATCTGGACAGTATCCAACGTCAATTGATGGACTTTATGCAGCAGCAGCAACACAAATTCTTTTGCAATGGCGCGATGCGTTATGCCCCGTTCTTTCATAACAAGCACTTGCGCTATAATGCTTTCTCCGAAATGTTTGCCCATTTACAAGACCTCCTGTCGTAGTTATCCTACAAAAGGAGGTCTTTTTGCTCAATGTCCATTTTTGGGGGTTCAGTCCACATGCCACTGCTGCATTTACGATGGACACTTATGTTCATAAAACCGACGACATGATAAAGGGCGTGCGCGAAAAACTCACAAGAAAAAGGCGTGGTAGTCAAAAAGTAGTCACAGCCCAACGGACTAAAAATGAAAAAGCCCAGGAGTAAATCTCCTGGGCTTTAATTTTACTACTGGTGCGGGCGAAGGGACTTGAACCCCCACGGTTTTACCCAACGGATCCTAAGTCCGTCGCGTCTGCCAGTTCCGCCACGCCCGCATAACAAACAGATAAATGGTGACCCACGATGGACTCGAACCATCGACACCCTGATTAAAAGTCAGGTGCTCTACCGACTGAGCTAGTGGGTCACGTCTGGCAGGGGCGGCTGGACTCGAACCAACGCATGACGGAGTCAAAGTCCGTTGCCTTACCGACTTGGCTACGCCCCTGTGTATTAACTTGATGGGGTGACTGGAGGGGATCGAACCCTCGAGTACCGGAGCCACAATCCGGCGTGTTAACCACTTCACCACAGCCACCATAAAAGCAGGCAACGCCTGCGACAAAATATATTCTACCATGGGGGTACCCTTATGTCAAGAATCCCTTGCGGTAAAATAAATTGCCAAAAACGGCCCTTTCCGGGGCAAGCGAAAAAGCTCCGCCGTCGCGAAGCCTTCCCCGAGACCCGCCTATACGCCCCCGGCTAACCGCCCGGCTTCGTCGCCAGCGCCAGCATCGCCTGCGTGACCCAGCGGTAATAAGACTCCCCGCACCGGTCGCAGCAATAAAGATTCCAGCCATGCACCGGCGTCTTCCCCACCAGATGGGCGATTCCCCCGCACTCGTGCCTCACTCTGAACATGCCATCTACCTCGCTCCGCTGAAATCCTCCGCCCCCTTCGCCGCCTTCGCGGCGAACGACAGGCACTCCGTCCCCGACGCCTCCTTCGTCACCAGGCACGGGGCCGTCCTGCTCTTGAACCCCATCGCCCGGCAGCCGTAAGGGAAACCCTTGTCCCATGTCACGTAATAGTGCCGGCAATCCATGCACAGCGGCCTCACCGCCATCCGGCTCCTCCCCTCCGCAGCGCGGCCCGGAAAATTCCTCTTGTCTACATTATACCACATTGCCGCCCGTTGGGAACCGGCAAACTCGGCCGCCCGCCGGCTACCGCAACGCGGTGTACAGGGCGACGGCCAGCGAAACCAGCCCGCCGGCGATCAGCGGCCCGATCGCCACCCCCTGCAGGAACGACACCCCGATGACCGTGCCGACCACCAGTGAACTGACCATCTCCGGCGTCTCCTTGATGAAAAACAGCCCCCGGCCGGCGGCGTACGCCGCGAAAATGCCGGCGGCGATTGCCAGCAGCCCCACCGGGTTCCGGAAAGCGTCGGCCATATGCTGCAGCGTGATACGGCCGGAGGCGACCGGGGCCAAAATGGCGATCGTCAGGATGATCAACCCGATATTCATCCCCTTGCTCTCCAGCACCGGGAACCAACTGTCCAGCCCCAGCAGCTTGACCGCCACCAGCACCGCCGCCGCCACCGACACCGACTGATTGTTCCCCAGCACCGCCAGCACAAGAATAAGCAAAATCGGCAAACTATCCCACGACACGAAAATCCCTCCTCGCAAAATCTCCAGGCGCTTCCCCGGCCCGCTACTAACATCTCACCGCGGCCGCCGCCTTATGCCCCTTGCGCCGCCTAAGCAAAAGCCGCAGGAGCTTACGTCCGTGCGGCTTCGGTTCCGTCAGTTCGCCCTGCGGCGGCAAAGGCCTATTTCCCCTTCACGGCCAGCGCCGCCGCCTTCTTCTTGGCGTCGGCCACCTCATACGGACAATACGGCGGGGGATTCTCGAGGAAAAGCACATAGGCCGCGCGCGCTTCCGCCGTCCTGCCCAGCTTCTCCAGCGCCGCCCCCCGGCGGTAATGGGCGATGGAATACCGCCCGTCGAGCGCCAGCGCCTTGTCCGCGTCGGCGACCGCCGCCAGGTACCTCCCCTGGGCGATATAAAACTCCGCCCGGCCGCCGTACAAGTCAGCCGCATTCGGCCTGACCAGCAACGCCCTGTCGACCTCGCCCACGGCGGCATCCACCTGGCCCTGGGCGAAATACACGTACGCCTTCTGCTTCATCGCCAGATAATGCCGCGGATCGTTTTTCAGGATGCGCTCGCAATCGGCCATCGCCAGCGAATACTGGCGGCTCTCCCGATAAGCGATCGCCCGGTTGAGATAATACTCGTTCGCCCCCGGGTTGATCTCGATCGCCCGGTTGTAATCGGCCAGCGCCGCCGGCACCTTCCCCCGGTCGAAATACATCAGCCCGCGGTTATAATAAGCATCCGCGTAGCGCGGATCGATCCTCACCGCCGCGCCATAGTCCGCCTCCGCCTTTGCGTAATCCCGCTTGCCCTCGTAGGCGATCGCCCGGCGGTTATACGCACGGGCGAACTTGCCGTTCAGGCTGATCGCCCGGCTATAGTCGGCGATCGCCAAATCGTACATCCCGTAGTTGTAATAGCCCCAGCCGCGGTTATTGTAAGCCTCGGCGTCGCCGGGATCGATAGCCAGCGCCAGATTCTCGTCGGCCAGCACCTGCTCGTAGTTCTGCAAAGCGATATGGCAGACCGCCCGCCGGTCGTAAGCCTTCGCGTAGCGCGGCTCCGCGGCGATCGCCTTCGTGAACGCCGCGATCGCCCCCTGGTAATCCCCCGCCTTGAAGCTGCGCTCACCCTGCGAAAACCAGTATATCGCCTCCGGGGAGTGCTCCTGGGCCGCCGTCACGGGCAACGTGCAAAAACCGAGGACCAATACCAGCGCGACGAAAATACGCAACCGCCATCCCCCCAATGCCCCTCTCTCCGCGTCCTCCTTCGCCGGAACAAAGCCGCGCCTCTCGCATACACCTTCGTTGACGGCTGCCCGATTCCTGCCATTTATCACCAGGGGAGGCAAAAAAACGCTACCCGAAAAGAAAAGCCGCAAGAGCCTGCGCCCCTGCGGCCACACCTCTTCGCCCGCCGTCACCGGAACCAGCGCAGCAGGAAGAACGGATCCCGCTCCTCGGAATAGCCGTCCTCGCGCACATAGATGAACACGCCGCCGTCCATATACCCGAAACCGACCACCTCGTCGCGATCATCGAAAAACAGAATCGCGTCCCGTATCTCCCGGCCGTTGTGCCAGAACCCCTCGCGGCGCTCGCCGTAACCGTGCCAGCGGAAAGCGTGCAGTCCGGGGTAACGGTGCGCGAATTCCCGGTCGTGGATACGTTCCATATGATGCTTGCCGAACATGCGGTGATTATCCCGCCACTTGAACGGCATGGACCTGTCATGCCCGTCGCGGTCGCGGTCGTAGCTGCCCCGGTCGCCGTGGCTCACCCGGTCGCGGCCGTCGTGCCGGTCGCCGCGCCGGTCGTAGTGCCCTCCCCGGTCCGCCGCCAGCGCCGTCGCCGCCACGCCCAGCACCAGCGCCAGCGCCAGCACCAGCGCCAATATGCGCTTCATGCCGACCCCTCCTTTCCTGCTACATCCTACGCAGCAGGCCGCCGCAAAATGACACCATCCGCGCCGCCCAAACGAAAAGCCCCGCTTGCGCGGAGCCCTCTTCAAAGTCCCAGCTCGGCCAGGATGGCCGCCAGCCGCCGCCGGTAGCTCTCCCCCGGCAGAGGGATGCCGTACTGATGGCAATCCAGCACATCGGCGTCCTTCACGATCTCCTCCAGCGCCGACCCGATCTCGCCCTTGCTGCTGTGCCCCTTCACCGCCAGGGCGATCAACTCGGCCTCCTCGGCCGTGAAACAGCCGCTCTCGCCGAGAAAAACCTTCACCGGCTCATACCCGGCGGCGGCGTGGTCCTCGTGCCGCCCCGTCACAATCCGGCCGTAATCGTGCACCGAACAGGCCACCGCCGCCAACTCGGCATCATAGCCGCGCCGCGCCGCCAAAAAGTACCCGTTGCGGGCGCAGCTCGCCAGATGCATCCGCTCCCACTGCAGGGACGTATCCCGCTCCCCGCCCGCGCGCTCCAGCGCGGCGATCCTTTCCAGCAGCATGCGCTGCACCTTGAAGACCCGGTTCATGCGGCCCTATCCCTCCTTATCGCGGCGACCGGCTACTTCCTTCGCCGGCGGCCGGAAAAACCCCCTGCCCTTTTTCCGGGGCGCCGCCCGCCCAAAACAATAACCGCCCGCAAGCGGTCATTGGAATACATCGAGCGTTTTCCGCGCCTTCCCGATGATCGCCTCCCTGGCCTCCTCGTCCAGCCCGTTCCACGCCTCGTCCGCATACCCGGTCTCCGGATGCGCGGCCACGACGGCGTCGAGAATCTCCGGCAAACTCCTCCCGGACCGGAAGGCGGCCCTGTCGATGGCGGCGACCAACAGCGGCAGGACGTTACTATTCAGCTTTGCCGGCATCTTCTCCACTGTCTTAACGCCATCCGTCCCCGTCAGCCCATTCTTCGCCCGGAAAGCAAGCCATTTGCCAAACGCGCTGATCGTATAAGGGTCCTTGATCTCGCTCTTCGCTACCATCTCCTGCAGCGCTTCCTCGCCGGCACAGGCGACCCTCCGAATGCTCTCCAGCCGCTGGCCGGCGGTCGTCGCCCCCTGCGCGCCGCCGCTACCCGCAACATCGGCCTGGAAAACATGCATCTCATTCTCCATATGGGCCGTATCGGTATAAAACCAGCCCAAATACCTGACATTGCCGGCCTCCGCCGCCAGCTCCTCGCGCAGCTCCCTTCTCGCGGCAGCCTCAAATTCCTCGCCATGCTCCACGAACCCGCGCGGAAACTCGAGCAGCCACTCCGCGGCGGCATGACGGAATATGCTGACAAGGCAATACTCGCCGTCGGCGGTCACCGGCACGATCAAAACGCCCTTGTTCTTATGGCCCTTGATGCGTACATAGCTCCCCTCCGTCCCGTCCGGAAAGGCGACCTTATCGTCGTAAACGCAATAATACCCGTTATCGAGCACCTGTCGCGGCTCGACAAGCTCGATCTCCCCTTTTCTCCTGTCGCCGCGGTAATCGCTCCTCATCCCGCCTCATCCCCGTCCTCGCCCCGGCCGCGCTCGCACCCGCGGCCGCGAAAATCCTGCCCCTTCCTGCTACGGTCCCCTCCAGGCAAACCCCTATTCTGCCGGGCAACACCCGTCGGGCGCTGCCGCCCGGCCCTACACCCTTATATCCAGCGGATTCTTGTTGCTCCGCGACTGCGCTGCCGAAGCCTTGATCAGGCTTAAAATAATATTCTCCGCATCATCGCATATATGCTCCGCATTCTTATTGATGACTTCCTCGTCTTCCTGCTCCAGATACAGCTTAAGAATCACTTTGACTTTGTCCTTATTGACCAGCATCTTCCTACCCTCTCAGCATATCCAATATACGACAATATTTATCATTATTTGACAAATAACATCCAATTCCTCTTATTATTAAAAAATAGCAATAAAAAATGGCAGCCCTGCGCAAATTCCGCGGCTTAAAACCAATGCACCAGCAGGCCGCCGGCCAAAAGCGCGCCGAAAAGCGTATTCGTCTGCGCCGTTGCCGCCATGGCCGGCATAAGGGCCGGCGCCGCGGTGTTCTGCCGGAAAAGGCGGGAGGCCCGGAGCGCTTTCGGCAGGCTGAACAACGCCGCCAGCGCCCACGGCGACACCACCTCGGCGACCACCAGGAAAACGAGCCAGCCGTAAGAAAAAGCGAACATGCCCATCAAACAGAAAATCGCCCTGTTCCTGGTCAGCAAAATGGCCAGCGTTTTGCGGCCGTGCTTTTTGTCGTCCTCCAAATCGCGGATATTGTTGGCCATCAATATGGCGCCGATGAGAACGGACGTGGGCACGGACACGAGCACGGCGGCGGCGGTGACGGCGCCGGTCTGGATGAACTGCGCTATCGCGATAATCACGAGGCCCATAAGCATACCCGCCACCAATTCCCCGAACGGAGTCGCCGAAATGGGATACGGCCCGCCCGAATAAAGATAACCCACCGCGGCGCACACAAGGCCGACAGGCAAAAGCCACCAGCTTGTCCGCAGGCAAATATACAGGCCCAGCGCCAGGGCGGCCGCCAGGACGCCCAAGGCCAAAGCCATGACCGTCCGCGGCGCGACGCCGTCCCTGACGATCGCGCCGCCGATCCCGACCGAATGCTCGTGGTCCAGCCCGCGCCGGTAATCATAATACTCGTTGAACATATTGGCTGACACCTGAATCAGCAGGCTTGCCGCCAGCATGGCCACAAAAAGCTCGCTATAGAAATGCCCGGACGGCAGCGCCAAAACCGTACCGATTATCACCGGCACAAAAGACGCCGTCAACGTATGGGGGCGCAGCAGCCGCCACCAGACCTCCCAATCGCGCCCGGCGCCCCGCACCCCCGGACCGACGTTGCGGTCCGTCCTTGTTTGCAGATGCATTGCGTTCTTCCTCCGCTAATATATTCCTCGTTCCCGCCGGCCGGGCAACCGGCTAATTCGTCCGCCTGCGAAACAGGCCGCCTGTTCCGTCGCCGTAACAAAAGGCAGACAACGAAACCCCCGGCCGTGACCGGGGGCTCTGCCGGTGAATATCCATCAGAACTATACCGTTCTGATTAACTCCTGCAGCTTCTCGACATGAGTCTGCTCCTCGGCCTTCAAATCGGCAAACACCTTTTTGGCCGCAGGAAACTTCGCATTATTCATCATCACATCATAAAATAAAATCGAGTCTTTCTCCGCTTGCAGAGCAAACTGCAGGATGCCCTTCGCCTTCAGGACGACCGAACTGCTTTGGCCCGGTATCTGGTCCTGCCAGCCGGTTCGTAAAACACCGTTGGCCATTTCGGGTTCGGCGGCAAACGGATTATCCCGCGGGAAAACCTGCGTCTCCACAAGCGCCTGAAGATAGCGCGACACATCGGCATCGAAAAAATACTCCTCGTCGCCGGCGCTCTTATTCGCCTTCAACTCACTATACATAGCCTCGAACTTGGCGGCGTGATTCAGTTCCTCCCGCATCAAAAACCCGAACAACATCTTTTGCTCCGGGTCATGGGCGCCGTCATGCGCCTGCCGGTAAAAAGCCGCCCCCTGCCTTTCCATATCCACGGCCAACCGCAGGCCCTCCAGGTCGCTGAAATAACTCATCCGCAACTTCACTCCCGTCGATTAGAAATTTACCGTCTCCCCGCAGTCCGATTATCTACAGTAGATAATTCTTGTCCGCCTCGCCAATATCCTCCTGCCTCGCCGGCGGAAACATCTCCACCCTTATCCATTGTCACCGCTACCGTCGCCCCCTATTCCCCCAAAAACACAAAAACCGCAGGAGCATACACTCTTGCGGTTACTGCGTTCCTATGGCGACCCCGGCAGGATTCGAACCTGCGACCTTTTGATTCGTAGTCAAACGCTCTATCCAGCTGAGCTACGGAGTCATATCCGGACACCCGTCGCGGTGTCCACTTGTATATTATATATGCCCGGCCAGTCCGTGTCAACCATGCAAATGCTGGCAGGACGAACTTACCTCCCGTCCCAGGCGCGGCGGCGATACGCCGGCCGTTCGCGTCTGGCCGGCAAAACGCTCCCGTTCGCCCCGGGAAATTGCGACGGCCGCCTTATCCGCCGGCGGCCAGATATCTGTCCATCCCGAACTTCACGAAAAACGTCGTCCCCTCCTTGCCGGAAGTGAACTCTAGCCTCGCCCCGTGCCGATAGGCGATCCGGTAGCACACCGGCAGCCCCAGCCCGGTTCCGTTGTCCTTCGTCGTCACGAACGGCGTACCGATCCTCCCGGCGATCGCCGCTGGGATGCCGCCGCCCGTATCCCGCACCGCAAGCACCACTCCCTCCCCGTCCTCGAAGGTCGCCACCGTCACCAGTCCGCCGACCGGCGCCGCCTCCAGCCCGTTGCGCACCAGATTTCCCACCAGTTGGCGCAGCTCCTTGCCATCGAACGCCACCGCCGGCACCGGCTCCGTCCGCAGCTCCACCGCGCACCCCATCCGCCGGGCGTCCGCCTGCAGCAGCGGCAGCATCGCCGCCAGGCATGCGTTCAGGTCGCCCCGCCGGAGGTCGGTCGCCTTGTTCTGAGCCAGCGCCAGGTACTCCGTGATAATGCCGTTCGCCCGGTCGAGCTCGCCGATCATCGTCGCCAACTGGCTGCTGTACTCGCCAAACCTGTCCTTTCTCTGAAACAACTGCAGATAGCCGCGCACCGTCGTCAGAGGGTTGCGGACCTCGTGGCCGATGCCGGCCGCCATCTCGCCCACCAAGTTCAGCCGGTCGAGCCGCGCCAGCTCCGCGGCCAGCTTCTTCTCCGCCGTTATATCGTGGCCGATGCCCACCATGCCCACCGGGCGCCCGGCCACGTCGCGGTGCAGCGTCCAGTAGCACTTCACCACCTTCTGCGTGCCGTCCTTGCACCGTTCCTTCAGTTCCCCCTCCCAGTGGCCGGTGGCATTCAGCTTCCGCGCGATATCGGCCTGCGGCTCCGGAAACTCCGTCGCCAGCAGTTCGGCCTCCTTGCGGCCCATTGCCTCCTCCCGGCTCCACCCGTAGCCCTTCTCCGCCCCGCGGTTCCAATAAGTGATCGTACCGTCAATACCGCACATCATGATATATTCGTCGGCCATATCCATGACCCTCGCCTGCTCCCTCGCCCTCTCCGCCGCCGCCAGCCACGTCATCTGGTCGTTGGCGCGGAAAAAGATCTGGAAACTGACATAGATGGCGATCGGCGCCAGCGCCATGTAAGGCAAGACAACCCTCGCCACGGCCGCGGGCGTGCCCGCCTGCCAGGGCGGGGCCAGGGGGATGATCGCCAGCGCCAGGGTCGGCAGACCGAAAATCAGGCCCAGCCAGAACCACGGCGTCCACGCCGCCATATCCGGGTGCCGGCCGCGCAGCCAGCAGCCGATATACGCGAACACGAACGCCATCACGACGCCGCCCGCCGCGCCGTCGCCGCCCACCGCCAACCGGTACACCGCGCACACCGCCGCCGCTATGAGCGCCGCCGCCGGGCCGCCGGAAAAGCCGCCCAGCATGAGAGGAACGATGCGGAAATCCATAAACCGGCCGGGAGCGACGCATATCTTGTCCTGCATCGTCAGCACCGCCGCCAGACCGAACAGCAATCCCCATGCCGGCGGCCGCCACCTGGCGGGCAACAGCAGCGCCATCACCCATCCCAGACTGACCACAACGACCACCAGCAGGGAATTGCCGAACAACGGGATAAAAAAATCCTCCAAAACACCACACCCATAAAACTCAATAAGCAGCCGGGATATCCACGCGACATTTTTTTGACGTTCGCCAGAAACTATCCAATTCCTGCTAAATTCTCCATTAACTTTGTAAATTTTACATATTTTGGTCGTCTTTCCTTCGCCCGCCTGTCCCCCCGCCCGTCAAAACCAGTCCCGGAGGCATAAGCACAAAAACGGCGCCGCAGACTATTATGCCGCATAGATGCAAAACCCCGGCGCGTGTAAACCCGGAAAACGAAAACGCCTTCTCCCTCTCGGGAAAAAGACGCCTTTGCCAACTCTAGCGGCAACCCTGATAATCTTATACACGCATTATAGCGAAAACAGCCCGGGTTGACAAACTAACTCCAATCCTCGTCGCCCCGGCCCCGCACGCCCCCGCCTCCTACACGAACAACGGTATCAAAAGCGGCGCGATAAGCGCCGTGAACACCCCGGCCAACCCCATCGCCATACCGGCCATCGCCCCCTGCTGCTCCCCCTCGGTCAGCGCCATCGCCGTGCCCTGGCCGTGGAACATCGTGCCCATCGCCAGCCCGCGGGCCACCGGGTCCCTTATCCCCAGACGCGTCAGCGCCGACAGCCCGCAAAGCGCGCCGAACGTCGCCGTCGCCACGCAAAAAGCCGCCGTCAGCGCCGGATCGCCCCCCATCATCTCGGCCACCGGCGCGGCGAACGGAATAGTCGCCCCCTTGGGCGCCAACGACACCACCACCACCTTGGTCAGTCCCCCCAGCCTGGCGATAACCATCGCCGTCGCCATCGACGCAGCCGTGGCCAGCCCCACGCCCGTCATGATCGCCCACCTGTATTGCCTGATCAAGTGGCGGTTCTTATAAAGCGGCACCGCCAGGGCCACCGTCGCCGGGCCGAGCAAATACGTCATAATCGCCGCCCCCGGCTTATAATCCTCGTACGGCACCCCGCAAAACAGCAGCACCGCGATTACCGCCGCCGCGCCCAAAAACACCACATTCAGCAGCGGACTGCGGTACTTCATATGCAGTCGCCGGAAAAAAACATAACTGGCCACCGTAAACGCGATAAAAAATACCGTAATCAACTGTTGCACCCTTTATCCCTCCTGGCCGAATACTGGGCGAGAAAACCGACAAGCCAAAGCGGCACGACCGAACTGATCACCACCGCCGCCGCCAGCACCAGCCCCTCCTCGTAAAACAACCGTCCCCAGTTCATCAGCCCGACCGCGAGCGGGATGAAAAAAAACAGCATATGCTTCAGCAAAAAATCGGCCGCCTCCTGAACATACTCCAGCTTGACCACCCCCAGGCAAAGCAGGCCAAACAGCAACACCATCCCGAACACATTGCCGGGGACGGGCAGCCCGCTCAGCAGGGCGGCCTGATTCCCCAGCCAGGACACCGCGCACAGCAAAATGAGCTGGGCGGCAAACTTCAGCGCTTTACTCATCCCTTCTCCCCCCTCCCGGTACATCCCGCGCAATGCGCAAGGAAGCCCCGCAACCTCGATTGCAGGGCTCCACCAAAAAACACAATCGCTCTTTATAATATCCACCCTATTCCGCCATTTGTCAATACAATGCGCAGAAGTGCCTTCGGCCGCCTTCCGCGCCCCCCTTCGGGTTCGCCTCCCGCAAAAACCCGCCCTAAATGATCGCCGTCACCGTTTTCCCCTTCCGCATCGTCTCGACCCGCTCCCGCAGCCCCTCACGAAACTGCCTCGCCTTCACCAGCGCCTCTTCGCGCGAAGCGGCGATCACCAGCACCGCCTCCTGCCAGTCCGGCTGCTGCCCGCGGTACTTCGCCAAGCTTCCGTTGCGGACATACCAATACGACAACACCCTGCTATTCCCCCCTTCCCGGTTGGTCGCGCAACAGCACGGTTATACTTACGCCGAGAGCGGCGGCGATCTTCTCCAGAAGCGCAAGTGAAGGAACCCTGTGGCCGTTCTCCAGCGCAGACAAATATTCCCGCGTAATACCCGCCAAAGACGCCAAATCCTGCTGCGCCAGCCTTTTTTCTCTCCGGACCCGCTTGATATCGATTCGCGGCATGGCGTTATCACCTCTGCTTGCCCCTATTGTAATCCAATAAATTACTTAATGCAACATCAATGCAATCTATTGAATTATAATTATTTCCATTTATGGCAATCGTGCGCTAATTATCGCCGCATATCTTGACCCTGCTAACTATTTGCAATATGATATTTGTAAACTATCAGATGACAAAAGAGGCACGCCCATGGACATAGGTTCGCGGATCAGAGAAGTCCGGAAGCTGAAAAAAGTCAAACTGGTTGACTTGGCCCGGTCAGCCGATATTTCGCGGGTTTACCTCAGCGACATCGAGCGCAACAAAAAAATTCCCCCCATCCAAACGCTCGACCGCATCTGCCAAGCCCTGGAAATTACCCTCGGCGACTTCTTCGCCGGCGACCGGCCGGAGCTCGCCCCCGACCTCCGCCGCCTGCTCGAAACCGCCCAAAAGCTCACCCCCGAACAAAGAGAACACCTGCAAAAACTCTTCGACACTATCGTCAAAGACTAACGCCACAGCCCCCCGGATTCCGGGGGGCTGCTCTTTCTCGTGAATATAAAATCTCCTGCCGTAGTTATCCTACCAATAGGAGGCTTTTTTGCTCAATATCCGTTTTCTGCGGGTCCAGTACAAGCACGCAAAAATTAATAAACACCCCGGGCCTTTTGAGGGTTCTTTTTCGGGTTGTCGCGGTTAAACTTCTCGATCAACTCATCGAGCCTTTTCGTTTTCTCATCCGTCGCGACGGCTCCGTCACCAGACTCGTTTTGTTCCTCCGGTGTCCGGAGCGGCTTCTCATCTTTCATTTTATTCCTCCCCTGCACTCACTTGATGCCGGTCTTCGTCCGCTGATAAATAACTTTACTCTGAAGAATTTCTTCAAGGGCGATTGTCACCGCCTTATTCGAGCCGCTTTCGATCATCGCGGAATCACCGTCGATGATTTCGCGGGCCCGCCTGGCGGCAAATACCGCCAGGGTGTACTTACTGTCCACTTTTTTCAGCAACTCGTCCATCGAGGGATTGATCATGCCATTCTCCTTCTCTACCTTGCCCGCTTCAGCCAGTTTGCCCGTCTCTCGTTCAAATTAGCCAGCTTGGTATGGTTTACCGCCGCCAGTTTCTTGCCGTACTTGGCTGCCAGCAGCGCCTCCACGTCCTCGCGGGCCAACAGATAGACCTTCATCCCGTTCCCGGACTCTCCCACCGGTACCACCTCCGTCCCGCACCGGCAAAAGCCTCCGCCATCCGCGCGGGAAATTGCCTAATTTTTTTCGGCATTTTCCTATCTATATTTTACACTATTAAATCATCCTTCGCAACGCCGTTAACTCGGTTAAATATCACCGGCAAAAAGCCTAATAAAATTAAAAAACCAGCGGATTGCGCTTGACTCCCGGCCGGATTGAGGATATAGTGTAAGAGCCCAGTCAATAGACCACGAAGAGTTTTCATTTGACCTTCTCAATGCGGGAAGCCCGATGAGCATTCTCCAGCCGCTATTTGGGTAAAACATTTGAGGAGGCTATTCCAATATGAACCAGGACAAAACCCTGACCTGCCGCGACTGCGGCGCCGACTTCGTTTTCACCGCCGCCGAGCAGGACTTCTTCGCCGAGAAAGGGTTCACCAACGAACCCGGCCGCTGCCCCGAATGTCGGGCGGCCCGCAAGCAGCAGAACAACGACCGTAGCGGCGGTTACCAGCAGCGCGAAATGTACGACGCGACCTGCGCCGCCTGCGGCGTGAAAACCCAAGTCCCCTTCCGTCCGAGCAACGACCGCCCCGTTTACTGCCGCGATTGCTTCCGACAGAACAATAACCGCTACTAGGAGCGCAAACTCCCTTGCCCGCAGGCAAGGGAGTTCATCTTGATGGCCCGTTACGCCGAAGCCCCCGCCGGCAGCTCGCCTGTGGCGGGGCACTTAGCCCCGAGCCCCGCAAAAAAGCCTCCCTTTGCAGCGCACGGCAATTTGACTTTCCCCGCAAATATGTTATACTTAGGCGCGGGGTGGAGCAGCTGGCAGCTCGTCGGGCTCATAACCCGAAGGTCGCAGGTTCAAATCCTGCCCCCGCAACCAATTTAATGATATGAATTGTCAAAGGCTTTTAAGATTATAAGGCCCCCGGCTTACGCGCCGGGGGCCTTTTCCGCCCTTATTTTCTATGAATATAATACGACACCGTTATCCCGGCCCCGGCGGCGTTCCTGACGCTTTCCGCGCCCAGGAAGCCCTGGTTCGCAGCCGCCTTGACCGCTTCGTCCGCTATCGCGGCGTAGCCGTTGTCGCTCCCGGTCCGGGCATAATCCTGTCAAGCGCGCTTCAGCTGCGCTTGCAGGGTTTACTTCTTATCATCCCGAATTGCCCCTCTAAGTTATAATCGAAGAGGAGTAATCATGGAAGTAATTAAATCACTGGCTTATTTCATTCTGGCCGGCTTATTCGAAATTGGCGGGGGCTATTTGATCTGGCTTTGGTTGCGTGAAGGGAAAAGTCTCTGGTACGGGGCTTTGGGCGCCTTCATTCTCGTCCTTTATGGCATAGTGCCTACATTGCAGCCGGCCAACTTCGGTCGCGTCTATGCCGCTTACGGCGGGATATTTATCGTTCTTTCCCTTCTATGGGGATGGAAAATAGATAATATCTTCCCCGACAGATTCGATATAATCGGTGGTCTGATAGCACTGGCCGGCGTCCTGATAATCATGTATTGGCCCAGAGGTTAATATCCGTTCATCCAGTATAAAATACAAAGCCCCGACGCGCGTCGGGGCTTGCTTCATAGCCTCAGTACCTGTCCTGATATTGCGGCAGCACCAGGTCGTACTGCAGCAGCGACGTCTTCGGAGCGTTGGCGTTGAGCAGCGCCAGCAGCCGGTCGAAGTCGGTGAACATGAAAACCGGGATGCGGCGCACGAAATAAGCGTCGTGGCCTCCCGGCTTATTCAGGCCGGTGAGCACGGTGAACGCCCCCCTGTAGCCGGCCGTCGCGACCGCCTCCACCGTCGCCAGGTTATAGAACCCGCCCGGATAGGCGAAATACCGCGCCTCCCGGCCGGTCGCCCGCTCGGCCTTCGCCTTGCTCCCCGCCACCTCCTCCCGGAGCGCGGCGCCGCTGCGGGCCCTCAGATCGGGGTGGGTCATCGAATGCCCGCCAACCGTGAAACCGCCGGCCGCCATCTCCCTGATCTGCCCGCCGGACAAGCGGCCCGGCCGGTCGAAATTGATCCCCACCATGAAAATGGCCGCTTTATAGCCGTACTTCTTCAGGATGGGGAAGGCGTATGTATAGTTGTCCTCATACCCGTCGTCGAAGGTCAGCGCGATCGGCTTAGCCGGCAGCGCTACCGCCTCGCCCCTCATATAGGCCAGCAGCTCGTCGGCCGTGATCGTCTCGAACCCGGCGTCTTTCAGCGCCCCCATCTGCCGGTCGAACTCCGCCGGCGAGGTGGTCAACTCCGGCATATCGCCGCCGTCGTCGTTCACATGGTGGTAAAGCAGGACCGGGATACCGTTCTGATACTGCGCGGCCGCGGTATGGCCCGCGGCCAAAAGGAGCACAACTATAATAGCGGCAAGCCTGCGGACAGCCGTCAACACCGTTTCACCCCTTTCCGGGTACTTGTCGTCTGGTTATTCGCCGCCGCCGCACCCATAACCTTTACATAATATGAAGCCAATTGTTGCTAACGAAGTTTTTCCCTTGCGCCACGGCCGCCGCTTTTCCGCGATAAAGGTGGCAATCCGCCTTATAGTATGTTACACTTGTCTCATACATCAATCCGAACGGGGGAGTGACCGTGACCAGAAACAGCTACCGCCCCGGCGACATAATATACCTCGGTGAGCGCGACAGCGGCAAAGTCACCCTCGTGCCCGTCATTCTCGTCACCCTCGTCAGCGTCAGCCTGGACGGCGAACTGTGGAAAGTGCGCAACCCCGAATCCGGCGACCTCTACGACCACTTTATCCAGTACCCCGCCGACGACGCCGGCCCCGACGCCGAACAGCCGCTCAACACCCTCCCCGCCTGGCGCTGCTAGGCGGCCCCCGCCCCTCTCTCCCCCGTTCCGCCAGCCGCCTCCGGCCACCCGTCCGGGGGTGTCCGTTTGTCCCCTGAATCATTGCTGCGGCCACGACCACCGTCACAAAAACGCCCGGCCGCTGCCCCCCGCGGCGGCGAAAAACGCCAAGCCCCCGGCAGTCATTCCTTGCCGGGGGCTTTACCGTCTGTTCCGCTAGCTCTTGAGGATGGGCACCGTATTGGCCGCGCCCGGCATGACCGTGATCGTGTAGTCCTCCCTGCCGAGCTTCTCCCTGGCGATGCGGTAGGCTTCATCCAGGCTGGTCACGGCGATCATCCCCGTGCCGTTCACGAAGTCCAGGTTCTCCGGCTTGGTGACGACGATCAGCGGGTGCTTCTTGGCGATGTCGGCGCACTTGTAGGCGACGAAGCCGGGGATGGTGAAATGGTTGCGGATCGCCATCTCGAAGTCGAGCATATCCTTGTGCTTGAACCAGTCGCTGAACTCCCGCGGCTCATAGATGTCGCGGCATTCCATGATGCAGATGATCGCTCCGCCCGGTTTGCAGGCCATGAAGGCGTTGTCGATCGTCTTCGAGCCCTGGTACAGGTTGATATCCTTCGGGAAGCCGCCCGACGAGGCGATGACCAGGTCGGCCTGGGCCTTGATCGGCACGCCGTAGATTTCCTCCACAAGCTTGGTGCCCGCTTCCCACGCCTTATACCAGTGGCCGGCGAAGAACTTCGCGAACTTGCCTTCAGGCGTGAACACCGCGTTCAGCAGGAAGTCGGGGGCGGCCAGCTCGGCCATGTCGCACATATCGTGGTGCATATCGTTCGGCTCCAGCGACCCCGACGCGCACAGCGGGTTCAGGCCCTTGCCCACCTCCTTGTTCATGCAGAACAGGTGGTTGCCCTGGATGGTGCGGAAACCGCTGATCGCCGGCATGATCGACTTGCGGCCGCCGCCGAACCCGGCCATGAAGTGGTAGACGATGCCGCCGGTGATGATCATCTTGTCCGCCTCGGCCAGGCGTTTGTTGATATATGTCTCCACGCCGCGCTTGGTCTTGCCGACGTACGTCAGCTCGTCCTGGTTATGGCAGTCGTGCTGGTAGACGGGCACCCGGTGGCAGACGGCCTCGCCGCACACCAGGACATTCTCGTCCCCGGCGTGGGCACGGTGGGCGCCGACGCCGATGACGATGAACATATCGCTGTCCGGGATGCCGCACGCATTCAGCTCGTCGAGCAGCACCGGCAGGAAATGGTTGAACTTGACCCAGGCCCGGGTGATGTCGCTGACGACGATGCCGACCTTTTCCCCCGGCTTCACTATCTCTTTCAGCGGCGGGCTGCCGATGGGGTTGGCGAGCGCTTCCTTCACGGCGGCGGCGACGTCGGTCACCGGCGGGTAAGCCCGTCCTTCGATAACCTCGATGATCTGTTCTTCGGGCAATGCCAGTTTCAGTTTCTGATCCCCGAAGCCGAATTCGTAAACCTTCTCTTTCAAACAAACGCCCCCTCACACAACAAATTATCTATATATTGGCCTCCTCGACGACATTTTCCTGCACAGCCGGCGAGAAAAAGGGCTCCCGATATATTATATTTTCTTATCCCGTTACTATCCACTCCCGGCGCGCAAAAGGCCGCCCACCGTCGTAAGACTGTAGCCTCGCGCGCGCAGGGCGGGGATGATCTCCCGCAGCGCCTCGGCAGTGTGCGCCCCGTGGAGATGGAAGAGGACGATCGAACCTGCCGCCGTATCGTCGAGCACCCTTCGCACGATCGCCGCCGCCGACAGCCCCGACCAGTCGCGGCTGTCCACGTCCCACATCACCATCGCCACGTAGCCGAGCGCCTTGAGGACGGCGGTCAGCGTCCTGTTATACGCCCCGTACGGCGGGCGGAAAAACCGCGCCTCCCCGCTGCCGGCCGCTTCCCTAAGGGCCGTCCGCGCGGCTGCGATCTCCTCCTCCATCGCCCCGGCGTCAAGCAGGTTGAAGCGGGGATGGGAATAGGAATGGTTGGCGATCTCGTGGCCCTCGGCCGCGATGCGGCGTACCGCGTCCGGGTTGGCCGCCGCCCATTCCCCCAGCAGGAAGAACGTGCTCCGCACCCCCGCCTCCCGCAGGATATCGAGGATCTCGTTCACCCGCCAGGCCGGGCCGCCGTCGTCGAAGGTCAGCGCCACGTAAGGCTGGTCGCCTCCGCCCCGCCGTATCACGGGCACCGCGCCGTCCGCCGGCGGGTAATCCGGCCGCCGCATCGGCGGCGGCTCGACGGCCGGCCGTTTTTTCAGCAGCTCGCTCACCGTCACCAGCTCGAAGCCGCGTGCCTTGAGGTCGTGGACCACCTCCGGCAGCGCGTCGGCCGCCGCCTTCACCTTCATATTTATATTGATTATATCCCCGCCGGCGGCCGCTCCCCGCAGTTGCTCGGCCACCGCTTCCGGCGAAGCAACGAACCAGTCGCCCGTATCGAGGCCCTTGACCGCGACCGCCGGCGGCGTGAGCTTCGCCGCCGCCCGGCGAAAGTTGTCGCCATAATAGTTCCGGGGCGGCCGCACCGCCCGGGGCGCCGCCGCCCCGGCCGCCTGCACCGCCGCGGCGCCCGCCGCCAGGTCGGCGGCGATCGCCTCGTCCTTCAGCCCGCCCCAGTACTCGTTGCCCAGACCGTGGTTGCCGAACTCGTGGCCCGCGGCGACGGCGGCCTTCACCGGCAACGCGGCCAGGGCCTCGCCCTTGATGAAGAACGTGACCTTTATTCCCCAGCGCTTGCACAGGTCGAGCACCGCCCCGAACTCGACCGCGGTGTCGATGTCCTCCAGCGTCAGGGCCACCTGCTTATCCGCCGCCGGCACGCGGTCGACGATGGCGACGGCGGCGGCCGCCGCCGTCGCCGGCCCGGCCAGCACCGCCAATATTATCGCGCCGATAACCGCTATCCTCATGGCATCATCCTCCTGTCCGCAAGGTACATGACAGTGTATGACGCCTGTCCCGGCCCTAGAACCGGCCGGGGGAAAGTTGCCACGGCGGGACAAATTTACTACAATAATTACAGGTAAACAGCATCTGACATTCTCTGACACAACGTCTGCCATTCGCCCTGACTTTTTCCCTGCCATCCGCCCTGACATTTGCTCTGGCATCGCTCTGACATCAGTCGTTTAAGGGGTGCTTTATGTTTACTAAAACCATTCCCGGCGTCTGCCGTTTTTGTTCCGGCGGCTGCCGCGCTCTCTTCACCGTCCAAAATGGCGAAATTACCGACGTCCAGGGCGATTTGTGCGCCAAGGCCGCGCCAGGTTCGCCCGGCGGCCGCCCGGACCGCGTTACCCGGCCGCTGTGGCGGCCGGCCGGCGCGGACGAGTGGCGGGAGATAGGCTGGCGCGAGGCGATCGCCAGGCTGGCGGCGCGGCTTAAGGAGGCGCGCGACGCGGGCTGGGCGGCGGACGACGCCCGCACCGACGGCATCGCCGTGTTCGGCTCGGCGGCGATCACGAACGAGGAGAGCTACCTGCTGGCCAAGTTCGCCCGCCTCCTCGGCTCGCCGTATATCGAGCATCAGGCCCGCGTCTGACACGCCCCGACGGTGGCAGGTCTGTCATCGACATTCGGTTACGGGGCGACGACAAATTCATGGGCCGACCTGGCGGCGGCCGGGGCGGTGCTGGTCGCCGGGGCCAACCTGGCCGACAATCATGCGGTGGCGATGCGGCAGGTGCTGGCCGCCCAGGCGGCCGGGGCGAAGGTTGCGGTCGTGGACCCGCGCCGCACGGCCACCGCCGCCCGGGCCGACGTTTTCGCCCAGCTCCGCCCCGGCAGCGATATCGCCCTGCTGGGGGCGGTCATCAATCTGGTCCTGGAAAACGGCCTGTTCGACCGCGATTATGTGACAAGGTTCACCAACGCCCGCTATCTCGTCAATGCGGGCTACGGCTTCGCCGCCGGCCTGTTCGCGGGCTACGACGCGGCGGGGCGCAGCTACGACGCCGACCGCTGGGCCTATGCGCTCGACGGGCAGGGCCGGCCGATAGAAGCGGCGGACATCGAGGCGCCGGGGACGGTCTTCAGCCATCTGCGGGCCCATTTTTCCCGCTACGACCCGGCGACAGCGGCCGCCATTTGCGGCGTGCCGGCCGGGACCATAAGGGAGCTGGCGACGGCGGTGGCCGGACGGCGGCCGCTGGCCATCCTGTACGCCCTGGGGATAACCCAGCATACGACGGCCGTCCAGACCATCCGCTGCTATGCCATCCTCGCCCTGCTGCTCGGGTCGGTCGGCGTGGCGGGCGGCGGGATGAACGCGCTCCGGGGCGAGGCCAATGTGCAGGGATCGACCGATATGGGCTGCCTGGCCACCCATCTGCCGGGGTACCTGCCGGTGCCGTCCTGGCGGGACGCGACGCTGGCGGACTACGCCGTTCGCCACGGGACGGCCGCCACCACGGGCCTCGCCGCGCTGCTGGCGGCCTGGTTCGCGGCGCCGGCGGCCGAAGCTTACCGCTGGCTGCCACGTCAGGGGGCGGGCCAGCCGGCCACCTACCTGCCCATGCTGGCGGCGATGGCGGCCGGGCAGTTCAGGGCGGCGCTGGCCGTAGGCATCAATCTGCTGGCGAGCACACCCGACAACCGGCTGGCGGCGCGGGCCCTGGCCGCCCTCGACACGCTGGCGGTCGTCGACCTTTACCGGTCGGAGACGGCGGAGTTCTGGCGGCTGCCGGGCGTGCGGCCGGCCGAGGTCAAGACGGAGGTGCTGCTGCTGCCGGCGGCCCACCTGTACGAGAAGGCCGGCTCGCTGACAAGCGGCAGCCGGCTCGTCCAGCGGCAGCCGCGCCTCCTCCGCCCTGCCGGGCGGGCCAGGGCCGACCTGGCGATCATCGACGGGCTGTTCCGGGCGGTGCGCCGCCGGTACGCGGCGAGCGGCAGCGCCAAGGACGGGCCGCTGCTGGCGGCGGCGTGGGAATACGGGCGGCCGCCGGCGGCGGATAAGGTGCTGCAGGAGATCGACCGCGCCTGCCCGCTGTACGCCGGGGCGGCGGGTGCTCTGGCGGCGGGACGGCCGTTCGCCTGGCCGGACAACGCGCCCATCCTGTACGCGGACGGCGCTTTCACCACCGCCGAGGGAGTTGCCCGCCTGTTTGCGGCTCCCTATGCCGCCCCGGACGGCACGGCGAGGGCGGCGGTGTGCCTGGACGGCCCGCTGCCCGAGCACTACGAGCCGGTGGAAAGCCCGCTGGCCAACCCCCTCCATCCGGCGGCGAGCGCCAACCCGCTGCTCGAGGCCCCGCAGGATATAGGGGACGGCGCCTTCCCCTACGTCCTGACGACGTACGCCGCCGCGGACGGGGCGGCCGCGGCGACGGTGGAGGTGTCGGCCGCTTTGGCGGCGGCGCTGGGGCTGGCGGACGGCGAGCTTGTCACGGTGGCCTCGCGCCGCGGGACGGCGCGGGCGGCCGTACGGGTGAGCGACGCCCTGCGACCGCTGACGGCGGGCGGGCGGACCGTCCACACGGTGGCCATGCCACTGGGGCGGTCGGCCACCGTCCTCGGCGTGAACGCGGTGACGAGCGCGGCCGCCGACCCGACCGCCGGCACGCCGGCGGCGAAAAGCTGCCTGGTGGCCATCCGCCAAGGCGAATAAGGCCCGCGACAAAGCCGCGGGAAGAATAGTGCTTATTCAGTTTTATGCTTGGCTGCTTTTGTGGTATGATGCATCGTAAGGGCTTACCTGCCGGGCTTTTACTTTCATCCTCGCAAGAGATGCGCAGAGCAAATTTGTATATGCTGGGAGAGAAGCGCCGAGTGTCGGTTATCCTGACCATGTTCATATTGGGTTTGCTGCTCGGGTTTGTCGGGGCGGGCGGCGCGGGGGTGGTAGTCGCCCTGCTGGCCGCAGTTTTCGGCATTCCTATCCACGTGGCGCTGGGAACATCGCTGGGCGCGATGGTATTTACCACGCTGTCCGGCGCGTACAGCCATTATCAGGAAAAAAATATCGCCGTGCGATGCGGCCTCGCCGTCGGCCTGTTCGGGGCTCTCGGCGCTTTCCTCGGGGCAAAGGCCGCCGGCCTCCTGCCGGCCGGCGACTTGAAATGGCTGACGGCCGGCATGCTGTTCTTTTCGTCGATCATACTGGCGGCGCGGCTGTTTTTCCCCCAAAGGATGTATGCCCGCGCCGAAAGTCTGCCTGCTCCCACCGGCGCGCGGTTCTGGGCGGCCGCCGGCGGCGTGGGGGTGGTAGCGGGGCTGCTGTCCGGCACCTTCGGCGTGGGCGGCACGCCGTATATCCAGCTGGGGCTGCTGATCTTTTTCGGCATGTCGGTCCAGCAAGCGGCCGGGACAACCATGCTGGTGACCGTGCCCATCGCCCTGCTCGGCGGCGTGGGCTACCTTACCGACGGAAACCTGGATTTGCTCCTGCTGGCAAAAGTGGTGGCCGGCTTGATGACCGGCACCTATATCGGCGCCAAATTCACCCGCCGGCTGCCGCCCGCGGTCCTGAAAATCACTCTCGCGATCGTCCCCAGCCTCGGGGGCCTGCTGCTGTTATCCGGCTCCTAGCGCAACCCGCCGGCTGAGGGCGGCTTGGAGAGACGGACAAACCCGGCTTTTGCGGCCGGGTTTTCATAGTTATAATATTTACATATTTTACCATTAATGTAATGAAGTCGCTGTGAGTTACGGTTGCGGCGGTGTTCAAATATTGTGTGTTATAATCACAATCAGGATAATTTGCATTGGAGTAATGCTTATGAATATCGGCGAAATGATTCAACAGGAGCGCCAACGCCAGAAGATCAGCATGAATACGCTCGCCAAGCGGGTGGAAATTGGCCAGTCCACATTAAGCTATATCGAAAGCGGCCAACGGCAACCAACTTTTGAAATTGTTTTACGTGTTGTCAGCGCCCTAAACCTTACCCTCGCCGAATTCTTCGCCGGGGAAAGGCCGGAACTCGAACCCGAACTCCGCCGCCTGCTCGACACCGCCCGCAAGCTCACCCCCGAACAGCGCGAAGCCCTGCAAAAGCTGTTGGAGACCATGAGCAAGGATTAGACTTTAGCGTATGAACCGGGCCCAGAGAAAATCTCTGGGCCCAGTTCATTTAAGGCGGTCAATCCGGTGCTGACGATTGTTCACGCTGCCTGGGTTTATGCCCTCTGCCGGTGCTAAAGAGCAGGGGCAGGCGGGAGAATGTCAGCAGCGTTGGATGGGTGGGTATGGGAAGGATGGCGAGGAGGAGCGGGCGCGGGGTGAGAAGACATTGACGAAAGCGGCCGTTCCCGTCGCGGGGTGCGGGCTGCGGATGGCGGCCCCAAGGCTGCTTCAGAACCTGCTTTAACGAAACAAAGCCCGGTTTTGAAGACCGGGTTTTATTTCGTTATTATTCTATGATCTCCGGCTGTTGAAGCCAGGCTCTTTTCAGCCTTTCGCCCGAATAAGAGCCAGAAGGCCGTTCGCGGAGAGCCCAGAGGCTTCCCTGGCGGCTGGCGATGCCGCCGGCGATTTCGGCCATGGGGAACGGGTCGGTAGGTTTATGGGCGATACGGATGCCAACGACTTTGTGGGGGTCGGGTTGACGCCGGTCGTTCAAGGAATAGTAATTGTCATAAACCGTGTACTCATAGCCGCCGTTCTCAAAGATCAGAAGATTTTCGTCCATGGCCCCGTTTTGGGGACCAAGACCTCTATGGTACCACCGGAAGGTAAACTTCTGCCACGAGGAGGCGTCCAGGACGTCCGGGTACTGCAGCTCGACATTGTCCTTCGTCCCGAAGCGATAGACGATATATTCGCCGTTTTTCGCCACACAGACCGCTACCGTCTTGCCTTCCGCGGTTTGGAACCCGAAAGCCAAAGTTTCCGTTTCGCGGCGAAGGTTGTCGTCAAGAAAGCCCCCGGCGCGGGCAAACGCGGAACATAAGAGAATAAGGACAAAAAGCGACGACCATGCGAAGGTCTTGTTCATACCGGCCTCTCCTCTTCCTTTTTCAAAAGTGCTAAATTAATTATACCAGGTTTGGCTATGGTGCAAGTTAACGACGGCGGCGGGAGGCTGTTTGGCGGCCAGCCAAGGGACGTGAATGGGCAGGTAAAAGTTGTTGCTTCGGGCCTGGGTTCTTGATATTATTAATAATGATAAAATTACAAACGAAGGAGTATTTTGCCGGTGCGGAAGAGCGAGTATTTGGGTTGCGTGCGGCTGGTCCTGGGGTTGTACATCCTGAAGATTCTCGGGCAGGGACCGGCCCATGGCAATAAGATGGCCGAGGAGATAAAGCGGCGCACGCAGAATTTTTATACCCCGAACACCAATGCCCTCTACCCTTTGCTGAGGATAATGGAGGAGAAGGGGTATATCGTCGGCGAGTGGGACAGCCCGGTTACGCGGGGCAAGCGGATTTATACCGTTACCGCCGCCGGCGTGGCCCGCATCCCGGCTCTGGAGGAGATGATGGCCGAGCGGCTGAGGCAGACGGAAGCGAAGGTTGCCATTTTGCGGTCCGATTTATTGGGATTGTAAGGCCAGACTAGCAGACAAACCATAATTCATGCAAGGAGCGGGGAAAATTTCGTGGATAACGTCAAACCAAAGTTGAGTAACCGCGCCATGATTGCCGTCGTTGCCGTGCTGGCGGCGGTTTTGGCCGCCGGCGGACTGTGGTGGTGGGTTCGCGCCAGCCGGATGGTGTCGACCGACGATGCCAGGGTGAAGGGGACTATCGTCGCCGTGAGCGCGAAGGTGAACGGCCGGGTGGAAAAGGCGCTGGCCAATGAGGGCGATAGCGTGAAGGCCGGCCAGGTGATCGCCGTGATCGAGCAGCAGGAGTTTCAGGCCCAGGTGGAGCAGGCGAGGGCGAATCTGGCGATGGCCGAGGCCAAGCTGGCGGCGACGGAGGCGGGCAACAGGCCGCAGGAGGTCGCCCAGGCCGGCGCGGCCGTGCTCCAGGCCAGGGCCAATATGGAGAACGCCCGCCGCAATAGCGAGCGGGACGAGATACTGTTCGACAAGGGGGCGGTCTCCGGCCAGCAGCGGGACGCGAGCCGGACGGCGTATGACATCGCCAGGGCCCAGTATATTTCGTCCAGCGAGCAGTATAGCCTCAGCGCCGAGGGGTTCCGCCGGGAGGATGTCCAGATGGCGCGGGCCCAGGTCGAGCAGGCCCGGGCGGCGCTGAAGAACGCCGCGATCCAGTTGGCGGATACGACGATCAAGGCGCCGGTCGCCGGGGTGGTCGGCCTGAAGTCGGTGGAGGAGGGCCAGATCGTCGTTTTCGGACAGCCGCTGTTCAGCATAACCAATCTTGCCGACGTGTGGATCGGGGCGAATATCGAGGAAACTTACATCGGCCGGGTGAGGCTCGGCCAGCGCGTGGATTTCACGATCGACGCCTATCCCGATAAGAAGTTCACCGGCCATGTGATCGCGGTGGGGCCGGCCTCGGGGTCGCAGTTCGCCTTGCTGCCGACGGAAAATACGGCCGCCAATTTCACCAAGGTGACGCAGCGGTTGCCGGTGAAGATCAAGGCCGACGAGTCCGAGTATGTGCTGAAGCCGGGAATGTCGGCGCTGGTCAGCATTATTACCAGGTAAGCCGGGGCAGTTGTTTGCGGCTCGCCGTCATCGCAGTGAAAGGTATTTATTAAGGTATTTATTTATGAAGAAGTATGCCGTTCTGTTCGCCGTATGCCTGGGGTCGTTTTTGAGCGCCTATACGACCAGCTGTGTGAACATCGCTCTGCCGAATATCATGGCGTCGCTCAATTTCAATATGGATTCCGTGGTTTGGGTTTCGCTGGGCTATATGCTGCCTTACGGGTCGATTATGCCGCTGACCGGCAGGCTGGGCGACCAGTTCGGGGCGAAAACGTTGTATGTCCTCGGCTTTGTGCTTTTTACCGCGGCGTCCATGCTGTGCGCCATGGCGACAAGTTCGGCGGCGATGGTGATTTTCCGCATCCTCCAGGGGACGGGCGCCGGGCTGATATTGCCGAATGCGATGGCGATCGTTTCCCAGACCTTCGCGGCCCACGAGCGGGGCCAGGCGATGGGGATATGGGGGGCGATGGCGTCGATGGGCATGGCTCTGGGGCCGACGCTCGGCGGGTATCTTATCGAGCGTTTCGACTGGCGGATGATTTTCTTTTCCGTAGGGCCGATCTGTGTGCTCAGCATCATATTGGCTTTGGCGATCATCCCAAAATCCCGGCGGGTCCCGGCCGTCACGGTCAATTATCTCGGGGCGGCGCTGTTGGCGGCGGCGATCAGCGCGCTCCTCGTGGCCCTGAACCAGGGGCAGAGGGAGGGCTGGGATTCGCTGTATATCGTTGGGCTGTTTTACGCCGCCTGCGCCGCCTTTGTCCTGTTCCTGGCGGTCGAATGCCGGGTCCGCCAGCCGATGATCGACGTCCGCCTGTTCGCCAATCTTAATTTTGCTACCGCCAATGCCGTGGCTTTCCTGGCGTTTTTCGCCTTTATGGCGACGAATTTCCTGTTGCCGTTTTTTTTGAAGTCGGTCCTCGATTATAATTCCATCACCGCCGGCATCATGCTGCTGCCGATTACGGCGGGGATCGTGGTTTTCTCCCCTGTCGGCGGCAGGCTGGTCGACCGGTTCGGGGCGCGGCTGCCGGCGTTCGCCGGCGTTATGCTGCTGGCCGGTTCGCTGTACGCGCTCAATTCGATCAGCACGGACTATGCGACGCGGCACTTCGCCGTGCGGCTGGTTGTCCTGGGCACGGGCCTGGGGCTCATCACGGCGCCGCTGATCAACTGCATCGTGGCCTCGCTGCCCAAGGACAAGGTGGGCGGCGGCTCGGGCGTCTACAACCTGTTCCAGGTCATCGGCGGCAGCGTGGGGGTGGTTTTCGCCCAGGTGCTTTTGAGCCGCCGGGAAATATATCATGCGGCGGTATTGAAGGAGCATTTGAATGCCGCCAACCATTCCGAGCAGGAGGTGTTCCGCCTGTTGCAGGCGCTGTGGGGCAGCCACGGCATGGATGTCGCCATGCTGACGACGGCCGCGCGGGGCTGGCTGACGGGGCACGGCTTCATCCCGCAGCAGTATGCGACGTTCAAGGCTTTCCTGGCGGCTATGGTTTCGCGGCAGGCGGCGGTATTGTCGTTCCAGGATGCATTCCAGGCCCTGGCCTTGGTATGTTTCGCCGCCGGCGCGCTGACGCTCGTCATCCGGCGGCAGGCCGCGGATTTGGCTGCGCCGGCTGAGAGGCACTGAGATGTTCAACAAGTATACTATTTTATGCACCGTGTGTCTGGGAACGGTGCTGAGCGCCTATGTGAGCAGTTGCGTCAATATCGCCCTGCCGAATATCATGGCGGCCCTGAATTTCAATATGGATTCGATCGTTTGGGCGTCGCTGGGCTATATGCTTCCCTACGGCTCGTCGCTCCCCATCACCGGCAAGCTGGGCGACCAGTTCGGCGCGAAGGCTCTCTATATCACCGGTCTGGTGCTTTTTACGGCGGCGTCGATGCTGTGCGGCCTGGCCACCAGTTCGGCGGCCATGGTTGTGTTCCGCATCGCCCAGGGTGTCGGCGGCGGCTTGTTGCTGCCCAATGCGATGACGATCGTCGCCCAGACGTTCGACGCCCACGAGCGCGGGCAGGCGCTGGGGGTGTGGAGCGCGATGGCGGCGGCCGGCAGCGCGATGGGGCCGATAGCCGGCGGGTATTTGATCGAGCATTTCGACTGGCGGGCGGTGTTTTTTTCGGTGGGGCCGGTCTGCCTCCTGAGCATCGCCCTGGCGGCGGCGATTATCCCGGCGTCCCGGCGCAATCCGGCGGCCCGGATCGATTACCTGGGGGCGGCGCTCCTCATCGCCGGCATCAGTTCGCTGCTGGTGGCCCTCAACCAGGGGCAGCGGGAGGGCTGGGATTCGCTGTATATCCTTTTGCTGCTGTACTCGGCCTTCGCGGCCTTGGTCCTGTTCGTCGCCGTGGAGCAGTGGGTGGAGCAGCCGATGGTCGAGCTCCGGCTGTTCCGCAATCTGAATTTCACGGTGGCCAATATCGTCGGCTTCGTGTCGTTCGTCGCTTTTTACGGCGGCATGTTTTTGCTGCCGTTCTTTTTGAAGTCGATATTGAATTACAGTTCGACGACCGCGGGCCTGGCGATGCTGCCGCTGACCGCCAGCATGGTGATCGCTTCGCCGATCGGCGGCCGGCTGGCCGACCGCTTCGGCTCGCGGCTGCCGGCGTTCGCCGGCATCACGCTGATCGCTTGCGCGCTGTACTGGCTGGAGACGATCGACGCCGCTTATTCGCCGCACGACTTTTTCATCAGGCTGAGCTTGTTCGGGGTGGGGCTGGGGCTGACGATGTCGCCGCTGACGAGCTGCGCCATTTCTTCGCTGCCCAAGGATAAGGTGGGCGTGGGCTCGGGCATTTTCAACTTCGGCAAGATCATCGGCGGCAGTATCGGCGTGGTTTTTGCGGAAACGCTGCTGGCCCGCCGGGAGATTTATCATGCCGAGGTGCTGAAGGAGTACCTGAATCCCGCGTCTTCCGCCCCCCAGGATATATTTGCCCTGCTGCGCACGCTGTGGGGCGGCCAGGGGATGGACAGTGCGATGATAGCGTCGGCCGCCCGCGGCTGGACGACCGGCCACGGGTTCCTGCCGCAGCAATACGAGGCGTTCAAGGTTCTCCTCGGAACGATGGTTGCGCGGCAGGCTTCGATCCTGTCGTTTCAGGATGTTTTCCATACGATCGCTTTGATGTGTTTTGGCGGGGGCTTGCTGGCGCTGTTGATCGGCAGGAACAGGAAGAGCGCCGATTAGGCCCCCCTGCCCTTCGATGGCAGGATAGGCCGCATCGGGAACGAAAAAACCCGGCCGGGGTTGCGGCCGGGTTTGGCTGGTTGTTGTCGGCGGCGGGTGCCGGCGACAGCTATTGGTCGGCTCGCCCGAGCGGCTGGAAGATTTGCGAATGGGCGGCGTAAGCCTGTACGTAGGTGTTCAGGTCGTCGAAGTCGACGATGAACAGGCCGGGGTTTTTGCGCAGGTCGAGTTCGACGATCTGGTTGGTGTAGTTGCCGTCCCGGTTGGCTACGATGCGCACGAAGGGGGTGGCCTTGTTGTTGATGCTGACGCCGAGGATGACGCCGCTTTGCGAATTGTTGAGCCGCACCGTTTTTCCCATCGGGTAGACGGCGACGCTTTTGGTGAATTTGTCGACGATGGCGGGACTGAAGTATTCGCCGGCAGCCTTGTTCAAAATGGCGGCGGCGTAATATACCGGCGTGGGGCGGCGGTGCGGCATGCCCGCGATCAGGCGGTCGTAGACGTCGGCGATGCTGATGATCTGGGCATATTCCGAGATGGCGTCCCCTTTGAGGCCCATAGGATAGCCGCTGCCGTTCCAGCGTTCGTGATGCTGAAAGCAGGCGGCGACTATGGCGGGGGACAGTTTGTCGTTCATGCTGAGGATTTCCATGGCGTAAAAGGCATGCCGCCGGTATTCTTCCAGCTCACCCGCGGCGAGCGAGCCGGGGAACTGCCGGGCCAGGCGCCGGGAGAATTTGATTTTGCCGATGTCGTGCAGCATGGCGGCCAGCCCCAGTTCGTTCAGCCGCGCGGCGTCGTAGCCCATGGCCAGGCCGGTCATGACGGACAGGATGCAGGTGTTGACGGCATGGGAGAATATATACTCTTCTTTGCGGCGGAGGTCGAGCAGGTGGATCATTTCTTCCGGGCTCTGGCCGAGGCGGTCGATCAGGTCGCTGACGATTTGTTTCACGCCGTCCAGGTTTATGCCCTGGCCGACGCGAAAGCCCCGCACCGTATCCTTGGCGGCGTCTATGGCCTGTTTTTGCTGCCCGGCGCCGTGAGGGTCCGCCGGGGCGGCGGCCGCGGCGGCGGCGACCGGGTCGCCGATCACCAGGGAGGTCAGCCCTTGCTTGCGGAGGTATTCGATGTATCTTTGCTTTATCTCGATGCCCTCGTAAAGCAGGACCTTGCCGTCCGCCGTCATGAGCGGTTTCGACAGGTACATTCCCGGCCGGATGTCGTCCAACGATATGTTGCGCATGGAAGGCCCTCCAGAAAAAACGCCGCGGTTTATGAATAGTGCTAATAACGCTATATCAATATATCGAGAAAAGGGCCTGATGTTTAAAGCGGGAAAAGCGGCATCCAAGCGCCGGAAAGCGCCTGTTTTTTCGTCGTAGCGCCGGCTAGGGCCTGTTTATCGCCTAAAACGGAGTATACGAAAAGGTTTGTTCGTTGGGATTTGGGGCGGCAATCATCCCGTTTCTTCTATTCTGGCTGCTTCGACGGGGGTGGGCGCAGAGCGACGGAGGGGGGCTGGCGCCCTCAGCCGTTTTGCAAGGGGAAATCGCCGCCGGGCCTGACATCCGCTTTATGCGGGCAGGTGTTTTCTTTATGTGGCGGGAATAAAAGGAGTATGGGGATAAGGAGGGAGTATTTTGAAGCTTGTTTCCTGGAATGTCAATGGCCTTCGGGCCTGCATGAACAAGGGGTTTAAAGATTTTTTCGCCGGTGCCGATGCGGATATCGTTTGCCTGCAGGAGACAAAGCTGCAGCAGGGGCAAGCGGATTTTGCCTTCGACGGCTACGGGCAATATTTCAATTGCGCGGTAAAGAAAGGGTATTCGGGAACAGCGGTTTTTTCCCGCATAAACCCTTTAAATGTCACTTATGGCATCAACAATAGCGAATATGACCATGAGGGGCGGGTCATCACGGCGGAATATGAGCGGTTTTTCCTGGTGAACGTGTATGCGCCGAATGCCCAGCGCGGCTTGGCCCGTTTGGATTACCGGCTGGGATGGGAGGAGGAATTCAGGGCTTATGTATGCGCGCTCGACCGGGAGAAGGCGGTTGTCATCTGCGGCGATATGAATGTGGCCCATCAGGAGATCGATATAAAGAATCCCGGCGCGAACAGGAAAAACGCCGGGTTCAGCGATGAGGAGCGGGGCCGGATGACGATGCTGCTGGCGGCCGGTTTTGTCGATACTTTCCGCCTCTTGTACCCGGACAGGCGGGACGCTTATACGTGGTGGTCGTATATGTTCGATGCCAGAAGCCGCAATGTCGGTTGGCGGATCGATTATTTTCTGGTGTCGGCAAGGCTGAAGGAGCATGTGCGGGCGGCCAGTATTTTCGCGGATGTTTACGGCAGCGACCATTGCCCGGTCGGGCTCGAGTTATAAGCAGGGGAACAGCCCTCAGCGGGGAGGAATTTCCTCTGGCGGGGCGCGAAAATAGGTTGCAGGAGGTGTGAAAGGTATGAGGTATGCTTTGGAAATCCTCGATTTTGCCATGACGATGGAGCAGGAAGGAAAGTTTTTCTTTACCGAGTGGGCCGGCCGGGTAAAGAGCCCGGCGACGCGCGAGATCTTCGCCGAGCTGGCGAGGTGGGAGGAGGAGCATTGGCGCTATCTCGACGGCCAGCGCAGTTCCCTGGAGAGGAGCGGCAGGATCGTGCCCGCCGACGATGCGGTGGCGGCGGCCGAACAAAAAGCCCTGGCGGCCTTTTACGGCCGCGGCCAGGGCACAAACGGCCAGACCGAGGTAACGGGGGCCATGGGCGATATGTCGGCGCTCAGGCTGGCCATCGCCATCGAGCATGATCTGCACGCGTTTTACGGCCGGGCCGCCGTGGAGGCGCAGGACCCCGATCTGAAGGCGATGTTCGCCATGCTCGGCAAATGGGAGCTGAACCATCGCGAGATATTGGAAGGCGAATACGAGGTCTTGAAGCAAGCGTTCTGGAGCCGGATGGGCTTCGCGCCCTTTTAGGCGGCGGCTGCCGGCCGGCGGGCCGCTACCCGGGGGCGGACAGCCGTTCCAGCCGCAGTATCCGGTGGAATTTATAGAATACCCAGTACAGGAACCAGTCGGCCGCGTAGGAGTGCCAGGTGCTCCACCAGAGGTGATAGCGCATGTGGCCGGTATGGATGAAGATGAGCTCGATGGCGAGGGCCAGCGTCGTCCAGAAGAGCCAATAGGCAAGCATGTCCCGGGCGGTTTGCCTTTTTGGCAGGCGCTGAATGAAGAGATATACCACGACAGGGTATATCGCGAGGTCATCGGCCAGGTGGATGAGCGCGGGCGGGCCGGCGTATTCCCAGAGCGGGTAATAGAACATCAGGACGTCGGTGGCCAGCGCCAGGGTTTTGGCGAAGATGCATACGGGGAGGATTTCCCGCCAGCGGCTTTTGTCGGCGAGTGCCAGCCACGCCGCCCAGGCGACGACGAACCAGGTTGTGTAAAACATATGACCCTCGACTTTTGCGTGCCGCTAATTTTTGTAGTGTGCACCATAGCGGCGAAAAAAATGACGGCCTTGGCGGCAATAAAGAACCCGCGCCGGAGGCGCGGGTTCGGGGCGAGGGTCATGCGGGATAGAAGGAGCCGCGGGCCAGGTCGACGACGAGGGGCGCCAGACCGGCTTTTTTGACGGCGGCGGCGCCGGCGGCGGTGGTGATGAGCGTGCAGCCGCGGCCGCAGACGTAGCCCCGGTGCATGGCGACCCGCCCGTTGGCGATGGCCATGACCGGCTGCTGCCGTTCGAGGTCGACGACGGTGATGTCGGCGTCGGCGCCGGCGCGGAAGTGCCCTTTGTTTACCAGGCCGAGGATCTGCGCCGGGTTGTAGCTGGTTTTGCGCACGAATTCCGCCAGGGTGAGGGCCTGCAGTTTGACCAGGGACAGCCCCATGGCGGCGATGACGTTGCGGGGGATGCCGCCGCCGTCGGTGCTGATGGCGTCGACTACGAAGCTGCCGTCCGGCCGCTTGGCGGTGGCCAGCCGCAGGCGCGGTTCCGGCGGGTTGACGCTGAAGCCGACGGTGGTGTCGGTGCCCCGGCTGCGCCAGAAGGCGGCCGCTTCCGGGCCGACCCCCAGCACCATCTGGCCGCCGGCTTCGACGTTGATCCGGGCCCAGCCGGCCAGTATGGCTTCTTCCATGCCGGCCTCGGTGGCGGCGAAGCCGCCGGTTTGCAGGCAGCGGCGGGTGACGAGGCTTTCGGGCAGGCCGTCGCTGCATTTGGCGCTGGTGCCGTTGATGGGCGAGAGGTAGGATTCGCTGCGGATGCGGGGGTTGGCGACGAGGGCGGCGATGGCTTCTTCCGTTTCGGCCATGTAGTCGCGCTTGAGGCCACGGCAGTAGCTGTTGATGTGGGCGAGGTGGAGCGAGTTGCCCTCTGCCAGGGCGACCGCTTCGAGAAAGCCGTCGATGTTGGAGCCATGCCGCTTGCTGCCGGCGTGGAAGGCGATGTAGGCTTTATGGCGGTTGGCGGTTGCGATGGCCCGGGCGGTGGCGGCGGGCGTGAGCGGGTAGTGGCCGCCGAGCAGTTTGAAGCCCAGCGAGCCTGCGGCCAGCACTTGGGCCAGCAGGCTTTCCAGCTCGCCGGCGGACGGATCTTCGTCCCGCACGGTGTGGCCGGGCCGCACGTAGGTGATGGTGGCCAGGTTGAGGCCGGCGCCGTGGTCTTTGGCGATCGCCAGCACGCTGTCGAGCGGGCCGGACATGTCGAGGGCGGTGGTGACGCCGGCGGCGGCGAGCATTTTGTGGGACGGCTTGCCGCCGAGCCAGGCGGAGGCGTGGACGTGGAGGTCAACGAATCCCGGCAGGACGTATTGGCCGGCGACGTCGAACACTTCCCCGGCCTGGGTGGGGTCGAGGTCGGGGGCGACGGCGGCGATTTTGCCGTCCGCCACCGCCAGGTCCAGGAGGCCTTCGCGGGCGGAGGCGGGGTCGACCACCGTGCCGTTTTTGAGTAGCAGGTCATAGCGGGCCATATGTTTCCCTCACTTTCGCTTGAGCAGCCGGGCCGCGCAGGTGGCCATGAGTTCGACCCCCGGGGCCAGCACCGCTTCGTCAAAGTCGAAATAGTTGCTGTGGTGGCCGGCGGCCAGGTCCGACCCGAGCATGAAGTAGGTGCCGGAGCCGCCCCGTTGCTGCACGACCGACATGAAGTGGGAGTAGTCTTCGGTGGCGCCGAAGCTGGCATAGTCGTCGATTTGGCTGAAGAAGCCGATGGCCGCGGCCGCGCTCTTCACGAGGTCGCGCATGGCGGGGCTGCTTTCGCCGCTTTTCGTGCCGCCGACCTGGGTGATTTCGCAGGCCACGCCGTACATTTGGGCGGCGGCGGCGATGATCCGCCGGGCTTCGGCGGCCATGTACTCGTCCAGTTCGCTCGTTTCGCCGCGGGTTTCCATTTTGTAGCGGGCGGTGGCGGGGATGATGTTGCGCCCCTGCCCGGCGGTGAGGGTGCCGACAGTGATGCGGGTGGCGCCCTGCCCGTGGCGGGCGATGGCGTGGAGGTTCAAGGCCGCGGCGGCGGCGGCGAGCAGGGCGTTTTTGCCTTCTTCCGGCGCCGCGCCGGCGTGGGCGGGGACGCCGCTGTAGCGGACGTCGTATTTGGTGGTGGCGAGGAATTTGCCGGTGGCGCAGATGAGCTGGCCGGTCCTGGTGGCCTGGAAGCCGATGTGGCCGCCGAGGATGTGGTCGACGCCGTCCACGGCGCTGGCGCCGACCATGGCCCGCGCCCCCCGGCTGCCTTCTTCGCCGGGCTGGAAGATGAGGCGGAGGGTGCCCGCCAGCCCGGGCCGCAGGCCGGCGAGGATTTCCGCCACCCCCAGCCCCATGGCGATGTGGCCGTCATGGCCGCAGGCGTGCATGGCGCCGGCGTTTTGGGAGGCGAAGCCGTAGCGGGCGGGGCGGTGCTTGTCGTCCTCGGCTTCGTCGATGTCGTTGGCGTCGAGGTCGAAGCGCAGCGCTACCGTGGGGCCGTCGCCGCAGGGCAGGTCGGCGACCAGGCCGGTCAGGCCGCCCTGCATGCGGGCGACCAGCGCGGGGTCGGCTCCCTGGCGCACGGCTCGGTCCATGTGGGCGGCCAGCTCCTGCGGGGCGGGCACGCCCATCATGTCGGCCGCGGCGACGGCCGCGGGCCCCAGTTTGACGGTGTAGCCGAGGCGCTGCAGCGTGGCGGCGACGAGGGCGGCGGTGCGGAATTCGGTCCAGCCGGCCTCGGGGTAGCGGTGAAAGTCGCGGCGCCAGGCGACGAGGCGCGGCGCCAGCGCCTGGGCGGCTTGTTGTATTTTGTCGCGCACCGGGTATAACCCCCTTTAGAGTAAGACGAACATGACCGCGAATACGGCGATGATCATGCCCAGGGCGTTGCGTTTGGCGATTTCCATAGGGTTGACGCCGGCGATGGTGGCGCAGATGATCGCCGCCCCGGCGATGGGCGACATGGTGCGGCCCAAGGCGCCGCTGAGGGTGGCGAGGCTGCCCATGCCGATCTGGGTCATGCCGAATTGGGCGGCATGGGGGGTGACCGTCTGGTTGAAGGCGATGGCCGCCGCGTCGCCCGAGCCGGCGATGACCGCCAGCACGAAGGGGCCGAAGGTGGCCGCCGCCTTGACGAGGGCGGTCGAGGAGACCAGCAGGTTGATGAACGCTTTGACGAGGCCGATGGCTTCCATCCCGCCGACGAATACGCCGGCGGCGATGATGATGCCCATGATGCTGCCGTAGCTGTTGCCCATGCCGTCGAAGAAAGCTTTCGTCATTTCGGCCGGGTTCCGGCGGGTGACGACGATGGTCAGCAGCACACCGGTCAGCATGGCGTGGGGCACGCCGAGGGTTTTCAGCGCGGGGATTGCGCCGGTGGCGCCGATGATGAGCAGCAGTACCGGCACGACGGGCATGAGGGCGTACAGGGGGTTGACTTTTTCCAGCACTACGCCGCCGCCGGCGCTGTCGGCCGGCTCGTAGCCTTTGTTTTCTTTGAGGACGAAGGCCATGATGGTTACGCATATGGCGCCGATGAGGGCGCAGACGACGTCGGCGACCCAGTGCGCTTTGATGACTTCCATGACGCCGACGCCGGCGATTTTGGCCACGAACGGGTTGTGCATCAGGCCGGGGCTGAGCATGCTGCCGAAGGTGCCGGCGTAAACGGCCGCGGCCGCGGTGGCCGGAAAGACGCCGGCCGCCATCAGCAGCGGGATGAGGATGGTGCCGACCGCGGCCGATACGCCGGCGGCGCTGGGCAGGGCGATGTTGATGAGGAACGTGCCGAGCGTGGCCCCGGGGATCAGGACGGGCCGGGCTTTTACCAGCACGCTGGCCAACAGGTTGATGAGGTGTTTGTCGCAGCCGGTGTATTTCATGACGAAGGCGAACCCCATGACCGAGCAGATGGCTTGGATGAGGCCGCTCGTGACCATGGCCTTGGCGAAGGCGTCGAAGGCCGCCAGGGGGTTGCCGGAAAGGACGGCCATGGCGAGGCCGGCGGCGATTAGGACCATGCGGGTCTCGTATTGTTTGATCAGGCAGTAAACCGCGGCCAGGATAACGATGATTCCCACGTAAATCATTGCTCTACCTCCTGCTGGTTTTGTGATTTGTGACTGTTGTTTTCGTCAGGGGCGGGGAAAATCCTGCCGCTGCCCGGAGCGGAACCATCCGCAAAACAAAGGCCGCCCTCCCGGTCCCCGGCGGGACGGGCAATCGGGCGGCAGCCGGCTTCATTGCCATGCGGCGAGGCTATGCGATTGTTTCCCGTGAGCTACATATTTCGCTTGCCGCTGCCAATATCCTCCTCATGCGGCAAGATTATCGGCGATTTTATCCTTTGACAAATCGCCCCGCGCTATTTATCATGGAGGTAGCAACGAAGCCCGAGGGGTAATGCCCCTGGGCCATTTTTTTGCGCGGAGGTGCCGCTATGAGGAAGCTGCTTATCGTGAAGACGGGGACGACTTTGGCGTCGGTCCGCCGCCGGCATGGCGATTTCGAGGACCATATCGTCAACCAGCTCGGGGTGCCGGCGAGCGACGTGGTTACGGCGCCGGTTTTCATTGACGGCGTCCTGCCGCCGCTGCAGGATGTGTCGGCGGTGATCGTGACCGGGTCGCATGCGATGGTTTCCGACCGGGAGGACTGGAGCCGGCGTCTCGCCTACTGGCTGAGGCACGTGTGCGGCGCCTCGGTGCCGGTGCTCGGCCTGTGCTACGGCCATCAGATCGTGGCCGACGCGTGGGGCGGCAGCGTGGACTACCATCCCGGCGGCCGGGAGGTGGGGACGGTGGCGATCGAGCTTTGCGAGGCCGGCAAGCGGGATGCGCTGCTCGGGTGTCTGCCGGAGAGGTTCCTGGGCCATGTCTTCCACGCCCAGACGGTGACAAAGCTGCCGCCCGCCGCCCGCGTGCTGGCGAAGAACGCTTTCGAGCCTCATCACGCTTTCGTGATCGGCGATAATGTGTGGGGCGTCCAGTTCCACCCCGAGTTCGATGCGGCGATAATGCTGGCGTATGTCGAGGAGGAGCGCGAGTCGCTCGCCCGCGAGGGCTACGCGGTCGACAAGCTGAAGGCGTCGCTGCGGGACCATCCTTACGGCCGGGCCCTCCTGCGCCGGTTCATCGGCCTCGCGGCCGGCGGCTGACGCCGGGTACCGGCCGTGGGCATCAGCCGAAGATGGCTTTGGTGGCCAGGAAACAGACCGACGGGCGGAGCAGGCAGCCGTAGATCATCGCCGCATGCGGGTTGTTGAGGCCGATGAACGGGGCCGTCAGCGGCGTCAGGATCATGACGAGGACGGATTTGATCACTCCGGCGGCGATGCTGATGGCGATGACTGGCGAGCTGGCGCCGAGGGCGGCGCCCGTGACCGAGCCGACGATGAAGGTGACGGCGCCGGCGCCGATGGTCGCCAGGCTGACGGGGTCGCTGTAGCCGTAGGCAAGGGCCATGGCAACGCCTGTTATGTATGCGGAGAAGATGCTGATAAACAGGGAGAGTACCCCGGCGAGGCCGGTTTTTTTCTTTCGCCCAGCCGCGCGCCCCAGGCGGTGGCGACGATGGCGTAGTCGCGCAGCATGCCGCCACCCGCCAGGCCTATGGGGATGTACATGTTGCTCCAGAAGGTTACGCCGTCCGCGGTCGGCTTGGGCAACCTGCCGCGGGCGTGCAGGTAGTCGCCGGCGAGGATGAGGAAGAGCATTGCGAAGCCTACTCCGCCGACGTTGGCTTTTACGTTCAGCAAGGCACCCAGGATGTCGCCCAGCCATATCCCGAGGAAATAACAAAGCGACAGCAGGGCCATGCCATAGATTACCATCCCGGCGAGGTCCTCCTCGTTGTTCGCCCCGGGGGAATGCCCTCCGGACGAGGCTGCTTGGTCCTGGTTATATCGCGACCCATTGGCCGATCCCCCGCGTTCGGGCCTGTTCGTAAGCGTAGCCGGCGGTGGCGAGGTCCTGGACGGCGACGCCGGTGGTGTCGTAGATGGTGATGCCGTCGGCGGCGGTCCGCCCCGGCTTGGCGCCGGCGATGATTTCGCCGATTTCGGCATGGATGGACTGGCGGGTGATGATGCCGGCGTCGTAGGGGTGCTGGCATTCGCCGAGGTAGATGCATTGGGCGGTGTCGTCGACGACGACCTTGGCGCCGGCGAACAGGTTGGCGTCGAGCTCCTGCTTGCCGCGGGTGTCGGTGCCGACGGCGTTGATGTGGGTGCCGGGTTTGACCCAGCCGGCCATGACGATTGGCCGGTAGCTGGAGGCGGCGGTGATGATGACGTCGGCGCCGCGGCAGGCTTCTTCGGCGGTGGCGGCGACGGCGATTTTCCGCGGGCCGGCGGCCAGTTCCCCGGCCATGGCGGCGGCGGCGGCCGGGACGGCGTCGTAGAGGTAGATCGTGGCGATGCGCGGCAGGACCCGCAGGGCGGCGGCCAGTTGGTTGCGCCCCTGCTGCCCGGCGCCGATGAGGGCCAGTACGGCGCTGTCCGGCCGGGCCAGGTATTTGCAGCCGATGGCGCCGCTGGCGGCGGTGCGGACCTGGGTGACGAAGTTGGCGGCGACGAGGGCGCAGGGCTGGCCGGTCTGCGGCGTGAAGAGGACCATGACCGACTGGTGGTTGGTGAGCCCGGCCGCCTTGTTGCCGGACCAGAAGCCGCCGGCCTTGAAGCCGAGGGCTTCCTGGCCCGGGAGGTAGCCCGATTTGATGCCGAAGATGCCGCCGTGCTCTTTGATCTCTTCCCGGACGACGGGGAAGACGCGGCTTCGGCCGGCGCTGTGGTCGGCGAAGGCCTGCTCCACCATCCGCAGGTTTTCTTCGAAGGATACGATATCCGCGACGTCCCGGTCGCTGAGGACGAGGACTTCGGCCATGTTTCATCCCTCCGTTGCCGTTGGTGCCAATTCCCTGGGAGGTATTCGCCGTGCCGGCCCGCTTCCCCTGCGCAGGCTGGTTATTATTTGCCAACGGCGGCGGCGCGTTGACCGGACCCCTGGGCAGACGGCGCAGGGATGAAAACAGGGGCCCAGAGTTTCTTGGTCGCGGCGCCGTGGGTGAATTTACTGGCCGGTGCCAGCCGGATATTTCCGCCGGAAGATGTTTTGTCACGAGTTTGTCATATTTATGGGGTAATATATAGAAATATTCGGCTGCTCCGACCGTGAGAGGAGGTTTGCTTCATGCGGTACGGTTTATTATATTATCGCCCCACCGGCAATATCGGCGATGAGATCCAAAGCCTCGCGGCCCGCCAGTTCCTGCCGCGCGTCGATGTGTTGGTCGACCGCGAGAGGATGAAAGAGTTCCCCAGCCCGGAGCCAGTGAAGATGATATTGAACGGCTGGTATATGTGCGAGCCGGCGCAATGGCCGCCCGCGCCCGCGATAGCGCCGCTGCTGACCTCGATGCATATTGCGGATAAACGCCCGGTCACGGCCGCCTGGTTCGACGGCGACAACCGCCGTTATCTGCTGGAGCACGGCCCGGTCGGCGCCCGCGATACGGCGACTTTGGCGCTGCTGGAGCGGTACGGGGTCCCGGCGTATTTCTCCGGCTGCCTGACGTTGACGCTGCAGCGCAACGGCCAGGCCGTGCGCGGCGATTATGTCTGCGCGGTCGATGTCGACCGGGAGACGCTGGCGGAGCTGCGCGCCAGGACCGCGCGGCCGGTCATCCCTGTGACCCATTGGCTGCCGCGTCATATGGAGCAGGAAGATACTTTCGTCTTTGCCGAGATGCTGCTGGACCTGTACCAGCGCGCCCATTGCGTGGTGACGACCCGGCTGCACGCCGCCCTGCCCTGCCTGGCGTTGCGCACGCCGGTGCTGCTGCTGTCCTCCGCGGAAAGTTCCCGCTTCGCCGGCCTGGACGCGCTGACGAGGCATTGTACGCGCGAGGACTATCTGAGCGGCAAGTTTGATTTCGATCTTGACAGCCCCGGGGAAAACCCGCAAAATTATCTGGCCTTCCGCGAGCGCCTCGTCGAAAGCTGCAGCCGCTTCATCGGCCCGGCAGACGAACAGGCTTACGTCGCCAGTCAAATCCGTATCTTCGCGGGGTTGCGTTCGTCCATCGCCGTTTGGGAAGAAAACAAACGGCTCGACAGGGCGCTCGTCGACTTGCGCCACGGCCATGTTAGGCCGCTGTTGAGGGAAATCCGCGGGTTCTTCGCGAAGCACGGACAGAGCAAACGGCGACTATGAGGCTCGGCGGCCGGTCAGCGCACGATGGCCTGGAACTCGGGCAGGCCGCGCATGCGGGCGAAGTGGTCCTGTTCTTGGGCGACGGCTTTTACGGCCGGGTCGAGCAGGGCGGCTTTGCGCAGGTAGGCGAGGGCTCCGGGGGTGTTGCCCCGGTCGGCGTGGATGGTGGCGATGCCGTAGTAGCTCCAGGTGTTTTGGGGGTCGCCCTGGATGGTCCGGTCGAACCAGTACAGCGCTTGGTCGTAGTCGTTCTGGAGCTTGTAGGCCATGGCCATGTCGTAGAAGGCCGGCACGTAGCCCGGGGCCATGGCGAGCGTTTTTTCGATGAGAGCCAGGCCGCCGCGGTAGTCGCCCTGGAAGCAGCGGGCGATGCCTTTGGCGGTGTAGATTTTGAAGTTGGCGGGGTCGGCGGCGATGGCCCTATCGTAGGCGGCGACGGCCCCCTGGTAGTCGTAGTCTTCGTAGAGTTTGCGGCCCTGGGCGTAGAATTCTTCCGCTTCCGCGGCCTGGGCGGGGTCGGCAGCGGGAGCGGCCGGCCCGGGCGGCTTGGGCCCGGGTTCGCGGGCGCAGCCGGGCAGGGCCGCGAGCAGCGCCAGCGCGGCGATGACGATGGTTTTGGCGGTGATAGTTTTCATCTTTGTCCTCCGTTGGTCGTGAGTGCAGGCGCTTTTTTATAACGATTTTATCATTTATCGACCGATTTTCCCAGTATGTTTCGCCGCCGCCGGAAATCCGGCAGGAAATTTCCCCCATCTGCCGAATGGTGCTTTAATGGCAATCGGAAGAATACGGGGGCGATGGCATGGAAAGGCAGAGCTTCTGGCTGATGATCGAGTATCCCTATACCCTGGATTTGACTTCCGACGATATCCGGACCTGGCTGACCGAGCAGCTGGCCGGCAAGGTGGACAATTTCGTCGCCTTTACGGAGGAGACGTTCGGCGGCGTGACGTTCCGCAAGATGATAACCGGCGTGCTGATCGTGGAGCACCAGGAGGACATTCCGGTCGAGAAGATGAAGTGGAACCTGCAGGGCCCCCGCCCTTTCCGGATCACGGATATCGAGAAGAAGAGGATCGACCGGCGGGCGAGACCTACGGCCGCGGACGGCCGGCCGTATTAGCTGTAGACGAAATCCCCGGCTTTAAAGGCCGGGGATTTTTGCTGTCATTTGTCCAGGGATTCCTTGTAGGCGGCGCCCTCGCGGTAGACGGCGCCGATGGCGCGCCCGAGGGCGAAGTACGAGGGGTACATCATGACGATGGGGTCGATTTTGGCCGGGTCGGGGCGGCCGCCTTCGAGGCCGGCTTCGTCGGCGTAGACGGCGACGATGTCGCCGAGGTAGATGGTGAATCCGGCGGTGGGGATGGCCTGGGCGACGGTGCAGAGGATGTTGACCGGACATTCGGTGATGAGCGGGGCGCGGGCGGCCGGGTCGTAGAAGGGGGTGAAGAGGACGGATTTGTCGGCCGTTTTGCCGGAGACGACGCCGCAGTAGTCGGTCTGGCGCACGAGGCCGGTCGACGGCAGGTTGACGCTGAAGCAGCCGTTCTCCCGGACGCCGGCGGCGGTGTGGTGGGTGTCTTTGAGGGAGATGTAGAGCATCGGCTCGAGGTTGACGACGCCGCAGGCGCCGACGGTGGCGTAGTTGGGCCGGCCGGCGACTTCGGCGCCGACGATGACAGTGGGGAAAACGAGCGCCGGTGCGTTCGGCAGTTTGACTTTGTTCAGGTGGACCCCTCCCCTGCCCTTTTTGCTTAGTATTTGCCGGGCGAGGCGGGGCGATGCGCGGCCGACGGTTATTCGAACAGTTGGGCGGTTTCCTTGAGCAGGGGGCGGATGGGCAGGCCCTGCGGGCAGGCTTGTTCGCAGCGGCCGCAGCCGGTGCAGTTGGAGGCTTTCTGGGCGGGGCCGATGTGGACTTTGTAGAAGATGCGGTTGGTGGCGACGTCGTCGAGGATGTGGGCGTTGTTGAAGAGGGCGAAGCAGCCGGGGATGTCGACGCCGGCCGGACAGGGCAGGCAGTAGCGGCAGCCGGTGCAGTCGATCTTCATTCTCTGCCGGTAGACGGCCTTGACTTCGTCGATGAGGGCCCGTTCGGCGGGGGTGAGGCAGCCGGGCTGCGCCTGCCCGGCGACGCGGATGTTTTCTTCGACCTGGGACATGGCGTTCATGCCGCTGAGGACGACGCTGATCTCGGGCTGGTCCCACAGGAAGCGCAGCGCCCACTCGGCCGGGCTGCGGCGGATCGGGGCCCGGTCCCAGATCCGCCTGACGGCGGGGGGAATGTCGGCCGCGGCCAGCCGCCCGCCCCGCAAAGGCTCCATGACGACGACGCCGAGCCCTCGGCCGGCCGCGTATTGCAGCCCTTCGCGGCCGGCCTGGTAGTTTTCGTCGAGGTAGTTGTACTGGATCTGGCAGAAGGACCAGGGGTAGGCGTCGACGACTTCTTTGAAGAGCGGGAGTTCGTCGTGGAAGGAGAAGCCGGCGTGGCGTATCCGGCCGTCGGCTAAAGAGCCGTCGAGGAAGGCGAACAGGCCGTTGGCGACGAGGTGGGGCCAGACGCGTTTGTTGACGGCGTGGACGAGGTAGCAGTCGAGGTGGCCGGTCTTGAGCCTGGCCAGTTGTTCGTCGAGGTACCGGTCCATGTCGGCCCGCGTTTTGACCAGCCAGCCGGGCAGCTTGGTCGCGAGATGGACCTTGTGCCGGTAGCCGCCGCCCAGGGCTTCGCCGAGGAAGGTTTCGCTGTTCCCCTTGTGGTAGGTGTAGGCGGTGTCGACGTAGTTGACGCCGTTGTCGATCGCCTGGCGGAGGATTTCCGTGGCCAGCGGCCTGTCGACCGCGCCGTCGTCGTCGCCGGCGCCGGCCAGCGGCAGCCGCATGCAGCCGAAGCCGAGGGCCGATACGTCCAGGCCGGTGCGGCCGAGTTTGCGGTAAAGCATAGTCACAACCTCCCGATTTCCTTAGTAGTGTCGGTATTCAGCGCCGGCCCGCGCGCCTCCTCCCGGGGCAAGCGGATTTTTTCGGCCTTTGTCGCCAGTCTGACGTAAAGGCCGCTGCCTTGGAAGGCAGCGGCCTTGTTCATCGGGGGCGTTCTTTTTTTTGCCGGAGGTTTACAGGCCGCCGGGGATGTTCCAGTTTATCTCCTCCCGCCCTTTGGTGAGCAGGGCGCTGACGATTTCGCCCGACGGGCGGCCGGTTTTGCCTTTGACCCGCACGAGCAGGCGGAGGAGGTAGTTGAACTTGGCCCGTTCGTCCGGCCGCCGGGAATAGTCGGCCTTGAGAGCTTTCATGTTCATCATCTCCATAAGGTGCTTTTACTTAATTTTTACCATTTTCGCGCCTATTTGTCAATATTTATTTCTAAATAATAATTATTATTTTTTACGTCTGAGGATGGCGAGAAGGGCGGCGAAGGCGGCGGCCAGGCGGCGGGCGCGGGCGATGAGGGTCCGGAGTTCGTGAAGGGCGGGGGCGCCGACCGGCGGGGCGGGCGGCGTTTTCCGCAGGACGGCGCCAAGTTTCGCGGCCTGGCAGGCCTGGGCCCGCAGCCGACCGCGCAGTTCGCGCCACAGTTCGCGGCGGGCCGCGGCGCCGGGGGCGGCTATGTTCGTCCGTTGGCGGAAGAGGCGGTATTTCCAGGCTTCGAAGGCGAGGACAGCGGGCAGGGCGACGGCCAGGGTGACGGCCATTATTTTGAGGGTGAGGGGGTTGGCGGCGGCGGCGTGGATGTCGGGGCTCCAGGCGGGATCGAGGCTGGAGACGGCGAGGCGGGGGTAGAGGCCGGCGAAGACGGCGCCGGCCAGGAAGGCGATGGCGGCGGCGCTGGCGGCGAAGGCGGCGGCGAAGCGGCGGCGGGCGAGGCAGCGGCGGGCGAGGGCGAGGGCCGGCAGGACGGCTATCAGCAGTAGGCCGGCGGCCGGGCGGGCGGTGATGTCGGTGCGGAGGAAGGTGAGGAGGGCGAAGCCGGCGGCGGCGATGAGGGCGCAGACGGCGGCGATGAGGCCGGCGCTGCGGGCGCGGGGGACGAGCCGCCGGTCGAGTTTGAGGGTGAGGTAGGCGGCGCCGTGGAGGGCGAAGAGGGGGACGAAGGCGAGGCCGCCGGCGAGGGCGCCGGGGCTGAGGAGGTCGGCGGGCGTGCCGGCGTACCGGCCGGCAGCGTCGACGGGCAGGCCGTGGAGGAGGGCGGCGACGGCGACGCCCCACAGCAGGGCCGGGAGGAGGCCGCCGGCGAAGACGGCTCCGTCCCAGAACAGCCGCCAGGCGGGACGGGGGTCGTGGCCGCGGAATTCGAAGGCGACGCCGCGGAGGATGAGGGCGGCCAGGAGCAGGAGGAGGGCGAGGTAGAGGCCGCTGAAGAGCAGGGCGTAGAAGGCCGGGAAGGCGGCGAACAGCACGGCGCCGGCGGCGACCAGCCAGACTTCGTTGCCTTCCCAGACCGGGGCGAGGGTGGCGAGGACGGCCTGCCGCTCGGGGTCGGTCCGGCCCACGAGGGGCAGGAGGATGCCGACGCCGTAGTCGAAGCCTTCGAGGATGAGGTAGCCGGCGAACAGGAAGACGAACATGAGGAAGCAGACGGTGTTGAGGTCCATGGCGTCACCCGCCGCCGGGGCCGTCGCGGAGGATGCGGCGGGCGCTGTGGGCGGCCGCGAGGACGACGGCGGTGTAGACGATCGCGTAGGCGAGCAGGGAGGCCCGGACGCTGGCGGCCGGCACGACGCGCGAGAGGCTGTCGGCGGTGAGCAGCAGGCCGTAGACCGCCCAGGGCTGGCGGCCCATTTCGGCTATGGTCCAGCCGGCGGCGACGGACAGGTAGGGCAGCGGCAGGGTCCAGAGGACGGCGCGGAGCAGGGCCGGGCGGTCTTCGGCCGGCCCGCGGCGCGCGTGCCGGAGGCCGGCGGCCGCGAGGACGAGGAGCAGCAGGCTGCAGCCGACCATGAAGCGGAAGGACCAGAAGAGGACGGGGACGGCGGGGATGTAGTCGCCGGGGCCGTAGCGGCCGGCGTATTCGGCCTGGAGGTCGTTGATGCCGGCGACGGGGGCGGCGAGGCTGTGGCGGGCCATGAGGGAGAGGCCGGCCGGCAGGGCGAGCTGCCAGGTGTTGCGGCGGTTCTGCCTGTCGATGCCGGCGGCGACGACGAAGGGGGCGGGGGCGGCGGTTTCCCAGTGGGCTTCGGCGGCGGCGAGCTTCATGGGCTGGACGGCGGCGAGGTGGCGGCCGTAGAAGTGGCCGCTGACGGTGACGAGCGCGGTGGCGGCGAGCAGGCACCACAGCCCCTGGACGTAGGCGCGGCGGAAGAGGCGGACGTGCCGCCGGCGGAGGAGGTACCAGGCGCTGACGGCGGCGACGAAGTGGCCGGCGACGGCGAAGGCGGCCAGGATGGTGTGGGTGTACTGGTGGAAGAGGTAGGGATTGAGGATGACGGCGGCGAGGTCGGTGAGTTCGACGCGGCCGCCGGCGACGGCGTGGCCGGCGGGGTGCTGCATGAAGGCGTTGGCGGCCAGGATCCAGAAGGCGGAGTAGTTGGCGGCGAGGGCGACGAGGACGATCATGGCGAGGTGGGCGGCCGGGGAGAGTTTGTCTCCGCCGTAGGCCCAGACGCCAATGGCTACCGAGCCGACGAAGAAGGCGGTGAGGGCTTCGAAGGCGAGCGGCGGGCCGAAGACGCTGCCGACGTAGCGGGAGTATTCGGCCCAGTTCATGCCGAACTGGAATTCGTTGACAAGGCCGGTGGCGATGCCGACGGCGTAGTTGACGAGGAATAGCCGCCCCCAGAAGCGGGCCATGACCAGGTCGTCCGGGTCGCCGGCGCGGACGTGGCGGGCCTGCTGCCAGGCGATGATGACGGACAGGCCGAGGGTGAGGGCGACGAACCAGAAGTGGTAGGTGAGGGTGAAGCCGAACTGGAGGCGGGCGAGGGTAAGGGCGGTTGTGTCCACGGGTTTCCCCCATGTATGGTGTCGAATTGCCCAGGCGGGGCTTTTGCACGGCCTGGCGTTTAGTATCTGCGGGCGGGGGTGTTTCCATACCCCCTGCCGGCCGGGGGGCCGGCGGCGGGGACGGCGCCTGCGGGGGGCAGAAAAAAATCCGGTACGGCGGTACCGGATTTTGGGGTTGCTTGTTGGGGTTATGCGCGGATGGTTTGGATGAACAGGTTTACGAGCCCGGGGTCGAACTGGCTGCCGGCGCAGCGGCGCAGTTCGTCGATGGCCGCTTCGTGGGTCATGGCTTTGCGGTACGGGCGGTCGCTGGTCATGGCGTCGTAGGCGTCGGCGATGGCCAGCAGGCGGCATTCGAGCGGGATTTGGGCGCCGGCGAGGCCGAGGGGGTAGCCGCCGCCGTTCCACCATTCGTGGTGCTTGAGGATCCAGTCGGCGATCGGCAGGAGGTCGTTGGAGGACTGGGCGATGCGGTAGCCGATTTCGCAGTGCCGCTGGATCTGTTCCCGTTCTTCCGCCGTGAGGGGCCCCGATTTGTGCAGGATGTGGTCGGCGATGCCGATTTTGCCGACGTCGTGGAATTCGGCGAACAGTTGGATGTCGGCGGTGGCCGAGGTCGGCAGGCCGGCGGCCACGGCGAAGCTGGCGATGATGTTCTGCAGCCTGCTGCCGTGCACGCCGGTGTCGTAGTCGCGCGTGGCTAGCATCTGTTTTACGGTCTGGATTATCGAGCCGGCGGTGTCGATCTGGCGGTAGAGTTTTTCGCGGTACATTTTCTGGTCGGCTTCGCGCAGCAGGTCGCGGATGGGTTTGCCGGCGCCGGCGTCGTTGGCGTAGCCGATCGATAGGTGCAGGGGGATGATGCTTTCTCCCAGGTTCTGGTTTTCCTGCCGGATGGTGTCGCGGAGCCGCTTGTACATGGCTTCCATGCCGCCGGCGTCGATGCCGCGGACGATGACGACGTATTCGTCGCCGCCGATCCTGGCGATGATGTCGTCGGTCCGGAACGAGGAGCGGAGGGCTTTGGCGGTGCGGATCAGGACGGCGTCGCCCTGGTCGTGGCCGAGGGTGTCGTTGACAAATTTGAGGCCGTCGATGTCGACGACGAATACGCCGAGGTTCCGTTCCCGGCGGCGTTCGATGTCCGCCACTTCGGCCTCGAAGTAGGTCCGGTTGTAAAGGCCGGTGATGGCGTCGTGGTGGCTGAGGAAGAGCAGGCTGCCCTGGGCCTTGCGACTTTGCTCGAGGTAGGTTTTCGCCCGTTCGTGCTCCTGGTTGTAGTAGCCGAGGATGACGACGATGATGACCACGTTGGCGACGATCGTCGTAGTCAGGCCGATGAGGATGTCGATGTAGCGGTCGGTGGCGGTGGCGTAGCCGGTGATGATGGCGGGGTAATGGTATTCCAGGCCGATGAGGATGGCGGATACGATGAGGAAGTATACGACTACGGCGATGCGCGGCCGGCCGGCGAGGAGGACGGCGCCGACGGAGGAGAAGAGGATTATGTAGTAGGGGATGCTGCCCGCTATTCCCCCGTTGAGCAGCCACAAGGCCGGCGTGATGATGAAGACGGCGGCCAGCAGGGCGGCAACGGCGGCGGTGTAGCGCCTTTTGACGCGCGACAGGTAGTAGAGGCCGAGCATGACCGCGCTGCTGAGCAGGCAGGTCAGCACGAGCAAGGGGTCGAGGCCGAGCAGGTAGTTGGTGATGCCGCTCCACACGGCGATGATCAGGCCGAAGATGAGGACGATGTTGAGGATGCGGTGGGCCACCGGGAAGCCGGCTTCGTCGCCGATGAGGTTGTCGGGTTTAAAGACCATGGTTGGCATCACCTCCCCGTTGTCGAGCCTATCTGCGGCCGGAACGGTTATGTTTTTCCGGCCATGTAAAAGTTCGACAGGATTCGCTTGAACCCTGCCGCTTTGCCGGCCGAAATGGAAGTCGCCGGGCGAGCCGGGAGCGGCGACGGCGTTGTCAAGGGGGAATCGAGGAAGGCAAAAAAGTGCCCGGAGGACCGGCCTCCGGGGTCTGCGGGCCACGGGGGACGACGATCAGCGCATCAGGCCCGAGCAGCCGCGCGTGCAGGTGCCGCTGCAGCCGCTGCCGCAGTTGTTGGAGCAGCTGCCGCGACAGGTCTGCTGGCAGGAGCCGGTGCAGGTCTGGTAGCAGCTGCCGCGGCAGGTGTTGTCGCAGCCGTAGCTGCAGGTACCGCCGCACGAGCCGGAGCAGGCGCCGGCGCAGCCCCAGTTGCAGTTGCGGAGGGGGGTCCGGTCGCCGGCCGCGCCGGCGTCGGGGACGGTCGTCCGGCCACCCTGCCCCGCTGCGGCGAGCGGGCCGGAGGCCGCGGCGATCGAGCCGAGGCCGAGGACGGCGATGGACGGCAGGACGGCACCGGCCGTTTTGAGGAAGTCGCGCCTGGTTAAGCCGGCGGCGGGCCTGTTTTTCTTGTCCGGCTTTTTCATGGCCACCCTCCTTTCCGTCTAAGGGGAATGGGTCCTAAAGCGTCACTGGCGGCGCAGGTAGATGTCGCCGGTGGCGAAGTCGATTTCCCAGCTGTGGCCGCTGATGTTTTCCCAGCCGTAGGTGCGGCTTTTTTCGTCCCACCAGGCCTGGAATTTGCCGGCGGTGGCCGCCATGTCGGCGACGAGCCGTTCGTAGAGGGGGCTTGCGGCCGTTTCTTCGGCCGCCATGCCGACGAGGGCGCGGAAGAGTTCGCCGAGGGCGTTTTTGCGTTCGTAGAGGGCTTTGATTTCGTCGCGTTCCGCCGGGGTTACGGCGCCGATTTTCCGTCGCTGGTCATTCATGGCCTAATCCTCCATCGCTGATTTGGCTGAAGGGGTCGAGGTAGTCGAGGGCGGGGATGGGCGCCTGGCGCGCGAAGGCGGGCAGGTCGGCGAGGCGCTGCCGGAGCAGGCGGGTGGTTTCGCGTTCGTGGTGGGCGAGCAGGCATTGCTGGCGGGAGGGGGTGTTCCATTCGAGGGTGGTTTTGCGGTTGAGGTAGATGCAGCGTTTGCAGTGCCAGGCGTCGCAGCGGGCGCAGACGGGGGCGTTCTCCAGGGCGAGCAGGCGGGCGTTGGCGACGGCGATGCCGCCCGTGAGGCTGCCGACGGCGCCGGCGTGGAGGAAGCCGGGACAGAGGTGGAGGCGGCCGTCGGGGGCGACGGTGAGGTGGACGGTGCCGGCGTCGCAGTTGTTCATGCGGCTGAGGAGCAGGCGGTCGGAGAGGATGCTGAGTTCGGTGAGGGCGCCCTGCCGGTAGCGGGCGGCGAGCAGGCCGGCGACGAGGCCGAGCTGCCGGCGGTAGAGGGCGAGGTCGCCGTCGGTGTAGCGGTCGATGTCGAGGGGATAGAGGTTGAGGCGGGTAGTGCGTTCGAGAGCGACGCCGACGACGGCGGCCAGGTCGGCCAGGCGCTCGCGGGGCAGGCGGACGATGAGCTGGGGCCGGACGCCCGGGATGGCGCCGGGGTCGTCTTGGCCGGCGACGAGCACGGGGACGGCGTCGGGGTGGCGGCCAGCGAGGGCGGCGGGGACGATGGCGGCGGGGCCGGCGGCGGCGATGATGTCCCGGCAGGCGGCCGGCAGCGGGGTTTCGCCGTAGAGGAGGACGAGGGCCAGGGAGCGGCGGCGGGCGAAGGCGACGGCCGTCGCCAGGACGGCGGGGGACATGGTTTGGCCGGGACCGCGGCCGGACGGGTAGTAGCAGAAGGACGGGGCGGCGGTGTCGAGGAGGACGAGGAGGTGGGTCAGCATGTGCCGGCCCCCAGTTTCCGCCTGAGGCGGTCCCAGTAGTAGCGGTTGGCACGGACGCGGGCTTTGTGCATGGGGCAGATGTAGGTGGCGCGCTGGTAGATGGTGGCGGTGTCGCTGCATTCGTAGTTGAGGCCCTGGCACCAGGCGCAGCCGCTGGCGATTTGGCAGGCGACGCATTGGGGCGGGCTCTGCGCCAGGCGGGTGAGGGCGAGGAAGGGCCGCAGGCGGTTGGTGTCGAGGCCGTCGCGGCAGTTGCCGACGGACCTGGGCGCCTGCCGGCTCATGGAGTGGGGGGCGAAGCGGACGCAGGGGTAGAATTCGCCTTGGGCGCCGATGGCAAGCATTTTGCCGGACCCGCACCAGTTCTGGTTGTCGCCGGCGGGATCGAGGGGGCGGCCGATGGTGTCGTCGAAGAGGGAGCAGCGGTATTGCCGGTAGAGGCCGCGGTCGACGATGGCGTCGGCGAGGCTAAGGAGCTGGTCTTCGAGGAGGGCGTCGTCGCCCGGCTGCCAGATGTTTTCGAAGACGACGTTGATGTTGACGGTTTGGACGCCCAGCCCCCAGAGGTGGAGGACGCTGTCTTTGATGTAGGGCAGGTCGTCGTGGGCGATGGTGACTTTGGTGGCGGCGCCGGGGAATTGGCGCAGCCAGAGGGGGAGCTGGGCGGCGACGGCGTCGTAGGAGCCGCGGCCGTCGGGGAAGACACGCATGAGGTCGTGTTTTTCGCGGATGCCGTCGATGGTTATGCCGATGCTGAGGTGGGTGCGGTTTTTGGCGATGTAGCGCTGGACGCGGGGGTCGCCGTACATGAGGCCGTTGGTGGATAGGCTGAAGCGGTAGCTGTCGAACCAGGGGTGGCCTGTTTCGTAGAGGCGGAGTTTGATGTAGTCGCTGATGCGGTCGATGAGGTCGATTTCGAGGAGGGGCTCGCCGCCGATGAATTCCCAGACGACGGAGGGCTCGGCGAAAAGCGCCCGTTCGCGCAGGATGTAGTCGACCGCCTGGCGGGCGACGGCAAGGTCCATGCGCCGGCCGGGGTTTTTGCCGACGAGGTAGCAGTATTTGCAGCGGAGCTGACAGTCTTCGGTGACGATGAAGGTTATGTTTTTGGCGCGGTCTTCCTCCCAGGAAGGTTCCGGCCGCGCGAGCCGGTCAAGGTTGTCCACAGGCACCTCGCTGGCGGTTGCTGGTATTTATTGTATTTTTGCTACTGTTATACATGGTATAGGGAAAATCCTGCCAATTGGGAGGAGCGGCGGGAAAATATGTGGGCAAATGGAAAAGCCGCGCGATCGCGGCTTTTCTTCAGGGGTACCTCGCCCCTGCCCTATTGCATTTTTTCTTTGAGTATTTCGACGGCTTTGTCGAGCTGGAGGTCGCTGCCGGTTTCCCGGTAGTCGAGCGGCAGGGTGACGAAGATGTCGGGTTCGATGCCGATGTTGTCGATGACGCGGTCGGCGGGGGTGTGGTAGCGGGCGGTGGTGATTTTGAGGGCGGTGTCGTCGCCGAGGGGGACGAGGGTCTGGACGGAGCCTTTGCCGAAGGATCTGGTGCCGACGAGGGTGCCGGCGTGGGTGTCCTGGATGGCGCCGGCGACGATTTCGGAGGCGCTGGCGCTGCCGCCGTTGATGAGGACGACGAGGGGCAGGCCGAGGTTGTCGCCTTCGGTGTTGCTGGTGCGGCGGCTGCCGTCCCTGGCGACGACGGAGACGACGGGGCCTTGGGGGATGAAGCGGCTGGCGACTTTGACGCTGGCGCTGATTAGGCCGCCGGGGTTGTTGCGCAGGTCGAGGATGACGGCTTGCATGCCTTGGGCCTGCAGGTCGCGGATGGCGGCGTCGAGGTCTTCGCCGGTGTGGTTGTTGAAGTAGGTGAGGCGGAGGTAGCCGATGCCGCCGTCGAGCATTTTGCCGAAAACGGATTTGATTTGGATGACGGCGCGGACGAGGGTGTAGTCGCGGTTGTTTTCGCCGGCGCGGGAGACGGTGAGGGTGACGGGGACGCCTTCGGGGCCGCGGATCAGGCTGACGGCCTTGTCGAGGGGCATGTCTTTGGTGGTCTGGCCGTCGATGGCGAGGACGCGGTCGCCGCTGACGATGCCGGCCGCGTCGGCGGGGGTGCTTTCGATGGGGGCGATGACGGTGATCTGTTTGTCGCGCATGCCGAGGACGAGGCCGACGCCGCTGAAGGAGCCTTCGGCTTCGGCGAGGAAGTCTTTGAGGGTTTTGGCGTCGAAGTAGTCGGTGTAGGGGTCGCCGGCGGCGGCGACGGCACCCCGGATGGCGCCGGTCATGAGGTCGCGCCCGGCGGGGTCGTCGACGTGCCCTTGGTTTATCAGTTCCCGGACGCGGAAGAGTTTGAGGGTGACGGCGAGTTCGGCGGCGTCCATTTGGGTGAGGTAGTGGTAGATTTCGGCGAGGGCGTTTTCGTCGGCGCCGGCTTTGAAGACGAAGCTTTGCGGGGGAATGGCGGCTTTGGCGGCGGCCTGGGGGGCGGCGAGGGCCGGCCCGCCGAGCAGGAAGAGGGCGGCGATTGCGGCGGCGAGGATGCGCCGGCAACGGCGCCCGCTGATGAAAGGCATATTTTTTTCCTCCGTTGTCAGGTTTGCTTAAAGGGGATGATTCGACCCCGACGGCTCCGTTCCTCCCTGCCGCGGCCGGTTTTCGCGGTTGCGGCGGAAAGTATTGGGGGGTAGAATAGGTACGAGAAGATGTTGCGGAGGGATGTGCGTTATGGACGAGGAGCAGGTGATAACGGTGCGGGTGTACCGCTATGATCCGGCAAGCGATAAGGCGGGCCGCCTGGAGGAGCATAAGGTGGCGAGCGCGGCGCCGCTGTCGGTGATGGCGCTGTTGGCGAGGGTGCACGAGCTGGACGCGACGTTTTGCTGCCGGACGGCGACGTGTTTCAAGGGCAGGTGCGGCTCGTGCCTGGTACGGGCGGACGGCAGGGATGTTTTCGGCTGCACGACGCTGGTGCGGCCGGGGGAGACAGTGACGGTGGAGCCGCATTCGCGGTTCGCGGTGATCCGCGATGTTGTGGTGGATTTCGAGCGGCCGCTGGCGGCCGGGACGGAGGCGGCGGAATGAGCGGGGCGGCGAAGTACGAGGCGGATGTGCTGGTGGTCGGGGCGGGCGGCGCCGGGCTGCGGGCGGCGCTGGCGGCGGCCGAGGCCGGGGCAAGCGTTATCCTGGCGAACAAGGGGCCGGTGGCGCGGTCGGGGGTGACGCTGACGGCGGCCGGCGGGCTGCAGGCGGTGCTGCATCCCGACGATAGCCCGGAGCTTTATTATGAGGATATCGTCCGCTGCGGCTACGGGCTGGCGGACGGCGATCTGGCGCGGACGCTGGCGGCCGAGGCCGCGGACCGCGTGCGGGAGACGGAGCGGTACGGGGCGCGGCTGATGCGCGATGCGGCCGGCGGTTACGCGCTGGGGCAGTTCCCGGGGATGGCGCGGCCGCGGAATGTGTTCGTGAAGGGCGGCGGCATCGGCCTGGCGGCCGCGCTGGCCGCGGCCTGCCGCCGACAGGGGAATATCCGGGTTGTGGAGGATTTCTTCGTGACCGGACTGGTGAAGGGCGGCGGCGCGGTGGCCGGGGCGGCGGGGCTGGATTTGAAGGGCGGCGCGCCGGCGCTGCTGGCGGCCGGGGCGACGGTGCTGGCGACGGGGGGCTGCCAGTGGCTGTGGGCGACGAACGACTGCCCGGCGGGGACGACGGGCGACGGGATCGTGTATGCGTACCGCGCCGGGGCGGAGCTGGTGGATATGGAGATGGTGCTGTTTTATCCGTCGGTGATCGTGTGGCCGCCATCGCTGGCGGGGGCGTTCGTGCATTACGAGTTTCTGGCGCCGGACGTGCTGGACGGGAATGTGTACGACAGGGCCGGGAAGCCGGTGCTGCCGAAGCCGCTGCCGCGGCGGGACGAGGCGATGCTTTTTTTGGCGCGGGCGATCCGCGAGGGCCGGGGCGGGCCGCATGGCGGGCTGCTGTGGTATGTGGGCGATTCGCCCCAGGCGGCGGCTAATGCCTCGCGGCTGAATACTTTGCAGTATGATTATATCCGCGCCCACGGGGTGGAGCCGGCGACCGACCGGATCGAGGTGGCGCCGGGGGCGCATTATCTGCTGGGGGGCGTGCATGTGGACGCGGACGGGCGAACGTCGGTACCGGGCCTGTTCGCGGCCCCGGAGTGCGCGGGGAATTTCGACGGGGCGAACCGCCTGGCGGGCAACGGCCTGACGGCGACGCAGGTTTTCGGGGCGCGGGCCGGGCTGGCGGCGCGGCGCTGGGCGGCCGGAAGTGGCGCGCGGCCGGACGAGGCGGCGGTGCGGGCGGAGTTCGACCGGTTGGCGGCGCGGCTGGGCGGCAAGGGCGGAACGGACGTGGCGGCGTTGCGCAACCGGCTGCGGGCGGCGGCGCAGGAAGGGGCCGGGGTTGGCCGCGATGCGGCGGGGCTCGGGCGCCTGGCCCAGGTGGCGGCCGAGGTGCGGGCCGAGGCGGCGGCGGCGCGGGTGCCGGCTGCGGGGGTGTTCAATCAGCAGCTGGTGGACGTGCTGGAGCTGGAGAGCATGGCCGAGGCGGCGGCGCTGGTGGCGGGCTGCGCGCTGGCGCGGACGGAGACGCGCGGCCACCATGTGCGTGAGGATTTCCCGGCGCGCGATGATGCGAATTGGCTGCGGCATACGACGGCGCGGCGGACGGCGGACGGCCCGGCGTTCGGCAGCAAGCCGGTGCGGCCGTAAGCGGCCTGCGGGCGAAGAGAAACCCGGTCCATATTGGACCGGGTTTGATGTTTGTTGACGATGGGCGCTCATCAGCGGCCGCCCAGTATGCCGGAGAGGATGGTGACTATGCCGCTGAAGCCGATGATGGCGAGCGCCATCCGCCGGAAAAGGGCGGCGTCGACGCGGTGGAAGGCTTTTTGCCCCAGCCACCAGCCGAGGAGGGCGGCGGGCACGGACACGGCGGCGTAGAGGGGCACGCGCTCGGTGTAGACGGTGCCGACATGGTAGGCGATGGTGAGGGTGGCGACGTTGCAGAGGAAGAAGTAGCGGGCGAGGTCGGCGCGGATGGTGACTTTGTCCTGGCCGGCGTTCATCATGTAGATGACGAGGGGCGGGCCGTTGAAGCTGGTGACGGCGCCGAGGAAGCCACTGAGGAAGCCGACGACGGCTTTGGCGAGGCCGTGGCGGCGGACGGCGACGGTGTAGTTGGCGTACATGGCGCCGGTGACGAGGATGAGGGTGAGGCCGATGCAGATTTTGAGGGCGCTGTCGCTGACGGCGCGGAGGGCGTAGGACCCTGGAACGGCGCCGATGACGCTGGCGACGGAGGCGATGAATATGCGGGTGAACGAGCCTTCGCTCCAGGTTTTGTAGACCATGAAGCCTTTGACGACGATGCCGATGGCGATGACGGCGATGACGGCTTCCTTGGGCGGCAGGGCGAGGGCCAAGAGGGGCGCGGCGGCGAGGGCGAAGCCGAAGCCGCTGACGGTCTGCAGGGCGCTGGCGACGAGGATGACGGCGAAAACGTAGAGGGCGGTCATGGTGAGCATTGCTGGCCTCCGCGGGGATGAAAGATTAATGTCAAGTAACATTGTAATCCATTTCGGGGGCGAAAACAATTGGGGGAGCTTCCCGGTGACGGTATGATTTTCCTCGAATGGCAGAGAATAATGCCGACGGTATTCGGGGGCCAGGAAGGGGTGAGCGGGTGAATGCCGGGTTTTTCGAGGCTGGATGGGCGGTGCTGGCGTTTAGGGTCTGCATGCAGGGCGGGTTTGCGTTCGCGGCGTGGCGGTGGGGGGATTGGCGACGGTGGCGCGATTATTATCCGACGGCCTTGTTCGCGATGATGGTTAACCTGTTCGCCGCCTTGGTCACCTATCACCATGATCTGTGGATTTTCAACCCCGACGTGCTGGTGAAAAGCGAAACGGTGCTGGAGACGATCAGTACGTTCACGATCCTGCCGATGACGGTATTCACGTTCCTGAGCCGGTTTCCCGCCGCCGGGCCGTGGCGGCAGGCGGCGCACACGCTGGCGTGGGTCGCGCTGTACGCGGCCCTGGAGACGGCCGATACGGCCCTTGGCGGCATTTCGTACGCCAACGGCTGGTCGCTGGGCTGGTCGGTGGCTTTCGATTTTATGATGTTCCCGTTATTTATTCTCCACCACCGCTGGCCGCCGCTCGCCTGGCTGGCGACGGCGGCGGCCACGGTCTATGTGTTGGCGGTGTTCGGCTTTTGGGCGGCGGAGATGAAGTGAGGAAAAGCCGCGGACATATGGTCCGCGGCTTTGTCGTCGGGGACGATAAGCCAGAGACTGACGAGAAAGGTCCAGATGCAAGGCGCACCGGATAAGCAGACACACAACGCTTCAGCGTTGATGTGATCGCTTATACCCGAAAGGGTGCGAGCGCGCTGCGACGCGTACTTGGTTGCGTACGCTAGCAAGCGCTCTGATAAGTCAGACGCACGACGCTTCAGCGACGATGCGGTCGCTTACAACGCCGCAGATGGGCCTTTATCGTCAGTCGGTCATACAATGTAGGTAAAAACGAAGGGCGGAGATATCATGGCTGCACGCGAAAGGCCGGACGAAGAGCTGGTCAACTGGGATCTGACGCGGAAGAGGTTCGCGGCGACTGCGCTCAGTATCACGACGCAGGTGTTGATCGAGGCGGCCCGGACCCAGAATATCATGACGACGGCCGGTAATACGGCCACGGAGACTACCGAGACGACGACGAGTACGAGCAGCACGGGCACGACGACGACGACGTCCGCGACGACGACGAATACGACGACGACGAGTACGGCGACGTCCCAGAACAATCTGACCGTGGCGGCGCTGGCGCAGGCGGTCGCGTCGTTGTTGTCGTCGGTTACCTGATCTGATTCGGCGGGGCGTTATTCTTCGAAGCAGACGGCGGCGGCGGCGGCGATGTTGCTTTGCAGCCGCTTGCCGACTTCGAGGTGGAAGGGGTGCGTGAGGTAGGCCTGATAGTCGTCTTGGGTGGCGAATTTGGCGATGAGGGCTATATCGTACGACGATTCCGCCCGCCGGGTGTCGAGGGCGACCTGCAGGTCGCGGATGACTTCGACGTTGCCGCGCATGGCGAGCAGCAGGTCTTTGGCCTGGGCCAGGCTGTCGCCGCTTTTGTCGTGCATTTTCAATAACAGGTTGTGGATTATCATTTTTTGCCTCCCGTGTCTGTTTATAGTTCGGGGCGCCGTTTGTGCCAGTCGGTATCCTGCTGGTAGCCGTGGGCGAGGGCGAGGAGGAGTTGTTCGCCCAAGGGCGGGCCGGCGAGCTGCAGGCCGACGGGCAGGCCGGTGGCGGCGTCGAAGCCGGCGGGGATGGTGATGGCCGGCAGGCCGGCGTTGGTGAAGGGACCCTGGAAGGCGGGACTGCCGGTGCTCATGCCGACGGGCGGCAGGGTGGGCGTGGCGGGGGTGAGGATGGCGTCGACGGCGGCGAAGAGTTGGAGCATTTCCTGGCGGAAGAGGGTCCTGATGCGCTGGGCGCGGAGGTAGTCGACGGCGTAGGTGAGGGTGCCCATGTGGAGTTGTTCGCGGATGTAGGGGCCGAATTTTTCGGGGGCGGCGGCGAATTTGTCCTGGTGGTAGGCGGCCGCTTCGGCGCGCATGACGATGAGGAGGGCGGCGGCGGCCTGGTCCCAGCAGGCGGGCAGCTCGATGGTGCGGAAGCGGACGCCGCGGTCGGCGAGGACGGCGCGGGCCGCTTCGACGGCCTGGTCGATGGACGGGTCTTGGGCGTGGAAGAAGGTGGCCGGGAGGCCGACGACAAGGCCTTTGAGGTCGCGGTCGAGCAGTTTGCTATAGGGGGGGACGCCGCCGGCGAGGGAGGCGGGGTCGCGCGGGTCGGGGCCGGCGATGGCTTCGAGGACGAGGGCGGTGTCGGCGGCGGTGCGGGTGAGGGCGCCGATGTGGTCGAGGCTCCAGGCCGCGGGGAAGACGCCGTAGCGGCTGACGAGCCCGTAGGTGGCTTTGAGGCAGGTGAGGCCGTTGTAGGCGGCCGGGCGGAGGAGCGAGCCGACGGTCTGGGTGCCGAGGGCGAAGGGGGCCATGGAGGCGGCGACGGCGGCGGCCGAGCCGGAGCTGGAGCCGCCGGGGGTGCGCGCGAGGTCCCAGGGGTTGCGGGTGGCGGGGGGGCCGCCCCAGAAGGCGAATTCGGTTGTGGCGGTTTTGCCGAGCAGGACGGCGCCGGCGGCGGCGAGCCGGTCGACGACGGCGGCGTTTTCGCCGGGGACGAAGTCGGGGTCTACGGCCGAACCCCCGGCAGTGCGGACGCCGGCGGTGTACATGATGTCTTTGGCGCCGTAGGGGATGCCGTGGAGGGGGCCGAGGAGCCGGCCGGCGGCGATGTCCCGCTCGGCCCGGCGGGCGGCGGCGAGGGCGGCGTCGGCGGTGAGGGTGACCCAGGCGCGGATTTGGCCGTCGAGCCGGTCGATGCGGCCTAAGCAGGCGGCGGTGATGTCGACGGGCGATATTTCTTTGGCGGCGATGAGGGCGGCGAGGTCGGCGATGGTTAGGTCGGGCAGGTTATTGGCGGTCATGGCCGGGAGCACCTCCTGCGCGGGCGTCGGGCTCGACGAGCGGGGGCAGCGGGCAGGCGCGGACGAGGCTGATTTCGTTGAGGAAGACGGCGAGCTGCTCGTCGCCGATGCCGTCGGCGGTGAAGAGGATTTTTTCGAGGCCGCGCTTGCCGGCGCAGGCGTCTTTTTCATTGTTCATGCGGGCATCACTCTTTCTCTGTGGTTTGGGCGGGGGCGGGTTTCTTGTCGAGGGGGGCGGCCAGGGCCTCGGGGGGGATGACGATTTTGCCGACGGCGTTGAAGCGGGAGAAGGCGAAGGTGACGGTGGCTTTGTCGATTCTGAAGATTTGTCTGAAGGCAGGCTCCTGACCGGCGGGCAGGCTGCGGAGGAGTTTGTCGCTGACGGCCGCCACGAGGGCGGTGAGGTCGACGTCAGCCCGGGATACGGTGGCCGCGGTTTTGTCGATGGTGACGGTGTAGGTAAGGTCGCCGATGTCGGCCGCGAGTTCGTCGGGGACGGCGGCCTGCCGGCCGCTGAGGATGCCGAGGCTGCGGGCCATCGCCCGCCCGAGGTAGCGGCCGTCGATGGTGACTTCGTAGACGGCGGTGGCGAGGTAGTCGCGCAGCAGGGCGGCGCTTTTGACGATCTTGAAGTACTGGTCGTAGTCGGCGAAGGGGTCGAAAGAGGGCAGGTACTGTTTGACCCATTTGCCGTCTTTCCGGGAGTAGACGGCGAACCGGTCGCCATCTTGTTCGATGTACTGGAGAAGAGGCGAGCTGTCTTTTTGCCTGCCGCTCTGGAAAGTAAGGGTGCCGGCATTCTTGTAGCGTAGCGGTTTGGCGTTGTAGTCGCTTTCGATAGCGGTGAGGATGCTGGTCGTGTCCCGGCCGACAGTCATGACGATTTCGTAGGTGTAGGACAGGTGGCAGCTTTGCAGGGTGTTCTGGTTATTGTAGGCGGTAATGACGGCTTCCCTGGGGTCGGACGGTGCGGCCGGAGGCGCGCAGGCGCCGGACGGGAGGCCGGCGGCGAGGACGGCGGTGAGGCAGAGGACGGCGACGGCGAGGCGGGCGGCTCTGGTCATGGTGGTCAACCTCTTTTCGGCGGTGCTATTCGCGGGCGAGGCGGGCGCCGAGCTCGAAGGCGGCGGCGCAGTCGCGGGGGAATTGTTCGGCGCGGCGGGCGGCCTTGGCGGCGGGGTCGAACAGGGGGGCGACGTAGCGGCCGTAGTCGTCGAACTGGTAGGTGTCGCAGGCGAGGAGGGTTTGGTGGGGGGCGCCGAAGACCATGGCGAGGACGCGGTCATTGTTGGCGAGGTGTTTGTCCCAGCCGAATTCTTTGAGCCGCGCTTCGTCGACGTTCATGGTGTAGACGAAGGCGGTGGGCAGGGGCCGTGGAAAGAGGGAACGGCGGTCGCCGGCGGTGTAGGTGAGGTAGGGAAAGAGCAGCCGTTCCAGGCAGGAGCGCATTTCGCCGCTGACGGAGCCGAAGTAGACGGGCGAGCCGAGGAGGAGGGCGTCGGCGGCGGCCGCTTGGGCGAGGACGGGGGTGAGGCCGTCGCGGACGGCGCAGCGGCCGTAGCTGGGGCCGCCTTTCAGTTTGCAGGCGAAGCAGCTGATGCAGCCTTTGAAGTCGAGGTCGTAGAGGTGGATGAGTTCGGTGGCGGCGCCCTGGGCGGCGGCGCCTTCGAGGGCTTTGCCGAGCAGGGTGGCGGTGTTCCAGGTTTTGCGGGGGCTGCCGTTGATGGCGAGGACGGTCTTTTTCATGGGGTCTCCCCTCCCCTATCGTATTTGCCGAGGTCCGGTATTATCCTTTCATAATGCTTCTCTTTCCGGCATTTTATTCCTGCCGGCGGCGGGGAACGGCGAGGGCGTATTGACCATTTTCTGGCATTGGCGTATGCTGGTGGTAAGTATGGACGAGGAGGGGTAGAAAATGGTTGTGCGCATCTGGCGCGGGCAGGCGACGCGGGAGAACGCGCCGGCGTATTACCGCCATGTGACGGGGAAGGTTTTCCCGGAGCTGCGGGGGATCGCCGGGCATAAGGGGGCGTACCTGCTGCAGCGGGAGACGGCCGTGGGGGTGGAGTTTCTGGCGGTGACGCTGTGGGAGTCGGCGGCGGCGATCCGCGCCTTCGCGGGCGAGGAGGCGGAGGTGGCGGTGGTGGAGCCGGCGGCGCAGGCGGTGCTGGCGGATTTCGACGCTTTCGCCCGCCATTATGAGCTGACGTACGGCACGTGCGGGGAGTAGCGGAGGCCGGTCCATGATGGACCGGCCTTTATTTTGCGGCGACGATGTTTTTGGTCTGCTTGGCTTTATAAAGGGCTTCGTCGGCGAGGTCGGTGAGGGTGGCGAGGTCGGCGCCGGCGGGGGCGGAGGCTACGCCGACGCTGATGGTGACGGCGGCGGCCAGGCCGTCCGCCCCGACGCCGAAGCGGCTGCTTTCGACGGCCGCCCTGAGCCGGTCGGCGAAGCGGCAGGCGTTGTCCCGGTCGAGGCCGGCCAGGACGATGAGGAATTCTTCCCCGCCCCAGCGGATGGCGAAGTCGTCTTTGCGGATGTTGGCCTTGAGGAGGGCGGCGACCTGGCGGAGGACGGCGTCGCCGGCGCCGTGGCCGTGGCTGTCGTTGATCTGCTTGAAGTTGTCGATGTCGATCATGAGCAGGGAGACGTCGGCGCCGCTTTTTTTGAGCTTGGCGAGCCGCTCGCCGATGGCGGCGGCGAGGTAGTGGCGGTTGTTGAGCTGGGTGAGGCTGTCCCGGAAGGCGGTCTGCACGAGTTGGCCGCATTTGTAGGCGAAGGCGGCGTCGATAATGGCGACGCCGGCCCAGACGGCCGGGGAGGAGCCGGCGGACAGGTATTTTTCGGCCAGGTAGCCGAGGATGTGGAGGGTGATAACGGCGGCGGCGATGATGACGGGGGCGTGCAGGATGAAGAATTGGTTGACGATGGCAGTCACCCCTCGTTATGGTTCTTGATTATGTTACTCTGGAAATTCGCGGCCGGGGGAAAAATTCCTGCGCCGGCAGGACAAAACCGGGAGGGGCAGGCGCGATATTCCCGGGGGTTGAAGTTTTTGTGAAGTGCGCCTTCCTTCCGTCATATATTTTAATGCGATTTATGGGCCGGCGGGCTCCCGGCGCGGGAGCGGCGCACGGCCGGGAGGACGCCATGAATCAACCGGTGATTGGTATCGCGGCGGGGGTGGCGGTGGTCGAGGGCGGCGAGCGGCTGTTCGCCGGCGCGGGCTATGTGCGGGCGGTGCTCCAGGCGGGCGGCTGCCCGGTGGTGCTGCCGTTTACGGGCGGATCGGCGCAGGCGGGCCGCCATCTGGCGGTGGTGGACGGGGTGGTGCTGACGGGAGGCGGGGATGTCGCCCCCTGGCTGTACGGCGAGGAGCCGCTGCCGGGCTTGGGGGCGGTGTGGCCGGAGCGGGACGCGTACGAGATGGCGCTGGTGAGGGCGGCGGCGGCGCTGGGGCGGCCGGTACTGGCGGTGTGCCGCGGGCTGCAGGTGGCGAATGTGGCGCTGGGCGGCACGTTGCGCCAGGACCTGGGTGGCCGGCAGGGCGGGCTGCAGCATTGCCAGGAGAGCGGCGGCGAGGTGGCGGGCCATACGGTGGCGGTCAAGGCGGGCACGCTGCTGCATAGCGTGCTGCGCCTGGACCGGCTGCGGACGAACAGCTTCCATCACCAGGCGGCCGCTGCGGTGGCGGCGGGGCTGCGCGTGTGCGCCCAGGCGGCCGACGGGGTGATCGAGGCGCTGGAGGACGCTGGCGGGCGCTTGCTGGCGGTGCAGTGGCATCCGGAGAGGATGGTCGCCGGCGAGCCGGCGATGCTGGAGCTTTTTCGCTGGCTGGTGAATACGGCCGCCAATCAGGGGCGGCGGCGGGAGTGAGTGAGGATGCTGCGGACGGTCGGGGTTTTTCTGCGGCGGCGGACGGTGTATTGGGGGTTGGCGTCGCTGGTGCTGCTGGCGCTGGCGGTGAGTTTCGCGGCGGCCGATTACCTGGACGAACGGGAGCTGGCGGCGGCGCCGGGGCAGCCGTCCAGCCCGCCGGCGGGAACGGTGAGCCTGCGGATAAATGTGGCGAAGAGGACGCTGGAGGTTTTGAGCGACGGCCGGCTGCATAAGACGTACCGCGTGGCGGTGGGCCGGAACCAGACGCCGACGCCGTTCGGGGAATGGCGGGTGGTGTGGAAGGATTACAATTGGGGGACGGGGTTCGGGACGCGCTGGATGGGGCTGAATGTGCCGTGGGGGATGTTCGGCATCCACGGGACGAATAAGCCGTGGTCGATCGGCAGCTTTGCCAGCCACGGGTGCATAAGGATGCTCAACCGCGATGTGGAGGAGCTGTTCGAGTGGGTGCCGGTCGGGACGATGACGGTTATCGAAGGAGGCCGGACACGGCTGAACAGGGTGCTGAAGTACCAGTCGGTGGGGCCGGATGTGGTGACGGTGCAGCTTAAGCTGAAGGAGCTGGGGTACCTGGAGGACCGGGCGGACGGCATCTTCGGACTGCAGACGGAGGAGGCGGTGCGGCGGTTCCAGCAGGACCGGGACCTGGAGGCGAACGGGATGGTGGGGACGGAGGTGCTGGCGGTGCTGGGGCTGAAGCCGTAGATGCGGCTGGGCGTAAGGGCGGGCGGTGGTGATTGCCCGGGAAATAGACGGCTTTTTGTCGCAGAAAGGGAACCGGCCCGGTGGATACCGGGCCGGTTTTGTGCGGGGGAATGCGTAGCTGCTTTTGGAAAGCCGCGGCCGCGCAGAAGTCCCCAGGTGCAAGGCGCACCGGAAGAGCGCGCCGCGACGCGTACTTGGTTGCGTACGCTAGCAAGCGCTCTGAGGAGCAACGCCGCAGATGGGGGCTTATCCGCGGCCGACTACAGTTTCCACGTAAAACCCAGGCCGAAGCCGCGGAAACTTTCCTTGGCATGGAGAGGGCCGATTTTTTCGACGGTGAGGTGGCGGTAGGTGGTGGTGAGCTCCAGGTCGGGGCGGAGGCGGTAGGAGAGGCCGAATTCGACGTTGGCGACGTCGCGGCCGCCGCCGAGGACGGTGTAGAGGGTGAAGCGGTCGCCAAGTTTTTTGGCGGCGATGACGCCTCCCTGGACGACGCTTTTGTCGCCGACTTCGCCGTCGGTGCGGGAATAGCCGAGGTAGAGCTGCAGGCCGGGACCGATTTTGCGGATCAGGTTGAATTCGCTGCTGTTCACCCGGTAGTCGCCGTTGCCGCGGGCGGTGTCGAAGGCGCTATGGCGGCCGCCGATGGCCCAGCCGCGGCCGAGGCCGGCGGTGATGCCGAGGTCGAGGGCATTGCCGCCCTGGTAGGCGTTGGGTTTCCAGTTGACGTCGAAGGCCCAGCGGCCGGGGGTGAAGTCGTCGAGCGGGCTGGCGCAGGCCGTGCCGGCCAAAAGCAGCAGGCAGGCGGCCATTATGACTACGAGCTTTCGCATTTTTTCACCTCCTCGGCTCGCGTTTCTGTACAAGTGTACGCGGCCGGCGGCTTGTCTTATGAACGGAAGACACGGCCGGAGGCAAAAAAAAAGAGGGGCTATGCTTTTTCGCAGGGGGCCGGGACGGCGGGCCGGGTGAGCAGGTAGGCGGCGTAGACGGCGAGGAGGAGGACGGCGACGGCGGCGGTGGCAAGGAAGACGGCGGGGTAGCCGGCGGTTTCGGCGACGATGCCGAGGGCGAAGGCCCCGCAGCCGATGCCGGTGTCGAGGAAGTTGTAGAAGGTGGCGTTGACGATGCCGCGCCGCTCGGGGGCTACGAGGCCGACCATCCAGGCTTGCAGGGCGGGGAAAAGGATGCCTACGCCCAGGCCGTGGAAGACGGCGGCGCTGAGGAGGACGGGGGTGGTGGCGGCCTGGGAGAGGGTGAACTGGCCGACGCAGAGGCTGACGGCGCCGGGAAGGATTACCCAGGAGTGGCCTTTGCGGTCGAAGATGCGGCCGACGAACAGCCGCGAGAGGAAGATGAACGAGGTGGCGACCAGGAAGAAGTAGCCGACGGTGGCGAGATGGGCTTGTTTGGCGAGCAGGGCGACGAAGGCGATGACGCCGCTGATGGCGATGCCGGTGAGCAGGGTGAGGAGGGCGGGAAAGGCGGCTTTGCGTTCCATGATGCGGTCGAGCAGGGGGGGCGCTGCGGCCGGCCCGGTAGAGGCGGCGGGGCCGGCGGGAACGGGAGAGAAGGCGCCCAGCCCCAGGGCGGCGATGATCTGGCCGGCGGTGGCGGCGGCGAACAGGGCGCCGAAGCCGTGGGCGGCGACCAGCCAGACGCCGAGCGCCGGGGCGACGGCCATGGATACGGTGGTGCCGAGGCCGAAGTAGCCGATGCCTTCGCCGCGGCGGAAGGCGGGGATGATGTCGACGGCGAGGGTGGCGTACATGGTGGTGGCGATGCCGAAGCCGACGCCGTGCAGGAGGCGGACGGCGAGGGCGGGCCCGACGGCGTCGGCCCAGTAGTAGCCGACGGTGCCGAGCATGCAGACGAGCATGCCGAGGATGAGGAAGGTTTTTTTGCCGAGGCGGCTGATGCCGGCGTCGGTGAAGAGGCGGACGGCGACGGCCGAGAAGGTGAAGCTGCCCATGATGAGCCCGATCTGCCGGTCGGTGCCGCCGCTGTCGGCGATGAAGAGGGGCAGGACGGGCATGATGAGGTGGAAGCCGGAAAAGAGCAGGGCGTTGGATACGGCGAGGATGATGAAGTCTTTTGTCCACAGGCGTTGGCCAAGGGGGTCGGTCATGGGCGGCGGCTCCTTGTCTGCATGGTGGTGTGGCGGTGTCCGCCGCTTGGTTGCCGGGCGAACGGGCAGTTTTCCTGCCGGGAGGGGGCTTTACCGGGCGGTCCGTTTTTGGCGGAAGCCGTGGCCGGCGGCGACGCGGCGGCCGATGGCGGCGATTTTGCCGCCGATGCAGGCGCGGCAGTGGGCCGGAGTGTCGCCGACGCAGATTTTGCCGGGGTAGAGGGCGTAGAGGCGGCGGTAGTCGCCTTCGGTGACGTTGGGCATGACGACGTTGGCGCCGCTGCGGAGGGCTTTGATGCGGCCGTTTTCGTCGATGGTTTCCATGGCGGTGGTGGCGGGGATGTTGACGTCGGGCAGGAGGAGGCGGACGAGGGCGACGACTTTGAGGCTGAGGGCGATGGTGCCGCCGCCGGCGGCGGCGAGGGGGGTGTCGGGGTTGGGGATGAAGGGGCCGACGCCGATCATGTCGGCGTCGATCTGCCGGAAGAAGAGGATGTCGTCGGCGATGGCGGCGAGGGTCTGGCCGGGAAGGCCGATGAGGCTGCCTGTGCCGACTTCGTAGCCGAGGGTTTTGAGGTCGCGCAGGCAGCGGAGGCGGTTTTCGAAGGACATGCCGGGGTCGAGGGCTTCGTAGAGGCGGCGGTCGGTGGTTTCGATGCGCAGGAGGTAGCGGTCGGCGCCGGCTTCTTTGTAGGCGCTGTATTCTTCGCAGGTTTTTTCGCCGATGCTTAAAGTGACGGCGACGCCGAGTTTTTTGATTTCGCCGATGATGTGGCGGAGTTTGTCGACGGTGTAGTAGGGGTCTTCGCCCGACTGGAGGACGAGGGTCTTATAGCCGTAGCCGTGGGCTTTGCGGGCCAGGTCGATGACGGCGTCGGGCTCGAGGCGGTAGCGGACGACGGCGGCGTTGTCGCGGCGGAGGCCGCAGTAGTGGCAGTTTTGGCGGCAGGTGTTGGAGAATTCGATGAGGCCGCGCAGGTGGACTTCGTCGCCGACGTACAGCCGGCGGACCCGATCGGCGGCGGCGAGGAGGGCGTCGGTATGCGCGTCGTCGGCGAGGAGGGCGACGATTTCGTCTTTGGCGAGGGTGTGGGTGGTTTCGGCTTTGGCGATGAGGGCAGGGATGTCCATGGCTGGCCTCCTGGGGCGTTTGTTATTGTTATTATTATACCGTAATTCCTACCTGAATGCTATGAATTTTTGCGGGAAACGGGAGGCCGCGGCCCCCTCCCCCATGGCCGGGACGCCGCGGCCTTTTTGCCGCTACTGGCAGGCTAGTACTCTTTCCAAGGTGTGGTGCCAGCGTTTTTCGACGGCGGTGAAGTCCATGTTGGGGACGTAGTAGGTTTCGAGTTCGTCGTGGAGGGTTTTGGCGCGTTTGATGCAGGTGACGCTTTTGACGAACAGTTCCCAGAAGAGGTCCTGGTCGTAGGCAATGGCGTCGGCGCGGCGGGCGGCGATGTCGCTTTTCAGGCATTCGTTCATGTCGATGGCGAGCGCGGGCCGGCGGTCGGCCGGGTAGGGGTGCGGCAGGAAGGAGGTGGTGACGGCGGCGCCCAGGGCGGGGATGACGACGTGTTCGGGTTTTTCGGGGTCGAGGGGGCAGTAGAAGGCTTCGGCGTCGAGGCCGCGGACGAGGGCGGCGGCGATGACTTTGCGGACGAGAGTGCTTTTGCCGCTGCCGGGGTCGCCGGCGATGACGAAGCAGCGGCCGGCGGGCCAGACGGAGGTGTCGAGGTAGTGGACGAGGCCGTCGGGGGTGATGGCGGAGGCGAAGAGTTTGCGCAAGCGGCCGGCGCCGACGGTGTCGATGCCCTGGAAGAGGGCGGCGAGCAGTTCTTCGCCCCGCCGGTTGGCGGCGGCGTGGTCGAGGGCTTCGGCGTTGGCGGCTTCCCAGTCGTCGTAGAGGGCTTTGGCGGCGGCGAGGAGGCGGTAGGCGCGCTGGAAGTTTTTGCCGATTTCGGCGGTACCGGCAAGGATCTGTTGTTTGTTGGCGATCATTTTGCCTTGGTCCCAGAAGTCGCCGAGGTGGATGATTTCGTCGACGCAGCCGGGGTGTTTGGGGTCGACGACGTGCGGGGCGGTGCCGTCGATGAAGGCGACGCCCAGGTCCGGGATGACGAGGCCGTCGAGGGAGCCGTTGTCGCTGGAGCAGTGGTGGTGCTCGAGGTCGTGGCCGCGGGCGGCCATGGCGTCGCCGATGCGGCGCATGAAGGTGGATTTGCCTGTGCCGGGGCCGCCTTTCAGGATGAAGATGCGGGCGGCGTCGGCGGGGATTATGTAGTTGTAGTAGGAGTAGAAGCCGCGTGGGGTGTTGCCCCCGGGGAACAGGTGACGGATTTTTACCTCTCTCATAAAAGCAAGGACCTCCCTCAGCCCTGCCGGCGGCGGGCTGTTTTTTCGCACAATATGATATGTGGCGGGGAGGATTCTGCCACCGGGGACAACCAATTCGTAATTTGTGCCGCATGGCGAGGGACCGCAGATTTCGGGACGGCGGCGCGGCCGGGCCGGCGGTTTTCGTTGGCGACTTGACTTGGAGCTGGCTCCAGGTATTATAATACGAAGGAAAGGAGGTGTATGCCATGACGATTTCCGAGGTGAGCGAGAGGTATGATATGCCCCAGGATACGCTCCGCTATTATGAGCGCATCGGCCTGCTCCCCCATGTGAGCCGCAATAAGAGCGGCGTCAGGGATTATACGGAGGAGGACTGCCGGCGGGTCGAGTTTATCAAGTGCATGCGCCGCGCCGGTCTGCCGGTCGAGGTGTTGATCGAGTATGTCGGGCTGTTTCAGCAGGGCGATGAGACTGTCGAGGCTAGAAAGGCGCTCCTGGTGGAGCAGCGCCGGTTGCTGGCGAACAGGATGGAGGATATGCAGAGGACGCTGGACCGCCTGGATTATAAGATCGCCGTTTATGAGCAGACGGTGGTTGCGAAGGAAAAAGCGCTAAGAATGGCGGATAATTAGTTTGCCGCCCCGCAGCGGCCGGCGGGGCGCGAATAAGAAAACAGGCGCAAACGGAGGTTTGGGCCTGTTTTCGCGTGGGGGAGGTTATTTCACTTGCCGTATTGTTCGTCGCTGACTTGCTCCAGCCATTCGGCGGCCTGGCCGTCGCACACGGCCGTGAGGTGGATGTGGGTCATGGCGGTGGTCGGCGCGGCGCCGTGCCAGTGCTTGACGCCGGGGGCAAACCAGACGACGTCGCCGGGCCTGATCTCTTCGATCGGCCCGCCCCACTCCTGTACGCGGCCGACGCCGGCGGTAACTACCAGGCGCTGGCCGGCGGGATGGGTGTGCCAGGCGGTGCGGGCTCCCGGTTCGAACGTGACGTAGGCGCCGGCAAAGGGGGCCGATTCAGCGGCGGCGAACAGGGGGTCGAAGCGTACGCTGCCGGTGAAGTGGTCGGCCGGGCCCCTGGCGGACGGCTGCGAGCCGGCTCTGGTGATCGTTGTCGACAGTTTCATTGGTTCCCTCCTCTGGTTTATTCATTCCAGGCACTGACGGCATTTCTTCATCTGGTCGGCAAGGACGCGTTGTCGAAGGTTTTGGCGACGTCTTTGAGGTGTTCGGTTATTTTTAGGTGCTGGGGGCATACTTTTTCGCACTGTTTGCAGTCGATACAGTCGCCGGCCTTGCCGCGGCTCGCGGTAAGGTTCAGGTAGTAGACGAACTGGCTGGAGAAGTTGGCGCTGGTGGCCCGCTTGGCGCTGTTGTACAGGGCGAAGTAGTCGGGTATGGCGATTTTCTTGGGGCAGCCTGGTTCGCAATAGCGGCAGAGCGTGCAGGGAACGGCGGTGTTTTCGTTTATGATGCCGGTCACCCGGTCTATGATCTGCAGTTCCTCGTCGTTGAGGGGCTTGAAGTCCGCCATGTATGAGGTGTTGTCGAGGACCTGCTCCAGGGCCGACATGCCGCTGAGCACGGTGACGACGCCTTCCAGGCTGGCGGCGAACCGTATGGCCCAGGAGGCGGCCGAGGCGTCCGGCTTGTACGCCTTCAGCAGTTTTTCGGCTTTTTCGGGGACGATGGCCAGGCTGCCGCCTTTGCAGGGTTCCATGACGATGATGGGCTTGGCGTGCTTTCTCGCCACTTCGTGGCATCGCCGGGACTGAATGCCGGGATTGTCCCAGTCGATGTAGTTCAGTTGCAGTTGGACGAAGTCGAGTTCGGGATGGGCGGTCAGGACTTCGTCAAGCAGTTCCGGCGTGTCGTGGAAGGATATGCCGATGTTTTTTATTTTGCCTTCTTTCTTTTTGTTGACGACAAAACCGAAGGTGCCGTATTTGCTTGCCTGTGGATACGAGCTTACGCCGATGTTGTGAATCAGGTAGTAGTCGAAGTATTCGACGCCGCATTTGGCCAGTTGCTCGTTGAAGATCGTTTCCTGGTCGGCCGCGGTTTTCAGCATCCGCGGCGGCAGTTTCGTCGCCAGGGCAAATGCGTCGCGCTTGTGTCTTTTGACCAGAGCTTCACGCATGACCTCTTCGCTTTTGAAGCCGTGATAGACGTAGGCGGTATCGAAGTAGGTGAAGCCTCTGTCCAGGAAGGTGTCGACCATTTCGTTCAGGGTGGCCGTGTCGATCGAGGTTTGGTCGTTTTTGTCCAGGAGCGGCAATCGCATACAGCCGAAGCCGAGTTTTTTTTGCATGTTGTTCTGCCTGCCCTTCTCCAAAGCGGAAGTATCGTTTTCTTTAATGCTACACCTTGGAGTTGGCTCCATGTCAATAGGTTTATAGAAAATATTTACAAGAGGCGTATCCGGGAGGAGGCGCCTCTTGGTGCGGTTGTGGGGGCGGCGCCGGGCGGACGGTTGGCGGCAGGTGGCGGCAGGCCATAATTTCCGCCGCGGGGGGAGATACTAAGGCGAAGTTATTTTCGGGGGGCGGATTCGGCCGCGAGTCCGCCAGCTGGAGGGGCCGCTATGGAGTCGATGCTCGGTTATTTCGCCGTCTTCCTGGCCAGAGTCGCCGATATGACGCTGGCGACCGTCCGCACGCTTATGGTGGTGCGGGGCCGGAAGTTCATGGCGGCGGCCATCGGTTTTGCCGAGGTCCTGATCTATGTCGTCGCTTTAAAGTTCGTCCTGGAAACCCTCAATGATATTCCCAGCCTTATTTCCTACGCTCTCGGGTTCGCCGCCGGCAACGCGGTCGGCTTGTGGGTGGAGGAGCGGCTGGCGCTGGGGTATTACGTGATGCAGGTGATTACGACCCGCGACGCATCCGCGCTGGCCGCGAAGCTCCGCCAGCAGGGCTTCGGGGTGACGGTCTTCGCCTGCGAGGGCCACGAAGGTTGCTACTATCAGTTGCGAGTGGTTTTCGAGCGGAAGCGCCTCGATGAGCTGGAGAAGACGGTGTACGGGTGGGACCCGAAGGCGTTCGTGACGGTGACGGATACCCGTATTATCCGCGGCGGCCATTTTTATCGCAAGGCCAAGTAAAAAATCGCTTGCGAGCAGCAAGCGATTTTTAAGGCGAAGATGACGAGCATGATGGACGTGAGGTTGAGCCGAGAGCGCTTCGGTTCCTCAGGTCTGCGCGCGGACGTTCAGAAGCCCCCAGATGCTAGGCGGCTCCGCCGGGCGTGCCGCGACGCGTACTCGGAACGTACGCTAGCAAGCGCCCGGCGGAACAACAACGCAGATGGGGGCTTATAAACGTTCGCCAAAGTCCAATTGCCAAAAGCTTTACCAGCGACGGCCGGCGCCGCCGCCACCGCCCGACCCGCCCCCGAATCCGCCGCCGCCACCTTGGCCCCCTCCCCCGCCGCCGCGGCGGAAGAGCAGGGCGAGGATAAGCCAGGTGAACTGGCCGCCGAAGAAGACCCAGTCGAGGATGAAGAGGCCGATGACGGCCCCGAGGAGGAGGAGCTTGCCCCACCAGGGCAGGGCGTCCCACCAGGGCTCGCTATGGGTGGGCTGGGACCGGGAGACGGTCTTTTTTTTGTCGGCGTCGATGGTGACGCCGTATTCGCGGGCGACTTCGCCGACGACGGCGAGGTAGCCGTTGTAGACGCCGTTGTCGTAGTCGCCGCGCTGGAAGTAGGGGAGCATGTATTCGTCGAGGATGCGGCCGGCCTTGGCGTCGGGGATGCGGCCTTCGAGGCCGTAGCCGACTTCGATGCGGGCGGCGCGGTCGTCGACGGCGACGAGGATGACGACGCCGTTGTTCTCGGTTTTGTCGCCGACGCCCCACTGCCTCAGGATGGCGAGGGCGTAGTCGGCGGGCGGCGCGCCGCCGGTGGTCCTGACGACGACGGCGACGACGTGGGCCTTGGTTTTGCCGCGGAGCTGGGAGCCGAGGAAGTCGATGCGCGTTTTGGCGTCGTCGCCGAGGATGCCGGCGTAGTCGCGGACGAAGAGGCTGCCGGAGGTGGGCGCGGGCGGGATGGCAGGCTGGGCCCAGGCCGCTGCGCCGGATAGGATGAATGCCGCCAGCAACAGGCAGGCCAGCCATTTTTTCATGGTGTTGTCCCTCGCTTGTCGGGGATTTGGCGTTTGCCCCAGGGGGCTTGCATGCTAATTTTACACTGTTTTCCGGAAGGCTTCAACTGCCGTTTAGCGGGCGTCGCTCCGCAGTTCCCGTTCGATGATGGCGGCCATGAGCTCGCGCGAGGGGACCCCCACCATCCTGCGGCCGTTGATGAACAGGGTGGGCGTGGCCTTGATGCGCAGCTTGTCCGCCAAGGCGATGTCGCGGCGGAGGATTTGCCGGACGGCGGCCGAATCGGCCACGGCCATGAACCGCGCCGGGTCGCTCAGCCCGGCCGCCGTCGCGGCGGCCTTGTCCGGGCCGTACTGGCCGTGGAATTCGTGGTAGCGGGCGAAATGTTCCGCCATGTATTCGGGGAAGAAGCCCAGCGACGCCGCGGCCAGCATCGACCCGGCCGCCGTGCAGGACGAGGCGTACATCGTCCGCTGCAGGTCGGGGTTGCATTCCTTGTCGAGGGGATAGTTGTAATAGGCGAAGGCGACCGCGTCGCCGTACTGGGCGGTCAATTCCTTCTCCAACTGGTAAAACTGGTAGCAGGCCGCGCAGAGGAAGTCGGTGAAGACGACGATCTTGACTTTTGCGTCCGCGGAGCCGACGGTCAGGGTGGTTGGCGGCAATTGCAGGTTTTCCGCCTGCTGGCGGTAGAACGCCTCGTAGGTCTGCTGCGTCTGGTCCTTGGGCTGCCGGGCGGCGTCCGTCCGTATGCCGAGCATGGCGGACGCGGCGAAAACCGAGAACGCCAGGAAGGTGACGAACAGTACGTACAGCGCGGCGGCGGCCTTCGCCCCGTGCCTGCCGGCGCCGGCGGCGCGGAGGGCCCGGAGAGCGTCGCGCAGCGTGACGCCGTCCTGCCGTTTCAGGCGCCTATACCACAGGCAGCCGGCCGCGAGCAGCAGCACATTGATGAGGTAGGTGGCGAGGCACAGGATACAAAAGATTTGCAGTCTGATCATCACGGCGGCGAGGACGGCGTCGGCCGCCAGCGAGACGGCGACGAGCGGCAGGATTATCAGCAGGCCGTAAAGGCGGTATAGCCCGCCCGCGTAGCCGGCCACCAGCGCGGTGAACAGGACGGCGAGGTAGGCGAACAGCCCGTAGGCGGCCACGGGGATGCCGAAGAGCGTGGCGTATTCCCCCTGGATAAGGGCGTCGCAGTTGCCGGCAGATTCGGGGCCGCATATGACGAAGTTCTCATAGCCGGCGGGATAGAAATGCAGGTATGTGAGATAGCCGGCGACGGCAGCGCCGGTCAAGGCCAGGAGGGCGATAACGGCGCAATAAATTCTCCCCATCGTTTCTCCCGGAAATCGGACGGATTTCCTCACCGTTTATTCCGCATAAAGGGTTCGCGCCGCGGCCGGCTGTTTCCTGCCGGCCCGCGGCTAAGCCGCCGCTAATCCCCGGTTTGAAAAGACGGCGTCGACAGGTACCTTTCCCCGGTGTCAGGCAGCAGGACGACGATGGTCTGGCCGGCGTTCTCGGGGCGCAGAGCCAGTTGCGTGGCGGCGAAGGCGGCCGCGCCGCTCGATGCTCATGGTCTCCGGCATGGTCAGGATCAGCCGGTAGCCTCTGGCGGCGGCGACGAACGCCAGGCCCACGCCGGTGTTGCCGCTGGTCGGCTCGATGATGACGCTGTCTTTGCCGATGGGGCCGCGGTCTTCGGCATCCTTGGTCATGGCGTAGCCGAGGCGGTCCTTGACGCTGCCCGGCGGGTTGTTTCCTCCCTGCTTGCCAGCGGCGGCGAGCATCCGTTTGCTGTTACCGGTTCGACGGGGCGGGCCGGTTGCCCTGCCGCCGCTTCGCGCCGGGCCGGATTGCCGTGATGTATGATTTAATTTGCCCGTGGACGTGCTTTTTCACAACTGCCGGCAAAAAACAAGCCAAGGATCGCCCTGGGCAAGCCTTCCTCGGTCTTTAGCGGACAGCCGGGGCCGGGCGCGGCCGTGGTGCATTTTTTTTTGCCTATTCCTTTCGCCGGCACAAATAAACAAAAACTTAATATTTGCCTGCGAAAGCAAATATGACAAGTTGTCACTAGCAAAAAGGGGGCATGAGAAAAAATGAGCACGTCCGCAATTTCCAGCCTGACGTCCGGCACTGCCGCGACGGCCACGACCAGCTCGACCACAGCCAACAGCAGTCTCGACTTCGAAGATTTCATCAACCTGCTGGCCACTGAACTCCAGTACCAGGACCCCACCGACCCGGTGAGCAGCACCGAGTATGTGTCCCAGATGGCGTCGCTCAGTTCGCTGAGCCAGATCCAAAACATCTATACGGCGGTTAACAATGTCGAAGCGTTCAACATGATCGGCAAAAGCGTGACCTACCAAACGACCGATTCGTCGGGCAACACCGCCCAGGCCACCGGCACCGTGGACTCGGTCATCATGAGCGGCAGCTCGACCTACTTGTCCGTCGGCGGCACGATCGTCGACCTGGGCTCGGTGGTGAGCGTGGCCAGCGGCACCACCAGCGCCTGACTGGGTGCAGCCAAGCAAAATAAAATCGGCCGGACCCCGCCAGGGGAGGCCGACGACTATTTCCGAATGACCGAAGAAATAGTGATCGGGAGGTAATGCGCCCATGATGAGCGCTTTCTTTTCCGCGGTTTCGGGGCTGAAATCGCAGACCACCAATCTCAACGTCATTGCCAACAACATCTCCAACGTCAATACGACCGGCTACAAAAGCCAGTCGGTCAGCTTCAGCGATCTTCTCAGCCAGACCATCAGCGCCGCTTCCGGCTCCACGGCAACCAGCGGCGGCACCAATCCGGTGCAGATCGGCCTAGGCGTCGGCGTAACCGCCACCAACACCAACATGACCTCCGGCAGCGTTCAATCTACCGGAATAGCCACCGACGTTGCCATCAGCGGCAAAGGCTTCTTCGTCGTATCGAACGGCTCCGACGGCAGCTACCTGTACACCCGCAACGGCCAGATGTCGATAGACGAGGAAGGCAATCTCACCATCAACGGCTATAAGGTCTGCGGCTGGACGACCGCCGACGCCGACGGCAATATCATCACCACCGGCAATGTCGATACCATCAACCTCTACGAAGGCAACAAAAAGTCCATGGCCGCCGCCATGACGACCGAGGCCGACTTCAGCGGCACGCTCAATTCTTCGAAGACGGCACACGGCACCGGACTGTCCGCCATCGGCACCGTGCCCGACACGGCCGACGGGACGTCGAGCATGACGGTGTACGACGCCCAGGGCAATGCCTACAGCGTCACGGTCAACTGGTACAAGTGCTATGTCGATGCCAGCGACGCCGACAACCCGATAACCAGCTGGTATTACGAAGCCAGCTCCAGCGATGCGACGATTACGCCGGCCAGCGGCTATGTCGCCTTCGACAAGAACGGCAAGCTCGTCGACACTACCACCGCCACCACCCTCAGCGACGCCGGCACCACCGGTTACTCCGCCGCCAGCGCCAGTTATAACGCCCCCGCCGGCACCTATTCCTTGGAGGTGACCGGCACCGGCAGTCCCTACACGCTCACGCTGACCGACCCCGCCGGAAACACCTACACCGCCACTTCGACCGACGGTTCGGCCACTTTCGACCTGGGGACCGGCACCTTCACTCTGACGGCGCCGGCCACCCTGACGGCGGGCACGGCCACCTTCACTGTCGCCGCCGACACCACCACCTTCACCGCCACCCCTACCCTCACCGTGACGCCTGCCGGCACCGTGGGCACGGCGGCTTTCGCCGTGGCCTGCGACTTGAGCGACATCACCACCAGCAACAGTACGGCCGGCGTCACGGCCACGCCCGACGGCTATGCGGCCGGGACGCTGTCCGGCATCGCCATCGAGGCGGACGGGACGATCGTCGGCACGTACAGCAACGGCCAGACCCAGGACTTGGCGGCGATCGCCCTGGCGGTGTTCACCAACGACGAGGGCCTGGCCAAAACCGGCGACAACATGTACGCGGCCACGAGCAACTCGGGGGCGGTGTCCTACTACGTCGCCGGCCAGGGCAGCACCTCGTCCCTCAGCACCGGCTGCCTGGAAATGTCGAACGTCGACCTGGCCCAGGAATTCAGCAATATGATGATCGCCCAGCGGGCCTATCAAGCCAACAGCAAGGTGATCACCGCCGCCGACGAGATGCTGCAGTCCTTGATCAGCATGCGCTGACGCCTGACCGGCGGCTAGCGTGTCAACGGCGGCGCCGGCTGCAGGAATCATCGCAGCCGGCGGCCACCGCAGCCAGGAAAGGAGGGACGCGGCAATGACATCGACTTTCGGCACTTACGGCGTATCTTATGCCGGCATGTACGTAAGCCAGGCCGCCCTGACGGCTACGACGAACAACCTGGCAAATGTCAGTACGGCCGGGGCCTCGCGGGTACGAGTATCCATCAGTGATACGACCACGACGCTTGCCGACGGCGCCGCGCTGACAAGCGGCGCCAGCGTGGCGTCGATCACCCGGGCCCGCGACAAGCTGCTTGACGCCACCTACCGCACGCAGAACGCCGCCGCCGGCTATTGGGCCGTGAAGAGCGGCAATCTCGAATACATGCAGGAGCTGCTGAGCGAATTCGCTGCCGACGACGGGACTTCCAGCGACGGCCTGCAGGAACTTATCAACGACTTTTTTGCCGGCTGGGACGCCCTGTCGCTCGACACCACCAGCACCAGCGCCCGCCAGGAGGTCGTAGACAGCGCCAATTCGCTCATCAGCGGCCTGACGGAGCTTTACAGCCAGTTGCAGCAGTTGCAGCAGGACGCCGTCAGCAGCGTCGCCGACGGCGTGGACAGCCTCAATTATTTGGCCGCGCAGGTCGCCGCCCTGAACCAGCAGATCACCGCGGCCGAAGTGGGCGGGGCGGAGGCCAGCTACCTGCGCGACCAGCGCGACGCCCTGCTCGACGAGATGTCCGCCCTGGCCAACATCACCGTCACGGAAACGGGCGGCAGCTTCACGGTGACGATAAACGGCGCGGCGCTGGTAGCCGGCAATACCGCCCACAAGCTGGTAGTGTCGGGCAGCGGGACGGCCGACGACCCGCTGACGGTTGCCTGGGCGGACACGGGTAAAAAGGCCAGCATCACCGGCGGCAGCATCGCGGCCTACCTGGAGGACGCCGACCAGACCGGCTACGGGGCTATCGACGCCGCCAGCCTGCCGTACGATTTCACCGCCGGGTCGGCCAGCTCGATCACCAATATGCTGCAGGCGCTGAACGACCTGCTCACCACCGTCGCCACGGAAATCAACGACCTGCAAACCGCCAACGGCGGAGTGGCGTTCTTCACGGCCGCCGACACCAGCCAGCCGCTGAGCATCGCCAACATCCAGGTCAATGCCGGCGTGGCGGCCGATGCCGGCCTGATCGTCACCGGCACGGCTGACGGCGACAATTCCGTCGCCGCCGCGATTTACGACTTGCGCGACGCGAACATCTTCAAATTCGCCGGGCTGGAAATGGATCTCAGCGCCTTCTACCAGTCGTTCGTGTCTTGGCTCGGCACCGCCGGCGACAACGCCGCGAGCAGTTACGATACGCAGGCCGCCCTGGTGACCCAGGTGGATAACCAGCGCCAGTCGATTTTCAGTATCTCCCTGGATGAAGAAATGTCAAACCTCATCATCTATCAGGAAGCCTACAGCGCCAACGCGCGAGTGCTGAGCACCATCGACGGCCTGATCGGCGGCCTGATCGAGGATTTGGGCTAGGAGGCGAAGCAATGGCTTCGACATTCATCGGCGTCGCCATCGCCAACCGCGGCTTGTCGGCAAGCCAGACGGCGCTGGCGGCGACCACCAATAACATCAGCAACGTAAATACGACCGGCTATTCGCGGCAGGTCGTCAACCAGATAGCGGTCGGCCCGGCCGCGGTCTACAGCCGCAGCACCGTCGGCAACGGGACCGAAGTCACTTCCGTGACCAGGGTCAACAGCTTCCGTCTCGACCAGAAATACTGGACGGAAACCAGTACGCTCGGCTATTACGAGACCACGGCCGATTACCTGACCCAGATCGAGATTTACCTCGACACAGCCGCCAATGATACGACTTTCAGCGATATGATGAGCAACTTCTACTCGGCGCTGGAGACGCTGGCCACCGACAACAGCGCGGCGGCCCGGGCGACGGTCGTCGGCTATGGCGAGGATATCTGCGCTTACTTCAACGAAGCTGCCAGCTCGCTCACCGAGCTGCGCACCGAGGTTAACACCGCCGTCAAGACGACCGTGGAACAGATCAACTCTTACGCCAGCCAGATCGCCGACCTCAACCGGCAGATCACGGTGGCGGCGACCTCCGGCGCCGCGGCCAACGAGCTGGAAGACCGGCGCGACCTGCTCCTCGACGAATTATCGAAACTGGCCGATATCACCGTCACCGCTGTCACGGTATACACCGCCGCCGACGGCACGGCCACCTCGTCTTACACCATCACGATAAACGGCTCCACGCTGGTCAGCGGCAACAAGGCCCGGCAGCTCGAGTGCTACACCGTCACCGCCAGCGGCGACCAGCAAGGCATGTACGGCATCCGCTGGGCGGACACCGGCAAGGATTTCTCCGCCGGGGACAGCGGTTCGCTGGCCGCCTATCTCGCCATCCGCGACGGAACGGGCGCGAACGGCGACAGCAAAGGCATTCTCTACTATATGGGCCAGCTCGATACCTTCGCCCGCACGTTCGCCGCAGCGTTCAACGAGGGCGTCTACGCCGACGGCAGCCAGTACTACGCCGGGCATGCCGGCGGCTACGGCGCCGACGGCACGACCGGCATCCGCTTCTTCACTTACGGCGATGCGACGTCGGCGGACATCGCCAGCCTGCTGGCCGGCGGCCTGACCGCCGGCGAAGTGTATGCCAGCCTCACCGCCGCCAACATCGCGCTGACGTCCGACGTCACGGCGGACACGAACAAGATCGCCGCTTCCTCGAGCGCCGACGCCGCCTCCGGCAACAACGAGAACGCCAACGACCTCATCAGCATCTGTCGGGATACGCGCCTGTTCGCCGTCGGCTCGCCGGTGGACTACTACGACTCGATCATCGCCACCCTCGGCACGGAAAGCGCCTACGCCTCGCGGCAAAATTCCCGCCAGGCCAGCCTCGTGAGCTACATCGACGACTGCCGCTCCTCGGTATCGGGGGTATCGACCAACGAGGAAACGGCCTATCTTACGAAGTACCAGCAGGCCTACAGCGCGTCGGCCCAGGCGCTCACCACCTGGAGCGAGGTTCTTGCCACCACCATCAATATGGTGTCGGATTAAGGAAGGGGGCGATCTCCGGTGCGTATCACCAACAACATGATGATCACGAACACCATCAGGAATATCAACGCCGCGGCCAACCGGCTGAACGAGGCCACCGAACGGGTAGCGACCGAGCTCAAGATTTCGCTGCCGTCCGACGATCCCGTCGTGGCCGCCAAAACGATCAAATACCGCGACTATCTCGCCAAGGTCGAACAATACCAAAGCAACGCCAGCGCGGCCTCTTCCTGGCAGAAGACGACGGCGGACGCGATTTGCGAGCTTGTCGACTACGTAACCGCCATCAGCGAAAATATTTCCCAGGCCGCTTCGGGTACGGCGTCCGCGACCGACTGGGCGGACATCAAGGAGGAGGTTTCGGCATATCTGGAGGGGATCGTGCAGGTCCTCAACACCGATTTCGGCGGCCGGTACGTTTTCGGCGGCTTCAGCGTCAGCGAGGAGCCCTACGCCTTGGTAAAGCGGCTGGCGACGAATGTCACGGCCGCCGGCAGCTACGACGCCGGCGACCTCAGCCTCGGCAACGACCTGGCCACAGGCAGCTACAGCGTAACCGTGTCCCTGTCCGGCGGCACTTATACCGTAGCGATGACCGACGGCACCAACACTTATACAGGCACGACCACCGCCAGCACCGGCGCCGTGGAGCTGAAGACCGCCACCGGCAAGGTGATGGCCACGCTGGCCGCGCCGGCAGGCGGCTTCACGGCGGCAACCTTTTCCTTCGACGCCAGCGAATGCATGGCGATAACTTACAAGGGCCAGTACCTCAGCACGATCATGCCGGCCACCGTCGACGCGGCGACCGTCCAGGCCATGTACGCGGGCAACACTTACGTCGACGCCGGCAGCGACGAGTCGATCAAGTACGACCTGGGCTACGGCGCCGCTGTCGTCGTCAACACCGAAGGCCAGGATGTCGCCGGCGACAGCGCGGGCAACCTGTTCAACACCATCGCCAAGCTCCTGATCGCGCTCAGCGCCGACAACACCACCGACACCGCCTATTACCAGCTTTACGACGTCGCCACCGATACGGTCGCGACGGAAAGCATCGGCACGATCGACGAATTGCTCGCCGACATCCAAACCGACCTCGACCGGCTGACCACCGCCCAGGCCGTCCTGGGCGGCAGGATGACGTACGTCGACAATGTGAGCGACCGGCTGGCCAACGACTATACCAACTACAGCACCCTGCTCAGCAATACCATCGACGTCGACGTCAGCCAGGCCGCGGTCGAGCAGGCCAGCGCCGAGGCCGTCTACGAGGCGGCGCTGGCGGTAGGGGCGAAGGCCATCAGCAAGACGCTGGTGGATTACATGGCTTAGGGAAAGCCGGCAGCAGGCAAGGAGGCGAACAGCATGGCCAGCAGCATCACCACGACCACCGTCAACGGAACCACGCGGATCACCGGACTGTCGTCCGGCATCGACGTCGACTCGATCGTCGCCCAACTCGTTACGGCCGAGAAGGCCAAAAAGCTGAACAAGCTGCAGCAGAAGGAGCAGCTGGCCACATGGCGGCAGACGGCTTACCAGAGCGTCATCGCCGATATCAAGGCCTTCGCCGACAAGTACTTCAGCCTCACTTCCGCCACCAGCCTGCTCAGCACCAAAAACTACAACAAGTACACCGTGACGAGCAGCAGCAGCGCCGTAGCGGCCACCTACACCAGCGCCGCCGGCGCCGGCAGCCACGCCGTGTCGGTGAGTCAGCTCGCCACCAAGGCCACCCTCGCCAGCAGCGGTCTCTCCCGGGACGTGGCCGGCGGCCGGGCCGCGAGCTACGGCGATCTCAGCGGCAAGAGCGCCGTCCTCACGGTGGACGGCACAGATTACACCGTCGATCTGAGCAGCGTGACCGACCTTGCCTCGCTGCAAAGCGCGCTCGACGACGCGGTGGGCGACGGCAAGCTTACGGCAGGCACCGACACGTCCGGCTGCCTGACGATCACCGCCGCCGACAGCGGGGTCAACGCCATCAGCATCAGCGCCCCTGCTTCCGGCGCCAGCGGCCTGTCCGACCTGGGCTTTGCCGCCGACGGCGCCGTGACCGCCAACCGCATCGACACCACCGCAGTCACGCTGGCCGGCCTTCAGGAGTACTTGGGGTTCGAATTCAACGCTGACGGCCAGGCGGTGTTCGCCATCAACGGCACTACCTTCACCTTCGATCAAGACACCACCATCGCCGAAATGATCGACGAGATCAACGCCGGCGCTTTCGGCGCTACCATGGCCTACAACGCAACGACCGGCGAACTGGTGCTGACCGCCGGTAAAACGGGCGCCGGCAACCTGCTAAAAGTCAGCGACAGCGGCGGCACCTTCGCGTCCGCCGTCCTTACCGCCGCTACCGCCGGGAAGGACGCCAAGCTGATCGTCGACGGCGTGTCGCTGACCCGCAGTTCGAACACGGTAACGGTGGATGGCGTAACCTATACGCTAAATGCCGTAACCGCCGCCAGCGAAGACGCCACCGTCAGCCTAACGCTGGACACCGACGGCATTTACGACCTCATAAGTGATTTCGCCGCAGACTACAACAGCCTGATCGCCACGATCACCAGCCTGCTAAAGGAGGATTACGACGCCGACTACCCGCCGCTCACCGACGACCAGAAGGCGGAGATGAGCGACGAGGAAATCGAGAAGTGGGAAGCCAAAGCCAAGACCGGCATACTGAAGAACGACTCTCTGCTGACCGGCTTCCTGCGGGAATTGCGGTCGGCGGTGGTCGATTCCATCGCCGGCGTCTCCACCTCCATCTTCGATCTCGGCATCGATACCGGCGACTACAGCAAAAACGGCCAGCTCGAAATCGACGCGGACGCACTGAAGGAAGCCATCGCCAGCGACCCGGCCGCAGTCATGAATCTCTTCACAAAACAGTCGTCCACGTATTCGGGACTTTCGACCGTGAGGACGCTGAGCGCCGGCGCGTTATCCACCAGGTACGGCGAAGAAGGCATCGCCTACCGCTTCTACGACATTATCGCCGAGTACACGGCGACCACCAAGGACAGCAAGGGCTTGCGCGGGAAGCTCGTCGAAAAGGCCGGGCTCGCCGACAGCAGCATCGCCGCCGACAATACCCTCAGCGACCTGATCGCGAAATACCAGACAGAGATCGCCGCCGAGGAAGACCGCCTCGACGCATACGAGGAACGGCTCTACAACAAGTACACCACGCTGGAGACATACATCAGCAATATGAATACCCAGTTAGCCGCCCTGTCGGCGTATCTCGACGATTCGAGCAGTTAAGGAGGCGGGACGGTTATGACGGATGCGCACGAAACCAGGGAGCGCCTGGCGCGCAAGGCGGTGCTCCTCGAAAAGATCGCGGCCAATACCGCGACCCAGGGACGGTTCGTCCGCCGGCGGGAGATGCGGGGCCTGGGCAGGCTGCTGCGGGAACGGGCCGCCCTCATCGGCGAGCTTGCCGCCGTGAACAAACAGCTGGCCGGCGAACGCCTCGGCGGCCTGCTCGCCGCCGAGGCGCGGGCGTTAATCGCCAGGCAGCGGGAGATAACCACCGCCTGCGAGCACGTCATCCAACAGGCGGCGGCCGAGCTCGGCCGCATCGCCGGCGAGATCGCCGCCAGCCGCACCAAGCGCCGGATGAAGACCGTCTACGTCGACACCTGGCAAAGGGCGGCCCGCGGCAGTTGCCTGAACGTCAGAGGCTGACGGGCGGACACCCGGAAATAAAAAAATCCCGCTACGCGTTGCGTAACGGGATTTTTTATTTAGCCTTGGAGAAGCTGCAGAACCTGCTGCGGCTGCTGGTTGGCCTGGGCCAGCATCGCGGTAGCGGCCTGGGTGATGACGTTCAGCTTGGTGTATTCGGCCATTTCCGAGGCCATGTCGACGTCGCGGATGCGGGATTCGGCCGAGGTCAGGTTTTCGCTGGTGGTGGTGAGGTTGTTGACGGTGTGCTCCAGCCGGTTCTGGATGGCGCCGAGCCCGGAGCGCAGCGAGGATACCGTGGCGGTGGCCGTGTCGATGACCTTGAGGGCCACGTTCGCGGCGCCCTGGCTGTCGACCTTGAGGCCCTGCACCCCCAGCGCGCTGGCGTCCATGACGCCGATGCTGATCTTGATGCTCTGGCCGGTGTTGGCGCCGATCAGGATGGTGGCCGACCCGTCGCTCTGGACGTCGGCGGCGGCCGTGGTCTGCGTGAACGAGGACAGGGCGTTGGTCGGGGCCGTCTTGGTGTCGCCGCCGGAGTTCTTGACGGTGATCGTCAGGCCGTATACGGCGCCGGTGGTGCCGGCGGCGGCGGCCGTGGCGAGCAGTTTGCCGTCCGCCGCGACGCTGAAGGTGAAGTCGGTGGTGTCGAGATCTTCGAGCGCTATGCCGGCGGCGACCGTCGTGGTATTGGAAACGAGCTCGCCGTTCTTCATGTAGCTCACCGTGACGGTGTCGCCGTCCACGATGCCGAGCGAGTTGCCGTCCGCGTCGGTCAGCCCCGTGACATCGGCGGTTACATCCGTTGTCGTGGCGAGCGCGCCGTTGGTCTGCACGTTGGCGACCGCGGTGGCGACGGCGGTGCCCATCGAGCCGTCCAGCAGCTTCTTGGTGTTGAATTCGGTGGTGTTGGCGATATTGTTGATTTCCTCGACCAGCGCGTCGATTTCCGTCTGGATGCTCTGCCGGTCGGCGTCGGTGTTGGTGTCGCTCGCCGACTGGGCGGCGAGTTCGCGCATGCGCTGCAGGATTTCGGTGGTTTCTTCGAGCGCGCCTTCCGCCGTCTGCACCATAGAAGTGGCATTTTGGGCGTTCTTGCTCGCCTGGTTCAGGCCGCGGATCTGGCCGCGCATCTTTTCGGAGATCGCCAGGCCGGCCGCATCGTCGGCCGCGGTGTTGATGGCGTAACCGGACGACAGTTTCTGCAGCGACTTGTTCATCAGGTTGGAGTTCTTGTTCAGCTGGTTGTAAGTGTTCAGCGCCGAAAGATTGGTGTTGATGACCATACCCATGTTTATATTCCTCCTTGAATTATGCTTGGGCTTCCTGCCCAATCCCGTTTTGGCACCTTGTCAGCCGGATCGCTTCAAAGCAAAGGCACCACGCTCCTTTCGCATGTGTCTGCCAGTATGTTCGGGCGGCAATGTTAAGAGTATGTTTAGCAACCGCCCCCCATCGAAAAAAAAGCCGCCGGCTTTTTTGCCGGCGGCAGGGGGAGACGCTTAATTGGCCCGGGCGACTTCGCCGTTTTTCTGGAGATAATAGCCCACGCCGCGCACCGTTTTCAGGTTGGGGATGTTCAGCTTCTTGCGCAGATTATGGACATAGAGGTTCACGGTGGTGAAATCCGTTTCCGCGTTGTACCCCCACACCTTCTGGACGATCCGTTCCTTGGTGACGACGCGGCCGTAGTTGCGTATCAACAGCTCGAAAAGCTGGGCTTCCTTGAAGGTGAGGTGGATGACCTCGTTGCGCCTGACTACCTGGTTGCGCTGGGGGTCGAAGACGAGCTCGCCGGCGGTCAGGATATTTTCTCCCAGTTCCTTGTTTTTGCGGCGGGTCAAGGCTTTCAGCCTGGCGATCAGTTCCACCGTATAGAAGGGTTTGACGAGATAATCGTCCGCGCCGGCGTCCAGCCCTTCGGCCCGGTCCTCGGGGGAATCCTTGGCCGTCAGGAACAGCACCGGGGTGGCGTAGCCCAGCTTGCGGAATTCTTTCAGCAGGGAAAGCCCGTCCCGGTAAGGCAGCATCCGGTCCAGGACGATGATGTCGTATTCGGCGGTGCAGGCCATTTCGATTCCCGTCTCGCCGTCCTCGGCGCAATCGACCGTGAACCCGTTTTTTTTGAACAGGTGGGACAGGGCGTCGACCAGTCTGCGTTCGTCCTCGACAAGCAACAGTTTCATCCTCAACGTCCTTTATGCGCATATTGCGGGGCCCCCCGGCGGGGCCTCACAACAATATCTCGCCGGACAATGTTAAGATTTCGTTTAGTTTCCTTGCGGTTACGCAAAAAACTTAACACAGGGGAAACTTTTCCCGGCTATTTGCCGCCCGGCAGCTCGACGGTGAAGACGGTCCCTTCGCCCGGCCTGCTGGCGACGGCGATCGCCCCGCCGTGGCTTTCGGCGATCCATTTGGCGATGGCCAGGCCCAGTCCGGAGCTGCCGTTGTTGCGCGACTTGCTCGCCTGGTAGAAACGGTCGAAGATCCGCTCCAGATGCCCGGGCTCGATCCCTTCGCCGGTATCGGCGACGGACAGCAGTATTTTCGCGCTGGCCGGCGACAGATACACCGCAACCTTGCCATGCGGCGGCGTATGCCTGATGGCGTTGTCCAGCAGGATGCCGAGCAATTGCCTGATGCGGGCTTCGTCGCCGAGGCAGTTGGCCGGAATATCCGGGCCGGGCGCCTCAAGCCGGACCCCCTTCGCCGCTGCCACCGGCCGGAACGCGGCTACCACCTGGTTCACCGTTGCGGGCAGCGCAAACAGGTCCTTCGCCAGCGGCTGCTGTTGGGCGTCGGCCCTGGCGAGGAACAGCAGGTCATCGATGAGCTTGGCCATGGTCTTGGTTTCCTCCTGGATGTTGTCCAGCCACCTCGTCTGGCCGGCCACCGTCTCTTCCGGGCTGCCGCGCACGACATCGAGGTTGGTCTGGATCACGGTCAGCGGCGTCCTGAGTTCGTGGGAGGCGTCGGACAGGAAATCCTTCTGCTGCTGCCATGCTTTCTGGATGGGGACCATGGCGCGGTTGGCCATGAAGAAGCTGGCGCCGAACGACAGCAGCGAGCAGATAAGGCCGACGCCGGTCAGGGCGGTCAGCAGGCCGCCGAGCAGGCCGCTTTCCCGCGACGAATCGTGGAACAGCACCAGCATGCCCGGCTGGTTTTCCAGCGGCGCCCGCAGGTACCGGTAGTCGATCTGGTCGTAGTTTATCGTCCCTTGCATCCGGCCGGCCTGCAAGGCTTTGGCCGTAAGTTCGTCCAGTTGGCCGTCATCCAGGGGTTGCCCGGACGACCGGAAGGCGACGGTGCCGTCGGGTGAGGTCCGGACGAAGAAGAAGTCGGCTCCCGGCGGTGGTTGCGGGTGCGGTCCGGGAGGACGGCCGGGCGGCGGTCCAGGGGGAAATTCGCCCCTGGGGCCGGGAAAGCCGTTCTTGGGCGAGGGCAGGTCGGTAATCCGCCCGGCTAAGATGTCGGCGGCGATCATCCGGGCGCGAAAGTCCGTGCGCCTGGCCATGTCGACCCGGAAAAAGCAATACGAGCCGACGGTCAGCAGGATAAAAAGGATCAAGATGATCGCCGCGTTGATAATGGTCAGCTTAAAGCGCAGTTTTTTGAACATCGGCGTCCTCCGCATGCCGTCAGAGACTGGCGACATCTTAATTCTGACGGGGGATTGTTACAGTTTTGTCACGAACAATTATCCACTAAGTTAATTTCGTTAAAAAAAAGGCCCGTCCACGGCATTGGACGGGGAGGTCGTATAGAAACAACCACAACATCGCACTAATATGTTCGGCAGCCTTTATTAAGGTTTCATTTAAGAAACCGGCAAAAACAAAAAAATTTCGGGATTGTCCCGAAATTTTTTTTACGCTCCTTTATCCAGTTCGAACCAGAACATAACCCCGCCGGCAACGTTTTCCACCCCGTAGGCGTTGCCGTGCAGCTCCTGGATCGCCCGCACTATCGACAGGCCCAGGCCGTAGCCGCCAAGGCCCCGCGTCCGCGCCTGGTCGGCCTTGTAGAAGCTCAGCCACAAGTTTTCCATGCTGTCCGGGGGGATATGTTTGCCGGCATTGAACACAGCCACCCTGACCTTGTCGGCGGCGTCCACGGCCGTAATTTCCACCAGCCGTTCGCCGTCGGCATGGGTTATCGCATTGTTGAGCAGGTTGAGGATTATCTGTTCGACCCTGAGCGCGTCGCCGTTCACCCTTAGCGGGGTTTCCTTGTCCACCGACAGCGCAATGTTTTTCTCCCGCAAAATGGCCTGATATTTTTGGGCAATATCAGCGAGCAGGGAGGACAAATCGAAGTCCTTTCTGTCCAGGCGGAAATGCCCCGATTCGATCTGCGCCAGATCCAGCAGGCCGTTGACCAGTTTGTTCATTTTCTCCGCCTCGTCGGCGATCACCGCGCAATAATACTCGCGGTCGCCCTTGGACCGGACCACGTTCTCCTTGAGGCCCTCCGCATAGCCGAGGATGAGGGAGAGCGGCGTCCGCAGCTCGTGGGAGACGCTGGAGATGAAGTCCTTGCGCAGCTTATCGAGCCGCCGCTCCTGCTCCACGTCCGCCAGCAGCTGCCGGTTCGTCTCGTTGAGCGCGGCTATCGCTTTACTGAGCCGGCAAGACAAGTTGTTGATGCTGTCGCCCAGCCTGCCTACCTCGTCGTTGCCCGTGACCCGGCACCGCTGGGAAAAATCCAGGCGGGCGATGCCGGCGGCGACTTCGCCGAGCTGCTGCAGGGGGGCGGTGAATTTGCGGGCGAAGAAATACGCCCAGACGCAGCCGGCGATTATCGCCAGCAGCCCGGACAGGGCCGTGAACTTGCCGGCGTAGGCGGCGCTCTCGGCAACGGCGGCCAGCGGCAGTCTGATGAGCAGGATGCTGCCGTCGTCCAACACGCGCCGGAGGGAAAGGAAGTTGATGTTGATGGCTTGATCGTGCTGCCTCTCCACGCTCGTCCTGCCGTCGATCTCTTCGCGGGCCGAAACCGTCAGCGGCATGTGCGGCGGCGGGTCGTCGTCGAAGCGGCCGATGCCGGGCGGGGGCGGTTTCCGGTGCGGCGGCCGTTTCGCCTCATGCCCCAGGCGCTCGAAGGAGCTGTATTTGAGGTAGCCTCCCCGGCTGACGATGACGATGCCGGCGCCGATGTTGTCGGCGATCCGTTCCAGTTCCAGGGAGATGTTCGGCCCGCCGGCGGCGTATAACGCCGCGATCGCCTGCCCGCTCTCGATCAGGCTGCGCTTCTTGTTCCGGATGTAAAAGTCTTCCAGGAACAGGGCGCTGAGGCTCCAGGCAGCCAGCACGAAAAAAACCAGCAAAAAGCTTATGTTCAGAAAAAGCTTGGTCCTGATGGAGTTCATCGCCCCACCTCGAAGCGGTAGCCGAAGCCGCGGATCGTCCGGATCAGGCCGCCTTTCGCCCCCAGCTTCGTCCGTACGCGGTTGATATGGGTGTCGACCGTGCGCAGGTCGCCGAAATAATCGAAGCTCCAAACATGGTTGAGGATTTGTTCCCTGCTCAGCGCCCGTCCCCTGTTTTCCGCCAGGAAGACGAGCAGTTCGTATTCCTTGGGGCTGAAGTCCAGCCGGCGGCCGTCGACGGATACGAACCTGGCGTCCGGGTCGATCCGCAGCCCGTCGCAGGCGATCGTCCGGTTGCTCTCCGCCCGGCGGAAAAGGGCGTTCACCCGCGCGGTCAGCACCCTGGGGCTGAAAGGCTTCGTTATGTACTCGTCCGCGCCCAGCTCGAAGCCGAGAAGCTGGTCGCCCTCCTCCCCCTTCGCCGTCAGCATGATGATCGGGATGGCGGAGCGCCGGCGCACCTCCCGGCAGACCGTCCATCCGTCGCAGCCCGGCATCATCACGTCGAGGATGGCGAGATCCACCTTCCCGTCGCGGCACTCTTCCAGGGCCTTTTGGCCGTTGGCGGCCTCGATGACTTCGTAACCCTCGCGCAGCAGATAGTCGGCGATCAGCTTGCGCATCCGCTGCTCGTCGTCGGCGATCATTATCGTCTTTCTCATCGGCGGCGTCTCCCGAAAACTTTTTCCCGGCTTCACGCTATAAAATTTTCCCGTAAATATTGCAAATCCCTGCCGCTTCGGCGCCAAAATTACCTCGCGGCCAAACTCCGTGACAAAACGGAAACAATTGTCGCTCATAATAGGAGGATGAGGACTAAACCCATAAAAAGCGAGGTTCGTGTATGCAGGCAACAGGAATCGGCAGATATCGACGCCGGATACTGCTTCTGCTGATCGTGGCCATCGCCGCCGGCGGCGCGTACTATCACCGGCAGGCGGCCACGCCCGTCGCGGCGGCGACGACGATGGCGGTCGAGCGCGGCGATGTCCGGTCGGTCGTCGCCGCTACCGGGACGATCAAGGCCGTGGACACGGTCGACATCAGTTCGCGGGTCACCGGGCTGATCACTGCAGTCAAGGTGAAAGAAAACGATATGGTAAAAGCCGGCCAGGTCCTGGTCATCCTCGACGACAGCAGCCTGCGGGCGCAGGTCGCCCAGTACCAGGCGCAGGTTGACAATTACGCCGCCGTCTACGAGCGGAGCAAGAAGCTGTTCGCCATCGGCGGCGAGTCGGCCCAGCAGCTCGATGCCGACCGGACCAACTATCTCGTGGCCAAGGCCAACTACGACAATTTTTCTTCCCAGTTGGGCTTTTACGTCATAACCTCGCCGCTCGACGGCATGGTCGTGGGCACGCCCACCCCGGCCGGCCAGACGGTCGTGCAGGGCATTTCCGCGGCCCAGGTGCTGATGTCTGTTGCCGATATGTCCAAGATGGAGATCAAAGTCCTCGTCGACGAGACGGACATCGGTAAAGTCAAGGCCGGCCAGCAGGTCACCTTCACTGTCGATGCCTACGCCGACAAAGCCTTCGCCGGAACGGTAACAAGCGTATCGCGCAGCGCGACCACCTCCTCGAACGTCGTCTACTATCCCGTCTATGTTGCCGTCACCGCCACCCAGGACTTGCTCTTCCCCACCATGACGGCCAGAGTGACGATCAACGTCGCCGAACGCACAAACGTCCTGGTAGTGCCGCTGTCGGCCATTAAGGAGGAAGGCGGCCAAAAGTACGTGCCGGTGATGGCGGCGAACGGTCAAGAGGAGAATAAGCCTGTCAGGATCGGCCTCAGCGACGACGAGAAGGCGGAAATCCTCAGCGGCCTGAGCGAAGGCGACCTGGTCGTGCTGCCGGCCGACAAGCCCAAAACCGCCGCCGCCAAGAATCAGGGGCCGCCGCCGCCCATTTAAAGCCGGGCCATGAACGGAGGTACTAGCAATGCTCTGGGAAAGCATCCTCATCGCGCTCGAAGGCCTCAGGGCGAACAAGCTCCGCGCCGTCCTCACCATGCTGGGGATTATCATCGGCGTCGGCGCGGTCATAACCATGGTCTCCCTCGGCCTCGGCATGCAGAAAAAAGTACAAAGCTCCATCGCCAGCCTGGGCAGCAACCTTCTCGTCATCATGCCCGGGGCCGCCCAGTCGCCCGGCACCGTCCGCATGGCGTCCGGCTCCAACATCACCCTCACCAACCAGGACGCCAAAGCCATCGCCCGCGAGATCGGCGGCGTAAAATACGTCGTCCCCGGCGTTTCCGATTCCTACCAGGTCGTTTTCGGCAACCAGAACTGGAAGACCAAGATCCAGGGGACTACTCCCGAATTCCTCACTGTCCGCGACTACAAAATCGCTGCCGGCCGCTTCGGCAGCGCCAGCGACGAAGACACCCGCGCCCGCGTGGCCGTGCTCGGCCAGACGGTGGCCGCCAACCTGTTCAACAACGTCAATCCGATCGGCCAGACCATCCGCATCGGCAAGGCGCCGTTCCGCGTCATCGGCGTGCTGGCCGCCAAAGGCCAGTCGTCGATGGGCCAGGACCAGGACGACATGGTTATCGTGCCGCTCACGACCGCCCAGGAACGGCTGCTGGGCATAACCTACCTGCACACCATCAGCGTCCAGGTCGAAAACGACAAGCTGATCGACAAGGCGCAGACCGCCGTCACCGCCCTGCTGCGCACGCGGCACCGCCTGCCGGCCAACGTCGAGGATGATTTCTCGGTGCGCAACATGACCGCCCTCATGAGCACCATGCAGGAAACGACCGGCAATATCACCGCCTTCCTCGGCGGCATCGCCGCCATCTCCCTCGTCGTCGGCGGCATCGGCATCATGAATATCATGCTCGTGTCCGTGACCGAACGGACGCGGGAAATCGGCATCAGAAAAGCGCTCGGCGCCACTTACGCCCACATCCTCGGCCAATTCCTCATCGAGGCGATCGTCATCAGCGTCACCGGCGGCCTGGCCGGCATCGTCCTCGGCGTGGGCAGCGCGGAGGTCATTTCGCGCTTCGCCGGCTGGACGACGGTCATTTCCTCATACGCCATCCTGGCCGCCTTCGGGGTATCGGTTTCGGTCGGCCTGTTCTTCGGGCTGTATCCGGCGCGCCGGGCCGCGCTCCTCGACCCCATCGAGGCGCTCAGATACGAATAAGGAAGCCCACGTGTGGACCCGGAATATCATGCCGATCGCCATTCCGAGGGGACGATACGGTTTCGATGACCACTCCGGCCGGACGGCGCGTCCGCCAGGCCCCGTTTTGCAGCACCGCCTGCCGGGCGTAGAGGGATTGATTGTGTTCGGAACGCCAAAGGCCAAAGAATAACGCGTATTCTTTGGCCTTCGGCTTTCCAGTCAGTTCGTATTGAGTTGGTGATATCCGGGCTGTTTAGAATTTAACCTGGGGGACTTGTTGCGCGCCTTCGGCCGCGCGGAAGTATTCCTTGGGGCCGAAGCCGAGCATTCTGGCGTAAATGACGGTGGGGAAGGACTGGATCTTGGTATTGAAGACCTGCACCGCGTCGTTGTAATCCTTGCGCGCGACCGCCAGCCTGTTCTCGGTGCCGGCGAGTTCGTCCTGGAGGGCCCGGAAGTTTTGGTCCGTTTTAATGGTGGGATAGTTTTCGACGACCACTAATAACCGCGATAAGGCGCCGCTCAGTTGGTCATTGGCTTCGGCCTTCGCGGCCGGGCCTTGCGCACCGGCCAATTTGGCCCTGGCATCGGCAACCGACTGTATCACGGCCCGCTCCTGGGCGGCGGCGCCTTGGACGGTGGCCACGAGGTTGGGCACTAGGTCGGCGCGCCGTTGGAGCTGGTTTTCTACCTGCGACCATTTCCCGGTTACGTTTTCGTTAAGCGCCACCAGGCTGTTGTAGCCGCTGATGCCCATTACGACGAGCAGGGCGACGACAAGCCCGGCGATAATCAGACCTTTCAAGATAAAACACCTCCGCATCATTTCGGGCGCATTGGCACAATTTGCTTACAGGCGGGGCGGGTGCGCTCTAGTCCGCCCATTGGGCTGTCGGGTTGTCTTTGTCGAGGAAGAATACGTCCGTCCGGCAGCCGAGGGCGGCGGCGGCGGCGGCCAGTTCTTCGCGGGCGGCGAGGATGTCGGCTTTGTTGAGGTCGGCGAAGCCGTCGATGGGGAAGAATATGTCGCGGGAGTCGGCCTCGATTTTGGCTTTGTCGCCCTGCCGCCAGACCCAGCGGCGGGTGCGGACCTCAAGGCCGTCGGCGTAGACGATTTCGCCGGGAGGCACGTCTTCGGATACGGCGCTGCCGAAGGGGGTAAAGATGTCGCCGGGACGGCTGAGGCGGAGGTCGATGTCGCCGGTCATGCGGCCGAGGTCGTGGGCGCCGATGGGGAGGATGTGTTTGAGGGAGACGGCGTTGCCGAGGTCGACGACGGTGTTGATGCTGGGGATGTGGCCGGTTTTGAAGGCCCGGGTGTGGAGGGCTTCGACGGAGCTCATGAATTTGTTGGGGTTGAGGCCGAGTTTGCTGAAGGCGTCGCGCCAGACGGCGACGGCGGGGTGGCTTTTGACGCCGGCGGGGAAGCGGCCGGCCGCGCCGGCGAGGGCGGCGGCGAGCAGCTCGGTGACGGCGGGCTGGTCGCCGGCGGGGAAGCCTTTGGCGATGACGACGCCGAAGCAGGCGGCGGGAAAGAGGGCGAAGATGTCGGGGGCGACGGTGAATTTCATGGTTTCAGCTCCTTGGGATGGTGATATTTAAGGGCTTATCCGCGGCCGTAGCTTACCATTTTTCTTGGTGGATGCGCTTCTCGTCGTACCTGTCGGCCCGGGCCGGGGTTGCGGCCGGATGGCCGACGGCGACGACGGCGAAGGGGACGATGGCCGCGGGGATGGCGAAGATGCGGCGCAGGCCGGCGACCCGGTCGGGGATGGGGTGGACGCCGAGCCAGCACGTGCCGAGGCCGAGGGCGGCGGCGGCGATGAGGATGTTTTCGGTGGCGGCGGCGCAGTCCTGGACCCAGTAATCGACGGGGTATTTGCCGCGGGCGGGGTCGGCGCAGACGACGATGGCGACGGGGGCCTGCCTGAGCATGTGGGAGTAGGGATGGATGCGGGTTATTTCTTCGCGGGCGGCCCGGTCGGTGACGACGATGAATTCCCACGGCCGCTCGTCGCCGGCCGAGGGGGCGGCCATGGCGGCGGCGAGCAGCTTGGCGACCGCTTCGTCGGCTACCGGCCGGTCGGCGTATTGGCGGACGCTGCGGCGGGTGAAGATGGCTTCCATTTCGATCTCTCCTTATACGGATGATATTTCCTGATATTCGCTGCCGCTTGTTTATTCCCCTCTACGGGCGAGGCGCCGATTTCCCGGGAACATTATGCCCATTCGCGGCCCGGCCATGCGTGGGCAGCAGCGCGGCGGGGCAAACTACGACCGGAGGTGATCGCGCATGGCTGACGGCAGCGAGAGCGGCGGCAAGAAGAAGGCGGCCGCCAACGGAGACGGGGCGCCGGCTTTGACGGAGGATGTGTTCGCGAAGCAGGAGCGGCTGTTCACCGCCGGCACCGGGGAGACGCCTTCGTAGGCGCGGGTAATTTTTCCAGGCCATTCCCGAGGTTAGGCGGCGCCGCGGTGGAGCAAAATAGCGGCGAGGGGGTTGATGCCGGCCGCGGCGTCTGCCGGGGTGCCGGGCGAGGCGGCGCCGGCGGGTTCCGGTTATCAACCCCTGCGGATGATATGTTCGCGTGCTGCGGACAAGGGGGTGAGTTTGTCTGGACGATGCCGTTTACGACAACAGGTACGATCACGCCGAGCCTGACCCGTACCCGGAGGAGGCGGCCCAGGCCAAGCTGCGGCGCCTGGAGCAGCTGGACATCCGGCCGGCGGTGACGGTGTACCGGGAGACGGAAGAATAGGGTACGGGGACGCGGGTTGCAAAAGGCCCCGCCAGGCATGTCCGCGCGAAAAAACGGCGCCGACGGGGCAAAAAGCGCTTATTCCTATTGACTTGCATCCTCCCGTATGATACATTTCTTGTAAGCCATATCAATTTTCTTTTCCTGTTGCAGTCTGTGTGTAAACACAGACGCTTTTTTTTGCCCTGTCGTGAGGACCGCTCGACTCCGGCTCCGTGGCTCCAGAAGCACGCGGCGCGGGAGGAGCGGCGGCGGACGAAATTCCTGCCAGAGATTAAGGCCGTTCAGAAGCGTTCAGATACAGGGCGCACCGGAAGGTGCCCGGAATTATCAGGAAAAAGGATTATCGGCCTCCCGCCGCGTACTATAGTCTATAGTAAGCGGCGGGAGGTGTCTTTGTGTCCAAGAGTGTGTTGGCGGACAAGGGTGTCGCTGCGGTCAAGAATATTTTCGCGTCCAGGAGGGCGAGGATCGCCTTGGCGATTGTCCTGGCGGTGCTGATCGTTTTCGGTTTCTGGTGGAGTTCTTTCCTGGCGAAGATGGCGGCCGTCGCCCAGGCCCAGTTGGTGGCGAAGGCGAATGAGAGCATCAACGGCAAGGTGACGGTCGAGAGGGTGGAGTTCTCGGTCTTCGGGACGCTGGTGGCCGATAAGGTGACGGTGAGTGACCTCAAGGACGCGGTGGTCGGCAAGAGCGACCGGGTGTCGGTCCGCTTCGCGCTCGGCGATGTGCTGACCGGGCGGGCCGATCTGTCGGCGGTGAAGAGCGTTGCGCTGGAGAACGCGGCGGTGACGCTGGCCAGCGACGCGGAGGGCCGCTGGAACTGGCAGGATATGCTAAAGCCCCGCAAGGACGATAAGGTGGAGTTCCGCGGCACGGTGGCGGTGAAGCAGGGAACGCTGCTGGTGAGGACGGACGGCGGCGAGCGCACGCTGGAGGCGGTGAACGGCAGCGTGGATTTCGCCGGCTATCCGGCGCTGGCGTTCGATCTGACGGCGAAGAGCGGCGCTACGCCGCTGGCGGTCAAGGGGTCGTGGGCCCAGGGCGGCGACGGCGAGGTGACGGTGAAGGCCGACCAGGCGGCGCTGGCCGATCTGCCGCTGGGGCTGCTGGGGGCCGGTGAGCTGCAGTTGACGGGCGGCACGGCGAAGGACGTGACGGCGACGGTGAGCCAGAAGGCCGGCAAGCTGAGCCTGGCCGCCGCGGGGACGGTGGAGAAGCTGGCGGCGACGGTGTCCGGTTATAAGCTGACCGAGGGCACCGGCAAGGTGAGCATGGCCGGCGAGAAGGTGGTGCTGAAGGATGCGTCGGTGCTGGTGAACGGCCAGAAGCTGACGGCGGCCGGCAATGCTACTCTGGGCGAGGCCGGCCTGGCGCTGGATATGGAGCTGGCGGCGGCGGCGTTCGATATGTCGGCGCTGTCGACGCCGCTGCAGGGGCCGCTCGCGTTCCAGGCGAAGCTGACGGGCACGGCGGCCGAGCCGCAGGCCAGGGGGTCGTTCACGATCGCCAAGGGCAGCTTCGGGGCCATTTCGTTCTCGAACGGCAGCGGCAACTTCAGTTACGGCGGCGGGACGCTGACGCTGAGCGACACGAAGGCGACCGCCTGGGACGGGAGGCTGGCCGTGCAGGGCGTGGTCGTGCCGGCGACGCAGCAGTACCGGATGACGGCGAGCGGCAGCGGCATGGACAGCGAGCTGCTGACCGAGAAGGATATCCGCGGCCGGGTAGATTTCGACGCGCGCTTGAGCGGCACTGGTTCGACCGGCGGCTATGCCGAGGGCGATTTCCGCATGGGCGAGGGTTCGTTCTCGGGCATCCCCTTCCAGTCGCTGACCGGCGATTTCGTGAAGCAGGGCGAGCAGATGAGCTTCCGCAATATCGTGGTCAATACGCTGGCCGGCTCTTTCCGGGCCGAGGGCACGTCCGAGGGGTCGATCGTCAGGCTGCGCCGCCTCGGCGAGGCGGTGGCGCCGCGCGAGGTGATCGAGAGGGCGGTGACCGATAAGGTCGGCGACCTGCGGAAGAAGCTGTTCGGAAAGTAAGGCTATATGGCATGAAAAGGCCCGCGAAAAGATTCGCGGGCCTTTTGTAGTGCCTTTATCGGCAACCGGCGAGGTTGCCTAGAAAGGTCCAGATGCAAGGCGCACCGGAGGCTGACACCGGAAGCGTACACGGGACGTACGCTGAGGATGGCAGCCGAGGAGCAACGAAGCAGATGGGCCTTTCTAGGCGACCGCAGGCTAGTACCAGCGGGCGGCGGCGATGCCTATGTACTCCTTGAGGGCGACGGTCAGATTGTAGGTGGCGTAGGCGGAAGGCCAGAAGTCGGCGGGGTGGATTTCCCAGGCGATGTTTTCCTGGTAGTCGGCGGGGAAGGGCGTGACGGTTACGCCGGCTTTGCGGAACTGGCGGACGGACCGCTCCATATGGTAGGCCGAGGTGACGAGGATGGGCGCGGCGAGGCCGCGCTCTTTTAATATGGCGGCGGTGGCGGCGGCGTTTTCGGTGGTGTTGCGGCTGGCCGCTTCGACGATGATTTTGCCGGCCGGCACGCCGGCGCCGAGGAGGATGGAGCGGGCGATTTCGGCCTCGACGCCGCCGGTGGCGTAGACCTGGCCGCCGGAGACGAGGATGGGGACGCCGAGCTTATGGTAAAGCTGCAGGCCGGTGAGGAGGCGGTTGGCGGCCGAGCCGCCGAGATGGCCGCGGCTGTCCACGTTGGGGGTGTCGAGGGTGGCGCCGCCGCCGAGGACGACGATGACGTCGCCGCTGACGCTGGCGGGCGGGGTGTGGCGGGCCTCAAGCGACCGCATGAGGGGGCCGCTGACGATATGGACGCTGGTGAGGTAGAGCAGGACGGCGGCCAGCAGCGCGGCCCCGGCCGCTTTGCGGCGGCGGCGGCAGAACCAGGCGAGGACGAGCAGGGCGGCAATGAACAGGCCGGGCGGGAAAAGGACGGCGCTGTAGAGGAATTTGACGACGAACATGACGCTAGTCGCCGATGATTTCCGAGAAGCCGATGACGGTCACGTCGTCGTCTTCGGTGAGGTTTTTCTGGTAGATCTGCTCGAACAGGGCGATGAGTTCCTGGACGTTTTTGATGTCGGGGTTCTGGTGGGCGAGGTCGTCTTTGGTGAGTTGGGAGAATTTTTTTACTTTGACCCGGTCGAGGAAGGCGGTGAAGAGTTTGCGTTTCGGGGCGTATTTCTTGCCGACGGTTATCCAGACGACGGAGTTCTCCAGGTAGACGCCGCTGAGGTCGCCCGGACGGATGGTGTAGTTCTTCTTGTGTTCGATCAGGAGCTTTTCGTGCAGTTCGGATTGGAAATTCAGCGCCAGCATCGGATTTCCCCTCCCCTTATGAAGGTTGTGTTGTTCTGGGTATTATTATATATCCATTATACACCATTCGCCCCGCCCGGTGAAGGGGGCGGGGCGGCCGCAGCGGCTAGTGGTGGGCGTGGCTTGTGTCAGTTTTGAGGATGTCCTCCAGTTTCGCGAGATCGGTTTTTACCCAGTCGGCGGCGTAGGCGGCCGCGGCGGCGTAAAAGTCCGCGTGCTTGTCGGCGAGCGCCGCGGCAAGCTGCGGCAGCCAGCGCGATAGGTGGTGCGCCAGGAAGCCGTACTGCCAATGGACCCAGTGGCGGGCCGATTCTTCGTCCCCCTGCTCGCGGGCGTCTTCTTCCTTCGTGGCCAGGTAGGCCATATAGGACAGCTCTAAGCCGACGTGATCGGGCGTGGCCGTATCCAGCAGGGGTTCGAAGGCGTCGACTTGCGTCAGGTCGAAGCCGGTCGTCATGTAGAATGATAAGACGTCTTTCATGGCCGGGCCGTCCGGGGGAGCGAACCGCTTGTTCGCGGCGTAGTCGAGGAGCGCCGACTCGGAAGCGGGAATATAGTTTTCCATTTTGGGCATAAAGAAGCAGTCGAAATATTGCTCTCTGATGCCGTCGATGAGGGCTTCGCTGTCGGTCGCCGGGCAGCCGGCCTCAAGCTTCAGCAGTTGCAGCTGCTTGGTCAGCGTAAGCGGATCGGGTTCCTGGATGAAGATGGCGGCGAGAAATTCGTATGTTTCGGCGCGGGACATAGCTTCCTTTTCGGTGTTCATAAAACCCCTCCCATACCTTGGTCGATAGACGCCCTTATATTAAGTTAGCATATATCGGGCGATAAAAGCAAACCGGAGATTTATTCGGCGGGATGCCGGCCGGGAAAGCTATGGGTTGGCCGGGAACGAAGGGAAGGATGGCCAGTATCCGCCGGCAGCGACGGTCAGCCCGCCCCAGTACCTGGAGCAGTCGCTCGAGGTACTGGGGCGGCAAATGAGGGAGTGACAAAAATCCCGGGCGGGCCCGGGATTTTTTGCGTGCAGTATGCTTGAGGTCGTTCAAAACCTGTCAGATGCAAGGCAACCGTGTTCGTAGCACTTGTTGGCTGCCGCTGTTTGCGGAGAATTATCTGCGACACGCAGGTTACTAAATCGCGCCGCGACGCGTATTGGGGTGCGTACGCTAGCAAGCGCTTTGCGGAGCAAGGCCGCAGATGGGTGCTGCTGGGCGGCCGGGGATGTCAGATCGTCATGCCGCCGTCGATGGTGATTACCCCCCCATTCATAAAGGCGGCCTGGTCGCAGCAGGCGAAGGCGATGGCTTCGGCGATTTCTTCGGGTTGGCCGAGGCGGCCCATGGGCTGGCGGGCGATGAAGGCGGCCCTGGCGGCTGCGTAGTCGGGGGCGGATTTCATCCGGTCGTCGAGCGAGGGGGTGTCGGTGGTGCCGGGACAGACGATGTTGACGCGGATGTTGTCTTTGATGTAGTCGGCGGCCATGGCTTTGGAGAGGGCGAGGACGGCGCCCTTGGAGGCGGCGTAGGCGCTGCGGTCGGGTATGCCTTTGAGGGCGGCGACCGAGGAGACGTTGACGATGACGCCGCCGCCGCGTTTTTTCATGGCCAGTACGGCGTATTTGCACATGAGGAAGGTGCCTTTGACGTTGACGTCCATGGTGCGCATGAAGTCCTGCTCGGACATGTTGTCGACGCGGCCGCCGAGGACGATGCCGGCGACGTTGACGAGGATGTCGAGTTTGCCGAAGGCGCGGACGGTTTCCGCGACCATGTTTTCGGCGACGGCGGCGACGGCGACGTCGCCCTGGAGGAATAGCCCGTCGGCGCCGGCTTGTTTGACGGCGGTGAGCGTTTCGGCGCCGCGGGGCGAAACGCTGTTGACGACGACGGTGGCTCCTTCGCGGGCGAAGAGCTCGGCGGCGGCGCGGCCGATGCCGGCGCCGGCGCCGGTGACGAGGATGACTTTACCGGCAAAACGCATGGTTATTCCCCCTGTTTGTATTGTTATCCGCCTGTAGGCTACAGTTGCTTACCGAAAATGAGGTCGGGGATGAAGGTGACCAGTTCGGGGATGAAGACGCAGGCGATGGCGACGGCGACGCAGGCCAGGAAGAGCGGCCAGGTTTCTTTGAAGAGGTCGGATATGGAGCATTCGAAGATGGTGCAGACGATGTAGGTGACGACGCCGACAGGCGGCGTGAGGAGGCCGAAGGTGAGGGTGAGGACCATGATGACGCCGAAGTGGACGAGGTCGATACCGACTTCCTTGACGACGGGGATGAGGATGGCGGTGAGGAGCAGGATGAGGACGGTGGAGTCCATGAACATGCCGGCGATGATGAGGAAGCCGATGATGATGAGTAGGATGACCCAGGGGGTGGAGGAGATGCCGAGCATGAATTCGGCCAGTTGCTGGGGGACCTGTTCCCAGGTGAGGCCATAGCTGAAGATGCCGGACATGCAGATGAGGAGCATGACCATGCCGATGTCGGTGACGGTCTCTTCGAGGGTTTTGAGGAATTTCTTCCAGGTTAGCTCGCGGTAGACGACGACACCGATGATGATGCCATAGGCGACGGCGAAGGCGCCGGCCTCGGAGGGGGTGAAGAAGCCAAACCGCAGGCCGGCGATGAGGAGGATGGGGAACAGGAAGGCCCAGATGCAGTCGAGGAAGGTGCGGAAGCCTTCCGCGAAGGAGACCCGCTCCGGCCTCTCGGGCTGATAGCCTTTGTGCTTGGCGGTGATGGAGATGGTGGCCATCATGCCGACGGTCATGAAGAGGCCGGGGATGAGGCCGCCGGCGAACAGGCGACCGATGGAGACTTCGCCGATGCTGCCGTAGAGGATGAGGCCGATGCCGGGGGGGATCATGGTGACGATGAGGGAGCTGAAGCCGATGACGCCGGCGGCGAAGCCCCGCGCGTAGCCTCTTTCCAGCATGCCGGGGCCGAGGACGCGGGCCTGCATGGTGGCGTCGGCGATGGCCGAGCCGGTGATGCCGCCCATCATGCAAGCGAGGACGGTGTTGACCTGGGCGAGGCCGGCCCGCAGGTGGCCGGCGAGCACGGACGAGAGCCGCATGAGCCGGTGGGTGATGCCTGATTCGTTTAAGAGGTTGCCGGCGAACATGAACAGCGGGATGGCGAGGAGCACGAAGCTCTGCGTATTGGTGAGGGCGAGCTGCACGGGGATGCTGGACGGCAGGGTCGGCTGCGAGAAGAAGAAGACGGTGCCGGCGATGCCGATGGCGAAGCAGACCGGCATACCCATGAGCATCAGTATGAAGAAGGTGGCGAATACTTCGGTCATGTGTCATTCCTCCTGACGGCGGCGGTGGCGGGGCTTCAGAGAAGTTCCTTGCCGCCTCCGGCGCTCCGGGTATTTTCAGGGCCGGCCTTGAGCCACTGCCTGATTTTGAGGACGGCGGTCGTCAGCATGAGCAGCGAGCCTAAGGGCACGCTGATGGTGACCCAGGTGTAGCTGAAGCCGGGGATGCCCTGGAAGGTTCTGAGCCTGGTGTCGTAGGAGAGGATGACGCCATAGACGATCAGGAAGGCCAGGAAGGCGATGATGATGAGATAGTTGACGATTTTCAGCCGGTGCTGCACTTTCTTGGGCAGCCGGCCGGTGATGACCTCAATGGCGAACAGCTTGTCGTGGCGCATGGCGACGTCGCTGCCGAGGAAGACGCACCAGGCGAACAGGAAGGTGGCGGCGTCGACGGCCCATTTGACCGGGTGGCCGATGCTCCTGGTGACCGCCGAGTACAGCACGAGGGCCGACAGGACGGCCAGGCAGGTCATGGCGGCGCGAACTTCGTATTTGATGACATACTCGTAAAATTTTTTCATGCCTATTCCCCCGCCTCGCGGCGACAGGCCGGGTGCCGGCCCCGTTGCGGAGACGGGGCCGGCGGCCTGGTTTACGCCGGATGACTATTTTTTCTTGCCCATTTCTTTGTAGAGCTGGTCGCGCACGTCGGTGAGCTTGAGGACCTGGTAGGCGCCTTCGCCGGCTTTGCGGAAGGCGGCGAGGTCGACGTCCTGGACGATGGTCATGCCTTTGGCGGCCAGTTCTTTGCGGAGGGTTTCGATTTCCTTCTCCATGACGCGGGAGGTTTCGATGCCGGCTTTGTCGCATTCTTCTACGAGGATCTTCTGGTATTCGGGCGGCAGGCTGTCGAACCATTTCTTGCTGACGATTTCGAAGTTGATGAGGAGAATGTGCTTGGTTTCGCTCATGTATTTGGCGACTTCGAAGAGTTTGGCGCCGGTGACGTTGCGGTAGACGAGGTCGGCGCCGTCGATGGCTTTCTGCTGGGTGGCGATGTAGACTTCGCCGAAGGGCAGGGCGACGGGGGTGGCGCCGATGGCCCGGATGGACTCCTGCCAGATGGGCACGCCGGGAGTCCTGATGCGCAGGCCCTTGAGGTCTTCGGGGGTCTTGATGGGCTTGTTGGTCACCATGTGCCTGAGGCCCTGGACCCAGGTGAAGGAGAGGATCTTGATGCCGTATTTGTCTTCGAGTTCTTTCTGCCAGGCTTTGATGGTGGCCAGTTCCCGCAGCTTGGCGACTTCGTCGATGGTGTCGACGAAGTAGGGGGCGTTCATGACGGCGATGGCGGGCACGTACATGCCGAGGCGGGCCGAGTCGGTGTTCTGGCCGACGTTGGCGCCTTTGCGGATCTGCTCGATGATGTCTTCTTCGACGCCGAGCTGGGCGCTATGGAAGACTTGGATTTCCAGGCCGCCGTTGGTTTTTTCCTTGACGGCCTTGGCCCAGTTCTGGAAGCCTTTGTGGAAAGGTTCGGATTCCGCCAGGACGTGGTTGAATTTAAGGACGAATTTCTGCTGGGGAGCGGCTTGCTTGGCAGGTTCGGATTTACCGCCGCAGGCGGCCACGAGGACGGCTACCATGGCCAGGACGAGCAGGATGCCGACGAGTTTTAGCCCCTTTTTCACAGGTGATTCCCTCCCTAAAATTGATGTCCTTCGCAAGGACCGGGCCGATTAAGGTTCCCCCCCCTTCCGCGTCTGTAGCGAGGCCGGCGGCCGCTACCCTTTCTGGAGGATGCGGTTGATCTTGACCTTGGCGTTGACGATGTGGGTTGCGATGCACTGTTTGAGCCGCTCTTCGTCGCCGGCGGCGAGGGCTTCGTAGATGGCCTCGTGTTCGCGCAGGCCGGCGACGGTTTCTTCTTTGCTCTGCCGGCCGTAGATGTAGTAGGCGTAGACGTGGGTGCCGAGGCTGTAGTAAAGCCGCGTGGCTCTTTTGTTGCCGGCGCATTTTATGTAAAGCTGATGGAATTCCTGGTCGAGGTAGTAGTTGCGGAAGTGGTCGTTAAGGTCGGTGGCGTGGTCGATGATGCGGGCGTGGTCGCGAAGGTTATGGGCGAATTTTTCGCCGGCGGCGGTGTCGAAGTTGGCGATGGCCCGGCCGGCGTAGTAGGTTTCGATCATTTGCCGGATGTCCCACAGTTCTTCGATCTCTTCCCAGCGGATGTCTTTGACTCTGACCCCTTTGCGGGGGGTGCTTTCCACCAGGCCTTCGGTTATCAGTCTGTTGAGCGCCTGCTTGATGGGGGTTTCGCTGATGCCGTAGCGCTCGTGGAGTTCGCGGGTGATGATTTTCTGGCCGGGTACGAGGACCCCTTCGGTGATGTCTTTCTTGACGCTCATGTAGGCCACATCGACCAGCGTCTGGGTGGGATAGTGCATTAAATCCAAGCCGGGCCGCCCTCCTTAGCGCTTCATGGTGCCGAAATTTGTTTAATATAGTAATTTTAGATTTAAAATCCAAAAAGGATTTCGGTGCCGAAAAACGATTTTCCTGCTTTTCCCTTGATTAATAATTTGCTTTATTCTGACGACGGCGAGGCGGAAAAGCGGACGCCGCCGGAGGGCCGGCGAGGCGCCGGCACGGTGATAAACGAAAACCACCCGCTAATTTGCAGGTGGTTCTATTGGCGGCGCTTTTTACGGCTCGGTCGTGGCTTTTGCCCGCGGTGGGGCGAAGACGAAGCGGAAGGTGCCGTTGGCGCTCGTTTTGGCGATCACTTCGACGACCAGGCCGAGCTCGGCCGCGAGGTAGGTTTCGAGCGGGCCGAAGGCTACCGGCTCGGGGCCGACGACGAACAGGCGGACGGCGGAAACCGGTTTGTATTCGACGCGGGCGGAGACGAGGCCCATTTCCCGGACGGCGAACCGGACGCGGAGGGTGTTTTCCATTTCTCTTAACGCATCGACAATATCGGCGTGGGTTTTCACGAAGCGAGTGTCACTCCTTTCGGGCTCATATCCCCAGCGTCTGCAGGCCCACCGGGCAAATCCGTTTTAACTCCCGGTTTTATTTTACACTGTTAAAGAGTAATCGGCAATGTTTTTGGTCATTTAGCAAGATTTCTGCATTTGCTTAAGAAAATTAGCGCCGATAGGCGGAAGGATTAAACGTTGCCCCCGCGCATGTGCGAATGCGGCTCCGGGGAAGCCGGGCAGCGAGATTTTTTTGTCTTTTCCCTTGACGACGGCGGCAAATAAGGGTATATTTGAAGAGCCCATATAATATGTCCGGGAAGTTTCATTAGTCCTTCTCAAAACGGGAAGCCAGATGATTTCTCAATCTATCTATTTGGGTAAATATTTTGAGGAGGCTATGTCAATAATGAGCCAAGACAAGACCCTGACCTGCCGCGATTGCGGCGCCGATTTCGTTTTCACGGCTGCTGAACAGGATTTCTTCGCCGAGAAGGGGTTCACCAACGAACCCGGCCGCTGCCCCGAGTGCCGGGCGGCCCGCAAGCAGCAGAACCGCGGCGGCGGCATGAGCCGCGGCGGCTACCAGCAGCGCGAGATGTACGATGTCGTGTGCGCGGCCTGCGGCAAGGAGACCCAGGTTCCCTTCCGTCCGAGCGGCGACCGCCCGGTGTATTGCCGGGATTGCTTCAGCGCCAACAAGCGCTACTAGGATGAACGAAAACTCCCCTGCGAAGGGGAGTTTTTTTATGGTATTTAGGGATAGCTGGTCGCACTGCCCCCTCTCCCCTTCCGTCTCTCTGCGAGCGGACGTTCAGAAGCCCCCAGATGCCAGGCGGAACAACAACGCAGATGGGGGCTTTCCCGCTGGCGGATAGCGCAACTAAGGCTCGGGCTGACGCCCGAGCCTTAGTTGCGCTTATCAACGTCCGCCTCAGTTTTAGGCGAAAAGCACGAGGGCGATGACTTCCAGGGTGGTGTCGCCGGTGTTCTCGAGGGAGTGGCTTTGGCCGTCGTCGGTGTAGATGACGTCGCCGGGGCCGACTTCGCTGAGGACGCCGTCGTCGTTGATGGTGCCGCGGCCGCGGAGGATGTAGTAGACTTCGAAGTCGCCCTGGTGGCGGTGCAGGCCGACGGACGAGCCGGGTTCGATGATGTTGTGGGCGAATACGCGGCCTTTGCCGTGAAAGGCGTCTTTTTCGATGATTCTGGTGATTTTGACTTCCCCTTTGCCGCCGAAACGGTTGGGGACGACTTCTCGGCCGAGTTCTCCGGTGCGGATGATCATGGGCAGCCCCTCCCCTCTTGTGTTATCTTAAGGATACTATACCGGCCAGATTTATCCAAGGGGTTTTCGTAAACGTGGATGCGAGCGGACGTTCAGAAAGGTCCAGATGCAAGGCAGCTCCGAGGAAGCGCGCGAAGACAGTACGCGGCAGGTACGGCGAGCGCGCTCCCGCAGGACCAACGCCGCGGATGGGGGCTTATCAACGTCCGCCATTGAAAAAGGACCGCAGCCTGGAGAGGTTGCGGTCCTTTCACACAGAGAATCAGATTTTCGGCAGGACGCCGGGGATGATCCACGCCTGGAGGAGGATGACGGCGACGACGAGGAGCAGGAGGTAGACGGAGTATCTGAGGGTGAGCCGGAAGATGTCGGTCTCGTGGCCGACGAGGCCGGTGGCGGCGCAGGCGACGGCGATGGACTGGGGCGAGATGAGCTTGCCGATGTCGGCGCCGAAGAGGTTGGCGGAGATGGTGAGCATGGGGTTGAAGCCGAGCTGGGCGGCGGTGACCTGCTGCAGTTTGCCGAACAGGGCGGCCGACGAGGTTACCGAGCCGGTGAGGAAGACGCCCAGGTAGCCGATGACGGGCGAGAAGACCGGGAAGAGCATGCCGGTGTAGTGGGCAAAGGCCAGGCCGAGGGTGTAGGACATGCCGGAGTAGTTGGCGAGGAAGCCGATGCCGAGCACCGAGCCGAGGGTGATGAGCGAGTACATGAGTTGTTTGAAGGTTTTGATGAAGACCCTGACGCCGGTGGCCGGGCCGATACGGAGGATGGCCATCGAGATGAGGGCCGAGGCGAGCATGGCGGTGCCGGGGGCGGCGAAGAAATCCCAGCGGTAGCTGGCGGCGTATTTGGCGGGGGCGGCGACGACCGGGGCGACCCGGTAGACGATGCCGTCGAGGCCGGGCCAGGAGGGGATCATGACGAACCAGCCGAGGTCTTTGGCGACCCAGTTTTTGAAGGCCGGGGTGCTCCAGATGCCCATGACGACCATGAGGATGAGGAAGGGCGACCAGGCTTTGATGATCTGGCCGAGGTCGTATTTGACGGCAGTGTCTTGGGCGATGTCGGAGTCGCCGGGGAAGCGCCAGATGGTTTCCGGGTGCCACATTTTCAGGAAGCCGCCCAGGCAGACCATGGAGACGAAGGAGGAAAGGATGGCCGGCAGTTCGGGCCCCATGTAGGTGCTTGCATAGTAATTGGTGGCGGCGTAGCTGATGCCGGCCACCAGGGCCGCCGGGGCGACGCCTATGATGTTTTTCCAGCCGGCCACCACCCACAGCATGAAGAAGGGGATGACGAGGGCCAGCAGGGTCATGTCCCAGCCGATGGCCCGCGAGACGACCAGGCTGTTGACTTCGGTGACGGTCGCCATCATGAAGGTCGGGGTGCCGATGGGGCCGAAGGGGACGGGCGGCGTGTTGGCCACGAGGCAGATTACGGCGGCCGGCAGGGCCGGGAAGCCGAGGCCGATGAGCATGGCGGCCGCGACGGCGACGGGCGCGCCCTGGCCGGCAACGCCTTCGATGAAGGCCGAGAAGCAGAAGGCGACGAGCAGTGCCTGCAGGCGACGGTCGGCGGACAGGGAGGAGATGGAGCTTTTGATGATTTCGAATTTGCCTGATTCTACCACCAGATTATAGAGAAAAACGGCGGTGAGGATGATCCAGCCGATCGGGTACAGGCCGCTGATGAAGCCGAGGGCCGCGGCGGATATGGCGACGCCGACCGGCATGGCGTAGGCGAGGACGACGATGACGATGGTCAGCAGCAGGGTGGAGAGGCCGGCGATGTGGCCTTTCATGCGCTTGACGGCCAGCGCCCAAAAGAGATAGAAGATCGGGATGGCGACGATTAATGCGGTGAGCCCGAGGCTGCCGCCGACGGCGGCGTAATTGTGGAACCACTGCATGCTTTTCACTACCTTTCCTGTCGTCGGAATTTTCGCTACCGTTCGCCAAAAAAGAAGATCGCGTCATAGGCCGCGATCACAGGAAGGTCAAGTGTTGTTTATGTGGTGAAGAGTATCAGGGCGATGAATTCGAGGGTGGTTGTGCCGTTGTTGGCGATGGAGTGGCTTTCGCCGTCTTTGGTGAAGACGACGTCGCCCGGTCCGACGACGACTTCTTGGCCGTTGTCGTCGACGGTGCCCTGACCGCTGATGATGTAGTAGGCTTCCATGTCGCCCTTGTGCTGGTGCAGGCCGAGGGAGCACCCCGGTTCGATGGCGTTGCGGGCGAACAGGCGCCCTTTGCCGTAGAATTCTTCCTTTTCGAGGATTTGGGTCATCTTGACGTCGCCCTGCCCGCCGAAGCGGTTGGTGACAATGTCGATTTTAAGGTCGCCGGCTCTTTTGATCATGTCCGAACCTCCTCAATTTTTCAGTTGTTTTCATTTTTCGCCCGGCTTCAGCAGAATTCCTTCACGCAGTCGACCGCCGCCCCCATGGAGCAGTCGGTGTTCTTCTCGCAGATGATGTCGATGACGTAAGGTTTGCCTGCTTTGACGGCCCGGGCGAGGGCGGGGGCGATGTCGTCCGGGTTGGTGACCCGCTCGCCGGCGCAGGCGAAGCCTTCGGCGACTTTGATGTAGTCGAGGGTGTCCTGGTTTTCGTCCATGGCGACGGCGTGCTCGAAGCCGTAGGCGTATTTCTGGTTCTGCCTGATGAGGCTAAGGTAGGCGTTGTTGACGATGACGACGATGACCGGGACTTTGTAGGCGGCGCAGACGGCAAGTTCTTCGACGAGGAAGGTGAAGCCGAAGTCGCCCATGACGGCGACGGCGTGCTTGCCGGGGTTGGCGATCTTGGCTCCGAAGGCGGCGGGGATGTCGAAGCCGAGGGTGCCGGCACCCCCCGAGGGCAGGTAGAGGCGGGGCTGGTCGACGTCCTGGAGCTGGCCGGACCAGATCTGGTTGAGGCCGCAGCCGGTGGTGAACATGGCGTCGTTTTTAAAGAATTTGTTGAGTTCTTCGTATACGCGGTGGGGTTTGATGGGTACGGTGTCGTAGTCGGTCTTCCGTTTGAGCTGGGCGCGGAGGGCCGGCAGGGCCGCGGCCCTGGTTCCGTCCTTGGGCTTGCCTTCTTGGGCGGCGACGTCGAGGAGCGCCTGGAGGGCGTATTTGGCGTCGGCGACGATGCCGAGGTCGGGCTGGAATATTTTGCCGATCTCGCTGGATTCGACGTTGATGTGGATGAATTTGCGGTTGCCTTTGTAGGCGGCGATGTTGCCGGTGTGGCGGTCGGTGAAGCGGCAGCCGATGCCGAGGACGAGGTCGGAGTCGACGAAGACTTTGTTGCCGATCGGCTGGCCGACCTGGATGCCGGCGTGGCCGGCGTGGAGAGGATGGTCGGCCGGGATGCCGCCTTTGGCCATGTAGGTGGTGATGACGGGTATCTGGAGCATTTCGGCGAGTTTGACGCACAGGTCGGCGGCTTCGGCGAGGATGACGCCGCCGCCCATGATGATGACCGGGCTGTCGGCGGCGTTGATCATGGCTATGGCCGCGCGGATGTCGGCCAGGTCGGGGTGCGGGTTGTCCCAGGCCAGCGGCTTGTAGGCACCGGCGTCGAATTCGATTTCGGCCGTCTGAACGTCGAGGGGCAGGTCGATGACCACCGGTCCCGGTTTGCCCATGCGGGCCGTTTGGAAAGCCTTCTGAAATACGGATACGATTTTTCCGGGGTCGGTGACGCAGTAGGTGGCCTTGGCGATCGGTTCGCAGATTTTGGCGATGTCGACGCACTGGAAGGCGTCTTTGCCGAGCTGGGAGGTAACGGCCTGGCCGGTGAGGGCGATGAGGGGAATGGAGTCGATGTTGGCGGTGTATATGCCGGTGACGAAGTTGGTGGCCCCGGGGCCGGAGGTGCAGATCGCGGCCGCGAGCCGGCCGCTGGCCCGGAAGTAGGCGTCGGCGGCGTGGACGGCGGCTTCTTCGTGCCTGACGGTATAATGTTTGATGCCGGATGCGGCGAGGTACTTGTACACCGGGTTTATGCCTGCGCCGGGTATGCCGAAGGCGTCGGTGATGCCTTCTTGTTCGAGAATTTTGACGATCGCCTGGGCGACACTCATTTTTTCGGTAGTCATTTTCATCCCCCACTTGTCGTTAATGGTTTGGTATGTCCGCCAGTTGTCTGCCAAGTGCACCCCCCTCCTGTAAAATTTTGGGTCACTTTAATTATAAACCGGTCTCCTGGCAACGTAAAATTGATTATCAGAATATTTCGTATGCCTAAAACTTATAGTACAATGAAGTTGGAAGGAGGGGTGGGGTTGAACATTTATCACCTGGAATATTTCCTGGAAGTCGTCCGTCAGGGGAGCTTCAGCAAGGCGGCTTCGACGCTCCACCTTACCCAGCCGTCGATCAGCAAGATGATCAAGGATCTGGAGACCGAACTGGGGGTCACGCTGATTTACCGCCATGCCAAGCAGTTGGAGCTGACCGACGCCGGGCAGGCGCTGTACGAGCAGGCCCAGCAGGTGGTGGCCCGCTTTCAGAACCTGCCCGAGGAGCTCGACGATGTCATCCGTCTCAAGAAGGGCAAGGTCCGCATCGGCATCCCGCCGATCACCTGCGCGTCCGTCCTGCCGCGCCTCCTCGGCCAATTCAAGCAGAAATTCCCTTTGATCCAGATCCAGCTTTACGAGTTCGGTTCGAAGAAGATTCAACTCGGCATCCTCGACGGTTCGCTGGATGTGGGCATCGTCTGCACTTTGCCGCCGGCTTCCGAGCCGTTCGAGGTTTTCCCCTGCGTGCAGGACCCGCTGCGGCTGATCGTCTACCCGGAGCACCCGCTGGCCCGTGAGGCGGTGGCGGATTTCTCGCTGCTGGCCGAGGAGTCTTTCGTCCTTTACGCCCAGGATTTCAGCCTGTACGACCATATCCTGAACCGCTGCAAGCTGGCGGGGTTCCAGCCGAAGATAATCTGCGAGACGTCGCAGCGGGAGTTCATCACCCAGATGGTGGCGGCCAGGCTGGGCATCGCCCTGCTGCCGGGCACGATCTGCGCGACCCTCGATCCGCAGGCGATCGTAACGGTGCCGTTCACCGATCCGCAGATTTACCTGCATCTGGCCGTTATCTGGCGCAAGGATCGTTATCTGTCCTTCGCCGCCCGTTCCTGGCTGAACTTCACGACCACCGGGTTCGCGACGGCGGCGGAAGTATTGTGACGGGAAAAGCCACCTTGCGGTGGCTTTTTTTTGCGTCAGACGATATGGGCGTCGGCCGGGCCGCGGTAGGGGAAGCGCAGGCCGCCGGCGAGGCGGATGAAGGCGCCTTCCCCCTCCCTCTCCAGCCGGCAGGGGATGATGTTGTCCATGCCGACGAGGCGGGCGATCTGTTCGTCGGCGGGGCGGCGCAGGACGGTTTCCGGCCTGTCGTCCTGGACGATGCGGCCGGCGGCCATGACGACGGCCCGCTCGGCGAAGGCGAGGACGTCGGCGAAGCTGTGGGTGACGAGGATGACGGTCTGCCGCGGTTTTCGGCGAGCTGGCGCAGTTCGCCGATCATTTCGCCCCGCGTGGCGGGGTCGAGGGCGGCGAAGGGTTCGTCGAGGAGGAGGAGTTCGGGGTCGACGGCCAGGACGCGGGCGATGGCGACGCGCTGGGATTCGCCGCCGGAGAGCGCGCGGGCCCGCCGCTCCATGAGGCGGTCGCAGCGGAAGTCGGCGAGGGCGCGGCGGACGCGCCCGGCGATGTCGGCGGCGGCGAGGCCGCGGAATTTGAGCGGCTTGGCGACGTTGGCGAAGACGCTGCCGTCGAGGAGGAGGGCTTCCTGGAAGACCATGGCGCAGCGGCGTCGCAGGCCGGTGTTGTCGGCGGCGGCGGCGGCGCGGCGAAGAGGGTTATCGCGCCGCGGTGAGGATGGAGGAGATTTATGACCTGGAGGAGGGTGCTTTTGCCGGCGCCGTTGGGCCCGACGAGGGCGACGAGTTCGCCGCGGCGGACGGTGAGGGCGGGGATGTCGAGCACCCAGCGGCGGGGGCCGCGGTCGAAGGTGACGTCGCGCAGGGTGAGCAGCGGTTCGCTCATCGGCCTTCCCCCCCTTCCGCTCTGCTGGAGCATTGTGAGGAGGGCGACGACGCCGTAGGCGACGAGGAGGAGGACGAAGGCGATGGCCATGGCGATGTCGTAGTTGCCTTTGCCGACTTCCATGACGGTGGCGGTGGTGAGCACTCTTGTTTCGCCTTTGATGTTGCCGCCGACCATCATTGAGGCGCCGACTTAGGAGACGACGCCGCCGAAGCCGGCGATGATGGGGCTGGCGATGACGGCCTAGGCGATGACGATGGCCCAGGGGGTGTACATGAGGCCCAGCATGCCGAGCGGCCCGTAGCGCCACAGGAGCAGGCTGACGAACAGGCCGACGACGACGGGCGGCAGGCCCATGGAGAAATTTACGAGGCTGATGAGGAGGCGCTTGCCGGGAAATTCGCGCAGGGCGAGCCACAGGCCGACCGGCAGGCCGAGCAGGACGCTGATGACGGTGGCCAGGCCGGACACCTTGAGGGTGAGGAGGATGACGCCGTAAAGCTCGGGGTCGCCGCCGGCGAGCAGGGCGAAGGCCTGGACGAGGCCTTGGACGATGTCGTGCATGGAGGTTTCTCGCAGGGGGTAATTTTATCAGCAGCTCGCTTATAGACAAGCCCCAGGCTGGCTAGAAAGGTCCAGATGCAAGGCGCACCGGAAGAGCGCGCCGCGCCGCGTACATCGGAACGTACGCAAGCAAGCGCTCTGAGGAGCAACGCCGCAGATGGGCCTTTCTAGCCAGCCTGGGCCGGCGGTTAGAGGGTGAGGGTTTCGAAGATATTGTATTCGGTGTCGAAGTAGAGCAGTTTTCGGCTTAGAGGCTCGCCGACGCCGGTGAGGAGTTTCATGACTTCCTGCGCCTGGAGGGCGGCGGCGATGGCCGGGGTGGCGGCCGGGTTGCCGAGTACGGTTTCGATGCCGCGCGCCGGGCCGGCGGCCGGGTGGTAGATCCGTTCGAGGCCGGGGTCGCCGGGGAGCAGGGTGGCGACCTGGCCGGTGAAGCCGGCGATGGCGCCGTGGACGAGGGGGATGGCGAGCTGGCGGGCGGCGCGGGCGAGCAGTTGGCGGTCGCCGATGGTGTCGAGGGCGTCGACGATGACGTCCATGCCGGTGAGGAGGGCGACGGCGTTGCCGGCGTCAAGCATGCACGGCACGGCGTCGACGGCGACGTCGGTGTTGATGCAGGCGACGCGGGCGGCGGCGGCGGCGGCTTTGCCGGCGCCGAGGTTGGTTTCGGTGGCCAGGAGCTGCCTGTTGAGGTTGTGGGCGGCGAAGGCGTCGCCGTCGATGATCCGGAGGTAGCCTACGCCCATTCTGGCGAGCAGTTCGATGACGGTGCCGCCGAGGCCGCCGGCGCCGACGACGGCGACTCTGGCGGCGAGGAGGCGCGCCTGGCCGGCGGCGCCGATGGTGCCGGCGTTGCGCAGGTACCGTTCCGGCACCTGGCCGGCTTCGAGCAGGGCCAGCGTTTCTTCGCGGCCCATGTCAGCCGCCTCCGAGCGGCGGGAAGACGCCGAGCCGGTCGCCGTCCCGCAGGACGCGGCCGAGATCGGCGGCGATGCCGTTGACCATGAGCAGCCGCACTGCGGCGGGGTCGACGTTGACGAGGGCGAGGAGGTCGGCGACGGTGGCGCCGGCGGACGCGGCGACGGTGAGGACGCCGGCCGGGGCGTCGGGGGCGGCTTGCCTGAGGGTGGCGTAGAGGCGGACTTCGATCTGCATATCAGGTACCTCCTTCGGCGGGGAGGTTGCGTTTGAAGCCGAGGAGGACGCGGTAGGGCCCGGGGATGCCGGGCGGGGCGAGGGCGACGCGGTCGCCGGGGTTTATCACGGCCACGGGGGGTAGGGATACTTTGCCGTTGATGAAAATGCCTTCGACCCGCTCGGCGGGGATGTCGAGCAGGGCGAGCAGGTCATAGCCTTTGACGGGGCCGGGGAGGACGAGCTCGCGGGGGTTGCTCCAGCCGCGCTCGCGGAACGTGTCGGCAAGGCCCATGAAGGCCCTGAGTTCGATCGCGCCTTCCATTGCGTTACCTCCGTGGTCGTTATTGGCCCGCCGGCCGGCCGGCGGCGATTATCTTCCCGGCGTCCGCGAGGTCGTAGCCGCCCATGGCTTCGGCCTCGCGGCGGAATTCGTCCGTCTGGAGGATGTCGATTATGTATCGGCCGCGTTCGTCGTCGGCGGCGAAGTTGAGGATGAGGTCGTATTGTTCGGCGGCCACGGGGATGAAGTCGAGCCCGAGGGCGAGGGCCGCGGCCTGGACGCCGAGGCCAGCGTCGGCCGCGCCGGCGGCGACGCTGGCGGCTACGGCCATGTGGGTGCCGACTTCTTTTTCGTAGCCGTCGATGGCGGCCGGGTCGAGGCCGGCCTGGCCGAGGCGGTAGTCGAGGAGCATGCGCGTGCCGGAGCCGCGCTGGCGGTTGACGAAGGCGACGCCGGGCCGGGCGAGGTCGGCGAGGCCGGTCAGTCCCTGGGGGTTGCCGGGCCGGACCATGAGGCCCTGCTGGCGCATGGCCATGTGGACGAGCAGCCAGGAGCCGGGCAGGCATTTCTCGACCTGGGCGACGTTGTAGCGGCCGGTGGCGGGGTCGAGGAGGTGGACGCCGGCGAGGTGGGCTTCGTTGTTGCGGATGGCCATGATGCCGCCCATGCTGCCGACGTTGGCGCAGGCGAGGGAGAGGCGGCCGGACCGCCGCCGCAGGTGGACGCCGAGGAGGTCGAGGGCCATGTCGTGGCTGCCGACGGCGAGGATGGTGTCGGCCGGGCTGGCCTGGCCGAATACGGCGACCGGGACGACGGCCCCGGCGGCGAGGCCGGTGGAGGCTTCGTCGACGGCGATGATGCCCTGGGCCTTGGTGAGGGAGGAGATGAGGCCGGCGCCGCGCCCCTGGGGGGCGGCGACGGTTTTGCCGCGGATGGTGCCGAGCGATACGCGGATGTATTCTTCGACGCCGATGGTGGAGGCGACCTGTTTGACGAGGGCGGCGTCCACGGGGGCGGGGGCGGGGATGGGCAGCTTTTGCCGGGCGAGGAGGATGTCGCGGACGAAGAGCTCGGCGGTGAGCATGGCGGCCACGGGGTAGCCGGGCAGGCCGATGACGGGTTTGCCCTGGCAGACGGCGAGGACGACCGGTTTGCCGGGTTTTATGGCCACGCCGTGGGCCAGCACTTCGCCGAGGTCGGCGAGGATGTCGGCGGTGTAGTCTTCGCGGCCGGCGGAGGTGCCGGCGTTGATGACGACCATGTCGCTGGTCCGGAGGGCGGCGAAGACGGCCGCTTTGATGGCCTGGCTGTTGTCACGGACGATGGGCAGGCGTACAGGGTCGCCGCCCCAGGTGGCGACGGCGGCGGCGAGCATGTGGGAGTTGACGTCGAGGATGGCGCCGGGCCTGAGCTCGCGGCTGGCGGCGACGAGTTCGTCGCCGGTGGGGATGACGGCCACGCGGGGTTTTTTGACGACGGCGACCGTCTCCAGCCCGGCGGCGAGCAGGGCGGCGATGTCGACCGGGGTGACGACGCGGTGTTCGGGGACGACCATCTCGCGGGCGACGATGTCTTCGCCGATGATGCGGACGTGCTGCCAGGGGGTGGCGGCGGCCGTTATTTCGGCGGCGGCGCCGTCGAGGTGGATGTCTTCGATCATGATGACGGCGTTGGTGCCGGCCGGCATGGCGTCGCCGGTGTCGATCATGTAGCAGCAGCCGGGGGCGAAGGGTTTGGCCGCCGAGAGCAGCGCAAGGCGGCGGGGGGCGGTTTCCTGGGCGCCGTAGGTGTCGGGGGCCCAGACGGCGATGCCGTCCATGGCGGCGCCGTTGTAGTGGGGCACGGAGTTTTCGGCGTAGACGGAGGACGCGGTGACGCGGCCGAGGGCGGCGTCGACGGGGAGGACTTCGGCCGGCGGGGCGGCGAAGTAGCCGGCGGCGGCGAGGCTTTGCCGCCAGAGGTCCTGCGCCTGTTTGCGCGACAGGCAGTTGAGGTAGGCTTTGTTCCTGGGCATTATTTCCCTCCGCTCACTGTGCGAACTTGATGAGCAGCACTTCGACGGTTTCGCCGCTGTAGAGGCCGCTTTTGTCGGCGGGGATGTGGACGACGCCGTCGGCTTGGGCGATGGTGCTTATCAGCCCCGATTTGCCGAGGATGGGGTCGGCGGTGTAGCGGCCGCCGCTCCTGGCGAGGCGGACGTTGATGAAGTCGTCGCGGCCGGGGGCCGAGGCGACGCTGCGGCTGATGACGGCCGGGACGCTCCAGGGCTCGACGGCGGTTTCGCCGAGGAGGGAGCGGATGGCCGGCCGGACGAGCTGCCCGCAGACGGTCATGGCGGCGACCGGGTGCCCGGGCAGGCCGAAGACGGGGACGGCGCCGACCATGCCGAAGACGGTAGGCCGTCCGGGCTTGACGGCGATGCCGTGGATGAGGACGCCGGGGGCGCCTAAAGCGCCGATGGCCTTGACAGTGTAGTCGCGGGCGCCGACCGAGCTGCCGCCGGAGATGACGACGAGGCGGCTGGCGGCGACGGCTTTGGCGAGGATGGCGAGGAAGTCGTGGTAGTTGTCCCTGACGATGCCGAGGCGGGTGACGGCGCAGCCGGCAGCCGCGAGCATGGCGCCGAGGGAGTGGGAGTTTATGTCGCGGATCTGGCCGCCGGCAGGGGCCAGGCCGAGGTCGACGAGTTCGTCGCCGCTGGAGATGACAGCTACGGCCGGTTTCTCGCGGACCGGGACGCGGCAGTGGCCGCAGGCGGCGAGGATGCCGAGGTGCTGGGGGCCGAGGAGGGTGCCGCGGCCGACGATGACGGCGCCGGCGGCGATGTCTTCGCCTTTGGCGACGACGTTTTCGCCGGGGGCGGCGACTTTGAGCACGAGTAAGGTGGCGTCGTCCGGCCGGTCGGTGTGTTCGAGCATGACGACGGCGTCGGCGCCGGCCGGCAGCATGCCGCCGGTGGGGATGGCGACCGCCTGGCCGGGACGGAGGGCGCCGGGCGCTTCGCCGCCCATGGCGACTTCGCCGGCGATGGCGAGCAGGGCGGGGACGGATTCGCCGGCGCCGAACGTGTCGGCGCTGCGTACGGCGAAGCCGTCGACGCTGGAACGGCTGAAGGGAGGCAGGTCTTCGCCGGCGACGATGTCGGCGGCGGCGACCCTGCCGAGGGCGCCGGGCAGGTCGACCGCCTCCCGGCCGATGATGATGCCGGCGAGGCTGGCGGCGACGCGGGCGCGCGCTTCGCTGAGCGGCAGGTATTGAAAGAATTCCACGGCTTGTTCACCCCGAGATTATCTTACCATACCTTTTCCCAAAACGCACCTGGCCGGCGATGAAGCCGGCCAGGCCAGTTTTATTCTTTTGGGCTCAGGATCAGAAGTTGAACACTTTGTCGAGTTCGCTTTTCGGGATGTCGAAGACGACGTTGTGGGGCGGGAGTTGTTCCTTGCGGAAGAACTCCGGCAGGTCGTCGTCGCCTTGGCCGATGCCGGCGCCGGCGTTGAAGGCCCGCTCGTCGCGCAGCACCTGTTTGCCCATTTCGAGGTAGTCGTCGGCCGTTTTCTGCCAGCCGAAGCGGGCGTTGCACATTTCGATGATGCCTTCGAGGGCTTCGGGGATGTCGAGGACGGCGAAGGCCACGAACAGGCAGAGGCCGGTGCTGTCGAGGAAGGCGGTGGCGATCTGGAGGTTGCGGGACAGGTCGACCTGGCCTTCGGGTTTGAGCGGGTCGACTTTGCCGCCGACGCTGAGGATGTTGGCGGTGACGGAGTAGCCGGCGGTGTGGTCGGCGCCCATGGGGGTGGTGGCGTAGGTGACGCCGACGCCTTTGACGGCGCGCGGGTCGTAGGCCGGGATGGCCTGGCCCTTGACGGTGGGCACGCGGGTGATGCCGAAGGCTTTGCCGGTAACTTCGGCGCCGCTGCCGAGGATGCGGCCGAGCGGGGTGGCTTTGCCGATTTCCTTGATGAGTTCGATGGCCGCCTTGCTGTCGCCGAATTTGGCGACGCCGGCTTCCATGGCCACGCCGAGGGCGACGCCGGTTTCGATGGTGTCGACGCCGTAGTCGTCGCACAGCCTGTTCATGAGGGCGATGTCGTCGAGGTTGTCGATGCCGAGGTCGGCGCCGAGCGACCAGCAGCTTTCGTATTCGAAGCCGCCGGTGAGCACGTCGCCTTTTTTGTCTTTGTAGATGTTGGAGCAGCGGATGATGCAGCCGGGCGAGCAGCCGTGGCCGGTCTTGCCGCCGCGCTCCATGGCGGTGGCGTGCAGCGTTTCGCCGCCGATGTTGTTGGCGCCTTCGAAGCGGCCGCTGCTGAAGTTGCGGGTCGGTAGGCCGCCGGCTTCGCTGAGGATGTTGGCGAGGACGTCGGTGCCGTAGGTGGGCAGGCCCTGGCTGGTGACGGGATGGGCCAGGAGGGCGCCCGACAGTTTTTTGGCCCCGGCCCGGAAGGCGGCTTCGTCGGCGAAGGAGACCGGCCGGCCGCGGGCGTCGTCGACGACGATGGCTTTGAGACCTTTGCTGCCCATGACGGCGCCGAGGCCGCCGCGGCCGGCCTGGCGGGTGGGGGCGCCTTCCATGTCGGTAAAGCCCACGCAGGCCTGGGCCATTTTGTTTTCGCCGGCGGTGCCGATGCAGCCGACGGCGGCTTTGGCGCCGTATTGCTTCTGGAGGGCGGCGGCGGTGTCGTAGATGTCGAGGCCTTTGAGTCCGGGGGCTTCTTCGATGGCGATGCCGGCGGCCGTGACTTTGAGGACGTAGGGGACGTCCTTGTTCGGCAGGCCTTCGACGATGATGCCGCGGATGCCCAGGCGGCCGAGCTTGGTGCTCATGGGGCCGCCGACGTTGCTTTCTTTGATGGTGCCGGTGAGCGGGCTTTTGGCGCCGAGCGACATGCGGCCGCCGTTGGGGGCGCCGGTGCCGGACAGCAGGCCGGTGACGAAGACGAGCTTGTTGGCGGCGCCCAGCGGATGGGCCGCCGGGTCGACTTCGGCGCTGACGATGCGGGAGCTGAGGGCGCGTCCGCCCAGTCCCTGGTACTGGGGGCCGTCGTCTTTGCTGACCGCAAGGGTGGCCATGTTGACGCGGTAAAACATTCGATCTCCTCCTCTTGGTTGTTTGCCTGGTGGTGGCGCGCCGCGACGGCGCACTGCCTGTTACCAGGTGCAAGAGGCATGCCAACCCGGCCGGCGGCACTTTGTTGCCTGCCGGTCCAATAATAAAAAGCCCGCCGCGGCTGTGAGGGCCGGGACGGGGAGGAAACGCTTGTGTCATATTTTGTAACAAAACCGTCATGTATGTGGTACATATTTATGACGGTTTTGTATCAGTTTTCGATCGCATAGAGGCGCATTTTGCGGTAGAGGGTGTTGCGGGAGACGCCCATTTCCCTGGCCGCCAGGCTGACGTTGCCGCCGCTGTTCGACAGGAGGAGGAGGATGCGCTGGCGCTCGGCTTCGCCGGCGAGCTGGCGGCGCTGCTCGCGGCCGAGCCCGGCCCGGTATGCCAGGGGGTAGAGCGGCGGCCCGGCGGGCACGGGCGGGCCGGCGAGGATTTCGGCCGGCAGTTCGGCGAGGGTTATGAGGCCCGCTTCGGAGAGGCTGACGGCCCGCTCGACGACGTTCTGGAGTTCGCGCACGTTCCCCGGCCAGGCATAGCGCCGCAGGTATTCGATGACCGCCGGCTCGACACGGAATTTGCCGCCGCGGTCGCGGCCGATGAGGTCGAGGAAGTGGCGGAAGAGCGGCGGGATGTCGTCGATGCGGTTCCTGAGCGGCGGGATGGTGATGGAGATGACGTTGAGGCGGTAGTAGAGGTCCTGGCGGAAGGCGCCTTTTTCGACCTCCTGCAGCAGGTTCTGGTTGGTGGCGCAGATGATGCGCACGTTGACGGGGATGACTTTGTCGCCGCCGATGCGGGTGACTTTTTTCTCCTGCAGGACGCGCAGGAGGGCGATCTGCTGCTCGAGCGGCATGTCGCCGATTTCGTCGAGGAAGAGGGTGCCGCCGGAGGCGAGCTCGAATTTGCCCGATTTGCCGCCGCGCTTGGCGCCGGTGAACGCGCCTTCGACGTAGCCGAACAGCTCGCTGCCGATGAGTTCGCGGGGGATGACGCCGCAGTTGAGGGCGACGAAGGGGCCGTTGCGCTGTTCGCTGCGGTTGTGAATGGCCTGGGCGAAGATTTCCTTGCCTGTGCCGCTTTCGCCCTGGAGGAGGATGTTGGCGGCGGTGGCGGCGGCCAGCTTGGCCATGCGGACGGCTTCGAGGATTTCGACGCTTTCGCCGACGATGTCGTTGAACTGGAGGGTGGCGTGGTAGCCGCCGAAGCGGTTGACGAGGTTCTGGATCTGCTTTATCGGCCGCAGAATGATGACGCCGCCGATGACGTTGCCCTGTTCGTCGGTGACGGCCTCGCCGGAGGCAAAACAGTGGCACAGGCCTTTTTTGGTGTCGATGATGAGCTCGGCGTCTTCGTACGGCTCGCGGGTGGCGAGCAGCCGCCGCGTCGGGCCGGCGCTGCCGCCGAAGACGCGGTCGATGGCGATGCCGGTAAGTTCGCGCTCGCTGCGTTCGAGGATCTTTTGAGCGGCCGGGTTGACCTGGCTGACGATGCCGCGCCCGTCGATCATGAGCACGCCGTCGGACATGGTGTTGAAGATGTTGGTGAGGCGGTTGTTGGTGAGGGCCAGTTCGCGGTTCTTGCGGCGGATGGCGAGCTGGGCGTTGATGGCTTCGGCGGCGGCGACGACCATGCCGAGGGTGTGGAGGTGGGAGGCGTAGGAGGCGCCGGACATGTCGAGGACGCCGGCCAGCTTGCCGTCGGCGTCGAAGATGGGCGCCGAGGAGCAGGTGAGGCAGTGGTGCTTCTGGCTGTAGTGCTCGGCGCCGGATACCTGGAGGGGCTCTTTGCGGACGAGGGCGGTGCCGATGGCGTTGGTGCCGACCTCGTCTTCCCGCCAGCTGGCGCCAGGGGTGAAGTTGCCGGTCATGGGGCTGAGGAGGTTGTCGGCGTCGGCGAAGACTTCCATGATGTAGCCGCGCTCGTCGGCGAGGACGACGACGAAGCCCGAGCCGGCGACGAATTTGTAGAGGTTGGCCATGAAGGGCTTGGCGATGTTGATGAGTTCCTGTTTTTCCGCGAGGAGGGCCGCCATGGCCGCGGCGTCCAGCCGGTTGTGGGGCGAGTCGTCGTAGGGGTTGACCCCGGCCTTGAGGCAGCGGTTCCAGGAGGCTACGATTTCGAGCCTGGCGGCGGGAAGATGGTGTTTTTTGCCGCCGGTGAAATCCTGCCAGGCCGGCAGGACGGCGTCGGCGAAGTTGGTCGGCGTCATGCAATCACCCCGTGGTGAATAATTTCGCCGCCCTCCTCCCCTTCCCTGCCGCCGGGTACGAGGATTTTATTCCTGGTCGTAGGCGCGGCGCAGGACGGTGAGCGGGTGGAGGGTGGCGGCGCCGGCGGCGTGGGCTATCTGCAGCCGGCAGGTGCCGCATTCGCTGAGGACGGCGTCGGCCGGGGCGGCTTTGATGCGCCCGAACAGTTCGCGGCCAATGGCGAGGGAGGTTTCGTAGCGGTCGGCTTTGAAGCCGTAGCTGCCGGCCAGGCCGCAGCAGCCGGCGTCGAGGTCGGCGACGGTCACTCCCGGCAGGGCGGCCAGGAGTTCGAGGGCCGGCCGGCCGATGCCATGGGCGCGGAGGTGGCAGGGGGCGTGGTAGAGGTAATGCCCGTTTACGGGCTTGAAGGCGGTGTTGAGCCGCCCCGCGTCAAGGAGCCCGGCGAGGAATTCCATGGCGTCGTAGCTGTGGGCCGCGACGGCGGCGGCGCCCTCGACGGCGAACAGTTCGCGGTAGTCCTGCTTGAGCATCAGGCCGCAGCTCGGGCAGCAGGTGAGGATGGGCAGCCCTTCGGCGGCGCAGGCGGCGAGGACGGCGGTGTTGCGTTGCGCGGCCTGTTCGGCTTCGTCGAGGTAGCCGCCGGTGACGAGCGGCAGGCCGCAGCAGGCGAGGCCGGGCGGGACGACGACCTGGTAGCGGTTGGCCTGGAGGACGGCGATGAGGTCGAGGCCGACCTGGGGGGCGTTGTAGTTGATGAAGCAGC
>JARKPR010000075.1 GCA_029975165.1 Selenomonadales bacterium
AAAAAGCTTTCGGGGGGGAGTACACCCCGACGACCGGAAACGGTACACGGCGGGCAAAGCCATAGAGGTGGCGCCATTGCCGGACAAAGTGGCGATCCCGACCAGGCAGCACATCGGCGCCCCGTGCGCGCCGGTAGTCAAAACAGGCGACCTGGTCAAAAAAGGCCAAATCATCGCCGAAGCGCAAGCCTTCGTCTCCAGCCCGATCCATGCCTCCATATCCGGCAAGGTGGTGGAGATAGCCGATTATCCGCACCCCCTGTTCGGCTCCTGCCAAGCCATCGTCATCGAAAGCGACGGCCAAGACGAATGGCTCGCAGGGCTGCCGCTAAATCGCGACTGGGAAACCCTCGATACCGGCGCCCTAAAAGACATCATCCGCCAAGCCGGCATCGTTGGCATGGGCGGAGCCACCTTCCCCACCCACGTCAAACTCGCCCCGCCGCCGGAAAAAACCATCGACGCCTTCATCCTCAACGGCGCCGAATGCGAACCCTACCTCACCGCCGACCACCGCGTCATGCTCGAAACCCCTGAACGCGTAATCACCGGCATGCGCATCGTCATGAAACTGCTCGGCGTAACAAAAGGCTACATCGGCATCGAAGAAAACAAACCCGACGCCATCGCCGTCATGACCGCCGCCACCAAAAACAGCGGCATAACCGTCGTACCCCTCAAAACCAAATACCCCCAAGGCGCGGAAAAAACCCTCATCAAAGTCATCCTAGACCGCGAAGTACCCTCCGGCTGCCTGCCCATGGACGTAGGCGCCGTCGTCCAAAACGTCGGCACCATGGCCGCCGTATACGACGCCGTCGTCACCGGCCAGCCCCTCATCTCGCGGGTCACCACCGTCACCGGCGGCGCCATCGCCGAACCCAAAAACCTCCTCCTGCGCATCGGCACCACCTACGCCCAAGCCATCGAACAATGCGGCGGCTTCGCCGCGGCGCCCGCCAAACTCATCTCCGGCGGCCCGATGATGGGACTGGCCCAGTGCCGCCTCGACGTACCGATCATAAAAGGCACCTCCGGCATCCTGGCCCTATCCGCCGCCGAAATAAACCCCGGCGAAGAAAAACCCTGCATCCGCTGCGGGCGGTGCGTCGAAGCCTGTCCCATGGGCCTCGTGCCCAGCATGCTCAGCATCCTCGGCCAGCGCGGCCTCTACCAGGCGGCCAAAGAAGAATACGACCTTTTAGACTGCGTCGAATGCGGCTCATGCGTATACGTCTGCCCGGCCAAACGCAACATCGTCCACTACATCAAATACCTCAAAGCCCAAAACGCGGCGGCCGCGGCCGCCGCCAAGAAATAGGAGGAGTGCGGTATGAGCGCGGAAGCTAAAATCGAACTCGGCCAGCTGACCGTATCCACATCGCCGCACATCCGCTGCGACGAATCGATCAGCAAAATAATGTGGACAGTAAACGCCTGCCTGGCGCCGGCCGCCCTCTTCTCCGTATACCAATTCGGCGCCCCGGCCCTTATCACCACCCTCATCTGCATCGCCGCCGCCGTAGCCACCGAATACCTCGTCCAGAAATGGCAAGGCAAACCCGTCACCATAAACGATGGCAGCGCCTTCCTAACCGGCCTGCTGCTCGGCATGAACATCCCGGCCACCGTCCCGTGGTACCTGCCCCTAAGCGGCGCCATCGTCGCCATCGCCATCGCCAAACACACCATGGGCGGCCTCGGCTACAACATCTTCAACCCGGCCCTCGTCGGCCGCGCCTTCCTCGTCGCCTCCTGGCCGATCGCCATGACCACCTGGCCGGAAATGGCCAGCAAAATCGACGGCGTCACCACCGCCACGCCGCTCGGCATCCTCAAACTCCAGGGCTACGAGAAGCTGGTGGCGGTGTTCGGCGACAAGCTAGAGATGTACAAATCCCTCTTCCTCGGCACCCGCAGCGGCAGCATGGGCGAAACCTCGGCCCTCCTCCTCCTCCTCGGCGGCTGCTACCTCATCTACCGCGGCTACATCAACTGGCGGGTGCCCGTATTCATGATCGGCACCGTCGGCGCCCTCACCTGGGCCTTCGGCGGCCCCGCCGGCCTCTTCAGCGGCGACCCCATCCTCAGCATGATAAGCGGCGGCCTCATCCTCGGCGCCTTCTTCATGGCCACCGACATGGTAACCGCCCCCATAACCGTCAAAGGCCAAATCATCTTCGCCATCGGCGCCGGCGCCCTCACCGTCCTCATCCGCCTGCTGGGCGGCTACCCGGAAGGCGTCTGCTTCGCCATACTGCTCATGAACTCAGTCACACCCCTCATCGACCGGTACATCAAACCGGAAAAATACGGGGCAGGGAGGTAGAAGCATGGCGCACGACAAAAACGACAACATCTTCGCGATCGGCATCAACCTGACCATCGCCTGTCTCCTATCAGGGACAATCATCGCCGGCGTCTACTCCGTAACCGCGCCGGTGGCCGCCAGAGAACGGGAAAACCTCAAAACGCGGGCCATGCAAGAACTGGTGGCCGACGCCCAAACCTTCAAACCCATCGAAGGCAAAACAGAATGGTACGCCGCCGTCAAAGACGGCCAAACCCTCGCCTACGTAGTGCCGGCCGAAAGCAAAGGCTACGGCGGAGCAATCAAAATGGTCACCGCCATCGGCCCGGACGGCAAAATATTAAACTACAAAATCCTCATCCACAACGAAACCCCCGGCCTCGGCGACAAAGCAGCCCAGCCCAAATTCGCCAACCAATTCGCCGGCAAAGGCCCCGCCGACCTGGAAGTCGTAAAAACACCCACAGACAAAAACATCCAAGCGCTGACGGGGGCGACCATCACTTCCCGGGCCGTAACCAAAGGCATCAGGGAAGCGGCCGAAGAAGTCGCCCGATACACCGCCGGCCAGAAAAAGTGAGGTGGGCGCAGTGAACAACAATGACAGCCTGTGGGACATCTTCTATAAAGGCCTGTTCGACCAGAACCCGATCTTCCGCCTGGCCCTCAGCCTGTGCCCGGCCCTGGCCGTAACCTCCACCGCCATCAACGCCCTGGCGATGGGCCTGTCGGTAATGTTCGTCATCACCGCCAACAACACCGTCATCTCCCTCTTCCGCCGCTGGGTCAACCCCAAAGTGCGCGTACCCGTATACATCACCTCCATCGCCACCATCGTCACCGTCGTCCAGCTCGTCCTCGAAGCCTACTTCCCCGAACTGTTCCGAGCCCTGAGCATCTACCTGGCCCTCATCGTCGTCTTCGCCATCATCCTAGCGCGGGCCGAAGTCTTCGCCGCCAAAAACACCGTCGTCCCCTCCTTCTTCGACGGCCTCGGCATGGGCACCGGCTTCGCAGGCGCCATGGTCCTGATCGGCGTCATCCGCGAACTCTTCGGCGCCGGCACAATCTTCGGCCTGGAAGTATTCGGCGCCGGCTACGACCCCATCCTCATCATGATCCTGCCGCCGGGCGGCTTCATCCTCATCGGCCTGATGATCGGCGCCTTCAACATCTACAGCGCCCGCCAGGCCAAAATCGGCGCGGCCAGGGCCAAAGCCTGCACCGCCTGCGCGCAAGGGAGTGAAGCGTAATGGGAGAATACTTTACCCTGTTCATGGGCGCGGTCATCGTCAACAACTTCGTACTGACCCGCTTCCTCGGCCTGTGCATCTTCTTCGGCGTCTCCAAAAACCTCAACGCCTCCATCGGCATGGGCATGGCCGTCACCTCGGTCATGACGCTAAGCTCCATCTTGGCCTGGATAGTATACAACTACGTACTCCACCCCTACGGCCTGACCTTCCTCACCACCGCGGTCTTCGTCGTCCTCGTCGCCAGCTTCGTGCAACTCCTCGAAATGATCATCAAAAAACACGCCCCGGCCCTCTACGGCATGTGGGGCATCTACCTCGTCCTCATCGCCACCAACTGCATCGTCCTCGGCGTGCCGCTCCTAAACGCCGAAAGCAACTTCGGCTTCGTCAAAAGCATCGTCTTCGCCATCGGCTCGGGCGCCGGCTTCGCCCTGGCCATCATCTTAATGGCCAGCCTGCGCGAAAAACTGCAATACGCCGACGTGCCGAAATCGCTGGAGGGCCTGGGAATCGCCTTCGTCCTGGCCGGGATGCTGGCGCTGTCCTTCATGGGCTTCTCCGGCATGATCCCCCTATAAGGAGGCGCGCAAATGAGCACATCGATAATGATCCTTATCGTCCTGGCGGGAGTCGGCCTGATCTTCGGCTTCATCCTCGCCTTCGCCAACAAAAAATTCGCCATCGAAGTCAACCCCCTCATCCACATCGTCGAAGACGTCCTGCCCAAAGGCCAGTGCGGCGCCTGCGGCTACGCCGGCTGCCAGGCCTACGCCGAAGCCGTCGTCTTAAACCCCGACGTGCCGCCCAACCTCTGCATCCCCGGCAAAGAAGCGGTCGCCAAAATGGTCGCCGAACTGACCGGCAAAAAAGCCGCCGAAGTCGAACCGCGCATCGCCCAGCTAAAATGCGCCGGCACGGACGTGAAAGCGGCGCGGAGCTTCGAGTACAAAGGGGTGGAGGACTGCGTGGCCGCCAACCTGCTGTTCGGCGGCGCCAAGGCCTGCAAATACGGCTGCCTGGGCCTGGGCACCTGCGTGAAAAGCTGCCCCTTCGGCGCCCTGGCGATGAGCGGCGCCGGCCTGCCGGTCGTCGACCCGGACAAGTGCACCGGCTGCGGCAAATGCGAGACAGTCTGTCCCAAGAAAGTCATCGCCATGATGCCGCTGAACGCTCATGTGCGCGTCAACTGCAGCTCGCGCGACAAAGGCCCCGTGGCCCGCAAGGCCTGCAGCGCGGCCTGTATCGCCTGCACGCTGTGCGTGCGCGAGTGCCCTTATCAGGCGGTGAAGATAGAAAACAACGTCGCCGTGGTCGACCCGGCGGTGTGCGTGGCCAACAACTGCACCGACGCCAAGTGCCTGGCCAAGTGTCCGACCAAGGCCATCCGCCCGGCGGTGCTGGGCATCGTCCCCGGCACCGAGAGCCAAGAAGCCGTCGAACAGGCTTGCCCTTCCTGCGCCAAG